>CP061211.1 GCA_026016245.1 Candidatus Pacearchaeota archaeon
AAGAACCAGAAGAACCAATAGAAGAACCAGAAGAACCAATAGAAGAACCAGAAGAACCAATAGAAGAACCAGAGGAACTAGAAGAACCAGAAGAACCAGAAGAACAGCCTGCTGAAGAACCTGTTGAAACTGAAATAGATATTCCAGATTTAACTGGAGCTGCTGTAGAAGAAGTTAGAGTGATAGATGGAATTTGTACAATAGAAGAATCTTTTATTTATGAGATAGATGAAGATGAATTTGCCCAGCTTATTCCTGGTAGCGTGATTTCCAAAAATGAAACATTGAAAGATTCTGTTATAAAAGTGATAAACAAAAAAACTGAAGTTGAGGTAACAACTAGCTATGCTGAAAAGGAATATGGTTATGGTTCTGATTTTCTTAGAGATAAAAAGATTATAGGTATTAATCTAAGTAAATTCAATTTTACAGTTTATGAACCTGGCACTTACAAATTTGATGTTAATTTTGTTTATTCAAATATTTCTTTGGCTTCTATTTCCACAGAAGTTTTATTTGAAAATATAACTGAGATGGAACTTATGAATATTACAAATATTACTAACATAACAGAAATTAACGTAACTAATGTAACTAACTTTACAATAACTTTTGTTGATAGAAAAGGAGAAGTGAAGGACATTATTGAGATTGAGTTTGATAAGAGTAAAGAACAGCTATTGAATCTCAAGGTGGCTGAGACAAATATGATAGCTAGTATTATAGAGAAACAAGAAGAGATAAAAGAGGAAATTATAGAAAATAATTTTACAAAAGGAATAATAGGATTAGTTATTGTTCAAGAATTATTGCCTGAAACTGAATTGAATATAGTAGAATTATCCCAGGACATAACTATTCAGATAGATTATCCTACATCAGAACAAGAAGTTATGGGCATTAAAACAGAAATTTTTGCTCTTGAGCCAACTAATGGACTTGTTTTAGAAGAGTCAATTATAACATTAGAAAAAGTTGAGGAAAATGTAACTTCTATATTATATTGTTCTAAATGGGATATTGGATCTTTTTCATGTGATAATGATTGGTCAACTAAAAATATAGGGTTCTTGGATAATGGCACACATATTAGTTTTAACATAACAAGCTTTTCTGCTTATGCTGGTGGCAAGATCATGAATGTAACAAATATCACAAACATAACAGAGGTTTATTTGGAAATATGGGACGAAACAGATTATGAAACAAAATATCCTGGCGATGAAGTTGGTTTTTATGCTAATTATAGAGACCAAGATGGAAATCAGATATTAAGTGGATGTAGTATTTTCTTTGATGATAAAGAATATAGTATGCTTTTTATAGATCCTTTTTATGAATATATTAAGGTATTTGATTCTTCAGGAGAATTTGATTATAACCTTGTTTGTAATGTTTCTGAAGCAAGTGACATAGTAGAAATAAAGGAAGTTGAAAAAATAGAAGTAGAGAGAGGCCCTAATTGGGATGGTTATGAAAAAGAAGAAGGTATACACACAAGAATATTTTATTCAACCAGAGTAAATATAAAAGATTCTGATGGAAATTACTATCCTATTGATGATGTTGTCAAAATTGAGAAAATAAAAGAACATAAGTTTAATGTAAAATGGAGAGATAATGAGGTGGATATTAATATCATAGGACTTGGTCCAAATAATTTGCTATCAACAAAACTATACAAGCATGAAAAAGAGATTAGATATGATTATAAATTTAAAATAAATGATTCTAAATTTATCCCAAAAGTTCTCATAAAATCAAATAAAGAACTAGAACTATTAGAATATGGTTTTAGATTAGAAGATATTGAATTTGATTTTTCAGAAAAAGCTAAGGAAGATTTTGATGTTAGAATACTAAATGAAGAAACAGGATACAGAATAACAGGATTAGCAGTAGAACAAAATATAAAAACCAAAACAGGAAGAGTAGAACTAGTGAAGGATTTCTCCAAAAAAGTAGGAGATTTTGTGATAATAGATCCTGTGATTAAATTAACTTCTGGCAATGATTCAGCAGATATTCATGGTAGTGCACCTGCTCTGCCACCATCTCATGAATTACAGATGAAATGGGATATAAGTAGTATTCCTGATGACTCCAGAATAGATGATGCAAAAGTTTGTTTATATATAATTGATAAACAAGGCAGTCCAGATAATGATGCAAATTTTTCAAGAGTAAATAACCAGACATGGGATGAAAGTATTGATGCAACAGGATATAATAATTTAGAAGAAACAAACATAACAAAACGCTATATATGGAGCAGCACAACTATTAACACATGGTCTTGCATTAATGTGGCTGCCGCAGTATCAACAGATTATAATTTAGATAACCAGAATACAAGTTTTAGAATAGAAGATTTAGATGCTGTTATATCTTCTGTTGGAAAAATAAATGATTTAACTTACATGAGGTTTGGTGTAGAAGGATTTATGACTCCTGGACCTTTTCTTGATTTTGCTTCAAGAGAATACACTGAGACTGAGGGTTTAAAGCCTTATCTTAATATTACTTATACAGATATTGTAAACCCAAATATAGAATTTGTTTCTCCTACTCCTGGAAATGGAACAACACGATCAGAAGATTATATTTATGTTAATGTTACTACAAGTGACACAAGTGATCATTATGCTGTCTTAGATTGGAATTATTCTTTAAGAGGATGGTGGAGATTTGAGAATAATGCTAATGATAACAGCACTTATAGTAATCATGGTGTTGTAAGTGGTGCAACTTATGAATCTTCAGGAAAATTTGGAGGAGCATATAATTTTGACGGAAGTGATGATTCTGTAAATATATCAGATGCCACTGGTATAGGTTTAGAAGGTAGTGAATTTACTTTAACAACATGGGTAAAACCAAAGCAGTTAAAAAATTATGGTAATGCATTTGAGAAATTCCCATCAGCTTTGACATCTGGATGGGGGGTTATTACTTATGCTAATGGTAAATGGGATTTCCAAAGCAGAGATAGTTCTGGCTGGTCAAATATTAATGGTGGAGCAGCAGGATCTCTAGTTAATGGTGTATGGGCCTTCCTTACAGTAACTTATAATAGTACTCATGTCAGAACTTATACCAACACAAATCTTGTTTCAACAGTTGCAAGAAGTCAAATTGTAGATAATGCTCTTGACTTGCATATTGGGTGTGATGCTGGCTATAACAGATATTTTAGTGGGACCATAGATGAAGTTCAGATTTATGACAGGGCCTTGTCTATAAAAGAAATTAGAGCAAGTTATAATGCTGGCTCATATAGACTTGAAAATAATTTTACTAATTTATCAAATGGAGAATACAAGTTTAGGGCTTATGCCATTGATATAAGTGGAAATACAAATCAGACAGAAGAAAGACAAGTAAATGTACATTTATGCGGCTGTAATAATGGAACATATAATTATATCTGTGGTGAAACAATAACAAGTTCTTGTACAATGAACTGTGATTTAAATGCCTCTGGAACTTGTTTTACAATTGGAGCAGATGATATTATAGTAGATGGAGATGGATATACAATCAATTACTCTTCTTCAAGTACTGGATATGGAATAAACAACTCAGCAGGTTATGACAACATAACAATAACCAACTGCACAATCAATCAAACCAATGCTTCTGTGTGGAGCTTTGGTATAGTCTTAAATGAGTCTGATGACAGTACAGTAGAATATTGTAATATGACAAATGGCAAGGCAGGAATTCTTGTCATGAATTCTTTTAATACAACTATTCAGCATAATTATGGATATAAATTTGATTATGGAGCAGCAACAGAGTGGGCAACTTGTGATCCTTTTAATGACACAATTCCTTACAAATTCTATGAATCTGGAATTTGGTTTGTTGAAAGCAGTAATGGAACAATATATAATAATTCAATTTATGGAGATGATTCTGAGTCAGGAGTTATGAATCATAATGGAACAGAAGCTGGAGTAACATTATGTAAAAGCAATTATACAAACATAACAGCAAATAAGATTTATTATACAGATACTTTTGGATTTATTCTTTCTCAAAGCCATTATAATGATTTCTTTTATAATTTCATAAATGGCTCAAATACAACTGGTGCTCATAATACAAATGATGGGATTATCCTTGGAGGACCAAGTGGAGATGTTGATGCTGGAGCTTGCAATAATAATAATCTCAGCTTTAATGAGTTTTATGATTGTTCAGAATGGGGTCTTTTCCTAACAGGATCAAATAATAATACAATTTATAATAACACTGCAAATAGCAATACTGTTGGGATAAGAATTGGAGGAACTTCAAGTTCTAATAAAGTATATGATAATATTGTTAATGATAATACTGATTTTGGACTTGGAATAGAGGGAAATTATAATGAGGTAATAAACATTACAATCTTATCAAATAATCAAAAAGGGATCCATATTTCTGATGCTTCTGCTCCAGGATATTGTCATGACAATATTATAATCAATGCAGAAATAGATTCAAGTGCTTTTGGAGTTTATATTAGTGCAGATAATCTTGCTGGATGTCAGGATAATATACTAAAAGATTCAAAAATAACAAACTCTGCAACAAAAGACATCTATGCATCAGCAGGTTTAGAAGGAACCCAGACTTTAAATGCAACTTTTTTAAATGTTTCCTTCAATAAAACCAGCATATTTTTTAGTCCAGAGCTTGAGAGTGGAGCTCTTTACATAAAATGGTATGTAGATGTTTATGTTAAAAATAAGCTAAATCAACCTATTGATCAAGCCAATGTAACTGCTTGGGATGTTAATAATACTTTAACATTTACTAAATTAACAAACAGCTCAGGCTATATAGAAAGACAGAATGTAACTGAATTTTTTGAAAATGCGACAGGAAAATATTATTATACCAATTATAGCATGAATGCAAGTAAAACTTCAGAAAATTATAAGGAAAAATCTCAAGAAGTTAATTTAACTATAAATAAACTTGTTATATTTATTTTAAATAGACCACCTACTAAACCTGTATTAATTAGTCCTGGAAATGAAAGCCATATAACAGATAGAACTCCTTTGTTTAATTGGACTAATGCTATAGATGAGGATGGTGATTCAATACATTATGTTTTGAATTTAACTTGTAATAAACAATTTGGTAATTGTGATCCTCTTGATAATAGATTTATTGAAAATATTGCTCAGTCAAATTATACCCCTAATGATGATGAGTTTTTGAAAAATTTTTGGGATACTCTTGAATATTACAATTGGACTATTAAAGCGTGGGATGGTGAGGATTATGGTCCTGTTAGTGATGAATGGCGTTTTAATATTGATAGTTTAGTAGCTGTAAGTCCGATAAATGATACATCTAATTTTGGTTCTATGCAACCTGGGACAAGCAATGATACTACTGATAATAATCCATGGCCTGTTTCAATACAAAATGATGGAAATTGTTTTGTTAACATGAGTATTTATGCTACACAATTATGGGATATTACTCCTGCAACAAATGAATCTTATCAATACAAATTTGATTTTTTAGAATCAAATTCATTTAATTGGAGCACTAGTACAATATCTTGGGCTAATATTCCAATTGGCTTTACAACACCTAATGTTTTAAATGAATTCAATTGGAGCTGGGATGATTTGAATGATAGCGCTGAATTAGATATTAAGCTTGCTCCATTAAGCAAAGAACCTCCCGGAGATAAAAATTCAATCATAACTCTAACAGGAACTTTTGAAGACATAGCAGAATAAAAGGAGGAATAAATAAAAATGAGAAATAAAATAAAAAGAAGGAAAGAGGGAAAAAAGAAGATATTTTTATTAGTTATAACTTTTTTTATATTTACCTTCTTGTTTAGCAATGTTAATGCTCTTGGAATTACTCCTGGAAGAACTAGTTTTGAATTTGAACCAGATATTGAAAAAATAGTTGAATTTAGACTTGTTAATACTGAAAACAAAGCTATGAATATTTCTTTGAAAGTAGGAGGAGAATGGTCTGATTTTGTCATTTTAAATCAGACATCTGTTAAATTTAATGCAGATGAATATATGAAAACTTTAAGTTATAAGGTTAGATTTCCTTCTAGTATTGATAGTGGAGGGATAAAAGCAAAAATAATTGCTTCAGAAACAGCTTCTAATAATTTAGCTCAAGGAACAACAATTGGTATAAATATTGCTGTAGAACATCAGCTTTATGTTTTATCAAATATAACTGCCCCTGAAAAAGAGGAAATAAATGTTACTAAAGTATTTGTTAAGCACTATCAGAAAGGAGAACCTGCAAAAGTTGAAGTAGAAATAATAAATCCTTCAGCAGAGACAATGAAAAATGTTTATTCTACAATGCTGGTTTATGATAGATATGGCCTTCTTAGAAGCCAGTTTAATTCTACTCATATAGATATTGAGCCAAATAAGACTGAGACAATAGAGGCTTATTGGGATACTTATGGTTTTGAAAAAGGGGATTATGGAGCCAATCTTATTATTTATTATAATAATAAGACAGAAGAACAAGGCCTTATAATTTCTTTAGGTAGTGATAGAATAGAGATTGGTTTTGGGAAGTTTGAATTTGAAAAACATCCTACAGTTCCAATATCAATAACAGAAATTAAAAAAATAAATCCAGTGATAATAGCTCTTATTGTTGCTATTATCTTGTTTATTATTGTAGATATTATCGTCTTTATTTATTTAAAAAAGAAAACGAAAAAAATCATAAATTAATTTTGTTACATCAAGTAACATCAGCATCGGAGTAATAAACTAAACATTTAAATATTTCTTTTTTCTATTAATTTTAATTTAAAAAGAGATAAAAAGAAAAAGAAAGAATGGGAGATATTTCAAAGACAGTAGTTGTTATCCTTCTTATCGCCACTATTTTAGTTTCAGTTATTGGAACCTGGTTTATTTTGAATACTATAGATAATGCAATGGTGGGAGTTTCTACTGGGCAGATGAAAAGTACTGGGGGAGTTAGTGTCACAGTGGCTAATCCATCAGATTATATGTCTTCAGGAGCTGGGCAAGTAGGAGTTAATATTGAAAACCCCCCAGCTTAAAAAGATATAGAAGATAAGAAGGTCAATAGAATAATATTAATTTAAATATTATTAAATTTATAAATCAAAGAAAAAAGAGAAAATGGCTGAAATATCAAATAAATTCCTTGTGTTTTTGTTAGTAGTAGCTATTTTAGTAACAATTGTAGGAACTTGGTATAGTATTGACAGAGTTAATAGATTAGCAGGAGTGACAGGTTATGGAACAGCTGGTTATGTCAATGTTACAATTACAGGAAAGATATCAATTAATATAACACAGCCTTATTGTGGTTTTGGAAGTGGGCATGTTACAGAAGGATATGACTATGCAATTCTAGCTCCTGGATCAACAGGTGAACCGCCATGTTGTGAACTTGGGGATACAAAAGCAAACTGGACAAACACAACATCATATGCCCCAGATTGTATGGTAATAAAGAATGTAGGAAACACTAATGCAAAGATTAATGTAAGTTCAGATAAGGATGCAGCAACAATGATTGGAGGAAGTAGTCCAAATGTTACAGTATGGTTTGAGGATAAAACTTCTGATGCTTGTATTGGTGGTGCTGGTCTGATAGGGTATCCTGGAAGTGAGATATCAACAGCAAACATAACAATATGTAATAGCTTAGACACAACTAATGATGAGATGTATGTTGGCTGTTATCTAAAAATTCCAAAGGATGCAATAGCTAGTGCAAAAACAGCGGAATGGACATTTACTGGAACAGCAGCTCCATAAATAAAATTTTTAAATTTATTTAGAATTTATTTTTTTATTTATAAAAATCCAAAAAGAGAAGAATGAACAAAAAGATTTTTATTTTTATTTTTTTATTTCTATTTTTAGTAATAATATTCAATTCAACTTTAATTACTGCCCCAGGTATAGCTGGTGCTGTGTATGAAGTTCTTTTTTTTGAACCTGGACTAGAAAAAACATATGTTTATCATGTAGATTCCAATACTATTAGGCCAATGGATCATTATATTGATATGAATGGTGATCTAACACCATATTTTACTTTGAGTACTAGTGTTTTTGAAGATCTTGCTCCTGGAGAACTTAGAAGTTTTGAGGCTCATATGAAATTACCTCAAGAACTTGAGCCAGGAGAGCATAGATTATATATTTGCGCAACAGAGGCTGAAGGAAGAACCCCTGAGGGCGCAGGAGCAGGTATCGGAACCAGGGTAAGAGTTTGTGCTGTAATTATTGTAATTTCACCACATCTAGGCAAACATGTTGAAGTTTCTATGGATGTTGAAAATGTTGCTAAAGGCGAAGATGCTGAATTCAAACTTAATGTTTTTAATATAGGCACTGAAGCAATTGATATTCATAGTGTGATAGATATTTATAGTCAAGAGGTTAGTGCTGGGAAAGAAACGAAAATTGTTACACTTAAAACAGATAAAGATTATTTAGTTAGTGGTCAAAAAACAACTTTGAGTGCATCTCATAATACAAGTGATATGGATATAGGGGAATATAAGGTAAAGGCAATACTTTATTATGATGGACTTCAAGAAACTGTAGAAAAAACTTTCCGTGTTGGGGAACTTAATATTGAGATTTTGGAATTTACAGAAGAAGTATCTCAGAATCAGTTAAATCCTATAAATGTCAAAGTCAAAAACGGGTGGAAAGGTGAAATTAAGGATATTTATGCTTCTATTGAAGTCAAACACCCTACGAAGAATTTAGTTATAGCCACCATAAAAACTCCCCCAACTAATATTAAAGCGTGGGAAACAAGGAATCTTGTGGCTTATTGGGATACTACTGGAATTGAGACTGGGGAGTATGATGCTAAAGTTGTATTACATTATGAGGATAAAACAACTGTAAAAGAGGGAAAAATAAAGGTAAAAGAATTTGTGGAAGGGCCAGCCATCTCTTTAACTGCCATCTTATTATTCATGCTTATAATTGCTGTTCTTGTATTAATTATTTTAATAATACATATGATGAAAAAAAGACAGGGACGAGTTGTGAAAAAGAAAAAGATTAAAAAATAGTAAAACATCAATAATTTATATGGTAAAGGCTAAGACAAGAACTAAAACTAAAAAAAAGATAAGATGGGGCAGGCTTTTTCTTATGCTTATCATAATTGCTATGGTAGTAACAGCCATAACACAATTTCTTTATTATTATTTAAATTATCAATATGGCGTCAGGCAGAGACAGGTTTATGAGATGAAATTGAAGGTTGCTGATTATGTTGGTTTTAGCGTTGATCCAGATATTTTAAATTTTGGAGTGGTTATGCCTTCAGGAGGATCAAAACGTTCTGTTGAGCTTTCAGCTGATGAGCCGACAAAAGTGAAGGTCATACTTAAAGGTGATTTAGCACCTTGGGTTATGGTTTCAGAGAATAATTTTGTTTTTGAAGGTGATAAGAGTATTGAATTTACAGCAGTAGTGCCAGAAGATGTAGAAGAAGGAGAATACACAGGAACAGCAATCATATTATTCAAGAAACCTTAAGTCTTCATTAGAATATCAATTTCTTTTTTTATGTCTTTAGCAACTGTTTGTATTGGCCTGTTTCCTTCTATAATCTTGATATTGTCTTTTAGATAATTTGGCAGGAGAAGGAACTTTTTTCTTGTTTTACGCAATATTTTCAATTTTTCAAAATAAGATCTTTTTTCTTTGGTAATCTCATATTTCTCTTTTACTCGCTCTAGAGCAATATCAGCTGGAACATCAATTATAAAAGTAATTGTTGGCATTAAAAATTCTTTTGTATATTCTTGCCATTCTTCTTCGTCAAGTTGATAAGCGAGAGTGCTGTAATAATAACGGTCACATATTACAATTTTTCTTTCTTCCAGCGCTGTTTTTATATTCCTAACAACATCTTTTGTATCAAGTCTAAAAAGTTCTAACCATTTTTCCTTGCTTACTCTTGCTGCCTCTTTTCTTCTCAATAAATTTTCTATCTTTTTTCCATATTCTCCTTCAGAAGGCTCACTTATTAAAAAAACATCAAAGCCAAGTTTTTCTAGATATTTTTTAAGAATTTCTACTTGTGCGCTTTTACCATTCCCATCAATTCCATCAAAAACAATAAAAATATTTTTTTGTTGTTTCATTTTATTTTAAATTAATAATAATTCTTCTTTCACGAGGGCCGTCAAATTCACAAAACATTATGCCTTGCCATCTTCCTAATGCCAGTTTTGAATTTTTTATTGGGATAACTTCACTTGGCCCTATAATTGCTGCTTTAATATGAGCATCACCATTTCCATCTATTTTGTCATGTTTCCAAATTCCTTTTGGTGCTATTTTCCTTAAAGCTTCAAGAAAATCTTCACATACAGCAGGATCATAATTTTCATTAATAGTTATGGCAGCTGTAGCATGAGGAACATAGACAAGACACAAACCTTCCTTGAGTTTTGATTTTTTAACAAGATTTTCTATCTGTATTGTTATATCAACTATTTCCTCTCTTTTTTTAGTCTTTATTTTCAATTCCATAAATTTTTAAATTTAATTATGTTTATAAAAGTTATGAAGGAAAAGAAGATAAGGAAGATAAAGAAGATAGAGAAGATTAATTTAGTGTGTAAAAGCCATCTAAAAAAATATTTTAGACTTACTAGCAAGGCTCTTAAAATTGCAAAGAAAGCAATGAACAAGAAAAAGAAAAAGGAAGCTTTGGTTGTTATTGATATGGCTCAGAGATATTATGATGATGCCAAGTATTTTGAATCTAAAGGTCATATGGTTAATGCTTTTGCTGCCCTGAATTATGCTCATGGATGGTTAGACTGTGGAAGCAGGCTTGGTTTTTTCAGGGTTAAAGACTCAAAACTTTTTGTTGTAAAATGATATTTGTTGGATTAGATTTAGCATGGTCTTCAAGGAATAATAGTGCAATTGCTATCCTCGAAGGAAACAAGAAAGAAGCAAAATTAATTTCATTCAAAGATAAAATTTTGACAAACGAAGAAATAATTGATTTTATAACAAGGGAAACAAAAAATAAAAATACAATTATTGCTATAGATGCTCCTCTTCTTGTTCCAAATGAGAATGGAAGAAGAATAGCAGAAGATTACACAGGACATCTTTTTAGAGAATATCACGCGGGAGCACATCCTGCAAATAGAAAAAGATTAAGTTGGGATGGAGAAGTTAGAGGTGAAAGAATAGTCAAATTACTAGAAAAAAAAGGTTTTGAACATAATCCTTTTCTAAAACGTTTTGAAAAAACAAATAAAATCATTGAAGTTTATCCTCATCCTTCAATTGTTGTCTTATTTAATCTTAAACATATTCTTAGATATAAAGCCAGGCCAAAAAGAAATTATGAATTTAGATGGAAAGAATTTGAGAAATATAAGAAATATCTAAAGAATTTAGAAAAAGCGAATCCAAAATTAAAACTTCCAAAAGAAATTTTTAAGAAAAAAATAAAAGGATTGAAAGGAAAAGCATTAAAAGAATTTGAAGATTTACTTGATTCAATAATCTGCGCATATATTTCTTATTATTATTGGTGTTACCCAGAAAAATGTGAAGTTCTTGGTAATATGAAGAAAGGCTATATTATGACTCCTGTATTTGATTTTATGAAAGAAAAATTAAAAAAATTTAAATCTATGAAAAAATGATATGTTTTTTTATTGGAAAAAGAAACAAGAAAATAGAATATTCTTTCAAGAAATTAGGTTTTGATAAAGTTTATTTTGTAAAGGAAGTGTCTAAATTAAAGGAAATAAGAAAAGAAGACAAAAGTACTTATAATGCTTTTTTAATTAAAACTAAGGGAATAGAGATGTTGAGGAGGATGGTTGATAAAGCATCTAATTATATTTCCTTTATTCTTGTTTTAGGGATAAATGATGAAATAAATCGTATCACTTTAGAACATAAAAAAGTCAGGGCTTTGGTAAGTCCTGAATACAAAAGAGAAAAGGATTTCTTGCATTATAGAAATTCTGGTTTAAATCAGGTATTATGTAAGATAGCTAGAGACAATGATAAGATAATTATAGAGAATTTTAGTGATTTTATTTTAGAGAGCAAAGATATAACAAAAGCTCTTATTTTAGGAAGAATGATTCAGAATGCTCGACTTTGTAAAAAATATAAAACAAGACTTATTATAGGGAATTTTGTTAGAAATAATTCTGAATTTAGGTCAAAATATGATTTAGAAACTTTTAAGAGAATTCTATTTGTTTAGAATCTTAATGTTTTTGTTTTTATATGGCCAAGGGCTATGGCCTAATTGGATAATCAGGTCTATATTCAGGTTTTTAAGTTCAAGAGGCAGGTCGCAAGCACCATAACAAGAACCAAGCCAAATAAGACATTTTGCTTTTGTTTTTTTCTCAATCTTATCTACTAACTTTGTGGCTTCTAGCTTTAATCCTTCTGGAAGTTGCAAACAGACAAGTTTTGCTTTTTCCTTTTTAATTGTTCTAATAATTTTGTCTATCTCCAAATCATATTTCATGAATCTTTAATCTCCTTAATCTTTTTATAGTTTTTTATTTTAGTTCATAAAGATAAAGTTTCTCAAAGAAAAATTTCTCCTCATCAATTTTTTTGAAATTGTATTGATATTTTTTAAACAACTGTTCAACATTTTTATTTAAGCTACTACATAACAATAAAATTTTTCCATTTTTTTCTAGATAATTTTTCGCTTCTCTTAAAAATCTGTTGATGATTTCTGTTCCGCTCTTGCCGCCATCTATTTCTTTATATTTAATTTTTTTGCTTGGAAGGTAAGGTGGATTGAATAAAATGAGATTGAATTTTCCTTTTATATTTGAAAATAAATCTGAATATATGAATTTTATTTTGGGATTTTTATTATTTCTTTTTAGTTTCTTAATTAATTCTTTATTAATATCACAAGCTATAACTTCTCTAGCATATTTAGATGATTCTTTTGCGAGAATTCCTGATCCTGTTCCTATATCAAGAACAATATCATTTTTATTTATGTAATTTTTAATATGTTTCAATAAAAGAAAAGAATCCTCTCTAGGCTCATACATTTTATTTTTATTTGATTATTACCTTTTTAATACTAAAGAACTTTTCAAGAATATCAGAAAGCTCATGGAGTCTTCTTTTCCCTCTTCCAATCAGGGCTGCCTTTTCTCTTAGTGCACTAAAAATTATAAGCTCATTATTTTGAAGTAAGAGTTTTCTGAATTTATGTGGGAATATGAGAACCTTGATAAAGTATTCAAGATCAGCTCTGCTTGTTGGTACAGCAACTATCTTTACCTTCCTATTTATTCTCCTCATGAGCCTATTTACATTCTCTGCATTTCTTCCTATGGCTTTGGTGACTAATTTTCTTGGCACCGCGAAAATGATGATTGAATCATAATTAAAGCAATATTTTGCTTTTAGTCCAACAACTTTTTCAAAAACATTCATATATTGTATTTTTTGGATGTCAAGTTTTGCTATAATCTTCATTTTTTGCTTCCTGTTTTTTTCTTTATTTCTTTTTCTTCTTTTAATACAGAAACAACTGAGATATTAAAACTTTTCTTACACAACTCTTTTAGTTCTTCTCTTGTCAGATCTGTTTTTATTACTATGCTTGTTTTTGGGAATTCTTTAGAGTCTATTGAACAATCCTTAGACAAGTAGATTTTTTCAATATCCCTAAATTTTTTAAAAGCTATTTTTGGTCCGAAAATTACATCTCTCTTTTTCAATTCTTTTGTAAGGCTATTTGTAATCTGTGCCATTTTCTCCTTTGTTTTAGTTTTTTATTTTTATTTGATTTATTATTTCCTAGCTAAGTCTTCTTGTTTTGTTATTTTTACAAGTAGTCCAGGAAGCCCTGTTCCTACTGGTACAGGTTGGTTGAGAATTAGGTTTTCAATCACACTCACAAGATGGTCTGTTGATGCTGTGATAGAAGCATTAACAAAATGTTTTATAGGTGTTTCGAATGAAGCTCTAGCAAGAATAGATGATTTATCTGATATTATTCCAACTCTTGTAACCCCCTTAACACTTCCGCTTGAAGTCATGGCATCAGCAACCAGTTTAATGTGTTTATCATTTATGGCAAGACTTTGTTTTTCTATAACCTTCTTTGCTTCATTAATTATTGCTTGTCTTGCTGCCTCTATTCCAAGGACATTATAGATCTCATAAATATTGTTTGTTATTACCTTATTTTTATCAATACCTTTTATTTTGAAAATATCTTCAAGATTAGAACCAGCTGTAAGAATAATATAGTCTGAATCTCTTTTTACGATGAGGATTTGAGATATTCCCTTGACTCCAGCAACATTTGTCTCTTTTAATTTTTCTTTTATCTTATATAGACCTTTAAAATCTTCTTCTTCCTTTGGTTTTATTGATAATCCTTCATCTGTTTTTTTTATTCTGATATATTTTGATTCTAGAGCTGAGATGATTTTTTCCTTGCTTAGATGTAACTCTCTAAGGGATTTTTTGTTTAGTTTTATATTGATTTTGGATTCGCTAAAATTTACCTGGATTTCTTCAGTAATATCATTTAATTTTATCTCTCTTATCTTTGCAGCTATTCTTTTGGCAGCCCCTGAATTATTATGCTGTCTTTCTAGATAAATCTCCATACTAGGAGTGCTTGGTTTCTTCCTTGCGTCAAATATTTCTATTAATCTTGGAAGGCCAACTGTAATCTGCATTTCTGAAACGCCGGCGAAATGGAAAACATTAAGTGTCATCTGTGTAGCTGGTTCACCAAAACTCTCTGCTGTTATAACTCCTATAGCCTCTCCAGGAGCAATTTTGTTATCTTCAAGATGTTCTTTTGTTATGTCTATACCATCTTCCCCATATTCAAATTGAATAATGTTTGCATTAGAATCTCTTACAGTCCCATCATATTCCACCCTCAAATCTTGTAGTGCATTTACAAGCCTTCTGTACAAGTAGCCGGATTTTGGTGTTCTTAGTGCTGTATCCATGAGTCCATCTCTTCCTGTAACTGCTGTAAAGAAAAACTCGTCTGCTTTTAATCCATTTAAATAGTTAGAATAAATAAATCCGCCTGCCCTAGCTGCAAAATCCCTCTCTTTGTAAAATGATAGAGTCCTGTTATTATATCCAAAGTTTATTCTTTTAGCCCAGAGAGACTGCTGTCCCACTGTGGAAGCCATTTGTGTTAAGAACAAAAGACTTCCTCTGGAGCCACACACAGCCATTATATAGGCAGGATTATCCTTTTTGAGTTCTTTTTTAACAGAATCTCCTACTTTTGTTCTTACCTCATTAAGTGTCTGTAAGATTTTAATTTCTCTGCTCTCTTCAAATGTTTTTCCAGGAATTATTTCTAAAGTATTGTCATAGAAAGAGGCAATTATTTTCTGTACTTTCTTTTCAGCTCCTTTGATTATTTCTTTTGTTTCTTCCTTAACCTTATCTGTGGTTTCAATATCTGCTATTGAGATAGTGAAACCCTTTCTTGTCAAATAAAGGACGCCAAGCAGGAATACTCTCTTTAAGAAATCTATTGTTCTTTTTCTTCCTGCCTGTCTATCTAACTCTCTTGTTAGAGTATTTGTTTCAACACCAATTATTTTTTCATCGATAAGACCAGAAATAAGCTTTCCATTTTTGATTGCAACATATGCATTATATGGGCAATTTTCCTTTTTGCATCTTTCAAAGTAAGGACAGCCCCTTCCTTTACAAGCTTTTGATTTTGTTTCAAAATTTATTTTTGGAAGTAATGCTGAGAATATTTCTCTTCCATAAACCTTTTCTTTAAAGTGTATGTTTTTTATATTAGTACCACATGCTGAGAGAAGTTGTATAGCCTCTTCTCTTGGGATATTTTTTGCTGATGTCAATAGATAGAGGCCGGTTATAGCATCTTCAACACAACCTAACACATTGGCATTTATTTTTGGCGATATGAGATGGTTTGCTACGTCAAGCAGAACTTTAGCTTCAGCTCTAGCTTCTTCTGTTTGTGGCACGTGAATATTCATAGCATCACCATCAAAGTCTGCATTGTATGGGAAGGTTGCTGCTGGGTGTATTCTAAATGTTCTTCCTGGGAGTACTTTTACAAAATGCCCCATAAGACTCATTCTATGTAGTGAGGGATGTCTGTTGAAAAGAACAATATCATTATCTTCTAGGTGTCTCTCAACAAGATAGCCAATATCAAGTTCTTCTTTAAGTTGTTCTCTTAATTCTTCTGTGATTCTTTTTCTCTTGCCGTCTAGTCTAATAATACTGTTTGCAGCTGGGTAAATTGTTTTTTCAATTTTTTTGCTAAGAAGGCCCATGTTAGATGTTGTGATTCTTTCAGGGACAGTAAGAACTTTTGCTATTTCAAGAGGGACGCCAACATCATTAATTTCAATGTATGGATCTGGGCTTATGATTGTTCTTGAGCTGAAATTGACTCTTTTACCAGCAAGATTATGCCTGATTCTTCCTTGTTTTCCTTTAATTCTTTCAGTTATTGTTTTTAATGGCTGTCCACTTCTATGTCTTGCTGGAGGAACATGACTTATTGTATTATCAAAGAAAGTTGTTGAATGGTATTGTAATAAATCCCATAGATCCTCGATGATAACTTCTGGGGCCCCTGCATTAAGATTCTCCCACAGACGCTGGTTTGCTCTAACAATATCACTTAGCTTATGTGTCAAATCATCCTCACTTCTCTCTCCTGTTTCAAGAGTTATGCTAGGGCGAACTGTTACCGGTGGGACTAACAAAAGAGTTAGAATAGCCCACTCTGGTCTACAAGATTTTGGATTTATTCCTAGAACACGAGCATCACTGTCACTTATCCTAACAAGTCTTTCACGAATTTCTGTAGGGAAGATTCTTTTTTTGCCAATGTAAAAAGAAGATGGCTTGTCTAGTTTTACTTTTTCTTGTTTTGTTCCACAATAAGGGCATTTTTTTGCTGTTCTTGCTTTATCTACTCTTTTTAATTTTATGTATTCCTCTGTCAAGAGAATCCTTCCACATTCCTGGCATGTAGCTTTTAAACATAGATATATAAGAGGAAGGAATTTTATGTGCAGAACAGGACGAGCTAGTTCAATATATCCAAAATGACCCAAACACTCTTTAAGCAATCCTCCACAAGTTCTGCATCTGACTCCTGGACCTATTGCTCCTAGTCTTAGATCCATCAAGCCACCATCTACTGGATAGCCGTCCATGTCATAAAGTTCTGGAGTTACAATTTTAGCAGCACCAAATTTCTTTATCTGCTCAGGAGAGAACAAGGAAAATTGAATTTCCTTGATCTGTTTAATTATTGGTTCCATTTTGTTTTTTCTTTTTTTTATTCTTAATCCTCATATTTGTTCTTGAGCATTAGATGAGGGAATAAGCTGAGAGAGATGAGCTCTTCCATTAATAACTTGGAGGCATAAGAAATTTCTACTGGCTCTAATTTCTGGCCACCACAAAGAGGGCAAATTTCTCTTTTCCTTAGCTTATCTCGAATTCCAAAACTTCCACATTTTGGGCATATGTGTGCAACGATATTATCTGAGCTGAATCTTTCTTTAAGCAATAAGGAAGCTCCATGGGCTACTAAAACATCTTTTTCCATCTCCCCTAATCTTAATGCACCACCTTTTGCTCTTCCTTCAACTGGTTGTCTCGTTAACAAGGTAATTTTACCAGAAGCCCTCATTTGTATTGTGTTTGCAACCATATATTTTAGCTTTAAATAATAAATATTGCCGATGAAAATTTTTGCTTCAAGAGGCTTTCCTGTCAAACCATCATACAGAGTTTCTTTTCCATCTGGCCTGAAACCTAAGTCAAGCAGCATTTTTTCAAATTCTTTAATATTAGGTTTACTAAAAGAAGAACCATCTATTATTCTTCCATTTAGACAGCCTATTTTTCCAGTCAGTAGTTCTAGAAGATAGCCAACTGTCATTCTGCCTGGAATCCCATGAGGATTAAAAATAAGGTCTGGCTTGATTCCTTTGGAAGTGAAGGGTAGATCTTCTTCATTAACTATTGCTCCTATGACACCTTTTTGTCCGTGTGGGGAGGCAAATTTATCTCCGATTTCAGGAATTCTATTATCTCTTGTTCTAACCTGCACAATCTTGTGACCTTGAGAGTCTGTTGTAAGAAAAACACCATCTACGATACCTTTTTCAGCCTGTCTTATTACAGTACTATTCTCTTTTGTTACCCTGGCTAAAGAAATTTCTTCCATCTCAAGCAAGAATTTTGGAGGGGACATCTTTCCTATAACCACCTCACTTTCTTCTAATTCTGCTTCTGGGTAAACCACCCCATCCTCTTCTAGATAACGGTAAGATTTCTCTGTTCTGTAACCACTAACATCCTTTGTTGGCACACCTATTTTATCTTTCAAGTTACCTGTGTAATGCAATTCAGTTGAAGTATATGGTCTAAAGTATGTGCTTCTTCCTAATCCTCTATCCACACTTGCCTTGTTTAGAACTATAGCATCACTCATGTTATATCCTTCATAAGGCATGATAGCAACGATAACATTCTGACCAGCCGGATAAAAGTTTATTGTATCATAAACAAAACTTCTCACGATTGGTTTCTGAGGATAATGGAGAATACTTACATCAGTATCTATAAGATTAAGGTAATTAGCAGCATAAAGGCCAAGAGCTTGTTTATGTGTTCTTCCTACTTTATTTAATCTTGAGCTCTGGTCATGGTTTCCATAAGGTATCAAAGATATGATTGCTCCAAACATTGCCATTGGATCTACCTCTAGATGCGTGTGTTCTGGGGTTAAATCTTCTTCTGATATTGCCACAAACAAATTATCCTCTTCAGCAGCATCCACATATTCTATTATGCCAAGAGCTATCAAGTCATCCCAACTCAATTCATCTTTTTTTAGTGCTTCTATGTGTTCTTCCTTTAATTTTGGCTGTCCATCTTTGATAATTATTAGGGGCCTTAAAACTCTGCCAACATCAGTTGTCAAGAAAATTATATCGCCAACTTTATCATATCTAATGCTTAGCTCAGAAGGTAATTCCTGAGCTCTTCTTTTTTCTCTCAATACTTCTATAAAATGCTTATTGTCTTCTACTTCACCAATAAAATGACCATTGTAAAATACATCTGTTTCCATTTTTTTATTTGAAGGTTTTTAATCCTATATTTTCAAGAGTATTTATGAATTCTTTATCTGAAAGTTTTACAGAAGTGCTCACCTTTGCTAGCAATGATAAATTTTTTCTTAAGCCAATAGATGTTCCTTCAGGTGTCTCTATTGGGCAGAATCTTCCATAGTGTGTTGGGTGTAATGTCCTTGCCTTGAAATTTTCTTGTTCACTAGGGAGCAGACTTATCACACGCTGCAATTGGGATAGTTTAGAGAGGATATTTGTTTTATCCATATTTTGCGTGACCCCAGAACGCTGTCCTATCCAGGAACCTGTTGCAAGAGCACTTTCAATACGGTGTGAAAATAAGGTGGATTTCGCAAGACTTCTTATGGAATAAAATTTCTTTTTCCTTGCAATCTTCTGCAAATTATGTTGGAGGTCTCTGATGAAAATTGTCAGGTTAACTCTAAATAAGTCAGTAAGAAGATTACCACTTAATCTCACACGTTTGTTAGAATAATGATCCTTATCACTCTCTAGCTTATGTTCCTTTGCTACTAGAAATTGTTTGATTAATTTGCATAATGTGATTGCTTTTTCCTTTCTTGAGTCTGGCTTTGTCCCTATATGAGGCAATAATGCTGAGTCAAATCTCAGTTTTACTCTATCAAGCATTTCTTTTTTTGTCCCTTGTATTTTCATGATTTCTGCTATTGCCATCAAGGCGTCATTCATATCCTGCACTTTTGCATGTTCGAACAGATTAACTATGAGACTGTCAGATTCGCTACCAATAAAGGAAGCTATGTCTGAATCTTTTGTTATTCCTAAAGCCTTGATAAGAAGAAAGGAGGGGATGCTTTTGAAGCGAGAAAAAGAGACAAGAATTAACCCATCTTGAGTTTGGGTTATAGAAACAGGAATCCTATAACTGCCACGAGAAGAATACATTCTTAAAGAAATACCTTTTATTGTTTCTTCTGTAAATGCCTGGTTTTGTGCTAAATCCTCAATCATAACAAGAACACGTTCGTTTCCATTAATGATAAAGTAACCACCAGAATCAGCAGGATCTTCATAATTCTTCACAAGGTCGGCAGTGGACATACCATGTAAATTACACCACTTACTTTTTGCCATTATGGGCATTCTTCCTATCTCTACATTACTGTATTCTTTGCCGCCAACTCCTATCTCGAGATAAACAGGAGCTGAATAAGTTATTTTTCTTAACTTGGCCTCTATAGGTAAAATGCTTCTGATAGAACCATCAGCCTCTATAATTTGTGGCCTTCCAACAGAGATTTTACCTAGCCAGAGCTCGACCTCTTCCCTTGAGATTTCTTCATTTATGTTGTTAACAATCTCCTGAAGTCTGTTCTCAATAAAATCATTAAAAGATAGAATATTAGATTCAATAAGAGAGTGCTGTTGCAAGTATCTTCTAATAAGGAAGTGTTTTTTCTTCTTATCTTCCTCGATTTGTTCTTTCCCCTTCCCTTTTTCCTTTTCCTCGACCTTTTGGGCTTCTTCCTTTTTGTTTTTTCCTTCTTCAACCATTTTAAGATAAAACAATCAAAATTAATTAAGGAACAACAATACGGTAATATATAACTTTGCCGTTGGATGTTTTTCTTTCAATCTTAATTATATCTCCTACTTTTATATCGTCGGACAAAATAGGATCTTTTTTTTTGATTTTAGGTAGTTGAGTTGCAGTAATATTAAGTTTTTCCAATAATAATCTGGCTTCTTCTGGCTTCAGTTTAAGGTGTTTGGATTGTAGAACATACATTTTTCAGACAAACTCAACAAGATATTTTATTGAAAATGGTTTTTAAATCTTTTGTTTTTTAAGACCACAATTTACAGATTCTTATTTTTAGATTTTTCCTCTATAAAATATATCTTAAGGTTTTTGATTTAAAACAAAATAGTTTTTTGTAGTCACTTATCAATAATTAAAAAATAGAAAGGTTTTTAAATCCCTTTGTCCTTGTCGAATAGTAATAAAATGGAACCAACTGAACTTCAAAAAAACTTGAAATTAGATAGATTTGGTATAATTATTGATGAAAAGGATGGGTCACACACAATAACCGACCCTGTTTCTAAAACACCCTATATTATTTTTGATCCTTCTACACAATTAAAAGAAAAATCAAAAATAAATAAACAAAAAATATATGTAATATAAGATGATAGCTAAAACTGAACTTATCAAAAAAGTGAAGTACCATTTTAGTTTGAACATTTATGAGAGTAAGGTTTGGATAGCCCTCTTAAACAAGACTATAGCTACTGTTGGTGAGATAGCTGAGATAAGTGGTGTTCCAAGAAGCCGTGTCTATGATGTTTTAGAAAGCCTGGAAAAGAGAGGCTTTGCAATAGCCAAATTAGGAAAGCCTGTTAGATACATAGCAGTTAAACCTTCTGTTGTTATTGAGCATATGAAAAATAACATGCTAAGAAATGCTGAAGAGAGGGCAAAGAATCTGACAACTATGAAAGATAGTGTAGAATATAGGGAGTTAGAGGTTTTGCATAGTAAAGGAATCAAACCTATACAGCCAGAGGATTTAAGTTCAGCAATTAAAGGAAGACAGAATATTTATAGTCACATAAAAGACTTACTCGGAGGAGCTGAGAAGGAAATTATTTTTATTTCAACCTCTGATGCACTTAAGAGAAAAGCACATTTTCTTAAACCTATTTTAAAGAAATTAAAAAATCAAGGTGTTACTGTGAATATAGCTGCAAGTGCAAAGAATCCTGGAGACGAAAAAGAAAAATTAAACTTGATTAGTTTAAGCAAAGAACTTGGAGTTCCTATAAGAAGAATTAAGATCAATGCTAGATTCTGTATTGTTGATGGTTCAAAACTCTTGATTTTTATAACTCCTGATAGTGATGTTGAAGGTGACATAGCTATCTGGATCAATAGTCCTTTCTTTGGAAAAGCATTAACAACTTTTTTAAGTCCTGTATGGAGAATATCTAGAGCAAGATAAAATGGAAGAACAAAATAAACCCTCAAAATTAGATTATATTATGTCACTTACCCCTATTCCAGTAATAGGTGAAAGATGTGCAAAAAAAGTTTGGTCTTATGAAGCTGAGAAAGATTCAAAAGGAGATGTTAGTGGAAGAGTTTTTATATCAAGATATATCGCATATTGCGTTATTCCTTCAATGATTGCTGGCCCATGTGCACTAGCACTTAAAATAAAAAATCTTATATAATTCTAATTAGTGCTATTTTATTAACTATCTTTTCTATTTTTAAAACTAAGAAAATTAAAAATAAAATAAAAAATAAAAACAAAAATTTAACGTTTAGCCAAGCTAAAAACAGATTTTAGGGCAACAATGATTGTTGCTGGCACGAACAATATCAGTAGATTCTCTAGGATTTGTGCTAAGAAATTGACGCCAAGTTTGTCTACTCCAAATACACTACCTCCGAAATAGCTAACAATAACTAAGATTACACCAGCTATCAGGAAAGGCTGTGCTTCAACATCAGTTATGTTCAATAGACCAATAAGGATACCAATAACTACTAGAACCCAATAAACCCATGTTGCCATGGCAAGAAATCCGAAGATCACTGCTATAATCACACCAATAAGAAATGCCCATGCACCTAGCATGTTTCCTTTCTTTTTAGGCATTTTATTCTTTACCTCCTTTTAGATTTAAAATTACTAATATAAGAGGAATGTTCTTTTTAAAGTTTTTGCTTCATTTTTTCTATCTTTTAGTAATATAAAATAAAAAAAATAGTTTATTTCTTTTTTAACCAATTTATAAGAATTTTTAGTGACTTTTCATAGTTTTCATTAATTCCAAGACTATGGTCCGCTCCTTTAATTAATTCTAACTTTGCATCAGGAAAATTTTTTGTTAGCTTCTTAGTATTTTCAGGATTAACACATTCATCATCTGTTCCTTGTATAATTAAAGTTGGAATTTTAATATTCTTTACTTTATCATACATTGTATACTGGTGACCATCTTCTACAAATTCATATCTTATCTTGTGTTTAGTGCCATCTGATTTTATATGATATGTGTAACCTTGTTCTTTCCATTTTTTTAATCCTTTTTTTCCTTTCATTAACAATACATCTTCATCATTGGAGGAGGTTGGAGATCTTAAAATTAAAAACTTTAGTTCTGGATGTTTTAAAGTTGTGGCCATAGCTACCAAACCACCTGTACTTGTGCCAAGCAAACTAATCTTTTTGTAGCCTTTATCTTTACAAAATTTTATTGCAGATTCAACAACCCCTATATATTTTGTTATTGTTGCAAATTCAAATTTTGGTTCTGATTCTCCTAGGTTATCTAAGTCTATTCTTAAAGTGTTGATTTTATTTTTACCTAGTTCTTCTGCAATTATTTTTGTACCTTTATCTTTGTTTGAAGAAAACCCATGAATAAGTATTATAATTTTTTTTTCTGGGCTTGGTTCATCAATAACGCCACAGATCTTTTCATTAAATTTATTTTTAAAGAATATTTTTTTCATCTTTGTTTTGGTAAGCAGGGGAGGGGAATTGAACCCCCGTACGTCGGTCTGCAACCGACTGCATAACCACTCTGCCACCCCTGCAGAGGGCCTGACGGGACTCGAACCCGCAACATCCAGCTTTCTCCGTTCGGGTTGATAAGGGCTTGCCCTTATTTAGAAGGCTGGCGCTCTATCCATTGAGCTACAGGCCCAATATAAAAAGAAAGAAGAAACTTTTAAATTTAACTTTTATCCCCAACAAATTGTTTTTCTATTTTTTCAAGAAAAGAAATCTTACTGATATCATCATATTCCATATAACAATTCTTACCATGTTCTTTGGCATATCTTAGAGCTATGTTGGCTTTCTCAAACAAATCTAGATTACCATTTCTCTTCCCATTTTTACTTTTTGGCATAAATTTTTCATAAGCACTTTTCATCTTTGATGTGGCTAATTCAGTTTTTTTATTATGTGAGGCGACTCCAATACTTGCTGTAAGATTAAAAGAAGCAAGAAATTTATCCTCTTGAATAAACTTCCTAATTCTTTCAGCCATATTTTTAGCATCTTCTGAGGGAGTTTCAGGCATTAAAACAACAAATTCTTCACCGCCAAACCTAGCAGCGACATCTGTTTCTCGGACATTACTTTTGATAATCATTGAAACCATCTGTAAAACCTCATCGCCACGAAGATAACCATGCTTATCATTGATCCTTTTAAAATCATCTAAATCAAGAAGCAACATTGAGATAGTTCTGCCATAACGTTCAGCTATTGCCATCTCATGTTTAAAGACAGAATTAAAATACCTATAATTGTAAAGTTGTGTTTTAGTATCCACAGTAGCTAGATAATAAAGCTTGGCTATTTTTTTAGCATCAAGACCTTTCTTAAGATCTTCTTTTCTACCTAAAATTTTCTTTAACCAGTCTGCCATCTTAAAATTCAAATATATCAAATAATATAATCCAACAAACACAATACCTTTAAAAATTTAACCTTTATCAATTTATTATGATAGATTGCCATTGCCATTTTGAGCAAAAAGAGTATGATAAAGATAGAAACAAAATCATAGAAAAGTGTAAAAAACAACTAAAAGCAATAATAACATCATCAGCGCATCCAAAAGATATAAAATTAACACTAGAACTAACAAAAAAATATCCAAATTTTATATTTGCAGCAATAGGTTTACATCCAACTTATATTAAGGAACTGACAGAAGAGCAAATAAACAAAACAATAGAAGCAATAAAAAATAACAAAGACAAGATTGTTGCAGTTGGAGAGATAGGTTTAGATTATTTCTGGATCAAAGAAGAGGAATGGCAAGAAAAACAAAGACAACTTTTCAAAAAAATGATAAAAATAGTAAAAGAACTAGGATTGCCTTTAGTAATTCATAGCAGAAATGCCAGAGAAGATACAATAAAAATTTTAGAAGAAGAAGGAATGAAAAGGAAAAAGGTTTTAATGCATCTATTTACTGACAGAAAAAATTTACAAAGAGTGATAGATAATGGCTGGTTTGTTTCAATAGGTCCTGGCATCAAGAGATCAAAAAATCTAAGAAAGATAGCGAGAGATACTCCTTTAAATAAAATTCTTCTGGAAACTGATTCTCCGTGGTTTGCTCAAGAAAATCAAAAATATGGAACTCCACTCAATATAAAAATTGCAGCAAAAAAAATCGCAGAAATAAAAAAATTAACCATAGAACAGGTAGAAAAGCAAACAGATTTAAATGCAATTGAATTTTTTAATTTAGAATGGTAGATTTATTCATGATTTTAGCAATAATCGTCGCATTATTAGGTTATCCTCTTGGCCTCATTCTTGCAAAAATAACAAAAGAAGAATTAAAAACAGGAAAAAAATGGTTTAGGTTGATTATTGCTGTTTGTGTAATAGCAATAGTAGTTTCAGTCATATTTACAGGAGGAAAAACTTTCTTGTTTCTTATTTTAAGTTTTGTTTTTATTATTCTAGTCACTTTGCCATCATTGATTAAGAAAGAAAAACAAAAGAAGAAAAAGAAGAAAAAGAAAAAATAAAATGCTCTATTTGATTGGTTTGGGTTTAGAAAAGAAAGATATTAATATTAAAGCCCTAGAAATAATAAAGAAATGCAAAAAAATCTATCTTGAAATTTATACAACAAAACTGCCTTATAAAAAAATAGATCTTGAAAAAGTAATTAAGAAAAAAGTAATTGATGCAAAAAGAGATTTAGTTGAGTCTGATTTTTTAATTAAAGAAGCTAAGAAACAAAATATTGCCTTATTAATTTATGGTGATCCTCTTTCTGCAACTACTCATGTATCTTTGATGAATGAGGCAAAGAAAGCTAAAGTTAAAATACAAATTATGCATAATACATCAATTTTCAATGCGATTAGTGAAACAGGCCTTCACTTATATAAATTTGGTAAAACAGTCAGCATACCAAAATGGAAAGAACATTATGAGCCCATGAGTTTTTATCAAACTATAAAGGAAAATTTGAATATAGAAGCACATACTTTATTGTTAGTAGATATTGATTTGAGTTTAAAAGAAGCATTAAGAGAGCTGGCTGAAGCGTCAAATAAGGAATTAGATAATAAAACAATAATTATATGCTCACAATTAGGAACAAAAAATCAGAAAATTGTGAATGGAAAGTTTAAAGAATTAGTAAAAAAAATTCCAAGAGTTAAGGAACCTTTTTGCATTATAATTCCTGCTTCATTACATTTCACAGAAGCAGAATTCCTTAAAATTTAGATATTCTTGAATATAAACATTTATATACCCTAAGGAACATATATGTTTACTATGAAACAAAAATGTAGCCTTTGGCGGGTTTTTGATGTATTTGTTGAAAAACCCTTAAAGATTTATTATATCAAAGAAATAGCTAGAAAAATAAATCTTGCTCCAACATCTGTTAAAAAGCATTTGTTATATTTACTCAAACAAAATTTAATACTTAAAAAGAAAGGTGAAAGGTTTTTTGGTTTTGTAGCTAATAGAGATAATAAAGATTTTTTATTCTACAAGAAGATATTCAATATAATCAGACTTAAAGAATCTGGATTTCTTGATTTTTTAATTGATTCTCTTCATCCACAAGCAATAGTTCTATATGGTTCATACTTTAGAGGGGAAGATATAGAGACTAGCGATATAGATATGCTAATACTCTCAAAAATTAAAAAAAGATTAATATTGGAGAAATTTGAGAGAATTTTAAAGAAGGGAATTCATCTTATAACTATAGCTAGTCTGAAAAAATTAACACCTGGGTTAAAAATGGAAGTAATTAATGGATTGGTTTTACATGGATATTTAAAAAATGATTGAAGAGATATTTAAAATTTCAAAGAGCATGGGAAGGGCAAAAGCATTAAAAGAAATGGCGCAAGAAAGATTTAGTGATGTTGAAAAAGAGAAGAAAACCTACAAAATTATAGAGCAATATTATGAAGTAATAAAAGAACTTATAACTGCATTAATGTATCTAGATGGATTCAAAACATTGAGCCATAAGGCCCTTCTTTTTTATTTAGAAAAAAATTATAATAGATTCTTCAGTAAAGATGAGTTTATTTTAATAGATGAAACAAGAAGATTAAGAAATGATATCTTATATTATGGAAAAAAAATTGATTTAACTTTCTTGACAAATAATGAAGAAAGAATAAAAAAGATAACAAATAAACTTATTAGGATAGTTAATAAAAAACTTCCCAACATTTAAAGCAAATTTTAAAAACCTGAAAATCCTTAAAACAACATGGAAAAAAAGGTGAAGAAATTATTATTAGTGAGCATTTTTCTTGTTATGATTTTCTTGGTTTTGATGGTTAATGTTAGTGCTGCTGTTAGTTTATGTCGCAGCTCTGAGCTTGTTAAAGTATTTTGTAAGGGTATGGGTTGCCATCCTCTTTGGGAGTCTGTTGAATCTGAAACAGCATGTCAATATGAAATGTGGGGCGGCCCACCATATGCTAATTACTGTTATGATAATGGTTTTTATCCAATAGCAACAACCACACATAAAGGTTCGTCAAAAGCGTGTAGATTTGCAAAAACGATTACTGGTTGTGGCCTGTTGTATCGAAATCGTAAATGTTGGGGTATTTGTTCAAAAGGTGAAGAATATGCATATAGAACAACAAAATATAATCATATGTTTATAAAAACTAAAATAAATGATACAGACATGATTCCAGATGCTCAGACTTGTTATAATTCTATTCTGTGCGATTCTGGTTGGACTGAATATATTAAGTGGCATGATCATGTAAAAATAAGTCCAGGCGGAGATAGGTATCATTGTGTAAGAGTATGTGTTAAATGTGAGGATGGATATGTTAATGTTGATAATAACTGGGATAATGGTTGTGAACCTGCTACTGGTTGTGATGCTGTTTGTTATGCTGCATGCCGTCAAAGACCATATCTACCTACAGGGTGTCATACACCAATGATGGGTTGGCCACATCCTTTTTGTGAAAGCAGTTGCAAATGTCACTGTAGACATACCCCAGAAGATGGATGTATTCTGAATTATGCTGAAGACTGTGCTGCTCAAGGAGGAATTTGTCGTGAGATTGGTAATGGAGCAGAATGTCAGACTTTTGGTATAGAACATTGTAGTGGTTCTTGTCAGGTTTGTCAGAATGTGCTTGATGATATGCCTGATAATCATATTTTAATGATTGATTCTGATATTTCTGCTCCATTTGGCGGCTATGGAAAATACTGTTTAAGTTTTGGAGGAACAAATAAAACAATTGATTGTGGAGATAATTGGATTACTGGAGGAGAAGGCCGTGTCACAGGAATTTTTGTTTTAGGCACTGGCCATACAATTCAAAACTGTAAAATAAAATCCTTTTACGGAGAAAGTGATGGCATTTGGCGAGGTGGGAGAGGAATACAGACTGTTTATGGTGTTAATATTAATATAAAAAATATAGAAATAACTGATATAAAAGGTAAATCTAAATACATTCCTCCGGAAGAACCGCCAATACAATATTCAAGTAACAATAATTTTTATCCAGAGCTAGAATTCCAAGGAGGAGGTTCTTGGGAACACTATCCAGGTGCGGGAATTGAAATATTAGCTAATACTGGACCTACTTTTATTGGAGCATATCTTTCTGATGTAAATATACATAATAATGAATGGTATGGTTTATATTTAAGACAAGGTGAGGTTAGTGTAACAAATTCAAGATTTTGTTTTAACAGTCAATTTGACATTAAAAAAGATGCTGGAAGTGTTAAATATCACTCTGGCCTTACTTGTGATCAAAATAAAGTTCCTGCTGGAGTGACTTGTGAAGAACCTTGCGGACTTCCAGGAGAATGTGTTGTAAATTCAATAAGTGTCACACCAGATTGTGAAGGTGGTTCAAGTCCTGCCTGTGAGCTAGGTGAAGAGATAATGATAAGTATAAGTTATTCTGGAACTGAGTGTCCTACTCCTTCTTATATTCAGGTCGATGCTAACTCTACTGGAGATCCTCTTGGTGAAAAATGTACTATTGCATGGAAATCTCCTCCAGCATCAATCAAAGGAATGGAAACAACATGCACAAGCTCACCTTGCACAGAAAATTGGGTAATTAATATACCTTCAATTCCTTCTGAATGTTTAGGAAAAACAGTTTATGCTTGGGCAGTTGGCTTGTATGATGATCCTAGCTACACCCCAGGACATCATGTAACAGGCAACACAACTACAATTCCTTATCCAAGTTATGGTCATTTCACTTTTGCTGAAGAAGAAATACCACCAACAGAATGTAAAATTATAGATGCAGATGTTAAGACATATTGTGGAACTGAAGGATGTGATAATGGAGACAAAGTTGAATTGAATATAACAGTAGAAGATATGAGTAAGTGTGAGGCATTAAATGTCAATAAAATGCAAATAGATGCTTTTTCAGATGCGCAATCACAACCAACAGGCATGGTTATTGGTGGAGGAGCTTTATGTAATGTTTATATGGTTAATTCAAGTGTAATAAAACAAGGTGATACTTATTTAGGAAATTGGACTGTTATAGTTCCTCAAGGCTGTCAAGGAGAAACTGTAGATGCGAATATAGCAAAAGTTTTCAATAATACTGGACAAATAGCACAAAAATTTGGAAATTTCGGATCTTTTGATTTTGTTGATGAACCTACAAACTGGTATGTACTTGAAGATATTAGTGTTTCACCTTCAGTTTTTGTTTTGAATATTACTGACACACAACAACTTGAAGTTATTGCATTAATGAAATGGGTAAAAAACAATAGCTTCTTTACTTTGGATGTAACCCAACAAGCAGATTATATTTCAAATGATACTAGCGTTGCTTCTGTTTCAGCACTCGGCTTAGTTACTGGAATTGGAGATGGGACAGGAAAAATAACTGCAGAATACACACATTCTGAGGTCACAAAAGAAGACTCTAGTATTGTTAATGTCAGATATTTTGAAGATGATTATATTAGATATATTAATCTGGCTTTAAATAAATATGAAATTGAAATAAATGAAGAAACAAGTTATGAAGTTAAGGCTTATTGGTCTAATGGTCTGACAACTGATATAACTTCTGAATCAGATGTTCAGAGTTTAAATCCAAATGTTGCTTCTGTAAATCAAAATACTCATAGAGTTAAGGGAGAGGATGAAGGAATAGCCATCATAAATGCTAGCTATATTCATAATAATCTTCCTTATGGAGATGAAAAATTTATAATTGTTACTGGAGAAGCAGTTGGAGAATATAATCTTTCAGTTGACACATGTGGAGATACATCTATTCCACCAGATGGAGATTGTGAAGATTTTATTAATGTGAAAGGTGAAATAACTGTTAATCAAGAATCTTGGGGCATTGCACCACAAGAAAGATTCCCACTTCCTTCAGATAATTATAGAGTTTCTTTTGGTCCTCTTCAGGATTGGTATGAACCTGGGGAGATGTCAGTATTTTTGCCTCCAAATGTTTCTTTGATGGGTATTTATACTAAAGAGCCTGTGGAGTATGCTCTAATAATTGTCCAAGCTAAAGATGAACAGACAGGACAATTTATCAATGCTTTAATTAACTTATATCTTGAAGATGATCTTGTTAATTCTACTATAAATGATGTGAGATATAATTATTCAGAGACATATCCTATTGAATTCACAGCTGAATTTGAAGACCAAAGTGGTTACATTACACCATCTAATTTAACAATAACAATTTATGGAAATGGAATTTATTTCTTTACAGTTTATTATGAAAAAGAAGCAGTTGGAGAATGTTTCTGTGAACCAAAGCATGTTCCTTGTGGTTTTTGTTATGATTTTTATTCTGAATGTGATGGCCCTCCACAAGGACCTGGACAAATAATTCCTTGTTCACCTGGTTGGATATGTAATTATGTGACAGGAAAATGTCAACCAACTTCAACCCAAGATGAGTGTCATGATAATGCTACTACTTGTAATATTATCACTGGTTGTTATTGGGATTATCCAGACATCCCTCCTCCTTATTGTAAACATTGCCAAACAGAAGGTCCTGAAACATGTTCAGGTTATGATAATCAGGGAACTTGTAATTTAGATCCTTGTGTTGTCAAGAATGTTGGTTGTCCTTCTGGTGCTAGTGACTGTAGATGTGAATGGGAAACTGATGAATGTATTCTTAAATATCAACAACAAACAAATGGAGATTTTTGTGAGATAACTTTAAGACAGGGGACTTGTGAAGAAGGTTGCCAAGGAAAAATAAATTATAGATGGCAAAATTATACTTGTGATCCTGGTTCATGTTCAGAACAAGCTTGCGTGGATTTAACCTATCCTCCCCCAGATTATACAAAATCAGAATGTGTGATTTGTCCGACACCTTTTAGAGAGCTTCCATTTTTTTCATGGTGGAATATTTTAGCTGTTGTGTCTGTATTGATAGTGTTTTATATATTCATGCTTAGAAAAAAGAGAATTAATTATTAAATTATTTTTTCCTGGTAAAAAAGAGGTGAAATGATAAAAAAAGAAGGAGTGATTTTAGTATTAGTATTTTTTATTTTATGTTGTTCTTTTAGTTCTGCTTCTGTTATTCCTGGAAATCCTTTTTTTAATTTAAGTCAAGGAAGTTTTGGTCCAGGCCAAGTTCTTGAGGGTTATTTTAACTTTTCTTTGGAAAATGAACCTGGTAATATTATGGTTAGCGGGCAAGTTGCTGCTGAGATGAAAGAGATGAATCTTCTTGATTTTTTACAAGAAGGAGAAGTAGATTTTAATTGTGATCCTAGTGATTGTGATGTTACTTACCAGGCATCGATTCCTTCCCAAACAAAGACAGTAGTTCTTAGTGAAGAAGAGAAGTATTTTGGTTTAGTTGCTTTTGGTACTAATCCCCAGATTTTGAACTTAAGTTTTTATCTTACTGGACAAAGCACTGCTAATCCTATTTGTGGTGAATCTCCTTTGAAAATTGATTTGCTTGATGATGGCATTATAGATTATGAATATAAAGAGCCAAGTGGAGAATGGTGTTCTGATTTAAGACATAGTAGATGTTATGATCCTTCTATTGCTACTGGTGTTTCTGTTTTAACTTCTACTCCTCTTTGCCAGAAAATTTCTCTGAATAAGACAGGAAGGTTAGAAGTTGCTGCTGAACTTAAAGTGTATAGTGGTGAACCTTGGGATTATGATATAGAATTTACTGTTTATGATTTAGGTGGTAGTTTAATTGGAAACTGCAGTGTTGATTATTTTTATGAATTAGAATATAGTTTTGCAAAATGTTTTATAGGTCCTGAATTTCTAGGAGAGGAATCAACATTCTTTATTGAAGAAGCAGGTGATTATCTTCTTTGTATCAGGAATAAGGGAACAAGTAGTGCAGAATATTGGATTAAAAAAGAAACTCAAGAAGAGGTTTGTGGTTTTTATGGAGAGCCGCCTTCACAGACTTATAATGAGGATTATTCTATTTATGTTCATGAAGCTAAATTTAATGCTTTTACTGAGGAAGTTGTTTTTGATGAGAGCATGCATCTTGGTGATGTTCCTTTAATGACTTATGTCCAGAATTATATTAATTCAGAATATGGAGGTAATTGTACTGGATTTAGTGGTTGTATTATTCCTATAAAATTTATTTCATCAGCTAGCCAGACTTTGACATTGAGTGATATCAACTTCAAATATCACCCACAAGGCACTTCTCCAACTTATAATAATTATTTTTATGATTTGATTGTTGAGTGGCCTAAAATTGATATGGATATACAGACAGTTCCATTCTCTATTCTTAATCTTAGTGCGCCTGAACAGCCAGGTTTCCAGATGGTTTTAGCTAAGATTGGAATAGCTTCGAGAAGTCTTGGTTTTGATGTTGCAGAAGTCCCAACAATCCAAAGTGTTAGTCCTCTTATTGTAATTCCAGGAAAGCTAACAGAATTTAGGACTGTTGCTACTGCTCCAGCTGGCAAACAGATTATTCAATATAGATGGGATTTTGGTGATGGTTCAGGAGAGCAAATGACAGCTGGGCCTAATATAACACATACATACAGCCAGATAAAAACATATATTTTAACTGTCAAGGCTCAAGATACTTCTGGTTTGGTTGGTTCAAGAACTTTTACTATTACCAGCAATATAACCCGCGAACTTTTGAATACTACAATACAGAATTTAAGAATAAGATTGGATAATTTTGCTTCTCAGTACAATAATATTGAATATTGGTACAGAGATATGATTGGAGTGAATGTTACAATAATAAGCACAACCCTTGATGTTTTAGAATCTCAATTAGCTACAGCAACCCAAACACAGCTTCTTGATATTAAAAATGAACTTGATGCTTTGAATGTTCCAATATCTATAAATGATACTTTGGTTTTGAGAGATTCTCCTTATATTCCAAATTTAAATGAAATAGATCCAAGTTATGTTAGTGATATGACAGGAGAGGATTATGATTCAAATCTCAAAACAGAATATCAGAATGCTGTGGCTTTATGGCAGCAGGATAATGTTAATTTGAGATTAGGAGGAGAGGCAAAAGCTTTATTTTATGAAGATAGAATAGAAGATAAGATTACAGTTGTTAATATAAAAGTTGATCCTCTTGTTGGTATTTCTAATGCTTATGTTATTTTCTCCTTGCCTTATGGTGTTAGTTACAATGATGTCAGATTACTGCATGATGCATATGAAGTAAGTGATTTAAATGATGCTATTGGCTTTGTCTATACTGGCTTAAGTGGCTTGGAAACAATTAGTATAACATTGCCAGGCAAGGTTGATTTTTCAGATATTAATTTTTATATCTCACCTTCTCTTCAGGAAGTACAAGTAGGAGTACAACCTCTGACAGAGCCACCAAAGAAACCACCCTATCTTCTAGCAATATTTTTAATAATTGTTATTGCGATAGTTGTCCTTATTATCTTATGGTTTATATGGAAAGGCTCTGGGAAAAGAGAGAAAAAGAAGCTGTTCAAGAATCCTATGGATCTTTATCATATTACTAATTTTATTTCTAACAATCAAGCTGCTGGAGTTCCAAAAAACAAGATAATAGAGAGGCTGAAAAAAGCTGGTTGGTCAAAAAAACAAATAGATCATGCTTTTAAACAAATTGGAAAACAGAAACCAATTTTTACACCTTCAGTGAAAAGAAGACCCACAAGAAGAATTTAATTTTATTAAGAAGGTTTAGGAGCTGGAGGCAAAGGTTTTGGTTTTCTTACTGGTTTTATTGGCATTGGTTTTGGCTTTATAGGTCTGGCTATTGGTTTTGCAGGCATTCTTACTGGCCTTGCTGGAGCTCTTCCTGGTGGCATTCTTCTTACAGGCCTAGATGGCATCATTCCAGGAAACTCCAATTTGGGTTTGGCTGGTTTTGCTTTCTTCCTTTTTTTAATGGATAGGAATATTAAAACACCTAATCCTAAGACTAAGAAAATGATGAGAGTTGTTAGCCATGGGAACACACTTGGTTTTTTACATTTCCCTAAACAACATCTGCTTGTATCAGAAGCTTCAACAATTGTTCCGTCACAAGCAAGGCTAGCATTACAGGCAGTTCCTCCTAAAGACGAACATGAACTTAAACAGCTTCCATCAACACAACATCTCGTAGCCTCACTTGTCTCATACATTGTTCCAGAACAAATCTGTCCAGCTTCACAAGAAACACCAGGACAGGTTTTTGGAATACATTTCCCTCCTTGGATACAACAAGTTTGTTGGCCACCAGTATTAGCAGCCTCCACTAAAGTTCCGTCTTTACAATCCTCGTCACTAGCACAAATCTCACCACCCATTACAGCGCAGGTTTGAGAACCTGTACAAAAACCTGATTCACAGCAATAATTTGTATCAGAAGCAACAATCCATCTGTCTGAAGGACATGATTTTCCTTGACTAGGATCACAAATCTCTCCTCCAAGATCAAAACAAGTATCACTTGCTGTTGTGCAAACCCCTTTACAACAATAAGGAGTGTCAGCTGATACAATGAATGGAATTATATTACCAAGATTATCCAAACATTTCTGTCCAGAGCCGCAAATCTGGCCACCTATCTCATTAATACACATTGATTTATCATAAGGTTTACAACATTTCAATCCTGGCTCACAGATATAAGGAACTTCAGTTTCATTGTCAGAACAAGAACTTTTACAAGAACCATATTTATCTTCACATGACTGGGCAATATCACAACATTCACGATCTCCAAAACAAGCATAAGGTTGAGATATGCCACCACTATTACTGCAATTGATAACACAACTATATCCATATTGCTCACATTCAGAAAGTAATTCTAGAGTCGGCCAAACTCCAAGAAGAATTAAAGCTGTATCACGAACATTATCGCAAGCTGATCCAGAACATTCCCAGCTTCCATCTTGTTTTTGTTCTTCTAATAATGTTTCTTTTGTCTTTTCAATATCTCCTGCCATGGCTTGGGTCATTAATACAACAAGAGCAGTATCATAATATTTGTTAGAAGAACCTTGTCCAAGCCATAATCCATCAGCTCTTTGTAATGCTATTAGTTCTGAAATAAAACTTTGTTTTTTTGTTATTTCATAAAGGAAAGGTTGAGGCATATATTGCAGATTTTCATCATAATTTATTACAAGGTAAGGCATAAATGTTTTTGCTGTATTTATTTTTCCTTGCTTCATGAATGCATAAGCTGTCCATAAACTTGCTTCATAATCACATGATCCAAGAGTTGTGATACAAGAAGAATTCAAACCTATAGAAAGAAGTCCCTGAGGGCCAGCTTCTTCATACAAGCCAGGAACATACCAATCATTTTCTTTCTTGAATAAAAAATTAGCTATAACACTTTCATTACAACTGACATTGAAAATTTTATCAGAACATTCTGGACTAAGACTTAACCAATAATTTTCAGCTATTGTAAAACAAGATCCTGGATTGCCTCCTAATTTGTCTTCTTTATCAATACTAATTTCATAATCAGTATTATCATAGAACAAAAGACAGCGGGCAGGAACATTGTTGGTTGTTAATTGCAAATACCAATCAATTCCAGTAGGCATGGCTGTCTTGTTTAATAGCCATTCATTTGCTTTTTCTGTGTCTTCTCCTATTGCATCAAGGGCAAGTTTTGCAAGAGCTGTATCTTTTGTTTTACAGTTTGGAGAAGGCCAGCATGTCTCATTTTCAAAGCTCTTGTCAATCAACTTTATTTTTGATGCTTTGGTTTGTGCAAGACTCATTTCATCTCGTAAAACAAGTAATGAGAAAACATGTTGTTCTATATTGAGATTTTGCCATCTTCCAATAGCTTTATTTTTTAACCAGAGATAAGCTCTTTTAATTTGTATTTTTTCTTGTTCTTGCTGAGCAGAGATTAAAAAAGAGCATAAAAAAAGTATTAGAATAAATACTATAAATAATAGAGCAAAGCCTCTTTTCTTATTCATAGTTCTCTAAGCATTTTAATATTTAAAAAACTTTTTAAATGTCAGATGATACTAAGAAATATGGATAGAGATAAAAGAGGACAGGTAACTCTTTTTATTATAATTGCTATTGTTATTGTGGCTGTTGTGATTCTAGCTATTGTTCTTGTCCCACAACTTCTTCCTAGAGAAAGAATTCCCCCAACAGTACTTGATCCAGAAGCTTATATTGCTGATTGCGTTAACTTACATTTAGAACCATTAGTTGAGGTACTTGCAAGTCAAGGAGGCTATTTGGAAACAGGAAATTGTATTTTTTATGAAGATATCTGCAGGCATTATTTATGTTATACTACTACTCCTTATATTAATTGCACTAATCAAGAACCTTTACTTAAAGAGCATGTTGAAGAAGAATTAAAAACTAAGCTGCAACAAGAAAATGTGGTTAAAAATTGTATTTCTAGTTTTGCTGAAGCTGCAAGAAAACAGAATTGGAATGTTGAAGCATGCTCTGTTCCAAAATTTTCAGTTAATTTGACAGAAGGCAGGATTAATATCCCTATAGAGTGTGATATAACAATGTCTAAAGGACAGGAAGTTAAAAAATTTGAAGAACTTAATCCTTTTTTAAAATGGCCTTTGTTTGAATTTGTTATACTTAGTAAAGAAATTATTAATGAAGAAATAGAAAATTGTGATTTTGATCCCTTAGCTTATATGACTATGCATTATCAGATTGAGATTGAGAAATTTAGAACAGGCGATGGAAGTAAGATTTATATACTTCGGGAAAGAGAAACTGGAAAAGAATTTGTATTTGCTGTAAGAAATTGTGTGTTACCAGGAGGGGTATTTTAGAATGCCAAACAGGAAAAACAAAGGTGATATGGCAATAGCATTATTCCTTTCATTTTTGGCAGTAATGATGCCAGTGACCTTTACATCATTACAACCAGAATTTACAGAAGAAGGAATAAAACAAAATTCTATCATTGAAACTTTCTCAGAAATAGTCTTATTTTTTGATCTAATTCCAAGTGTAGCTGCTTCTGATTATTTTGGATGCTGTGAAGAAACAAAAAATAAAGCTAAATGTGTTATAACTCTTGAGAATGAATGTAAGGTTAATAAATGGCATAATGGAACAGCTTGTGATACTGTATGCCAGATAGGTTGTTGTATAGATAATGAAGGAATGTGTATTAAAAATTCTATAAATACAGATTGTCAACTTGGAACTTTTATTGTTAAGGATCCAAGTTGTGAACAGAGTCCTTTATGCAAGGAAGGTTGTTGTACAATTGGTTATCAAAAAAGATGGACAACAAATTTAACTTGTGTTAATGTTTATAATGGTGTTTGGGATAGTGCTGTTCCTGATTGGTTGACTTGTATTAAACAAGCTTATGAAGAACAGCATGGATGTTGTAAAAGTTATGCTGGTTGTGAGTATATTACAGGACAAGAATGCCAGGGCAAATCAGGATATTTTTTCTCAAATATGAAGTGCTATGAGAATATTCCTGGCTGCGAGATTTGTCAATTACAGCCTACTGAAGGAAAATGTATAGAAGGTTTTCCTGATTTATACAAGACAGATAGTTGTGGGAATGTTTATAGTGATGAAATTAAAAAATATTGTACTGGTGGTTTTTGTAATCCTGAGACAAATCAATGTGAATCTGGAGATTGTTTTAATATCTACAAAAATTATGTTGGTGGAGAATTTGGGCCTAAAGAATCTTCAGACAAAGCAAAAAGTGGTGAGGCTTGGTGTGTTTATGATACTCTTAGTGACTTAGGTAATGGAACAGCACCTGTAGGTTCACGACACTGGAGACGTTATTGTTTATATGGGCAAGAATATAATGAGCCTTGTGCAGATTACAGACAAGAAGTTTGTATGGGTTTTGGAGAAGGAGGGCAAGCAGAATATGCCAACTGTGCTCCAAATGGATGGAGACTATGTGCTAATGTTACATCAAAAAATGAATGTAATGAGAATCCTTTCTGTTTCTGGTGGACAGATTTTGGTGAACAACATGAAGACCTAGGTCTTGGTAGCGGATTGAAAGATGCAATTGATAAAGTAGGTAATGATAAATGGCGTATTTTTGCTGAAGAAAAAATAGAATCTGGAAAAAGTAAAAGAGAGAAAGGAGACCCACAAATTTGTTTACCTAAAATACCTCCAGGCTATAGTGAACTTAATCAAGAGCTTGGTTGTGTTGGAGCTGGAAGTTCTATGTGTGTTTATGAAGAAGCTTGGTGGGGTTTAGATACAGAAAATAAAGAATGTCGTGATGATGAATGGCGTATTACATCTGCACACACATGTAGAAGTGTAGGAGATTGTGGAACTTGGTTTAATTGGGTTGGAGAGCCTATGTCTGGTTTTAGGATCATAGAAGTTGAAGAAGGAGATGTAGAAAGAGAGAAAAAAGAAATAATGATACCACAAGCATATACTGATTTTGTTTCAGAACATATTAAAGGAGTAAAGGGAGCTGGTGGCTTAGGCCTCTTGAATATTTTTGCAGCTGCTTTTGTAGTTTGGGCTGGAGGTTATTTAGGAGTTGCAGTTTTAGATCTAGTTGGTGTAGACGTTTTTTTCAGTGGTGTACCTTGGGCAATGTTTAGTGTCAGTAAAGGATCATTAACTACAGCAGGTATAGTGGTTGGATGGTCTATTATAGCTACTGGAGTGATCTTAATTTTATGGTCTTTTTGGATTTCACCAGGAGCAAAACAAGGAGCAATGCAATCAATTGGTGCTGGCCTTATTTCAGGAGGTGCTGCTGCTTTAGCAGGATTAACTGCTGTTCCTGCTGTACTTGTTGGCATTGTAATTGCTGGAATTGCTGCTCTTTTATACTGGTTAGGTTATAGTAAGGAATTTTATTATCAACAATGTAATCCTTCAATGCCTCCTCTTAATGGAAATGACTGTCATCTTTGTAATGAAGATTCTGAAAGGCCTTGTTCTAAGTATAGATGTGAGAGTCTAGGAGCTGCCTGTTCATATAATGATACTATAACTGTTGGTGGTAAAACATACCAGCTTGCAGATTCTGAATGTATAGCAACAATAAATGATGGTGCTCCTCCTTGGATTACTGAAATAGAGGCTTTTGACATGGAAGGAAGGAGTATCTTCAAAAGAACAGGATTAGGAACAATGCCTACAACCATCAATATTAATATGGGCGGCCAACCTATTCCTGATGGCACGCAACTTGTAATACAAATAAACTTGAATGAAAAAGCATTTTGTATGTGGGATATTGAAAGCACAGCCAACATTGGAGAGATGGACTTCCCTTATCAAAGTTCTGTATTGCGGGATGAGCTAAGACAGCAATTCCTAGTGAAACAGGCTCTGCCACAATATTATGTAAGATGTGCTGATGTTTATGGCAATGCGAACATTGCAGAATACATTTTCAAATTTTCAACTACAACAGGACCAGATTTAACACCACCAGTTATTTTAGGTACAGATAGAGATTATAATCCTTATTTTGGATATAGTGTTACTGAGCTTCCTTTATCTATTTATATTAGTGAAGATGCTTTTTGTCGTTGGAACCCAGGACAGGACACTGATTATGAATTAATGTCACAAGAAACAGAATGTGAAACAGATATCACACCGACTGGATGGGAATGTGAAACAACCCTCACTGGCTTGCAGCCAGATATTGCAAATCCTTTCTATATAAGATGTAAAGACAAAAGTCCTCAAGAAAATGTTATGCCTAGCGGTTACCTTCTTACATTACTTCCTACACCGCCTTTATTAATCACTTCAATTGATCCAACAGATGGTTCTATAATTAAAGGATGCGAAGTTTCTGGTGTAGAACTTGAAGTTACAACTGCTGAAGGAGCAGATAATGGAATAGCTACTTGTTATTGGTCTAATGCTGATATTGGCATTGAACAAGGAATGACTAAATTTACTGAAACTAATACTGTTATTCATAGACAGAACCTTTCTGCTATGAGCCAGATTGTTTACATCAAATGTCATGATTCTGCTTTAAATATAGCAAATAATAGGACAAGCTTTACTGTAATTGTTGATACTTTCCCACCAAAAATAACTCGTCTTTACAAATCTGGTGGAAGTCTTATTTTAAAGACAGATGAGAATGCTGTTTGTGCATATCACTATAGTGCTGGCAGAAAAATACATAATTGTAATTTTGATCCTAAGGATACTCTCAGAGCAAGAAGGTTTGATACCACAGGAACTAAAGAACATAGAGTTTATGATGATGGAGAGCCTTGGCATGTAATATGTTATGATGAGTGTGATAATATTGGACAGTGTTTCGTAATATCTTCAATAGAATCTTAAAATGAAAATGAAAAAAAGAAAAGCAGGAAAAAAGAAAAATATTTTTGATATTATTGGTATGAGTTTTAGAAAGTGGTGGTATAATTTTATTATTGTCTTGCCTTTTGTTTTTAATGCTGTTGCTTCTATTATTGGTATTCTTATTTTATTTTTAATCTTTGGTTTGCTTTTTATGGTAATTTTTGGTTTATCTCCTTTGGGTTTATTAGGAGATTTAGTTCTTTTAGGACAACTAGAAGGAGTAATTCCTGATTTTTCACCAGGAATTCTTATTTATCTTGCTCTTGTTTTCATTGTGATGATTTTAGTTCTTGAATTAATTAAGGCGTATTTCTATAGTGGTGGGATTGCCATGGCTTCTGAGATAGTTAGAGGAAAGAAAACAAGTTTAAGAGTTATGGATAAGAATGGATGGAAATTTTTATGGCGTTTTTGGATTATTGAGATTATTATTGCTCTTGGTGTTATTATCTGGTTATTTATTTTCGCACTGCCTTTTATTTTTACTCAAGACATATCCTTATTATCTATAATGGGTATAAGTGTCATACCTATGATGTTTGTTTATGTATTTTTCATTCTAGTTGAGTATTTTCTTGTTCTTGAAGATTTAAGTGTGTGGAAATCTTTTGAAAGAGGCATTTCTATAGTAAAAACTAATTATTGGGCAATGCTCGGTTTAGGTGTTTTATTTTTATTGATGACAGGTCTTGCTAGTTTTATTCCTTGGATTGGTGGTATCGCAAGTTTGATAATTTTTATTCCTTGCCAGACAATTGCTTTTGTTATTTTTGCTCTTAAGCGTGCATATCGACGGTAAATAACAGATTTAGAACAATAAAGTTTATATATTCAAACCAGTTGTTCTTTATAATAAAAAAAGGAGAAGAAAGATATGCCAATAAAAATAATTAAGAATTTTTTCAAAAGAATATTTTATGGCATGTTTGCTACTAAGAAACATGTTAAATTAGGTTTTTATGGGCCTCCTAATAGTGGTAAGACTACTCTTGCTAACAGACTTTGTAAGGATTGGTTAGGAGAAGAGCTTGGAAAAACAAGCAGAGTTCCTCATGAGACAAGAGAAATACAGATAAAGGAGAAAGTTGAGATAGATTTTAATGGAAAAAAGTTGACTTTTAAGCTAGTTGATACTCCTGGTATTGCCACAAGAATAGATTATGAGGATTTCTTGCATTATGGCATGAAGGTTAGAGAGGCTAAGAAAAGAGCTAAAGAAGCTACAAGAGGTGTTATCGAGGCTATAAAATGGTTAGATGACATGGATGCTGTCATTATTGTTCTTGATACAACTAAAAATCCTTACACCCAGGTTAATATTACTATCATAGGAAATCTTGTTGCAAGGAAAATTCCTGTGCTTATAGTAGCTAACAAGATAGATTTGAGAGGAGCAAGAGGAAAGATAAAAAAGATAGAGGCTGCATTCCCAGAATATGATGTTGTTGCTATAAGTGCAAAAAAAGGCAAAAACATGGAAGAGTTTTATGAGAATCTCTTTGCTCTTGTAAAATAAGAAGAAAAAAATGGCAAAGAAAAAAATAAAAACAAGGAGAAGCGATAAAGGGATAACAATACAATTCATCCCATATTCAGAAATAGCTTATCTCACTAGCTTTAGACGTGTGAAGAAGTTAGTTGATTTAGCTGTCGAGAACAAGATTTTGCTTGTTCAGGGAAAGCTTGCTCCTGAAGAGGAAGTTGACTTGATTGAGGAAACAATGAAACATATAGTTAAGAGTAAAAAATCAAAGTTTAGAGGAATTGAGTTAGCTACATTCTCACCGAGATCAAAAGAATTACCTTTTTTTACTTCAATGAAAGAGAAACTTGCAACAAGTTTATTTGGTGATAGAGATGTTATCACAGTTATTGGTCCTGCTACAATTGTCCGTGAAATTAAAAAAGATCCCACTAAGATACAACTCCTTTTAAGGAAATAATAAAAATAATAATTAAAAATGCCTCATCAATGTGTTCGCTGCGGAAGAATCTATGATAGTGCTGCTCCTGAAGTTCTAGAAGGCTGTTCTTGCGGTTCTCATTACTTTTTCTTCTTTAAGGATGAAGACTTGGCTATGCAAAAGGAAACTGAAAAGCTTACTAGAGATGAAAGAGAAGAGATTGTCAAGGATGTTAGTGAAATAGTCGGGCCAGATATAGAGAAGCCAATAATCCTTGATTTAGAAAGTATCAGAGTACAGAAACCAGGAAAGTTTGAGATTGATTTGGTTAGAATCTTCAAGAGAAAACCTATTATATACAAGATAGAGGAAGGAAAGTATATCATAGATCTTGCATCAACTTTCCAGATGAAATTAAAGGAGAAAAAGATTGAAAAGTTAAAAAAGGTTGAAGTTCCAGAACCTAAAGAATCTAAAGAAGAGGATTAACCCATATAACTTAGCTTTTTCTTTTCTTTCATTGTCTTTGCTTCTCCAAGTCTCATTAACAAACCCTTTAATTTTTCCTCAACTTCTTTTGCCTTCTCTAGTAAAGGTTTGTAATCTATAGTCAAGCCAAGATACTTGTCAAGTGCCTGGATTAATTTTGCTGCTGCTTTGTTGTCTGGTAATCCTGTATGAGTCTCAACAAAAAAACATGAGAATGAAACATCTTGAGCTTTCATTAGCAAAGCTCCTGTTACACCTATTATTATTCCTTCCTGTAATGGTTTTATTTTTGCTTCAATTAATGATTTTCTTTTTTCTTTCTTGTTGCTGTAGAAAAAAACATTAGCGTTTTTGATTTCTTCTGCTGATGCTACTCCTTCTAAACCAACAATTTCCTTTGCATTAATTTCTTTAGCTAGATCTATTATGGCGTCTGCTAAACGCCATTCTAAACCCTCAACTGGCGTTACTGCCTGCACAATTATTATATTTGTCTTTTTATCATAGAATATCTCCAAAGGATAGATAACTTCATTCTTGTGAACAGCTGCTATTGGCATTAATTTATCACTAACTATCCTGCCTATAGGCTTTGCATTTAGATGCTTGATAATATATTCTGTTGCAATAGTTGAAACAAAACCAAAACCAGGAAATCCTTCAACAATGATAGATCTCTGAGGTTTTTCTTCTGTAAACTCTATTCTTATTGCCCTACTATCTTGTCTTCTAACTTCTTTTTCCTCTATTGGTTTTTCCATCTTACCTCTTTTAATAGAATGAAAATGGCAGTTACCTTTATAAACTTTTTCTACTTATTTTAGATTATGAAAGTTTTTGAAGAGAAAATAAAAGGGGCAATAGCAAAAGTTACAAAACTAAAAAAGAAAGAGATAACTTTGAGAGAACCTTTTGGTACTGCTACTAAATTCGGGGATATTACCTTTCCTTGTTTTGATTTGGCAAAGAAAAAGAAAAAGAAAAAAAATCCTAAAGAAATAGCAAAAGAAATAGCCAACAAACTGAAAAAGAAACTACCTAATGAGATAGACAAGGTTGAGGCAGTTGGTGGATATATCAATTTTTTTATTAGCAAAGATTCTTTTACAAAAAACACAATAGAAAAAATATTGAAAGAAAAAAATAAATATGGTTGTCTTGGACTAAAAGGCAAGGCATTAATAGAGCATACAAGTATAAATCCTAATGCAAGCCCTCATGTCGGTAGAGTTAGAAATGCAATAATTGGGGACATTTTATCTAGATTATTAAAATTTCATGGTTATAAAACAGATATACATTATTATGTTAATGATGTGAGCAAGCAAATGGCCTTACTTATTCTTGGTTCTAAAGGGGATGAGAGTTTTGATGATCTTCTAAACTTATATGTGTTTATGTCAGATGAAATGAAGAAAAAACCTGAGATAGAAAAAAAGGTTTTTGAAATACTAAGGAAGGTTGAGGATAAGGATAAGGAAATAATAGGAAAATTGAACAAGCTTGTAAGGACAGCTATTGAAGGACAGAGTGAAATTTTGAATAAGTTAGGAATTTTTTATGATTCTTTTGATTATGAATCTGTTTATTTAGAAAAAGGAAAATTAAAGAAGATTTTAGAGCAGTTAAAGAAGACTAAAAGACTAAAGAAGGATGTTCAGGATAGATATATTCTTGATCAAAGTGATATGAAGTGGGAATTTGAAAAAGAAATGAAATCTCCAGTATTGGTTTTAACAAGAAGTAATGGTACAGGTCTTTATCCTTTACGTGATATTGCTTATACAATAGATAAATTGAAGAGTGCGCCTGTGAATATAATTGTTCTAGGAGAAGACCAGAAACTTTATTTCAAACAATTAAGCGCAACACTCGAGCTTTTAGGTTATAGAGCTCCTAGGGTTGTTCATTATTCTTTTATCTTGCTTAAAACAAAGAAAGGAGCTAAGAAAATGTCTACAAGAAGAGGGGAGGTTATCTTGTTGAGTGATTTTATCAAGGAAGCAATAAGAAAAGCAAGACAAGAAATTAAAAAAAGAGGCAGGGAAAAAAATGTTGACATAGATACAGTCTCTGAAGCTATTGGTATTGGAGCTGTTCGTTATACAATAGCAAAAGTTGAGATGAATAAAGACATAACATTTAACTGGGAAGAAGCTTTGAATTTTGAAGGCAATACTTCTCCTTACCTACAATACACACATGCAAGGGCTTCTAGTATAATAAAAAAGTTGGGAAAAGAAAAACTAGCAAATCCCTTATTCAACAAAGTTCATGAAAAAGAGTATGCCTTGGCAAAAGAACTTGGAAAATTCCCAAAAATTGTGTCAGATGCTTTAGAAGGATTAAAACCACATTTGTTATGCAATTATACTTATACTCTAGCCCATACTTTCAATGATTTCTATGAAAACTGTCCAGTGATTCAAACAGAAGATAAAGAAATCAAGGCAAGAAGGGTGATGTTAGTTCAGACCACAATTATTGTTCTTAAGATTGTGCTTAATTTATTAGGGTTACCTGCTCTTGAAGCGATGTAAGATTTTTTTCAATGTATTATCTTTAATTTATTTAATTCTTCTTTTTGGGATATATATCCTACAACATATTCTTTTAAATGCTTTAAAATTTAAAAAGATTTAATCTAAATTAAAGTAGGGGAGTGTTTAAAAAAATGAATCTTGGAAATTATGAGGCAGATAGGATAGGATATCTGAACAAATGCCACGAAACTGCCAAAATGTTATCTTACAGAGATTTAAGATTCTCCGCAGAAAGATTGGATATAAGGGATTTTGCTACCAGAGCAGGATCAATTCTTGAAGAAAGGAAAAAGTTAGAAGATTTAGTTAAAGAATTTCCAGAATTAGGGTGTTCTGTAAATGATCTTTTGGCGGAGGCAGAAAAGATGTGTATGGAAAAAAATAATTATATTAATCATGCTCCTTTTGAGTATTCTATACTTATGGAGGTAAAGGAGGAAAATGGAGACTCTTTAATTGAAGTTACACTTCCTATTTTTCTGAAAAGTAAAAAAAGAATGTTGCAAAAAAAATTAAATAGGGCCTTGCTTGGTGTTTTAGCTAAGAAAGATACTAATGATATAATCTCTGGAGATAATAAAAATCAATTTGTGAGTTATATTGTAAAATCTAAATCAAATTTAGTCTATGGGAGAGCTTTAGAAATTGCAGAGGAGTTAAAACAAAGACTAGATAGGCATCTTAAAAAAGAAAACCTGATATTAGAAAATATTTATTTTTTAAATAATGATTCAATTTCTAATTCAAAAAAGACGGGTGCTCTAGAAGAGAGAATACAAAAAACAGAAAGGGGAGTTGAGCAGGATTCTAGAGAGGAGACAGATGTCATAAAAATCAGGGGAGGTATGACTCAAAAAGAAATAAGTAGTATCTTAGGCATTAGCCAGTCTCTTTTGAGTAAGGTGACTAAAGAAAAATTCAAATCTCATTTAGTTAAGGGGCAAGGATATTCAAAAAAAATGTTGGATTATATTATAAAAAAAGCACAAGCTGGGATTTTTACAGAGGTTGAGGCAATGCAGAGAGTTGGTGACAATTTTGGAGAAATTAAAAGACAATTGAAAAAAGTAACTTATGACGGGACTTTATTTTATATTAAAAAAAGTTTAAGAAAAATTAAACTCAAGTCTGAACATAAAAAAATAAAACCTAAAGATGGAGATATTATTATTGAATCTGAAATTTCTAAAAAAGAATTCTTATCCCTTTTAGGATACAACCTAAATTATTTAAGTATTTTAAGAACAAAAAATAAAAAATATATGGAAAATATCCCTGCGTATGAAAAGAATCTTAAGGGTGCAACATTAACCTTTCTAATAACCCATGAACTTTTTGGAGTTCTAACTGAACATGATGCAATAGAAAAACTTGATGAGGATTTTGAAGAGTTTAAAGATAAGTTTGGGGGCTTAGTCTATAAAGGGCAAAAATATTACATCAAAAAGAAAATCCGCCAATTTAAAAAATTAAAAAGAAAATTTAAAAAGTAGTCTTTTCTCTTATTTAAAATGAACATCTATATTGAAACTTATGGATGTAGTGCAAATCAGAGCGATGGAGAGATTATGAAAGGGCTGTTAAGCAGAAGTTTTTCTATTACTGAAAATGAGAAGTTAGCTAATATAATTATTCTGAATACATGTATTGTTAAAGGTCCTACATTAAAGAGAATGGAATCAAGAATCAAACATTTTTCTAGGAAAAGATTGATTGTTAGTGGATGTATGCCTGAAGTTTTGTCTGAAAGAATAAGGAAACTTGCTCCTAAAGCAAGCATGATTAGTACACATCATGTCAAACAGATTGTTAAAGTTGTTAAGAATATTATTGAGGATAAGAAAGTTGAATTAATTGGTAAAAAGAAAGAAGTAAAGTTGTGTATGCCCAAAATTCCAAAGAATAAAATTATAGGAATTACTCAATTAAGCAATGGTTGTCTAGGAAATTGTGCTTATTGCATTGTAAAAAATGTTAAAGGAAATTTGTTTTCATATCCTCAAGATAAGATTTTGAAAGATATTAAGCAGAATTTAAGAGCTGGATGCAAGGAAATATGGTTAACAAGCCAGGATAATGCTGCTTATGGTTTAGATAATGGAAAAAATGAACTTCCTATATTATTGAAGAAAATATTATTTCTAAAGAATAGGTTTTTTATTCGTTTGGGTATGATGAATCCTTCTACTTTATTGCCTGTAGTTAATGAAATTATTGATTGTTATAAAAATAAGAAGATGTTTAAGTTTTTACATCTGCCTGTTCAGAGTGGAAGTGATAAAATTTTGAAATTAATGAATAGAGGCTATAGAGTTAAAGATTTTATTAAGATTGTTGAAAAATTTAAGAGAGAGATTCCTGACCTGACTTTGAGCACAGATATTATTGTTGGTTTTCCTTCTGAGAGTAAAGAGGATTTTGAAAAAACCTTGGCTTTAGTGAAAAAAATTAAGCCAGATATAATTAATATTAGTAAGTATTGGCCAATGCCTAGAACTTCTGCTTCTGAGATGAAACAGTTGGATGAGAAGGAGAAAAAGAAAAGGGCTTTTAGATTAATGAAATTGCATCAGAAAATTGCTCTTGAGAAAAATGAGAAGCTTGTTGGAAAGAGAATCAGGATTTTTGTTGATGCTAAGGGTTTTGATGATACTTGGCTTGCTAGAACAATGAATTATAAGGTTGTAGTGTTAAAGGGAAAAAAATTACTTGGCAGAGTTGTGGATATTGAAATTAGAAAAGTAACTAGCCATTATCTTATGGGGGTTTTGTTAGAGTAATTTAGTAATATTTATAAATTTCTTAAGCCTTTTTATTTTATGATAATACAACTTCATAAAGAAGATTTAAAAAGCGTTATGAAATTAGAAAGAAATTCTTGGATTCCTTTTCTACAAGCAGATGAAAAGACTATTCTAAAAAGATTTGATTTAGGGCATATTATGCTTGGAGCACAAGAAGATAGTGATTTGGTTGGAATGATATCTTTTTCATATTCTAATTTTTCTCCAGATGATTATCCAAGTTTTCCAAAAACATTTAGAGAATTTTCATCACAACCGATTTTAAAAAATTATAATACAGCATTTTGCTATAACTTAGCAATACTTCCTGACAAGAGGGGATATAGGTATGCCTCCTTACTAATAAGAGCTGGATGGGACAAAGCAAAAAAGGATGGGTGTATGTATGGTGTAGCAGATGGTAGATGTTCTTCATATAATGGAAGCTCTGAATTTGAGCAAGAACAGATTAAACAGAATACTGAATTTAAAAAAATAATTGATAGGTACTTAAAAGAAGGAATATTTCCTCAACAGAAAGAATTTTTGAAAGACCCTACACTTGCGTTTTATCATAGGGTGACAGGTTGTAAATTCTTATGGTTAATCCCTAACTTTTTGCCAGAAGACAAACCTGCGGGAGGATTAAGGGTAATATCCTATAAAAATATTTTAGAAAAATAAAATGATTTCATTATCTAGAGAATGGATTTCTGTATCTAAAGCAATATATGGTCAAGAATTTATAGATGAATTAGCTGAATTTTTAAGACAACAAAAGGTTAAAATAATTCTTGAATGTGGTTGTGGTGGTGGGCATATTCTACATGGTCTTGTAAACAAAGGATTTTATGGTTTAGGAATTGATTCAAATAAGGAAATGATTAATCATGCATTAAGAAATTATAAGAATCTAAATATAAAATATAAACAAATGAATTGGTTAAATATAGATGAATTAAAAGAAAATTTTGATGCAGTTATATGTCGAGGGAATAGCCTGGTTTTTGTGACTAGCTGGGAAAAGAAAAAACAAGATTTTGATCCAAACGTTGCAAAAGATTGTCTAGTTAAAAGTATAAATAAATTTTTTGAAAAAATTAGAGATGGTGGTTTACTCTATGTGGATACAATTTCTCAAATAGAAATCAATAATAATGGTGGGCCAATTGAATTTAAAACAGAAAAAATACAATTAAAAGGAAAAATAGAATACGATTGGAAGAGGAGAATAAGATATATTTATGGTGGTGGTAAAGTAAATGGGAAAGAATTTTATGGAAGTTCAACTAGTTATTTGATAACACCGAAAGAACTAGAGGATATCATTAAGACTTTTAATCCCTCCGCTATTTGGACGCCAGAACTAGTGCATGAAAAAGATTATCATGTAATTTGTGCAAGAAAATAATAATAAAATAAAAAAATAGGAAAAGGAAAAATCCTCTTTCTTCTACCTCTTTTTTTGTTCTCAAGCAGCCTGTTTATCTTATTTTTATCTTACTTAGTGGTTTCATTGTTGCCCAACTTGTCTGGAAGATCTGTCCTAGTGCGTTGGTAAAGAAAGGACTGTTAATCCATATTCCAACATCATAATTTGGATGCACTTCCTCATCATCTAGGATCATAAACATCATCTCTTTGTTGTCCATAAATGCAAATCTTGCTTTGAACTTGCCATTTTTGATCTCTGCCACTTTGCTTAGGTCTTTGGCGACTTTGTAGTTCTTTGGGGTTATTGGTGCAGCTATCTGAATTTTTACACCTTTTTTCTTCGCTTTTTCCATTGCTGTCTTTAATGATTCAAATTTTCTGTTTAAGCCATCTGCACTTGTCACGATTGTTACATTCTTGCTGGCATTCCTAATCATCATATCAAGATGATTGTAGATGTTATGCCTTCCTCTTATTGCTCCACTTAAGTCTGTAGGTTCAATGTATTTTATTCCGTTTGTGTAAAGATTACCTAGTTCAGAAAGAACATCGCTTTCTTTTAACTCATCCAATCTTTTTGATGTTGACTGTGCATTCCTCATAACATTCCTCTTAACTCTCTCCACTACTTCAGTTGGTTTTAGAGCCACGAACTTAATTGGTTTTCCTAGTTTTAGTACAACAAAACCTTTTTTTTCTAAAGATTCAAGAATGTCATATGTTCTACTTCTTGGAACACTGCTTATATCACTCAACTCACCTGCTGTGCTTACCCCTCTTGATAACAATGCAGTCCATACTTTTACTTCATAGAGATTCAAACCAAAAATCTTCCTAAGTCTGCTTAAAAACTCGTCCTTAACAATCATTTTATTTACTTATGTATAGTAAACTTATTGTTCTTAATATAAAGTAGTATTTAAAGTTTTCTGTGTTAATTCACTTATTTTAAGACGCTGAAAGCTATCTTTATCGTCTGTTTTTTAATTTTAGTTTTATATCCATGTTTTTTCTTTTCTTTTACCTCTTTTCCTAGTGTAAGTTTTGAAGCATTAACCCTCTCCTTAACAAAACTCTCAAATTTTTTGACATATTCTTGAATTTTTTTCTCGCAATCTATTGTCAAGGAAATTTTTTGTTCCTTTTTCAAGCCAGCTTTTTTTCTTGCTCCCTGAATAAATCTTGTTATTTCTCTGACATAGCCCTCTGCTTCAAGTTCAGAAGTAATTTTTGTATCCAGAGTTACTTCTAGAATTTTTTTCTCACCTACTTTTTTCTTTATATTTATTTTTTTAATATTAGTTTGTTTTAGAATTACATTATTGAATTGCGGATTTAATTTTTGGTTTGTTTCTACTGTCAAATTTGCAAGAGGCCATCTGATACCCCTAGCTTTTTCAGATCTTGCTGCCAAAGTTTTTTCAATAATTTCCTGAGCTAAAGCAAAATCTTGTTCAAGCTTGCTATTCATTATTTTTTTATTTTCTTTAGGCCAGGAATGAAGATGAATAGATTCTTCCTTTAGTTTGAATTTTGTTTTTAATTCCTGATATAGAGATTCTGTTATGAATGGGCAGATTGGAGCAAGAAGTTTTAATAGCTCTGTATAAACATAATATATCACACTGAGTGTTTTTTCATTTTTTTCACTTATTTTGTCTCTTACAAATTGGATATACCCCCTACTAAAATCATTAAGCCAGAAGTCTATCAGTGTTTTTGTTGCAGTGTGTGGATGTAAATTATCTAATTCTTGTGTCATTTTTTTTATTATTGTATTTAATCTTGATAAAATCCACTTATCTTCTATGTTTTCTGTTTTTAATTGCTGTATTTTATTTGATTCTAAAACAAGCCTACTTATGTTCCAGAAAATATTTAATGCGCGACTGGAATCTTTTGTGCTGTTCCAGCCAAACCATAATTCTGCTGTAGGATCTTGCGAGCAGAATACAAGCCTTAAAGGATCTGCCCCAAGTTTTTCAAGAGCTTCCTTAGCCCAGATAGCATTTCCCAAAGATTTATGCATTTCTTTTCCTTTTTCATCTTTTAATGTTTCATAACCCATTATTGATTTATAAGGAGTTTTTCCAGTCAAGGTCACAGATGCCCAGAATAATGCATTAAACCATCCACGGTACTGGCCAGGCATATTTTCACAGATAAAGTCTGGGGGGAACCACTTTTCCCACTCTTTCCGGTTTGTTAGATAACCTATTGTTGAGAAAGGAACTATGCCGGCATCTAACCAAGCGTCACCAACATCAGGAACTCTTTTCATTTCTCTACCACATTTAGGACATTTTAGAATCACATTATCAACCCATGGCCTATGTATTTCTTTTAACTGCTTTATTCCTTTTATTGCTTTCTTTTTTAATTCTTCTAAAGACCCTATAACCTCCAAAAAGTTGCATTTTTCACATTCCCAGAATGGAAGAGGCAAACCATAATATCTTTTTCTAGAGATCAGCCAATCAGACATAGCATCAAACCAGTCTTCCTGCCTTTTCTTTCCATATTCAGGGAACCACTTAATTTTTTTATTCTCTTTTTTTAGTTTCTCTCTAATTTCATCAGCTTTGATATACCACTCATCCACAAGTCTAAAAACAAGTTCCTCTCCACACCTCCAGCAATGAGGATATCTATGAAAATAAGATTCAATCTTGTAGATAAAACCTCTTTTTTCCATATCTTTTAACACGAGTTTGTTTACTTCTGAATAAGATTTTCCACTAAAAGCTTGCCAGTTTTCTAGATAAACTCCTGCCTGGTCAAGAGGAGAGACTGCAGGAAGATTTTCTTTTTTTCCTAAATCATAATCCTCTGCTCCACAGCCAGGAGCAATGTGAACAATGCCCGTGCCTTCTTCTTCTGATGCAAGCCCCCAGGATAGCACAATGAAAGGTGACTTTGCTTTTTTTTGTTCAGGTAATTCAGAATAAGGCATTTCATATCTCATTCCTACTAATTCTTTTCCTAGTTTTTCTTCTATAATCTTATAATCTTTTTTAAGAATATTCTCTACTTGGCTCTTGACTAGCCAGTATTTTTTCCCTTTATATTCTACTTTAGCATACATTAGGTTAGGATTGACTGCAATAGCAACATTTGCAGGAACTGTCCAGGGAGTTGTTGTGAATATTAAGAAGTATTTATCTTTCTTGCCTTTCACAGGAAATCTCATGAATAATGCTGTATGTTTAACTTCTTTATAGCCTGCTGTAACAATATCGTGTTTTGAACTTGCTGTACCACACCTAGGGCACCAAGGGACAGCATCCTTACCTTTATACAGCCAACCTTTCTTGTAATATTCTTTCAGAAGATGCCAATTATGCAGGTTATTTTCATCAGTATTTGTATAGTAAGAATTATCCCAATCCATCCACTGCCCAAGTCTTATAGAATCCTCTGTCTGGAGTTTAGCAAATTTTCTTGTTCTAGCCTTGCATCTTTCTGCAAATTTTAAAACTCCAAACTTCTCAATATCCTCTTTTCTCTTGAATCCGAGATCTTTTTCCTCCTCTCTTTCAATCCAAAGCCCTTGGCAATCAAATCCATTTTGGAATCTTTGGTCATAGCCCTGCATTGCCTTGAATCTCTGGAACAAGTCTTTGTAAGTTCTACCCCAAGCATGATGCACCCCCATCGGATTATTAGCTGTTATAGGGCCATCTAGAAAAGAAAATCTTTTATTACCTTTATTTTTCTGTCTAAGTTTTTCAAATATCTTCTTCTCTTTCCAAAACTTCAATATTTGTGGTTCTGTGGATATAGGATTGTACATAATAATTCCATGGTTAAATATCTTTTAAACTTTTTTGTTAATAAAAAGAAAAAGAGAATATAAACATTATTTACATCAATTCCTCATCCTCTTCTTGGCCCCAGTCATCAAATTCTTCTTGCTCTTCCCCTACTTCATTACCAAATATACTTTCTTCTTTTTTAGCCCAAGGCTTATCTGTTTCTTCAGATTCTTCAAGACTATCTTTTTTTTCCTTAAACCCTTTCTTTTCAACTTTAGCTACTTTTATTTTTCTCTTACTTGCTTTTGCTTTCTTTATCTTTGTTTTTCTTGCCTTTCTTGCTCTTGTTTTTTTCTTTCTTGGCATCTTACCTCTAAGAATTTAACTTAAAAAATAGTGAGAAAAGGTATTTATAAATTTTACTATGGCTAATTTAATCATTATGAAAAGAAAAAAATAAATAAGTAAAAATAAATAAAATAAAAATTCAAATTAATTTCCCTTAACTTTTAGTGTTAAAAATTTCAGTTGGTGTTAGTAATGAGATCGCTGCTTTATCACTAACAATTTCCACTTTAATGATCTTATCTGGATTCTTTAGATCAACTTTCTGTTTGTCCACTACCTCTGTTAACTTGATGATTATGTCTTTAGGATATTTCTGAGTCACTTTTCTTTTTGCTAGATCCATCTTCCATTTCTCTTCTGGTTTTATTCCTTCTTGTATTTTCTTTATACAATTCTGTATGTCTTCTAGAGATGAACCGCACCACTCATCAACAGGCCACCAGTAAAAAGTGTATTTGAATTTTGCTTTGTCAATGTTTGACAATGCCTTTATTACTTCTCTAGGATTGTCTGCTTCAAGCTCTGCTAATCCATCCTCTACTTTTTCTATTTTTAATCCCTTATCTACCTCTTTTGCAATTGCCTCTATTTCTGCTTTTACAGATTCTTCATGTACAGGATCAAAAGTAACCAATAAATTTGACTCCATTTACACCTCCTATTCAGAAAAATAGAGAATGCTATAAATAACTTTCTGTGAGCAAAAGAGGAAATCGTTGTCACTTAAAAGTAGATAGTGAACGAAAACTTTATAAATACAAAAAGCATTGGAAAAATATGACATTGGGACTTATACCTCTTATCTTACTTGCTGGTGGAAATGAACCAGAAGCAACAATTCCTGATACATGTTATGTTTGGGAAGATATAACAAAAAAAGGAACTGTTGTGTGGGTAAAAGGATTCTATGGTTATGCTTTAGGCGAGAATCGTAAAGAATCTCTTGAAGAGGATTACCCAAGATGGATCAATCCTTTCTTATTAACACATGGATATCCTGCTTTAGATGTAACTTATGATCTTATCATAGATTCTGAAAAAGCCATCAAATCAGAACACGATTATCAAAATGGTGTGAAATCCTACACCTTTCCTATGTGTCATGATGCTTTCATAAGAAGAGTAGTTGAGCCAGTAGAGCAAAAACTCATAGAAGAACCAAAAAAACCAAAAATAAAACAAGATACTACATTTTTGCCACCAGTAGTATTACAAGACACTACTAAAGGACCAGATATTGTTATACAAGACACTATACCAGGACAACCGATTATTGTACAAGATACTATAATATTAGAACCAGAAATATTGTCACTTCCTGAAGGCCCAAAAGGATTATTCGCGATGGATAAAAATTTTGGAAGTATTGGTGTTTTTTACAGAGATGACAGAGAAAGAGATGAAAAATATTTGGCCATGAATCCAAAACTAAATTTCTTTATCCCTCTAGACAAGAATAAAGCAGATATAGGATTAGGAGCTTATGTTTTAAATAATGAGAAGGGTGATGAGAATTTTATAGGTAAAGGTCGTGCTGGTATCCACACATCTTATGCAGGTGGTGGTGTTGAGATTTCAAGTGATATTGATGGAAGAGTTGATGTAGGACCTTATGCAGTTGTTGGAATTCCTCTACAATATGTAACTATTGGTGCAAAAGGAGAAGTAGGTATTAATGCTAATGAAAATATAAAGATGAGGCCTTCACTTGAAGGTTTTATTTTTTACAGAGCTCCTAGAGATAATTTCAGATTCAAATTGAGTGCGAGAAATGGTGTGGATCTTCTTAAAGGACATTATGTTAACAAAGCTAATCTTGATTTTATGATAGGCTCTTTACTTTTTGGTTTAGAAGGAAAAACAAACAAGGGAGCAGAGATATGGCCTCATGAAGAAGTGGGAAATGTTATAAAGAGTATTGAAGGAAAAGCCTATATTGGCGGAAGATGGAAATTAGACAAAAATACTGGTCTTTATCTAAAAGGCCATGTTTCAGGAAAACATGATAGAGATAGAACATTGAAGGCAGTTGAAGGTGGAATTGAATTAGGTTTAGATTTCTATTAAGATTTAGATTAAATTTAAAATTTTTTAGAATTATTTAGCAGCCATTCTTCTCTGCTTTCTCTTTCTCTTTTCCCTCTTCATACGTTTTCTCTGCCATTTCCATCTCATCTGTTTCTTTTTTTTCCATCTTCTGCTTGATCTCTTCATTTTCTGAAAGCTTTCTTGAATTCTCTTGCTAATTCAGAATTAATTTTCTGAATCTTGGCAATTGTGTCAGCAAGAATTTTTTTTGAATCTTTTCCAGATGTTTTTAAAACTAATCGGGGATTTTTAGTTGGGTGTTTTCTACTCCAGGCAGCAACTTCTGTGGCTTTATCTTTCCATAACATACTCCTAAGAAGTTCAGCCATTGTAAGATTATCTAATTCAATTTCAAGCTCATTCTTTTTGTATTTTATTAACTTGACTTCCATCTTTATTATAAAACTCAAGAAATCCTATTTAAATTTTTTCCTCTTCCCGTATCTCCTTCATTACCTCTTCCCCCACTTCTTCTTTCTCTTCTGCTGGCTTTTCCTCTACTTTCTCTATTTCTTTATCTGTTCTTTTCATCCTTTCTAGCAAATCACGAATTCTCGTATGTTTTGTTGTTTCTATATTAAAGTCTATGGTTTCTTCTTTTTTTTCTGCTGGCTCTCCTTTCTCTTCTTTTTCAAGGTGCTTTATAAATTCTTTTTCATCCAGAACTTTTTCTTTCTCTTTCTTTTCTTCTACCTCAGTTTCTGCCTTTTCTTTTTCTTCTTTCTCTTTAAGCAATCTTCTTCTTTCTTTCACTTTTTCATATCTCTTTCTAAGATCTTCAAGAGTTACTTTTGATGACGGTTTTTCTAATGGTTTTGGTTTAAATCCAGACATTTCTTCTAAAATTTCATGCACAGAACGTCTTGGAATATCTTCTTCCCTAACATCAAGTGGTTTTTTTATTAATATTACAGGATTTGCTATGACACATCTCTGACAGATTTTTTTAAGTTTGCCATCTATAACAGCACTAACAAGAACACCCCTATAGCCACATTCCTCACATTCCTCTTCCTTATTAATGTTCATAGATTTTATGGACTCAAACATAAACACAATAATATTTTTAACTTTTAATATCTTACGGTTTTTTATTATAGAGTTACAATTATTATGTTATCCATAATATTACCAACAAAAAATGAAGCAACAAATATTAGGAATCTTTTTAATAGAATTTCTAGAATAAAGAAAAAGATTGGAGATTTTGAGATAATCCTTGTTGATAGTGATAGCAAGGATAACACTATCAAAGTAGCTAAAAATTTTAGTAGAGTTTATAAATTAAAAGTTCAAGTTTTTAATTCTGGTAAGAAGGATTTGAGTAATTCAGTTCTTGTTGGTTTAAAAAAAGCTAAAGGCAGTATTGTTTGTATAATGGATTCTGATTTGCAGCATCCTCCAGAGATGATCCCTTTAATGATAAAGACCTTGAATAGAGAGAATGCTGATATCATAATTGCTTCAAGATTTGTTAAAGGTTCTAAACTTAGATTTGGACCCTGGAGAATCTTTGTTTCAAAGGTTTATTGTTTACTTGCACATTTATTTATTCCTAAATCTTTGTATATCAAGGATCCTGCAACTGGCTTCTTTGTTTTCAGAAAAAAAATTCTGAAGAAAGCAAGATTAAGGCCTCTGGGTTTCAAAATTCTTCTAGAGATTCTGGCAAGAGCAAAATATGATAAAGTTATTGAGGTTCCTTTTTCATTTAAAGAAAGGAGAGAGGGAAAGAGCAAATTTAATTTCAAGCAGACTTTTATGGCTTTCAGGCATTTGCTTAGACTTGCCAAAAGTGGAAGAGAACATTATCGTTTCTTGAAATTCTGTGCTGTTGGAGCTAGTGGAATTGTAGTGAATGAAGGCCTGCTTTGGCTTTTGACAGAGTTCGCTGGCCTATTTTATCTTATATCTGGGGCTATTGCTATTGAATCTTCTATCTTATCTAATTTTATTTTGAATGATTTATGGACTTTTAGAAAAGAGAGAAAAGGAAAATACTTGAAAAGGCTCTTGAGGTTTAATGTAGCTAGAATTTTTGCATTGGGTATTAATTTTTCAGTCTTATTGGCTCTAACTTCTTTAGGTGTGCACTATCTTATCTCTAATCTTTTTGGTATTGTTCTGGCTACCATGTTTACCTATCTCAGCAGTTTATGGTGGGTTTGGAAATGAAAAAAAATAAGAAAAAAGAATTTATAATTATAGGAATTTTCCTTCTAGTCCTTTTAATTTTATTTTTAATTCTCAATTGGTTTAGTCCTATGTTATTATGGGATGAGAATGTTTATCTAGGAAATGCAAGAAGTCACATTTCTAATAGTGCATTTACAGAGGATTTTAGATTTCCTCTCTTAGAGTATCTTATAGCTTTTGCATGGTTTTTTTCTGGAGAAAGTATTTTTATTGCTCAGCTGATTATTATTCTTTTTAGTCTTGCATCAGTTTTTTTTCTTTATCTTATAAGCAAAAGATTTTTTTCAGAGAGATTTTCCTTTCTGCTTTGCTTCTTCTTTGCTTTATGCCCTTTAATTCTTTTTTGGGGTTTTCGTGCTTATGCTGATATTCCTGCAATGTTTTTTGTTATCCTCTCATTTTACTTCTTGTTAAAATCAGAAAAAAATAATAAAATTATTTTTCTAGCTTTAGCTGGCTTTGTGGCAGCTCTTGCTTTCTTAACTAGGTTTCCAACTGCTTTATTTGCTTTATCTGCTGGCCTTTACTTTATTTTCAAAAAAAGATTTAAAGATTTAGGTATTTTTACTCTTTTTTTTATTGTTGCTCTTTTGCCTTGGCTTACATGTAATTATTTGAGTTATGGAAATTTTATATGGGACCTTCAGGAGCAGTATCTTGTGATAAGTAAATGGACTTCTTCTGAGCCTATAATCAAGCAGATAACTAACCTATTTGTCTATATTAATTTTTTAATCCCTTTACTATTGCTTCTTGGAATTTATGTTACAATAAGAAAGAATGAAAAATTTAATTTATTAATTTTGATTTATGTTATCTTGTCTTTTATTTATTATCTCTTTTTTGTTAGGCTGAAAGATGCTCGTTATTATCTTACATTTTTACCCTTCATTTATCTTATTTCTTTTCAAGGCTTATATTATCTGAAGAAAAAGAAAATTTTTAGATATGTGTTTATGATTCTGATTATTATTCTGGTTTTAAACACTGTGTTTATTTTTGGTTATTTGGCTGGTAAGAATTATTGTGAAAAAAATAGCTCAATTACTCAATCTATAAATTATTTAAAAGGTGAAGTAGATGTAGATGATGTTGTGTTGAGTAATGTTTGGCCTTGGTTTGGTTATCATCTTAATGTTAAGGTCTTTAGTTTATGGGATAAAAATATTGGGATATTGCTGGAGACGTATGAACCGGTTTATGTTGTTTATTGTGATGGACTGGGCATAGAATATGAAAAAGAAATTCTTGATAATTCTACAAATCTGAAATTAGAACAAGTTTTTAGAGGAAGATGTGGAGAGAAAGTTTATATTTATAGAGTAATTTAATCAAGATCTTCAAAAATTTCTTCAAATTCTTCTTTTGGATGGAATCCTATGTAAACCTTGTTATTCATCACAGTGCTAGGTAATGTGTTGATGCTGTAAAGTTCTTTTAAGCTATTTATTATTCCTAGATCTAAATCACCATCAATAGAATAAACTTTAATTTTTTCATAACCATACTTATCTGATAAATAACTTAAAATATAACCTTGTTTTTCTGATTCACCAATATTTTCTTTCTTATTTGAATAAAAGAATAAGATAATAGTATAATCCTCTTCACATTTTTCAATTCTTTTTCTGATAAGTAGATAATGCTGTATTTGTAATAAGGTATAAGGCTTTTTTAATTCAATAACTCTTTTGTCATTCTTCCCTAACTGATTTTCAAGCATTATTATTCGTGTTCCTAAATTATCTATTCTCTCTCCTAGTGCATAGAGAAAATAAGTGCCACAAGGATTATATTCTGCCAGGGCATTTTGCAATTCAATATCAAGCATTTCTAATCTTATGTCTTCCTCTGTTGTTGTTATAGATTTCATCTTACTTGATGTGACTGCTGAACCTATGAGGATGCCTATAATGAAGAACAAAGTAGCTAGGGCAATTGCTAAGAGATATCTCTCTAAGGATAATCTAGACTTTTTGACTGTTTTTGTTCCCCTCTTTCTCTTTCTTATCTGAATGACCATCTTATCATCTTGCTTTTGGAATTTATAAAAATTTATATAGAGAAAAGAATATTTTGGATTTGTTAATATTTTACATTAATACCCTTATAACTAAGAATTCTAATTACTGAAGAATCAATTCTTTTTTCATCAATAATACCATCTTTTACTGCTTTTTCAATGATTTTTATCATATGATAAATATTTTTTATGTTTGGGTCAGTATTAAGAATGATATCATTATCAGCTTTGAACAGATCCATATACATCTGATCTTCATTTGTATAATAGTCTCTTAATCCTAACATTCTGATTTCATCTGTGATTATTAATCCATCAAACTTATTTCTTAATTCATTTGTCAATTGTTCTGAAACAACAGCTGGCTTTGATTCTGAATTTAAAATTCCTTCTGTGATTACATGTGAAACCATAATAGCAGACACATTACTTTTGATACTTTCTTCAAAAGGAAATAAATCATTACTATCTATTTTAACATAAACAACATATTTATGAGGATCTTGAATAGAAAGTGTTTTTCCTGGATAGTGTTTGGAAGTTGCAATAATGCCATTTAATTGTAGGCCATTAATATAAGCATTAGCTTTTTCTGAAATTTCTTCTGGCGTGCCAATAAAACTTCTACAATTCCATATTTCATCCTTAAGGTCAACTACTGGAGCAAAATTTATTGTAAATCCTAAGGTTTTAAGTAACTTCCCTTCTTCATAACCTACCTGATAGGCTTCTTCTTTAGTTTTAATTTCTTTCAGAGAAGGAAAATGATGGAAGTTTTCAAAAGGATTCCAGCAGCCTTCTAAATCAGTAGAAATAAATAAAGGGATATAAGCGTCTTTTTGGAAATAATTAATTTTATCAATAAATTCTTGAGCATTACTTTTTGCACCAAGATGAATTCCCCCTATTAACATGTTCTGCAAAGCATTTTTATTTTCTTCTTTCCCAGATGTAATGATCATTTGGGCAATTTTTTGTTTCAAGGTTAAGGAATTAAGATATAGGGTATTTGTGGATTTATCATAAATGACCTTGGTTGGAGGTTGAATTTCAAGGGGTTTATCTTTTTCAAAATTTATAAAAACTAAAATTAGACACAATATTATAAGCAGAAAAGTTAAAAGAATCCCTATATTGATCTTGCTTATTTTATTTGATTTTGACATCATAACCTTCTTTTTTGCAATAATTAAAAATTTTGTAATTTATTAAATAACTATAGTCAGAACTTTCAGAGATATAACAATACAAGTCAAAATTTTCTGAATCTATTTTTTTGCAATTAAGTTGTTTTTGCAATTCATAACAACACCTATTTATGTCTGATATCTCACCCAACTCATCAACATTTTGAAAATAACATTTAGGAGAAGACATATCTAAATTATAAATCATATCTCCTGTAACTGAATTTAAAGGATAAATTAGATTTATAGCCAAGATGATTACTAGTAGAATTAATATAATATTGATTGTTTTTACTGCTCTCATACAGTAAGAATTATTTTATGATTTTAAAAAGTTTTATGTTAACAGAGCTCTTGCTGCGGTAACAACTAGATAAGTGAATATGAGTAGTATTGCGCTGTGTTTGATACCATAATGTATTGATCCTTGGCTTAACTTGCCTATAACTAAGCCAGCAAACAAGGCTTGGACAAGTAGTAAGATAAAGAATGATCTTTCAATTATCTCTGTTGAAATTCCTCCACCAACAGAGATGCCAAGACCAGTTGTTTGAATTTCTGTTCCTGTTAATGCCCCAGCAATGAGGGGCATGAATTTTAATTCAACAAAAAGCATGATAACAACAAAGATAAAGAAAATTATATAACCTTGAACAACCATGCTATAAACTCTTGCCATTCTCTCCTTTTTTAAGTCCTCTATTTCATTAACACTTTTTACAACAGCATCTAGGACAGAGCCTATCTCCCCTCCAGAAGTTTCAGCCTCAATAATTAATTCTACAGAACGTGAGATAACTTTATTCTTGATGTCAGATGCAAAAGTCCTTAGTGCTTGTTTGACAGGAATAGCTATCTTGATCTGATTTGCTAATTTCTGAATATGAGGGGTAAGACTACTATAGTCTTTTGATGCCACATTTATTATGCTCCTTGATATTGGTGCACCTACTCTAACACTTTCAACTAGATTACGAGCAAACTCAAGGAACATCTCTTCCTTTTCTTTTTCACGTCCTGTTTCTGTTATAAAGGAGATAAGGAAAGGCAAGACAGCTATAACTATTGCTATGCCAAGAAGAAAGTAAAAAAGGCTTTTGAGGAAGATAAGGCTAAGTACAACTATCAAGATTGATGTTATGATTGCGATTACTTGTATTTTTTTAGGCATTTTATTTTAAATTTCTGGTTGTGTTAAATGTAAAAATATGAGGAAAATGATGTTGAGTAGGGCTATGGCAACTATCCCTACATTAGCAAGTGTTGAGGCAGGCATTCCTATGAAGCTTGTGCCTATGATTGAGATTATTGCTAAGAGGAGCATGAATATAAGTGGAGCTGCAATAAGCAAGGCAGTATAAATATCAGAATACATACCTATAATATTTGAGTATCTTTCATGGCTAAGTTTATAGTCAAGAAGACTATTTTTTGCTTTCTCATTTAAATAAATAGTTAGATTGCCTCCTGTAGTGATTGTGGTGGCCATTCCATTGAGCAAGTCAGCAAATTTTCTGCTTGATGTTTGTCTTGATACATTTTTTAAAGCAGTTGTTAAATCATAGCCAAAAACATTAATCTGATTCACTATTTTTTTCATTTCTGTACTAAAGGCCTTATATTCTTTTGTTAGAGCCATTATTGAAAAAATTCTTGAAGGTTCTACTTTGCTAGAAGCTATGGCTGCCATATGAGATGTTGCAAAAGGAAGTTCAGAATCTACCTTCTTCCCATGAGAAGATGCTGTGTTTGACGGCCAGCTTAGTGTGAGGAAAAATATTATAGCTGTTAAAGCAATAACTATGGCAAAATTTCTTATGGCTGTGCTAAGAGAAGTTGTAAAGAAAAGAGCAATTACAAGAATTATAATAAAGGATAGTAGAGTTAAGAATAATATTATAGAAATATAGCTGCTGAGAGTGTAGGGCATGTTAGCTTTTCTCAGATCTTTCCCTATACTTTTGAAGAATGGTTTTTTAGAAAGTTTTTTTGAAGTGTTGTAAAAAATCTTATTTGCAAATGAAGCCAGGGCAGAAGGTCTTGCTATTATTTCCTCAGTTATCTCAGGTTTTTTCTTCAGAATTTTTTTTCTGACTTTTCTGAGGGCTTTTTTTTCTATTCCCAAGTCTTCTAAAAATTTTTCCTTACTTTCTTTTGTGATATAAACTGGGCCTGACACTGTTGTTATTCTTTCATATTTTTTTCTTTTTGCAGATGGCCTTTTTACTGGTTTTGCTTTTTCAACCACTATGCTTTCAACAAGAGCTCCAATTGGTTCATTAATTAGCTGAAGTTGATTAATCAGAGCCATGGCTGATTTTTCTATCATTACTTTTTCTTCACCTCTGGCAATATTATAAGAAGCAGATAAAGCATACAATTCACGTACTATCTTTTCTGATCTGCTGATATTAGATTTTATTGATCCCAGAGCTTCTTCTAGTATAGACACCATTTTCCTATTTTACTCTCCTTATTTTTAATTCAGATAGATTTTTTTTGATATTTCTGTTGAGAGTAATAATATCTTTTTTTATCTCCTCAACTTTTTTCTCATCACCAACTTTTAGAGCCTGCTCGAGAGCTATGGTAGATTCTTTTGATGATAAAATCAATTGCATTAGAGAAGCTATTTTATCGCTTGATATCATTTTTTATTTATTTTAATCTTTTTGCTTCTTCTGGCACATATTTTGAAAGCACAGCTTTTGGATTCTTATAGTATTCATTGATCATTTTCTGTACTGTTGAAAAATCATAAATTCTCTTTTTATACAAGGCAAAGAGCAGTTTTGTTCTGATTTTGAATTCTCTAAGAATCTGTTCTTTTGAAAGTCCATAACGTTTTTGTATTTTCTCAAAAACTTTACTTTCTGTTTTAAAATAAAAAGAATCTTCAGATGGATTCCACATGAAAGGTGTATTTGTAAGGGCAATGCCTTCTGCTGTAACATCAACTACTTCAATAACTTCCCTCAGACGTCTTGTTTCTTCTTTATCAACCAAAGCATGAGTCATTACAGCTACAGCATCTAGACTGTTTACAAGAGTTGGGCTAAGATTTATTGGTGGTGTTTCTAATCTTCTTATCACTGTTTCTACAGAATCAGCGTGCATTGTACTAAGTGATGGATGGCCTGCTGCCATTGCCTGGAATAAGACAAAAGCCTCTTTACCTCTGACCTCACCAACAATGACATAATCAGGATTTTGCCTGAAACTTTCTTTAAGCAAAGTAAACATATCTATCTCTCCTGCTCCTGCAAGTCCTGCTCTGGCTACGCTTGGGAGCCAGTTTTCTCTTGGCAAATTAATCTCCCTAGTGTCCTCAACAGAAACAACTCTTGCTTCAGGTGGAATAAAGAAAGCTAGAGCATTCAACATAGAGGTTTTCCCTGAACCTGTCCCTCCTGTTATTAAGATATTTGCTTTGTACTGCATAAGAATCCAGAAATAAGCCAGCATTTCCGGACTTAATGTGTTCATAGAAATAAGCTGTATAGGTGTCCAAGGAACTTTAGTGAATTTTCTTATTGTGAAAGTTGGCCCTCTACTTGTTATTTCAGTTGTGTATGTGGCATTTACTCTAGAACCATCAGGAAGTGTTCCATCAAGCAAGGGAGTGGCATAAGAAATGTAACGTCCACATCTTTGAGCAAGTTTTTCAACAAAACTTGCAAGCTCTTTTATATTTTTATAAGTAAGATTTGTTTTCATATTTCTGTAAAGTCTGTGAACTATGTAGACAGGTGTATTAACCCCATTACACTCTATATCCTCAATGAAAAAATCTCTAAGCAGGGGTTCAGTTTCATTAAGGCCAATAAAATCACGGTAAAGATAATAAAAAATTCTTGAATAGGATTCTTCACTTAATGTTCTTCCTAGCTCATTTAGAATAAGCTTGGCCATCTTGTCAATATAAGATAAAAGAGCTTCTTGTGTTTTTTCTATTACTGCTCCAAGATTAATCAATTCGAGCATTCCTGATTCTATCTCTTCTAAAGTCTTTTTTTCAAATTCATTTAATATGGGCTCTTCTACTTCATAAATCAGTTCAGAAGATTTTTTATTCCAGTATATATGTGCTGTTGCATGAGGTGCAATTAAGATGTAGCGAATATTTATCTTTGTCTTGTCCTCCACTCTCCTTAAAACAGGAATTTCTGGATTAATATTGATTACAGGATGCTCTGGTTTTGGTGGTGAAGGGATTTCTGGAACTGGCAAAGCCATTTTTATCTATCTCTTTTATTACCTCTTTTATTCTCTAAAATATATATTAAAATAGGAGAATTGTTATTTAAATTTAACGAAAATTTTATTTTTTATCTCTTGATTTATACATTTCAAGCCATTCTTTGCTCAATGGCCAACCTTCAAATTTTTCACACGGAAACTTATCACAATCTTTAGAGCAGACATCAGTCTTATTGCTGACTGCACACCCAAGTATAGGGCAATTAGCCTTTATACTTTTTAAGAATTCAATATGTTCTTTTGTTTTATCACAACCTTTACAAATTCCCTTAACAAACAAACCACAAGTTTCACAACAAATACCACAAGCACCGACTTTCATTTCCCTTCTTCCTCTTTTTTCTTCTTCCTCTTCCTTATCCAGCCCAATCTTTTTTTATTTCTTCCTAACTTATGGGCCTTACGGCACTTCCCAGAACAAAAATGAAGGATCTTGCCTTCAGCAGTAACAAACATTATGCCTTTTCCAGGTTCAATATCTTGAGAACAGAAAGTACATTTTGCCATTTTATGTAATAAATATTTCTCTTCTCTTAGGAATGATTATATTTCCAGAGTATTTTAATTCATGGGCTTTTCTTTCTTTAAAAAATATGGTTTCTAATCCATCAAATTTTTTAATATCCCCTTGGTTTTCATCGAAATATTCATATTTTCCTTGTTTAAATTTTACAGGACCTCTAAATGGCCTTTCTATTTTAATATTTTGTAGTGTTTCTTTTAAAAAATCAAAAGTTTCTTCAGCAAATTCATAATCAAGATTGGCATCTATCATGCTAGTCATGCCCCAACCATAACTCATAGACCATATAAGTTCTCCCTTAAATCTTACAGTTTCAAAGCCACGAATAAGATAAAAACCTACATAATAATCTTCATATTTTAAATCTCTTTCATTATATTCAAATTTTTTAAATCCTGGGATTTCAGAAACTACTTCTTTCCCATCACCAGCCCAAGTCACTTTTTTAGCTTTAACTAAAAATTTTGCAAGCTCTTGCCTATGTATTTCTTCCATTTTATGTAAAAGCTCCTTTCATCACTTTAGTTCTGATTCTTCTAGCCTCAATTTGAGTTTCCCTTAACATCAAAACATCTCTTAATCTTACAGGACCTTTAACATTTCTCCTAATGAGCTTGCCTTTATCAGACCCTTGAAGAACTCTAACCTTAACTTGTGTTAGCTCTCCTCTAAAGCCTGTCCTTCCACTTATTTCTTCAACTACTGCAGGCACAGCACCGCCTACTATCTTATCTACACCTTTCATACCTGCTGTTTTAGTCTCTCTAATATGCTGCTGCTTTCTTCCCATTTTACCTTATTATTTATTTTTTTCAGGTTTTTCTGCGGGCTTAGCTTCTTCTTTTTTCTCCATAGGTTCTTCCTTTTCCTTTTTTGCAGGCTTTGTCTTAGTTTTTCCTAGAAATGAGATTTGTGATGCAGCATCTCCTGCCTCTATAACAGCAATAGAAGCGCATCCAACATTAATACCTGCAGCCACTCCCAGCTTTTTTTTACTGTCTGCTGTTGTGTAAGCAATTCCTTTTTCATCACACAATAAAGGCAGATGTTGTATAACTTCTTTAGGTTCAACATCCTCTGCTATAACAACTAGCTTTGCTGTTCCTCTCTCTATTGCTTTGGTAACTTCATTTGTTCCTTTCTCTATTTTTCCAGTCTTTCTTGCTAACTCCACGACTTCATAAGCAGAAACCATTTTAACCTCCCTCATCTTTTAATTTAAAATCAGTCATATGGTCTAAAGAATTAGAAAAAAGAGATTTAAAAAGGTTTCGAGAAAAATAAAATATCAATAAAATAATAAAAAAAGAAAAAAAAGAAAAATAAAAAGGTTAAAAAATAAAAAATTAAATTTTTGTTTTGTTGTTTTTGTTTTGTTTAGCCTTCGGGATTCTCAACTAGACTTAGTAGTAGCTCTCAATAGCTTCAGGCTTTTCCTCTTCACCAGCTTGTTTTTGTTTTACAAGCAAGAATACAAGTAAAACAATAACTGCAATAGCAAGGATTATACCTACAACCATTAAGATTGCTTCCCAGTCTACTCCGTTACTTTGTTCAACGTTTGCAGTAAAGTTGAACTGCTTAGCTTCATTGCCATACTTAACACGTACAGTGAAAGGATATTTTCCTTCAGATGTGTCTTCATTAATATCTAAGTAGACATTAATTATCCTGCTCTCTCCATTTGCTAGACTGAAAGAAGCTGGGTTGATTTTGACTGTAGACCAGCCATTAGCTCCTAGAACTTCAACAACAAAGTTTTCGCTAGTTTCACCAAGGTTTGTCACAAAAAGACTGAATTTAGCCTCTTCACCTTGTTTTGCAAAAGCTTCTGTAATCTGTGGAAGAACTTCAATCTCTCTTTCAGCTTCTCTTTCAAGGACAAGAGTTCTAGTTTCTCTTGTTTCAAGCTCAGAGTTGTAAACTTCAATAACAAGATTGTAGATTCCTTCATCTTCTGGCAATCGTAGAGCTATAGTTACTTTTTCTGCATCTTCGTACTTACCGTCACGGCTTCCTAGATCGCCTAGATAGACAGTTCTTTCTATGCAAAGTTCAGGAATGCTTAGCTTAACAAAGACATCTTCTGCAACATGGTTTCCTCTATTCTTAACAACAATATCTGCATAAAGAGTTGTATCTGCTTCGAATGTAACTGAACATCCACCACAGACTCCTTTATAGAAATTGTTGTGATCATAAAGATCAACAGACAAAATCTCAAGAAGATTTGAAACACGTTGCACGTCAGTCTTTATTTCAGCTTCATCCACACCACTGAATTCTTTCTTGCCTTCTATCTTGACGTGTAGAGTATACTGGTCACGAGCATCGACATCATAAGGTATCTCTAAAAATAGAGTCTTAGAGTAAAGATTACCTCTGAAAACATCGAATTCACCAGTTCTGTCCTCTATCTCTTCTCTGTAGCCGTTTATCCAAGCGTGAACTTTCACTTCGTCTAGGTTTCTATTAGCCTTAAATACAACTTTAACAGACATGCTTTCTCCTCTTTCAAGAGCAGGAGTTGCAATCTGCCATGTATAGCAAGTGTATCCACCATCTATAACAGGATCAGGTTCCCAATAAGGTGGTGTTGGCCAACAATAACCATACCAAACAACATTGCTGTTGACATATACAGTCATTTCTTGGATTTCAGGCATAGTATCTTGATGCCATTCATCAGCAACTGCTCCACCAAGTAACCCTAGAAATACTCCAACAAAGGCCAAAACTAAAAACAAACCAAGTTTGTTTTTCATTTTGTTTTGGTTTTTCATTTATATTTATTTAATTTTAAAATTGTTTATGTTATTATTTTCAAGTGACAGCCTTTTATAAACCTTTCTGTTATTCGGTTATTTGTTACCACCTATTTAGAATAACAAGAATAATAACAAAATTTCCCAGAATCAGAAGAAAATAAAATCCCGACGGTAAAGTATATATTAACTTATTAGTGGTAACACACCAAAACATTTAAATAGCTCCTTTTCTTGCTTATTTCATAAAAATTAAACTAAATTGAAAGTTAAAAAAACAAAAAATGGAAGATAATGCAATAAAAAGAGTGTATAAATCTAGAAGAATTGTTGTTCATCCTGATGTTGTTGATAGATCAAGAAACTGCGGAATAGGACGTTCTCTTTGTATGAATGTCAGCACAAGAGAAATTTCAGAATTATATGATTTAGGGAAAATAGTAAGAACTGAAAAAGAAAAACAATATTTCTTCAATAAAGATCCTGCAAGTCAATTTTGTAAAGATTTTTTTGAATTAATGATATTATATGAAATAACAAAGAAAAAAATAAAAAAATATTTTGAAAAACTAAATTTTAAAAAAACAAAAAATGAGAAAACCAACATATGAAGAACAAAACAAGTTTTTAGAATCATATGTAGCACCAATTACATTAGATGCTGATGTTGAACAAGTTATTGAGAACATCAAAGAGAACAGTAAAGAAGCAAAGTGGAAAAGAGAATATTATGCAAAGAGATTAGATGATGAAAATTTCTTGAAAGAATCAGAAAAAGCTGGAGTTTTTATATCTCTTGCTTCTATGGATATTAGAGACTGCAGTTCTTTTGAGAAGTTAATGTCTAAAATGAGACATAAAATTAAAGGAACAGAAGAATATGAGGCAGATCAAATAGACAAAAAACTATTTAATTACAAGTTTATAGGTCCAGAATCTCTTATAAAACTATTTAATTACAAGTTTATAGGTCCAGAATCTCTTATAAAACTATTTAATTACAAGTTTATAGGTCCAGAATCTCTTCCTGATTGCTTTAAGATTTATTTTAACCATCTAGGAAAAGAAGATAATAGACCTTGTCCATGTGGTTCTGGAAAACCTGCTGATAGATGCTGCATAAAAGAAGATAAATAATTTTTTTCTATTTTCATAACCACTTAACTTCAACATCATCTGTTCTTTCATAAGGATTGATATCAACTTTTTCTATCTCGCATCTCTGTCCAGCCTTAAACATAAGAATGCCAAGCCAAGCAATCATTGTGGCATTGTCTGTCAAAAATTCATTAGGAGGGCAGAAGAATTTAGCATCTCGTTCCTTACACATAATCTTGCACATTTCTTGAAGTCTTGTATTGCAAGCAACACCCCCACCTAATAACAACTCTTTTTTCTTGAGATGTGCCATTGCTCTTTCAGATACTTCAACTAACATGGCAAAAGCATGTTCCTGCAATGAAAAAGAAAGCTCTTCAATTTTATTTCCTTTATCATATTTTTGCTTTAAATTAGTGAGCAGGCCAGAGAAGGCAACATCCATGCCTTTCACAGAATAAGGAAGCTCAATAAAGTTATTAGATTTTTTAGCAAGTTCAGCAATTCTTGGGCCGCCAGGAAAGCCCAATCCTATATATCTTGCAAATGAATCAATAAAATTACCTACTCCAATGTCAAGAGTTTCACCAAAAATTCTGTATTTGCCAGAAGCATAGCTTATCACTTGTGTATTAGCTCCTGAAACATATAACAAGACAGGATCTTTTGCTTTTGTAAGAAGCTTGCCAATTTCAAGATGAGCAATGCAATGATTTACTGGAATTAAAGGGATATTCAATTTTTTAGCCAGTTCTTTTGCAAACCTCATTCCTTGAAGTAAGCAAGGAGCAATACCAGGACCTTGAGAAAAAGAGATAATATTAATATCATTAAGAGCTAAGCCTGCCTCATTCAAAGCATCATTTAATATTTTATCTTTAATTTTTTTATGATGCTTTGCTGCTTCATTAGGAATTATACCTCCTTTTTTTGTTGTATAGGAATCTCTAACATTAGCTAATACTTTTCCTTTGCTATCTATAATACCTACACCAAATGTATGGGCAGTGCTTTCTATTCCCAAGCAAACCAATTTTTTCATAACAGATTGAGAGGAAAATAACTTTTATATTTTACTAAACTAAAAAGCTATAAAAGTTTGTTATATTCAATCGCTACGGGGCAAAACTTTATTAATGAATCTTATTTTTATTAATATATGAAGATAACTATTTGTTGTTCAAAAAAATATTTTCCAGAAATTCAAAAGTTTTTAGGAAGTTTAAATGATTCTAAAAATGAATTTTTAACTCCTGATTTGAATTTTATGGGTGAAATAAATGAGACGACAAAAAGGAAGCTTTCCGATGTCCATCATGAAAAAATTAGGAGTAGTGATGCAATATATATTTACAATCCAAATAACGAAATTGGCCGAAGTACTAATTTAGAGATGGGATTTGCCATCGCATTAAATAAAAAAATCTTTGCATTCAAAAAAATAGGAGAACCTGGTTTAGATTGTTTTATAGAGAAATTATTAACATTAGAAGAGTTAACAAAATTATAGTTTTGCCCCTTCACGACTCTGGATTTTTCCCTTCGGGGACGTTGCACTAAAATTTTACCCTTCAGAGAATATAACAGGAATTAAGTACATCTTTTCCTATGTACATTCAAATATCTCCTCAAGAAATAATTCACAAAGCCATCTTCATCTTTTTGTAATGCTTTATAATATGCTCGCCTTTTAGCATACTTAATGATTAACATTGGATAATTATTATACCACAAAATATGATTCATGATCAATCGACCAATCCTTCCATTCCCATCCCCAAATGGATGGATTTTCTCAAATTTGTAATGAGCTCTGGCAGCTAGCTCTACAGGATTCTTGTGGCAAGCTATTACACCAAGCATGGCTTTTGTTTATGCTACTGTTATTAGTCTTCTTTCAGTAATTTTATTTCTTGCGCATAAATAACTAGACAGAAAGTTTATATACTCCTTTTGTGCAGTAAAAAAAGGCTTTGGTAGAAGATGTCAAAAAAATCATACAAATCCAAAAAATATTATAAGCAATTAGTTGAGGAAGCAGGTATCGCTATTTTAATTGATGACGAAAAAGGGAATTTCAGATTTGGTAATAAAAAATTTGCAGAGCTTTTTGGTTATTCTACAGGAGGGATATTAAAAAAATCAATAAAAGATATTGTTCATCCTGATGATGTTGAAAGAGTTATGGAAATCCACAGAACAAGAGTTAGAGGAGAAAAAGTTCCTTCAAATTATGAATTTAAAGGTATAACAAAAGATAAAAAACCTATATGGTTAGAAATACACGCTGAACAGTTAAGAGAGAAAGACAAGATAGTAGGAACTCGTTCTTTTATCTGGGAAATTACTGATCGTAAGAAAAAAGAAGAGTATATGGTTTATTTAGCTTATCATGATGTTCTTACAGGCTTGGCTAATAGGTGGTTGTTGTATGATAAGTTTGATTCAGAGTTAACTCATATAAGCCGTCACAATCTTAAAGATATTTTAATGTCTGTAATGTATCTTGATTTGGATTATTTTAAGGATATTAATGATAATTTAGGACATAACACTGGGGATATGTTATTAAGGGATGCAGCAAGAAAATTAGAAAAATGTGTTAGAAAGGGCGATACTTTAGCTCGTCTTGGAGGAGATGAGTTTTTAATTCTATATACTAATGTTACAAAAAAAGAAGATATTAAATTTTTAGCAGATAAAGTCTATGAAGTTTTTCAAAAACCATTTAATATTAGTAATAAAAAAATAAACATGACTACTAGCATGGGTATTTCAGTATATCCTAATGATAGTGAAGAGATAGAACAGTTAATTGATAATGCTGATAAAGCACTTTATGTCGCTAAAAGGAAAGGAAGAAATAGGTATGAATTTTTCAGCCAATAAATAATAATAGAATAAAAAATTAGCTAAGGGAAAATGTCAAAAAGTATTTTGATTGTTGAAGATGAAGGAATCGTAGCAATGGATATAAAAAGAACTTTGCAAGGTTTTGGATACTCAGTTATTGGTATTGTGCCTTCTGGGGAAGAAGCTATTGAAAAAGTAAAAAATGCTTGTCTTGATTTAATACTTATGAATATATCATTAAGAGGAAATATGGATGGTATTGAAGCTGTTGAAAAAATACATGAGAATTCTGATATTCCTATTATTTACATTACAGGACACTTTAATGACGAGCTTTATGAGCGAGCAAAAAAGACAAAACATTTTAGATATTTAAAAAAACCATTGAATACAGAAGAGTTACAAAAAACCATAGAAGCAGCATTCTGCAAAAAATAAAATATAAAAATAAAAAAAGAAAAATTAAATCTGGGGTTTACTTCTTTTTCTTCTTCTTTTTGGCCTTCTTTTTTTTCTTTTTTCTTCCACCACGAGCCATTTTTGCTTCACAGACATTACCTTTTCCGTCGATGTAGTATAAGTATCCTTTCTTTCTTTTTACTGCGCCTTTAACAAGAACTTTTCCCATTTTTTATTTAACCTCCTTTTGATTTAAATTGACCTTAGCCATTTAATTAATAATTTAAGGCAGAACTATTATTTAAATCTTTCTATTCTCCGTCGATAGATTTTTTGTATCTGCTGAATAGTCTCTTTATTCTTGCTTTTGTTATGACATTATGGTGCCTGAAACCGCCGCCAAAGCTCTTCGGTATATGCAACAATTCATGAATCAAGGTTTTAAGCTTCTCTTCCTCGCTTTGTTTATCAAAATTTTTACTTATCACTTCTATTATATAAGCTGGTTCTGCCCCGAGAGAGAGCTGCATCACCTTCGGTAATGAATGGCATCGAGCTATTATTCCTCTAGATTTTGAACCATGACTTCTCAAACAAAATATTCTGTCTTTGTTAAGATGCCCCATATCTAAAATATTAATTATCAAATCTATTTTTCTCTTGATATCTGGAGCATCTTCATATTTTATTCTCATTTTTTGAATTTTACCCTTATCTTACTATCTCTTATAGTAATCATAGCATATTTACCATACTTGGCTGCTCCTGGATTTATGATAAGGGTTTTTCCTATTTTATCTTGTCCTTGGTTTTCATGCATGTGACCAGCCACACACAATAAAGGTTTATGCTTTTCTATTATTTTACGAGTAAGATAAGAACCATAATGTTTTCCTTTAGCTAATTTATGTGCTCCTTTTGCCCTTATTAAATCAAGTTTTGTTTTGTATGGAACATTATGAGAAATAAAAATAAAATTTTTCCTATCTATTTTTTTTATTTCTTTCTCTATTCTCTTTTTTTGATTTCTATAATCTTTCAATCTTAATCTTAATTTATCTTTCATTCTAGGTTTAATACCATAATAAGAACTTCTTGGATAACCCACAAAATAAAGATTTTCAAAATTTACTAACTTATAGTCAGCAACTTTTATTTTATGCTTTTTAAGAAGAGGAGTAATTAAATCTTTTTTGTGCAATCTTCTTCTACGGGGGCTGGAAATTTCACCTATATCTCTATAAGTAGTTAGGTCTATATTTCCTGTGACTGATATTGCTGGTATATTTAAATTACCTATATAAACAATAACTTTCTTCCCATCTCTTAAATTTTTTTTTGTGAATTCTTTTTGTTTTTTCTTTCCTATTACTTGCCATAATGGTTTGTCTGTCCCATAAGAATATTTGAAAATAAGTTTTCTTTCATAAAGAGGACAGAAATCTCCCGGACTTATGATTAAATCTGGTTTTTCTTTTTTGATTACTTTTTTTATGAAATAAGGGATTTTTCCATGAAAGTCGCCAATTGCTAAGATCTTTATCTCTTTCATTTTGGTAAGTTTCTTGCCCATCTGTTGAGATTTTTTATTACTTTTTCTGGTGTTAATGATTCAAGTTTTTTAACAAGAGTTTTGTCTTGCAACATTTTTTCATTGAGTGGAACTGAGATGCCATCCACTTCTTTTGGACTTTTCATATGCAGACTAAAAGGACATCTTGCTAGTTTTCCACTTGGTGTCTGGCTTGGATCTATTATTATTGTATTAAAAGTTTTTTCATGTCCCCCTTTTACTTTTATTTTTGTTTCTTTGCTGATTTTTTGAGCCCATCTTCCTGTGAAACTTTCCAAAGGCTTATCTTTTTTACAACTTATGTATTTTTGATAGAAACTTTGTGGCACAGCCTTGTTTAGCATTAAATAGAGATGAAAACTCTTGCCTGTCCACATCAAGAAAGTTTTGAACTTGATTAATTTTTTAAATTCTTTATCACTCCTTATTGTTTTTATTAAAGCTATGATAACTTGTTGGGTTTGCTGCGCTGTTGTTCCTTTTCCTCTATCAATATCAAAGAAAATTCTGTCTATTGGCTTGCCTTTTCCTTCCCTGTTGGTGGCATAGAAAAAATCTATTAGTTTGGCTTGAGGAAAATATCCCCATATCTTATCTTGCTGTTTTGTTATCTTGTCTCTTGCTCTTTTTAGATTAGTCTTACTTCTTAATTCTAAGAGTTTATTATCCACAACACTGAATTCTTCAATGTATAAAGGTTGGGCTTTGGAGCCTCTTTTTATGAAAAAACCAAAAGGAAGCCATACTTTTGATGCAATTTCCTTGTTTTTCAGAAAATTTTTTAGTTTATTTGCGATAGCACTATAGTATGAAAGAACGTCAGTCTTGCCAAAAGGTTTGAGTATATCTTGCATGTTTGTAAAATGTAAGAAACATTTATAAATATATACGAAAATTAACTTATATCAGATTATAGAGGGTAAAATGGGAATGTTGAATGCTCGAAAAATTAAGAAGAAAAGGAAGAAGTTCCGTTGGTCTAGTCAGAAGTATAAAAAAAGATTATTGAAATTAAAGGAAAAGTCTGACCCTCTTCAAGGCACAAGCCAGGCTAAAGGAATTGTTTTAGAAAAGGTGCAATTTGAAGCAAAGCAGCCAAACTCTGCTATGAGAAAGTGTGTTAGAGTCCAGCTTATTAAGAATGGAAGGCAAGTCACTGCCTATGTTCCTGGCAATCTAGCTTCTAAGTTTATTGACGAGCACGATGAGGTTATGATAGAAGCTATTGGAGGAAAACAAGGAAGAGCTAAAGGAGATATCCCTTGTGTTAGATATACTGTTATCAAGGTAAATGACCAGCCTCTTGCGATGTTAGTTAGAGGTAAGATAGAGAAAGGTGGAAGATAAAGAGAATAAGATGAAAATTTTTGATTTATATGGTACTGAAGATGTGAAAATTGAGGATTTTGGTTTGAAGAGATATATTAATCTAGATATAAAACTAGTGTTAAAATCCAGAGGAAGATATCGTGAGAGATTTGGTAAGGCTAAGGTAAATATTGTTGAGAGGCTGATAAATATTGTTGCTGTTCCAGGTCATAGAGGAAAGAAACACAAAATTATGACCAAATCTTGTGGTAAGTATACAAAAGGAGCTAATATTGTGCTAGGGGCTTTTAAGATTATTGAGGAAAGAACCAAAGAAAATCCTATTCAAGTTCTTGTTAGAGCTGTAGAGAAAGCTGCTCCAAGAGATGAAATAACAACTATAGAGTATGGGGGTGCTAGATATCCTCAAGCAACTGATAGCGCACCTCTTAGAAGATTAAATGTTGCCTTAAAGCATATTGTTCATGGAGCTTACGATAAAGCTTTTGCCAAAAAAAAGAAGATTCCTGAAACACTTGCAAATGAAATCATTCTTGCGTCTAAAGGGACTAATGAGAGTTTTGCTATAACCAAAAAAATTGAAACAGAAAAACAAGCTGATTCTGCACGTTAAAAAGATGGTTGAGGACAAAAAAACACATAAAATAACAGAATTAATGTTTAAACCCAAATATATTAGGAATATTGGTATAGTTGCACATATTGATCATGGAAAGACTACTATGACAGATTCCTTACTTGCTGGAGCAGGTATGATATCTGAAGATTTGGCTGGGAAGCTACTAGTTATGGATTTCCACGAAGATGAGAAAGCAAGAGGAATTACAATTGATAGTGCTAATGTGAATATGGTCCATAGTGTTGAAGGCAAGGACTATTTGGTTAATCTTATAGATACCCCAGGACATGTTGATTTTTCAGGAGAAGTTACAAGAGCAATGAGAGCTACTGATGGAGCTATTGTTCTTGTGGATGCAGCAGAGGGAATGATGCCACAAACAGAAACTGTATTAAGACAGGCATTAAGGGAGAGAGTTAAACCTACTTTGTTTATCAATAAAGTTGATAGGTTGATAAAGGAATTAAAACTTAATCCTCAAGAAATTCAGAATAGGCTGTTGAAAACAATAGACTCTGTTAATAAATTTATTCTAAGTATTGCATCAAAAGAGTGCAAGAGCTGGTTGGTGGGTGTTAAAGAAGGAAGTGTTACTTTTGGTTCTGCAAAAGATAGATGGGCAATGTCTATTCCTTTTATGCAAAAAACTAATCTCAGTTTCAAGGATGTTATTGATGCTTATGAAAACAATAAGTTGGAGGAGATGGCAAAAAAAGCTCCCCTCTACACTATAATTATGAATATGGTTGTTAAGCATCTTCCAGATCCTATCGAAGCTCAAGTTTATAGAATCCCTAAAATATGGCATGGAGATATTGAAAGTGAGGAAGGACAGGCATTGAAAAATTGTGATCCTAAAGGCCCTGTTATTTTTGTTCCTACTAAAATTGTTATTGATAAACATGCTGGAGAAGTTGCTGGTGGAAGACTTTTCTCTGGATCAATAAAAAAAGGCCAGGAATTATGGATGAATATGGCTAAAAAAACTGTGAGAGTGCAGCAAGTTAATGTTTATAGAGGCAGTCGAAGACTTATTATTGATGAGGCTCCTGCTGGAAATATTGTTGGGGTAGTAGGATTAACTGGAGTTTCTGCTGGAGAGACTGTAAGTAGTGAAAAAGTTGAACCTTTTGAAGCTCTAAAACATATGTTTGAGCCAGTTGTTACAACAAGCATTGAAGCAAAGAAGCCAGCTGACCTACCAAAACTTATCTCAGTTCTCAAACAGATAGGAAAAGAGGATCCTACTATAAAGATTGAAATTAATGAAGAAACAGGGCAACATCTACTTAGCGGAATGGGTGAATTACATTTAGATGTTGTTGCCAATAGAATCAAAACAGAGAAAGGTGTTGATATAAGCACAAGCCCACCAATAGTTGTTTATAGAGAAACAATAACCAAGCCAAGTAGAACTTTTGAGGGAAGAAGTCCAAACAAACATAATGTCTTTTTCTTGCAAGTAGAACCATTAGAAAATGCTGTTTACAAAGCAATTAAAGATGGAGAGATCCCTGAAGTAAAGATAAAGAAGAAAGATGAAAATCTATCTAAGATTCTTACTTCTTTGGGTGTAAGCCATGATGAAGCTAAGCAGTATAAGGAAGTTTACAGAGATTGTGTTCTTTGTGATAAGACTAGAGGTATAGTACATATAGGAGAGGTTATAGAAATGGTTATGGCAGCATTTGAGCAAGTAGTTGATTCAGGAATTCTTGCAAAAGAACCTTGCATGAAAATGAAAGTCTCTCTTATGGATACAAAACTTCACGAGGACGCTATCCATAGAGGTCCTGCACAAGTTCTTCCAGCAGTGAGAGATTCATTAAGACTAGCGATGCAAGATGCTAGGCCCTTGATGTTTGAGCCACTTCAAAATATATTAATAGAAGCTCCTTTCAGATTTATAGGAGAAGTTACAAAAACAATACAGAGCAAGAGGGGCCAATTGCTTAGTATGGATCAGGAAGGAGAGCATTTGAGTGCAAAAGCCAAGCTTCCAGTAAGTGAGATGATTGGTTTAAGCAATGAACTTAGAGGAGCCACAGAAGGAAGAGCAACCTTCTTCATTACTAATCAGCTTTTTGCTCCTGTTCCAAAAGATCTGCAAGAAAAAATCATCAGACAGATAAGACAGAGAAAAGGTATTGAGAGTTAAGAGTTAAGTATTTAAAATATCCTTCTATAAAAAATCATGACAGAACAAAAACAATATCAAGATTTATTAGAAAAGGCATATAAAGAAGTCAAGCAAGTCAAGACAATTGAGCGTTTCGAGATTCCTAAGGTTGAATCACACATAGTAGGATATCAAACCATAATCAGCAATTTCTCCCAGATATGCTCTAATTTAAGAAGAAAACCAGAACACCTTGCAAAATTCTTAGCAAGAGAATTAGCAACTCAAGGAAATATCAAAGGAGATAGATTAATTTTAAATAGAAAATTAAGTTCCAGGATGATTAATGAAAAAATTGAGGCTTATGTTAAAGAATTTGTCTTATGCCCAGAATGCGGCAAGCCAGATACTGAACTTATTAAAGAAGGTAAATTCATGTTCCTACATTGTCTTGCTTGCGGAGCAAAACATTCTGTTAGGGCAAAGATTGTTTAAAATGGTAAGAATCGATAAAAAACTTAAAAATTTAATTCAAAAAAATATTCTGGCATTTGCTACATCTTATTCTAAAAAACCAAATGTGGTAGCTATTGCTTGTGTTAAAGTAACAGGACCAGATACTTTAGTTATTACAGACAATTATATGAATAAAACAAAAAAGAATTTACTGAAAAATAAAAATGTTGCCATAGTTGTATGGAACAAAAAAGGAACTATTGGCTATCAGTTAAAGGGAAAAGCAAATTATATTACAAAAGGCAAATGGTTAAAGTTTGTTAAAAATATGAAAGAAAATAAAGAAATGCCAGCAAAAGCTGCAATAATAGTTAAAGTAAAAGAAGTCTATAAACTTGCTTAAGATGCCAAAAATTCTTGTCAAGATACATCAAGCATATAGAGAAGTTATTTCTATTTGTGATTCTGATTTAATAGGGAAGAGGTTTGAAGAGGGAAATATGCAGCTTGAGGTTAGTGAGCAATTTTACAAAGGAGAGGAGATGTCTAAAGATAAAGTCATAGAACTCTTGAAAGAAAAATCACAAGAGAATGCATGTTTTAATTTTGTTGGAAAGCAGGCTATTGAGACTGGGATTAAAGCAGAGATTGTTGATGAAGGTAGGGTTATAGAAATTCAGGGTGTGCCTCATGCAATGGCTCTTCTTTAAAAGCTTTTATAAGCTTATTTTATTTCTTTTATAAAATGGCTAGATTCAAAAAGAAAAGGAAAAAACAAACAAAAGAAGAGGTATTTAGAGTTAGGCTGCCTAGGGGTAAAGAAGTTTTAGGAATTCTTGAACAGAGATTAGGAGGAAATAGAATGACGATTAAATGTCTAGATGGTAAAAGTCGTATTTGTAGAGTTCCTGGAAGATTAAGAAGAAGACTTTGGTTGAGAGAAGGTAATGTTGTGTTAGTTGAGCCCTGGGAGTTAGGTGGAGAAGAGAAAGGAGATATAATATGGAAATATCATCCTGCTGAAGTTGACTGGCTAAGACGTAAGGGTTTTCTTAAGACTTTGGAAGAAGAGTTTTGATTTTGTTACTATTTCTAAATTCCATTAGTAGAAGTTCATAAAGCAAAGATATCAGATATTTGGGGTAAATTCTTATCTATGGTAAACGAATCAATAAAAGAATATAATGAGAGTTTAAGAGTTATTGAATAGTTAAATATTTAATTTAGATTTCTTTTATTTTTTCATGCAAAAAGTTCCTTTAGAAAAAAGGTTGAGTATAGTTAAGAAAAATAAAGCAAGGTTAGAGAAAGCCCTTAATGTTTCTTTGGAATTTTCAGGAAAAACTGTTTTAATAGAAAGCGAGGATTCTTTTGCTGAGTATCTTGCTGGCGAGATTCTTGATTCTATTTCTCTTGGTTTTGATATTGATACTGCTTTACTGCTTAAAGATACAGATTTCATGCTGAAGAAGATAGATATAAAAACTAGGACTAAAAGTTCTAGAGTCCATATTGTTATTGGGAGGATAATTGGCAAGCAAGGAAGGACAAAGGAACTTATTGAAAAGTTGAGTGAGTGTGATATTGTTTTGATGGATCATATTGTTGGAATTATTGGAAGGAGTGAGAATGTTGATGTTGCAAGCCATGCTATAGAGGCTTTAATTCGAGGATCCTCACAATCAAAAGTTTATACTTATCTTGAAAAAAGTAGAAATAGATTAAGGGAATTGGCTGAAGAGGATATTGAAGAGATGATTAAGAAAGAAGAAAAAAAGGAAGAGGATAAGAAATAGATTTATAAATAATTCTTAACTTTTTATTCTATGCTCCGGTAGCTCAGTGGCTAGAGCACACGGCTGTTACTACAGCTTTCTTTAGAAAAGAAAGCTCTAGGAGGTAAAGAAACTATTTTTGCCTGCAGAAACCGTGGGGTCGTAGGTTCGAATCCTATCCGGAGCGCTTCTTGTCTTCTTTTTATTTTTTCTAAAAACATTTTTAAATTAAAATTGCTTTATATTTGTTATTGGGCCCGTAGCTCAGCCTGGTTTAGAGCACTACGCTGATAGCCTTACTACAGCCTCTTAAAGGGGGTGATGGAACTGGAGCGCTTTGCGTTCCACTGTAGTTTGGTTCTAGAAACGTAGGGGTCATGGGTTCGAATCCCATCGGGCCCACTCCAAACCAAATAAAAAGAGGATAATGGACAAAAAAAAGAAAACAAGACTTTTGATAGCAGTTTGTGCTATGCTTTTTATGATTCTTGTATATTTTTTATTTGCAATATTTGTTTTAAAAATTCCTATTTTTTGGAAAAAGACAATAACAGGTAAAGGTACTGTGGGTATAGTTTCTGTAACCATAGTGCCTGTATGTACTTTTTATATTGGCCCTGGATGGAGTTTATTATCATTATGTGCAAATGCCACCAACAAATCTGTGGATGGTGTTTTTCAGAATATAAGTTATAGGTATGTGATGAGATGGAACACAACAAGAATGGAGTATGATATTTATAGTCCAAGAGCTGTAAATAATCCTTTTGACAGTCTTGATGTTAATGAATCATATTTTGTTTTAGATTATTCTAGTGAGATATTTTCTGTATTTGGACCACCTAATTCTGATATGGATATAGCAATGGTTCAAGGATGGGATGCTCCTAGCTGGCCTTATCTTTTTGAGACTAATGTAACTAAATATATAGATTCAGCAAAACACAGGTATATGATGAAATGGGACCTCCCTGGTCAAGAATTTGACATCTATAGCCCTAGGGCAGCGCAGAATCCTTTCACAAAAATATATAAGGGAGAAGGCCAATTTATTTATGCATATCTAAATCACACACTTCAATATAATAAAACATATTTATTTGATCCATAATTATAAAATGAGAATAAAAAAAGAGGTTTTGGTTTTAGTATTTCTAGTGTCTATTCTTTTTTTGAGCAGTGCTGTTAAGACAGATATTTTCATGGGAACTTGTGAAGGTTTTGTTTTTTATCTAAATGGGACAAAAGTTACAGGAGCTAATGTTACTGTCTCTGTTGATGGCTGTACAACACCACCTGAAAATTGTGTCAGAAGCGCTTTGACTGATTTAGGTGGCTATTATGTTATAGCTAATCTTAACTTGCAGCCTTATGGAAATGTTAGTGTTACAGCAAAAAAAGGAACTTTTTACAGAACAAACACAGGACAGGCAGATGCATATCAAGCTGCTTTTGTTAATGTCACTCTATGTGAAGCTCCAACATCTCCATCACTTGTTCCTGTTCCAGACAGCCATTATCCTAACATAACTTTTTGGTTTAACTGGAGTTCTGGAACTTCTCCTTATGCTACTTTTGACCAGTGGAATTTTGATAATTCTGGTTGGATAACTGCCACTTCCCCCCAAAGCAAAACAAACCTTGCTTTTAAGAATTATACATGGAGTGTTAAAACATGTCTAAGCTCTTTGCCTTCTTGTTGCTCGCCTCCATCTACTGATACCTTTTCAGTTTACAACACACCCCCTTGTGTTCCAATCCTGACACCACAACCAGATACATATAGTAATACTGTTACTTTAAATTGGACTTCAAATACCACTGCCCCATGTCCTGATGCTGATAATGATATAACATATTATAATTTCAGAATAGATGGAAATTTAACAACTCATGCTACTCCTCCTATGATCATAAGTGGTTTAGGTTATGGTTCTCACATATGGCAAGTACAAGAATGTGATCTATGGGAGTGCAGTGCTTGGGCATCTGACACTTTCAATATTGGAAATAACCCTTGCCCTTCTCCAAATCTAACAAATCAATCAGATACTTGTGTTAATCAAGTAACATTAAAATGGACTTCTGCTAATATAGATGGTGAGGGAGATGCTTGTCATGATGAATTTTATTTCCATGGCACTACTCAAAGTCCTGCAAGCTCGCCACAAACACTCATTCTAACAGATCAAGCTCTTTATACATGGCGTGTCAGGACTTGCGATAATTATTCAGCATGTTCTGATTGGGTTGAAGATAGTTTTATTTTCTGTACTTGCCCACCACTCATAGAAGAAGTTGAAGGAGAAAGAAGAGGCTATGTTGGTGGCTGTAGACTTCCAGCTGGCTATGAAATTGTTTTTTCAGTGCCCAGAGATGTTTATCCAGGAGAACATTTTAAGATTGATGTGGGCTTTAAATACTTCCTATCTATCACTGACCTAATAATTGAAACTGAATCCCCTGAAGGTATAGAGGTAGAGACATTGAATTATTGTCCTGTTTCTGGAAATACTAATATGAATCTTAAATTAGAAGGAAGAGTTCCTGTTGATTTTAGGGAAGGGACTTATTATCTTTTTGTTAAGGGATATGATAGTAAAAAGCTTTTATTCAATAAACCTATAGAGCTGAAAGTTGTGAGCCCTCCTACTACAATTGTTAGCTTGTTAAGGCTGCCTTACTTGCCTTGCTGTATAATCTTGCTTATTTTGATAATATTGATACTTGCTGCAGCATCTATATGGGCTGGAAAGGAAGTTTACAAGAGAATGAAAGAAAAAGGAGAAAAAAGAACAAAGATGCTGAAAAAAATAAAAGAAGGGATATAATGGCAAGGAAGAAAACTAAAAAGAAAAAGAGAAAAAGGAAAACAAGGAAGAAGCAAAAGAAAACAAAACAAAAAATCACCATTCTTGTTTTAAGTATAGTTATGATTGCTCTTATCTTATCTCTTGTTTTTACTATTCTTATTTCACTCTCCCTTTTTCCTGTTTCAGTGGTAGAGGAAGAGCCACAAAAGATAGAGTTCATGATAAAAAAACCATTGCTTAATTCAACCCAAGCTGTAACTTATTTGCCTGCTGTTGATAAGGAGGGCAATGGTGTCATGACTGTGCTTGTGGTGGAAGCTGTTCCAGGAAGTGGGAGAACTTTAGTTGACATAGACAATTTATTGTTCTGGGCTGATACACAACATAGTATTAGAATAGCTAAGAATGTGGCATCAGAAATAACAGAAGAGGATATTAATAATTATGATTTTGTTTATAATATTTATGCTAATGCTTCTGTCATAGGTAGGGAAAGTGCTGGAGCTGCGATAACCATAGCAACAATATCTATTTTAGAAAATAAAGAATTGAGGGATGATGTTGTTATAACAGGGACAGTGAATCATGATGGCACTATAGGTCCTGTTAGTGCAATACTTCCTAAAGCAAAAATCTCTGGGGATGCTGGAGCAAAAATTTTCCTTGTCCCCCTACTTCAAGGTCAGGAGATTATTTATGAGACAAGAGAACATTGTGAGAAATTTGGCCCGAATGAATTCTGTACAACAGAGCAAGTTCCAAGGAAAGTTAATATAAGTGAAGAGGCTGGTATAGAGGTTATAGAGGTTGGAACAATAGAAGAAGCTTTAGAATACTTTTTTGAAAAATAGAAATAAATAGATAAAATGGTTGCTTTTGATATTATAGGAAATATAGCTATATTACACCTAGATAAAGTTACAAGACAAAATAAAAAATTTGCAAAGGTTCTATTAAAGAAACATAAGAATATCAAATCAGTTTATAGTCAGAGCAAAATATCTGGTAGGCTTAGAATTCCAAAGCTGAGATGGATTGCTGGCAAGAAGCAGACAGAAATACTACATAAGGAAAGTGGCTGTGTGCTAAAACTTGATATCAACAAGTGTTATTTTAGTCCAAGACTAGGTACTGACAGATTAGAAATAGCAAAAAAAGTCAAAAGAGGTGAGAAAGTTCTTGTCATGTTTTCTGGAGTAGCACCTTATGGTATTGTAATAGGAAAAAAGAGCAAAGCAAAAGAAATTTATTGTATTGAAATTAGCAGGATGGCTTCAAAATATGCTAAAGAAAATGTCAGACTAAACAAATTGGCGAATATAAAAATCATCCAAGGAGATGTCAAGAGAATTATTCCTAAATTAAAGACAAAATTTGATAGAATTGTCATGGCAAGACCTCAGTTAAAAGAGACTTTCTTAAAAGAGGCTTTCAAAGTTTCTAAACTTGGTACAATAATTCATTTTTATGATTTTGTAAAAGAACAAAATTTGAAGGAAGTAGAATACAAGATAACGAGAGAAGCAGAAAAAGCAAAAAAGAAAATTAAGATAACAAAAATAAAAAAAGTCAGGGAGATAGCTCCTTACAAATATCATATTAGGATAGATTTTAGAATTAAGTAAATTTTTAAAGTTATAAATCAAAATAAATAAAGATGGCAAATATAAAAAGTGTCTTGAAAAAAACATGGGATTTTTTGTGGCACAGCAATAGTATCTGGAGCTGGATTGTTGATTTAATTCTAGTTTTCCTTATAGTGAAATTTATTATATTCCCCTTATTTGGCTTGATTCTTTGCACTCCTTTGCCTTTTGTTATTATTGAGAGCCATAGTATGGAGCATGAGGGTAATTTTGATTCCTGGTTTTCCTTGCATGGCCAGTGGTATTTAGATAATGACATAACAAAAGAACAAGTTAGAGAATGGTCCTGGAACAAAGGTCTTGATAAAGGCGACATTATAGTTGTGAAAGGAGAGGAAAGTTATGAGCTAGGCAATGTTATTATTTTCAAAATACAGGAACAAGCAACCCCTATCATACATAGGATTGTGGAAGTAAAAAGTGAGGATAGTGAGATTGTTTTCGAAACAAAAGGTGATCATAATGATGGTCAGTGGCCTTATGAAGAAAATATAGGAGAAGAGCAGATTTTAGGCAAAGCAGCAGTCAGAATCCCGAAACTTGGCTGGGTTAAGCTTTTCTTTGTTGAACTTTTCAGGTAATTTATTTAATACCCCTCTAAAGTTTTAATTTCTAATAGAAAAGTTTTTAAATATAGAAACTAAAGTTAAAAGAATAAAATGAAATTTTGTCCGAAGTGTGGGGCTATTTTAGTACAAAAAAAGAAGAATTTTTCTTGTCCTAAATGTGGTCATAGATCTAAAGAAAAAATAAAAATCATTAGTTCTGAAAAAGTTGGTAAGGTGACAAAGATAGATGTTTTACATGAGAAAGATTCCAGTGTTTGGCCAGTTGTTACAGAGACCTGCCCTGAATGTGGTAATGATAAAGCATATTATTTTTCTGCTCAAATGCGATCAGGAGATGAAGCCGAGACCCAATTTTTCAAATGTGTTAGGTGTAAAAAAACTTGGAGAAAATATTCCTAACTTCTTTCTTTCCTAACTTATAAAAATTTATAAACAAATTTTCCTTCTTTTAGTAATGGGTATATATCGAAGTCTGGCAGAGCACCTGGCTCTTAATAAGGGCATATCCCTTATCAACCCTAAAGGAGATACCAGGGTGTCGCGCGTTCGAATCGCGTCGGGCCCATAAAAAGATGAAAAAGTATAATATTCTGAATGAAATTAATAAAGCAGTTGATTCTCATATATTGGTTATTGTTGAGGGCAAAAAAGACAAAAAAGCTCTTGAAAAGATTGGTTTTGAGAATATTTTTATTTTACATGGTAGACCTCTTTATGTTCAAATAGAAAAAATTTCTTCTGAGGTAAAAGAATGTATCATATTGACAGATTTTGATAAAAAAGGCAAACAGTTGTATCATTGGCTAAAAAAAGAGCTTGTCAAGAATGGAGTTAGGATAAATGATAGATTAAGGAGAGTAATACTGGGAGAAAAGGTCAGCCATATTGAGGGCTTAGCGACTTTTATACAGAATCAGAATAGAAAAAAAGTCAGACTAATAGCTTGATAAATCCTTTCTTTGTTTTTGTTTATTTTCTCTTTCTTTTGTGTTTCTTGTTGTTTGAGTTGATAAGTTTTAGACATTCATTACAGAGAAACATTCCTTCATGTTTTGATAGAATGTCAAAGCCGCCACATTCCTCACATGTGCCTTCCTTGACCCATTTCTTCTCCATGAATTTAAGTTCCCTGAATTGCGCTTCTTTGAGTGCATCTGTGTCCTGCAAAAGATACCATTCAGTGAATCTTGTCATTCCATTAGCCTCTTCATCTCGAATTAAATTTTTTCTTTTCATTTTCCTTAGCCACAGGTATATAATAAAGAACCCATATAAATACTTGAGCTATATAAAGTATATATGGTATATACCTCTAACAACTGCATGATAATAACATGAAAAAAACCATTATTTTTTAGAATATAAATATTTAAAAGCATATAGAGTATATATTTTCTACAAAGGCTATTGGAAATGGAAACTAGAAAAATCATTAAATTTGGAAACTCATCTCACATAATTTCTATTCCAAAGTCCTGGATGAAAGAAAACAAACTAAAGAAAGGTGATGTAGTGTATCTAAAACAGAATTCTAATGGCGAACTTTTAGTATTACCAAAAGAAAGAAGTGATATTATTTATAAAAAAGCTGTAATACATGCTACATCTAAAGATATGAAATTAATACAAAGAGAAATTCTTGCCGCATATATTAAAGGTTTCAATGTTTTGTCAGTAACTGCACCAAATATCAAGGAAAAAATTCCGGAAATAAAAAAGAATTTGAAACAATTCATTGGTATAGATATTATTGATAAAAATTCCAAAGAAATAGTTGCTGCCGATTTTCTTGATATTAACAATGTTTCAATTAAGAGCATAATCAGAAGAATAGATAATAATGTGAGAAGTATGTTTGAGGATCTTCAATTTTGTTTAGATAATCACAAAATCAATGAAAAAGAGTTTAATGAAATATACGAAACTGATGGTGATGTTAATAAATTCTACTTCCTTTTATGGAAATTAACAGTTTATGGTCTTGAGAATCCCTCTATCTTGAATAAATGGGGTTTTAATTCAGTAGAGTTGACACATACTTGGTGGTTAGGTATGAATATGGAAAGAATTGGGGATGAATTAAAAAGAATCGCCCGTGAATTAAAACACAAGAAATTTAATAGGACAACAATAAAAAAGATTTTAGAAATTTTTATAATCATTAAAAAAACTTATCTTGATGTGATGCATTCCTATTACAAGAAAGATATCAAGCTTGCTTATAATGCATCTTCAAAAAAAGAAGATATTATGAAAAGAGGTGATTCTATTTCAGCTAATAATCTGAAGGTTGGAAAAATATGTGAGAAATTGAAATCAGCTCAAAGTTATATTCATAATATGGCTAAATGTACAATTTACTTTACTTAAAATGTTGAAACCATCACCAAAGGAAAAAAGTTCGATGTTAGGAGTAGAAATGTCAAGAGAGGAACTAGAAGAACATCTCTCATCAATTCTCTCTAGATATCTTGCTGGAGTAAAGGTTGTTGGTGTAGATGTTGTTCCTATAGAGAGATCTATTTTCAATAGGAGACAGGGAAATAAAACCCTAACAAATAAGATTACTATTAAAGATTATACAGCATATCCCTCTCCTGGTTCTAATTTACATCTTCCTATGAATTTTATAATTAAAAAAGATAAAGACGAAGCACATTATGCTTTGAGAAGAACAATATTAGATATATGCAACAAAGATCCACTTAGACCAGATAGATATAGTTCTTTTCTTGGTGCATGGGCAGGAACATTTCCTTATTGTTGGAGTGTAGGATATGAACCTTTTGATAAATTAAAATTAACTCTTTCTACTTTTGTTTCTGAAAAATCACTCGATGAAAGGATGAAAGAGCTTGTATCAGGAATAAATAATGGAAATTCAAAATTAATTGATGTTGAAATACTCAAGCAAGCAAATAATCCAAAAATAGTTATACATGAAAAATTATCTCTCTATGAAGGAGCAATAGTAAGAGATCTGAGAAGTAAAATAAGAGAACCTTCCTTAGAAGATTTAACTAAGATTTACATGAATTCCCTTGTGTTTTTATCTGGAAAAGATGCTAAAGGATGGCCTAAATCTTTGAAAAAAGAAACAGAAAAAGCTTTTAAAAATCTGGCCAAAAAATACTTAGCTGAAGATAACCTTAAAACCTTAGATCAGTTTGATGGCTATCCTTGGCATAATTTATTTGTATGTTTAGTAGATCCTGGAAGTGTAAAAAGGATTTCAAGAGGGATTGGTTTGGCTGCTCAGTGGTGTTTCCCAACTATATTTAATTATTTCAAGAATCCAAAAACAACAATAAAAATTTTAACAGAAGATTATGTTAAAAAAAGAAAAAATTTTTTAGAAGAATTGCAAATAAAAGATGCCCCAGAAATAAATCAGGAAGAATTGGAAAGAGCTATTTATTTTGGTGGTCTTTTTATAAATACTAGACATACTTCTGTAGTTGGGAATGGCTCTGATGAAGACATAAAACCATATATAAATTCAATTAAGACATTATTCAAGATTTGTGAAAACATAGAATCAGGTAATACAAAAAAATTGAGAAAACCATATGAGGAATTTGGTTTATTTGAAAAAAAATCTCTTGTTGGAAAAGTTGCATCCACAGCAAAATTAACAGCAAAACAAGTAACTAGAGTAATGAATAGTTAAATCACTCTTCCCATTGTCCTGATTCTTTTCTCCTACAATTTGCGCAAAGATATCTGTTACCTATCTTATAAAGTAAATCAAAAACACCACATTCATGGCAAGGTCCCTCTCTCACCCAACGAAATTCATCCACTGCCCTGATACGCTTCCATTTCTCTTCTTCCTCCGCAATCTTAACATTCTGGAAAGCAATATCAAAAAGATCTGGCTGTATTTTCAGAATGTCCTTCTCTGTAAGAAAGCCAATAACCTTATGATTAACAAGAACAGGAAGCCATCTTACTCTTTTCTTTTTCATAGTCACAAGAGCATCAAAAATGTCCTTCCCAGGCTTGATTCCATGAACTTTCTTTGTCATTATCTTATTTACCTTGGTCTTTTTTTTATTGAGACTTTTGGCCATGGCCCTTACTAAATCACCTTCTGTAACTATTCCTTTCAACATTTGATCAGATCTGACAATAACAGAACCAACTCCCTTTTTAACCATAATTTTAGCACATTCAACCATAGTTATATCTGGCTTTATTGACACAAATTTCCTGGTCATGACATCACCTACTTTAATCCCGACTTTCATAAACGCAGATAGTTATTTTGTTTTAAATAGTTTTTGTTAAGAAATCTTTTATTTCTGGAAGATGGGGAATTAGTATTTTACTCCAAGTTTCATAATTATATTCATAAGATATTTCTTTAAGTATATCTATGGGGATAAAATCACTTTTTACAATAGAAGATTCTTTTGGTCTTACATTTCCATCTGTTTGGATAGCATAAATAAATCCAAAATGAACTCTATCTACTGGTTTTTCACTTGCCATTAATGTTCCAACAAGAACTGGTTCTGATGATTGTTTTTCAAATTTTACTTCTTCTTCATGAACTTCACGTTTTACACAATTTAACAAATAGTCTGGCCTGTCAGATTCATTTATGTGACCTCCAACACCAATAGAATACTTACCAAAAAGTCTAGAATCTCCATATGCTTTTATATCCTTTGTTCTAACATAATAAAAAACTTCATCTTTATTATTATCTTTTCTAAAAATTAAAACATAAGGCACTATTTGTAATATCTCTTGATCTTCCTCACAATCATATCTTAATGAAAACATAGGAGCCGCTTGTACGAGTTTTTCCAAATTCTTTGCTTTGGTTGGAGTTATAATTTCAAAACCTTCTTTAGAGTCACGAAATTCAAGCAGTTCTCTTTTTGGTAAAGCTAATACTTTTCTGTTTAATTTTTTGTAGTCTTTCCCAAGTTTCGGGAAATCTACTTTTTTAAAATTATTTGATAGCCTAGGTCCTATTTGTCCATTATAACTAGAACCTTTGTCTTTTCCATAACATTTTTTTGGAGTTAAACCACGGAAAATCTGTAGTTCGCTTATAGCCATTCCATCTCTCAAAATCATTGGAGAAATTTCTTCAGATCTAACCTCAAAAACAGCACATCCATTAAAACCATTATCAAAAAAACCTGCAAAATGTAACGGCCCATGTATGCCAACATGTGAATGGTCTTTTAATTCAGCGCTTAGGTTTGATGGAATTTTAATATATTCTTTTGAAGATAATAAATAACACTTTCCTGGTTTGATTTCTACTGTGTTATTTTTCATGATTATAGGCTCAAAATATTCTTCAACATTATATCCCTCTTTTTCCTTAATATCTATGGGAATAGGGTTATTCCTTGCTTTAAATCCAACTATCCCAGAAGTTTGTTTTCCTGAAATATCTAAAGTTAATCTTAATCCATCATGAATTTGTGGATTTTTTATCTCTTTTAAAGAATCTTCCTCTATAGAGTAAAGTATAGGCTCTTTTTGATATTCTTTTTCTAGTTCTTTATCTGTTAATTTATTTTCATTTCCTATGAGAAATCTTAGTTGATTAAAAGTCATTCCTGGCTGTATTATTAAATTAAAAGCAAGAGGTTGTAAGAGCAGCCAGAGTTCTAATTTTTTATTGCTAACTGTAACTTCATCAAAACAATCATGATAATCTGTGAGTAGCCTGTTTAAAATAAAAACTCTCCCTCTACTGCTTTTTGGAGAAGATTTGACTCTAAAATTCCCAGGTAGCATAAGTTTTTCTTCCAGAGGCAAGAGATAGCTATACCCTTTTTTTATTTCAAATTCTTTATCTATAGTATGTTTTTGACGTCTTTTGTTAGGAAGTTGTAATAAACTTCTATAAACAGGCTCATAATTGCTTGGCCTAAAAAGACCACCACTTTCTGTATCAATAACATAAACTTCATCTCCTATCCTTGGTTCAAAAGAAGATGGTTGAATTCTATTTTCTAAATCTTCATTTGAAGTAGAAATAATTTCTTCTTCCACAGCTTGTTTAATTTCAAAATCCACTAAACATCTAGAAGTTGATTTGTCTAACATTTTAATCCCAAACTGATTTATTTTAAATAGATTATGTGGGAATAAAATATATATTACAAAATTAGAGAAAACTTTTTAAATCTGCTAAGCAAGGGTTATATAGGTTAAGGGTATAATTATATTTTTGAAAAAATGGCTGAACAAAGAGTAAAAATTGAAGGAACAAATGATTTAGATGTTAGTTATGCTTTAGCTTATCTAGCTGGTTTCCGAAAAGGCACTCTTGTAACACCTAGATATCCCGGTAAACAAGGATATAGAGAAGTTATGGTGTTTCATAAAGATACAATTGCAAAAGATCCAGATTTATTCCTACTTACACAATCTCCTGATATAGTGGTAAGTGCTTTGCTTAATAGTGAATATTTAATAGATTTTAAGAAAGAAAAAGTTGATCCAGCTTTGAAGAAATTAGATTAGCTTGTTCCCAAAAATAAAATGGCTGAAAAACAACCAATATATGTATTGCCTGAAAACATCCAAAGAATGATAGGTAGAGATGCTCAGAGAAACAATATTTTGGCAGCTAGGCTTGTAGCAGATGCAATAAAAACCACACTAGGACCTAAAGGAATGGACAAGATGTTAGTAGATAGTATAGGTGATATTACAGTTACAAATGATGGTGTTACTATTTTGGATGAGATGGAGATTGAACATCCTGCTGCAAAGATGATGGTTGAAATTGCAAAAACTCAAGAAGATGAGGTAGGAGACGGAACTACAACAGCTGTAATTATCGCAGGAAAACTTCTTGAAAATGCTGAAAAACTTTTAGATGAGAAGATACATCCTACTGTTATAGCTCGCGGATACAGATTAGGAGCAAAGAGAGCACATGAACTCTCTAAAGAAATATCCTATAAAATCTCGCCACAACAAAAAGATCTCCTTAAGCAAATAGTCATCACAGCAATGACAGGTAAAGGTGCTGAAGCTGCTAAAGAAAAGCTAAGTCAAATAGTTGTTGAGGCTGTTTTACAGGTGATGGAGGAAAGTGATGAAGGAATAAAAATAAATAGAGATAATATTAAGCTAGAAAAGAAGAAGGGAGAGGGAATAGAAGACACAAAACTTATTTCAGGAATAGTTTTAGACAAGGAAAGAGTTCATTCTGATATGCCTTCACAGATTAAAGATGCTAAGATAGCTTTGCTTGATGCGGCTCTAGAATTAAAAAGTCCTGAGACAGATACAAAAATACAAGTAACAAGTCCAGAACAACTTCAGGCTTTTATAGATCAAGAAGAAAAGATGTTGAAAGATATGGTTAATAAGATAAAAGAAGTTGAAGCTAATGTTGTGTTGTGTCAGAAAGGGATAGATGATGTTGCCCAATATTATCTAACAAAAGAAAATATTTTTGCTGCTAGAAGAATTAAAAAGTCTGATATGGAGTTACTTGCCAAGGCAACAGGCAGTAAGATTGTAAGCAATCTCAATGAACTTTCCAAAGAAGACCTTGGTCATGCAGATGTTGTTAAAGAAATCAAAGAAGGAGAGGAAGGATTAACTTATGTAATGGGATGCAGAAATCCTAAAGCCTTGACAATTTTAATTAGGGGTGGAACAGAGCATGTTATTGATGAATTAGAGAGAGCAATAAAAGATGGAATCGGAGATGTGGGTGTTGCTCTTGAAAAAGGCTATATTGTTGCAGGAGGAGGAGCTTTTGAAATAGAATTAGCGAGAAGATTAAGAGCTTATGGCCAGGGAATTAGAGGTAGAGAGCAGCTTGCTATTAATGCTTTTGCAGATTCACTTGAGGTTATTCCAAGAACATTAGCAGAAAATGCTGGTCTTGATCCCATAGACACTTTAACTGAATTAAAAGCAAGGCATGATAAAAATGAAACAACAACTGGCCTTGACACTAGTGTAGGGACATCAAGAGGAGGAGAAATTACAGATGCACTAAAACAAGGAATTGTTGAACCCTTAGAAATAAAAAACCAAGCAATCAAGTCAGCAAGTGAAGTGACAATGATGATATTAAGGATAGATGATGTCATAGCAAGCAGTAAGACAAATCAAGCAAGCCAAGTTCCTGAAATGCCTCCTGGGTATTAAAATTAAAATGGAAAAATATAAAGAAATAAAATATCATATTGAAGTAGAGCATGAGCCAGGCACTTTTGATGATGATATGGATCTTTTGCTTCAGAATCCTACAGAGGCTTATCAACAACTTCAGATTATAAAACAAAAATATAAAGGCCATAAAATCATGATAACAAAAATAACAAAAACTACAAACTATTCGCCTTTAACAGAAAGTGATTTAGAAAAATTGGCTCAAAACCTTTAAATATTTCTTATTTTTAATTGTTTTATGCGTGAGTAGTCCAGTGGTAAGACGCAACCCTGCCAATAAATCTTTCCAGAAAGGTTTAATCAAAGCGAATCTTTGATGGGAAAGAAAAAGCAGAACGGTTGTGACCCGGGTTCGAATCCCGGCTCACGCATTTCTATTTTTTGTTCTAAAACAATAATCATTTTAGGGCCCTGTTTCATCGTATATTTGTATTTCTAGATGTTATAAAAAGTTAATCTATAGATAATCTTTAGTATTTTTTATAATTTATTAATTATTTTTTAATATATTTTATATTTTTATATTAATAGCAAAAAATAGATAAAGAGTAATCTTTTTATTTTTTATAATATCTTTAGTTATAAAAAATGGAACGAGAAAATAATGAGATTAAAAATTTAGAAAATGAAGAAGAATTTAATAAAGAAAAAGAAATATTAATTATTGATCTTGATAAAAATAAAAAAGATCTTTTTGAATTAGAAAAAAGAGAAGATTATTTGATAAAAAAGAAGGAACAAATAATTAATTCTGAGAAATATATATTCTCAAATAATTTGGATATCAAGCAAAAAGAAATAACTATAGATCTCAGTAAAATGAAAGAAAAAATAGTTTCTGATTTTTCAAAACTAAAAAAATCACTTAAAAAGTATCAAAGACTAGATATGACTTCTGAATTTGAAAAAAAACTTATTGATAATTATATTGCAAATGAATTAGAAGCCTTACTTATTGATTCTAATCTTAAGATAATTGATATTCTAAATAATTTATCAAGAGCAATATCTGAAGAAAAGATAAGCGTAAAGGATAAAATAATTAATAGAATAAAAGAACAGATAAAAAAAATGAATTATGAATATTTAACAGATTTTATTAAAAAATACAATCTAATTATAGAAAATAAAAAGAAGCTTGAAAGTGAAATGCAGAAAAATGATGTAAAGAAAGATCTAGATAAGATAGAGAAAGAAATACATGAAATTAAAAATTTACAAAGTTCAATAAAATTAGAAAATGATTTAATGAAACAGAAGTTAGTATCAAAAGAAAAATGGAAAAAATGTCCAAGATGTGGGAAAGAAATTCCTAATAATTGGAAACATCATCTAAAATGTGGATGGAAGGAAAATGAAGAAGAGAGTAGAGAACAAGAATCTGATTCTAAAAAATCCAAAATAATGGTTTTCACATCTCCTACTTGCCCTCATTGTCTTCCTGCATTAAATTTAGCTAAACAGATTAAAAAAGAGAGAAATGTAAAAGTTATTGAAGTGAATACGGCAACCCCTCATGGACAGAAAAAAGCTAAGCAAATGGGAATAATGGCTGTTCCAACAATTTTTGTGAAGGGTCCTGCTTATCCACAAGTTATAGGTCTTAAAGGCTTACCATCAAAAAAAGGATTATTAAAAATCGTTGATATAAGTTTAGGTATTGAAGAATGGGAGAAATCAAAAGGATTTTTTAAAAATTTATTTAGTAAAATTAAAAAAAAATCAAATAAATCAGATTAGATTAATAAAATGATAATAAAGGTTAAGGGAAGATGAAAATATTTACAATAGATGATGTTGTTTTGCATTGTAGCGAAGAAATGATAAGAGAATTTGAAGAAGATGTAGATCCTGAATATGATCCTGAACTAGAAATTAATAGTTGTTTAGATAGTTCTTTAGAACAAAATCCTAAAATTAAAGAGCTGACTGAGTTATATTCTAAAATAAATGGATTGAAAGGCAAAATTATTTTAAATGCTCATGGAGATTATAATTATAGAGATCATCTGTGGGTATACATAGATGATAATAAGGAATTTTCAGTACAAAAATGGATAAATAAATATGATGGGAAATATTCTACATTAATCTTACATATCTGCAATTCTCTTTCAAAAGAAGTTTATTCCAAGAAATCAGCAGTTGTGCATTACAATAATATTTATTCTGGGCTCGATCAGGATTGGGCTAATGTCCAAACTGAAATTTATATTCCTAAAATAGAATATGTTGATTCATATATTATAGATAATGAAATAGAAAAAATGAGGAAAATGCTGAAGGATTTAAAGGAAGTTGATGTAACTTTTAAATAGTTACAAACAGAAACCTTTAAAAATCTAGAATTCTAAATTTATGTATAAATTATACATAAAATGGCTAGAGTTAAGGGGAATCAAGATAGAAAGAAGAACGGAACTTTTATTCTGACAAAGAAAATAGCTAAGCATGGTTCTCAGACTCAATATCTTGTTAATCCAAGGGAGGCAGATTAATAATAAAAATGAAAATAAATAAATTGTTAGGAAAAGTTGTCCAAGGAATAAAAGATACTGCAAAAGTAGCTCTTTATACAGCACCTTTCTGGTTGCCTGGAGTTTTAGAAGCAAAACCACTTGATTTACAGAGGATAAAAGAGACTATAACAAAGGAATATCAAAATGCTGCAAATGTGAAGTTTAGTAAGAAAGGATATGGTTTTTATGTTGGTATGATTTCAGATATTGGAAAAGGCTATCATTTAGATGTTGGCATTAATAGCGCAACTCAAAATACAAATGGAGCAATTTTAAATAAAAATTTTGGACTAGAGGCTTCAACAGATTTCAATGGTAATAAAAGTTTAACTCTTGATGGTATGATTGCTGGAACTGGGTTTAGTGCAAGAGGAAATCTTGCTTCTGATGGATCTAAAACAATAGATGGAAGTATCTTTAGGGCAGAACAGTTTGGAAAAGCAACTATTTATGGAAAAGTAGAAGGAGATAAGGATAATGCTAGTGCAAGTTCTTTTGGTTTCTATATTGGCCCAACAATAGGAAACGCAACAATAGTTCTTTTTGCACGTGGCTCAAAATCTTTGACTTCAGATGGCTATTATTTCATGGCGGGAACAGTAATTAGGAGTGGAAAACTTTCAACTAGTATAACAACAGGAACAACTGATTTTAGTGAATGGATGCCTAGCTTAAAGATCCAGTATAAATTTTGAAGCTAAGGGAAAAAATGCCATACAAAAAATTTGAAACAACTTTTAAGGGATTAGCCGAGAAAGTAATTTATTCTCTCAAAAACTATGAAGGAACAGAAAAATTTGCAAAAGTAGTGAGTGAAATAGTAGAGAGTACTTATGAAAAAAAGCCACAATTTAAAGAAGTTATTATTAAATCAAAAAAGGCTGAGTTAAAAGCTTTTGGGGAAAGTATTATTAATTATGCCAGTACTGGGGCTAATTTCCTATTAACAGAAAAACAAGCAGAAAATTTTTATGGCTCGTTTATTGAGTTTATTACTGGTTTTGGATACGAGAGAGGATACGAGAGACAGAAAGCACATTTTAGGATCCATAGGGACTTCATTGCGAGAAATGGGAAGAAATTTAGGTATGATGTGGAAAGCAATTTTCATCGGCACGAGGAACAACCAGAGTTGGGAGTAATAATGCCAGAGATAAAGAAAAAGTCTATTGTAGATGGATATAGCTTTAAGCAAGAAAGAACTAAAGTACAACAAAAAAGATTTGACGAAAGACAAGAAATAGCTTGGGATGCAGTTAATTTCGGTTTTGAAACTGCCTTACATACACCAAAAAAAGAAAATTCTTGTATTTCTTATGTTTGTATACCCCCTGTAAAAATAGAAAAGAAAAATTTAGTTAAAATTATAAATAAAGCTCTAGATGAAAAAGATGAAGTGGGATTAAATTATTTTTGTAAAGGATATAGTGGCCAAAAATTTGGTTACAAAATAAACTTAGAAAGAGAGAAGGATAATGTAAGGATAAAATTGTATGCAAGGGGACATAGAGATTATCAAGATGTGCTAAGGCATGCCTTAGATAAGTTAATACAATCAACTGGAATCTTGGTTGAAGATGGAGCAGAAGTAATTTATAAGGAAAAAGTGCCTGCAAAATGGACCTTACCTTTTGTTTATACAGGCAAAGGGATAGGATTTGTGGCAAAGTGGGGAACAAGTCCAGTATGGATTCCAATAAAATATGGTATTTTGTGGCCAATTTCAAAATTAAGAGATAGAGCTGACAAAAAGAGAAAGAAAAAAGAAGATAGGTTATTAGAAGAATTTAAAAGAATTGGTCTTCGAGAGAATAAAGAGTATCCTAACAGCTGTTATATATCTATCAATCCAGAATGCATGGAAAAAATAACTAAAAAAGTTGAGGACGAAGGAAAATGACTGAATTAAAAATAAGGAAATTCCTCCCAGAAAAAATACATGAAGGAAGGGTAAAGAAATTAGAAAAAGACTTAGTTTCTCTTGTAAAAAAAGAATATCCTGATAATAGGGTAACAACCAGAAGATATCATCCTATTCCTAGTGAGCGCTATTTACTTCTAGCTATAGATAGGAAAAAATATTTAGGTAAGTATCTTCAGCTCTTCAATAAAATTGAAACAACTCAGGTGTTGGATTTAGCAAGGAGATTGCATAGGGAAGAACTATTAACAAAAGTAGATATTCGCCTTTATGATCCTTCTTTGTTAAATAAAGTTGAAAAAATGCTTAAAAATTATGACTATTTTGATGTTAATCTATCTGTTTACCTTAAGGGAGAAGGGAAATGACATTAAAAGAAGTCGTTGAACAAAGGAAGAGAGAACTGAAGAAGATGATTATGAAAACACCGAAGGATGAAGGAAGACTTTCACTAATGGTGACTTGTAGGTCTTGTTTGGTTTTTGGTTTTGTCTCCAATGAAAGAGCTTATAAACACTTTGTAATGGCTAGGCCTTATCTAAAAGAAATGTGCAAAGCAGCTTATGACGTTGGAGCATTATTTGGACCTCTTGAAAAAGATTATGCTGGAGAACAATTAATTAATAAATGGTTGGCTAAAGAAATAGACAATTATCATGAACCTAAGAAAAGTTGTAAATCCAGGAAAAAATTTTTAGGTTTGTTCTAAAATGAGAAATAGAAAAATTGCACTTATTTGTCCCCCAACAAATTATATTCCTGATAAAGACTATGAAAGAAAAGATTGGGAAATTAATGGATTACTCTGTTTAGAATCTTTTTTGAGAGAAAAAGGATATGAACCAAAGATCATTGATTATCGAGAAGAATTTTCTTTGAATAATGAATATCTCAAAAGAATTGAAAAAGATATAAAAGATTTTTCGTTTATAGGGTTTCACACAGCTATTGATAGTTATCTTTCTTTAGAAAAAACCATTTCTTATTTAAAGGAAAAGAGAAAAAATTTACCAATAATTCTTGGTGGTCCGCTTGTAAGTTCTTTTAAATTAAGTGAAGATAACTTAATTATGAAAAATATCCCTGCAGATATTGTAGTTATAGGAGAAGGAGAGCATACTCTATTAGAAATCTTACAATGTGTTGAACAAGAGAAAAAATTGAACAATATTAATGGGATTATTTATAGAGAACAAAATAAATTAATAGTGAATAGACCAAGAATGTTAATTAAGGATTTAAGTTCATTACCTTATGAGGACCATATGCAATGGCCAGATTTAAAAGAGACGATAAATGAAAAAAGATGGATTTCTGCTTTGTTTAGTAGAGGATGTTATTATAATTGTAGTTTTTGTTTTAAACTTATGAAAGGAGTTCGAAGGAGAAGTCTTGAACATATAGAAGAAGAGTTTGTTAATATAGAAAAAAATTTAGGAAAAAAGAGCATAATGATCACTGATGAAAATTTCATTTCTAATAGAGAATGGGCAATCGAAGTGTCAAACATCTTGGAAAAATATACAACCAATTGGAATTGTTGGTTAAGAGTTAATGATGTGGATTCAGATTTATTAAAAAAATTCAAAAGAAATAAGTGTGAAACAGTATGGTATGGAATAGAGTCTTTTGATGAAGAAGTAATAAAGAGAACTGGGAAAAGAATAACTCCAGAACAATCTTTGAAAGCGATTGAAATGACTAAAGAAGCAGGAATAGTGCCTTTTGGTTTTTTTATAATTGGATTACCCGGAGAAACAGAGAAGTCTCTAGAATATACTATCAAAATGATTGAAAAAAGTGGAGTTCTTCCTAGAGCTAATCTTTTATGCGTCTTTCCAGGAACAAAACTTTATTATGATGCATTAAGAAAGGGTTTAATAAAAGATGAATTAGAATATATAAAAAAGTTTGCTGAAAAAAACAGGCCACAAGGAGATGAAATTTTAATTAATATGACTTCTGTCAGTAATCAAAAATTAGTAGAGGCGAGAAACAAGATAAGAGATGATTTAAGGATAATAAATGAAAAAAATTTTTAGGTTTGTTTTAGTTTCTGAAAGATGAAAGATTCCTTAGAAAAAAGATTAGGCGGAATTGCGACAAAAATAATAAACCCTAAAATTGGTGTAGTTACTGGAACAATAAGTGCATCTTATGCATTCTTTGTTAATGTTGGTCATGGTTTAACTCCTGCTGCTTTAGCTTCAGGAAAGCAATTTGCATTTAGTTTTTTATTTGGTGGTTTTGTTGGAAAAATTTGTCAATATTTTGCTAAAATGGAAAATAAATATCTTGCATGGACTTTGGGTGAAATAGTCCCTAGTATTATAATGAGTAGTACCTTATATACAATTCATAAATTTAGTGGAACGCCAGAACCTTTAAAATCAATTATTCTTCCAGCAGCAATTGGTTTAACTGTATATGGTCCTGCTATAATTTATCTAACAAGAAAAGGCTATCTAAAATAGATTCTCCTTACACTCCTCGAAAATTACGAAAATTCATCGTAAGATTTAAATACTACAAAAGGCGCGATTTTTTGTTCGAGATGGCGGAAGAATTTTTTAAGCACAACGGCGTCTTCGGATGTGCAGTTGACTTATAGGACTTCGGACGTCATCCCGTTCAACGCTTTTCTATTATAAAAAAACTTAAAAATACAAAATTCATTTAATATTTATCAAAGGAGGTTAAAAGTAAAAATGGAAGGAGAAGACAGTACTAAAGAAAGAATGGAAGAAGCTAAGAAAGAAGCAGAAATTGCTAGTGTTGAAAATGAATTAAGAGATTTGATGAATTTTGTTAAGGTTAAGAATACAGAGGAATTAAAGCCTGGAGAAGGAAAGAAGATAGAAGATGATACAGCTAATGAACTTGTAGAAAAAATTAAACAAATAGCTCTTAAATTAGGAATTAGTAGTATGTAAGATGAAAAGTTATTTGATTTTTGTTTTTGTTCTTTTAATTTTTCTAGGAATTTTTCTTAGTGGATTTAATGGCTGTGTTAGTGAAATAGAATGGCAGAAGGTTGAAGAAGGAAGATGGATTGCTATTAACAAAACTTGCTTGAGAGAAAATCCTATAGACTATTTATGTAAGGCTAATTGTTATGAAAAATCTGAGGCAGAAATATGGAATTTTTGTAAAGATGAGGGCCAAGTAAGATTTACTGATGAGGGGGTAGAAGTTTTATGTTTTGGAGGCAGTTGTATGCCAGAAGTCAAGAATGAGATATGTAGCTTAATTTGTCCTCTTGGTTGATTACTAAAATGACTATTGTGTATCATTCAAAAAATTATAATAAGTTCTTGAAAAAGATAAAGGAAGAGTTGGAGAGGACATTTAAGGGCTGTAAAAGAATAGCTATAAAAATTCATTTTGGAGAGCCTGGTAATAAGACAGCTTTTACTCCTCAGGACATCAAGCCAGTAACAAACCTTTTGAAAGATCTAGATATAGGATTCTTTTTATTTGATTCTCCTGTAGTGTATCATAGTTTAAGAAATAATCCTAAAACATACAAAAAGTATGCTGCTGAGAAAGGCTGGAGTGCTCTTGGAGAAATTGTTATCAGTAATGATTTTGTTATAGTTAAGGGAAAAAATTTGAAATATGAAGTTTGTAAACCTTTAGTTGAAGCAGATGGTGTTTTAGTTATAAGTCATATTAAAGGCCATGCCTGTTCAGGATTTGGAGGAGCAATTAAAAATTTAGGAATGGGAGCAGTAACTAAAAAAACGAAAAAAGCTATTCATGATGGTGGTATGCCTGTCTATAAAGGAGGATGTGTTCAATGTGGTGAATGTGAAAAAGCATGTCCTTTAGACACTTTAAAAGTTAAAGACAAGCCTATTTTTGGAGAATGTTATGGGTGTTCAAATTGTATTTATGTTTGTCCACAGAATGCAATTAAACCTAAAGTGAATTATTTTGACACTCTTTTAGCAGAAAGTGCTAGTATAGCAGAAACAAAATTTAAAAAAATTTATTATATTTCTTTTTTAAAAAATATCACTAAAGAGTGTGATTGTGGGTCAAATCCTGGAAAGATTATTGCAAAAGATTCTGGTTATCTTGCTAGTAAATATGCAGTAGCTATTGATATGGCTGCTTATAATATAATCACTAAAAATTCTTCAGAAGATGTTTTTCTAAAATTTAATAAAAAATCTGGAGTTGAACAGGTTAAAGAAGCAGAAAAATTTGGCATGGGCTCTTCTAAATATAAGCTAAAAGAAATTTAATTTTACTTTTTTCCTAATTCTTTTTTTACATTCTCAGCAACTTTTCTAGCCAATACAATAGGTTCTGGCATTTTGTGTGGTTCTTTAATACATCTTTTTGTTACTTCTATAGCTGTCTTTAGAGAGATCATATGGCCTGGAGAGATGTAGACTGGATTAGCTCCTTGTTTTGTTACTATTGCTTTAGCAACAATCTTCTTATTTAAAATTATCTCACCATTTTTTTCCTCTCCTATTAGGACTTTTTTAGCCACTCCAATAGTTGGTTTATTTATACTGACTCCAAAATGGCTTGTTAATCCTAAACCTCTAGGATGGGCAATTCCATGAGCTTCGATAAATATAACATCTGGTTGTTCTTCTAGCTTGCTGTAAACAATTGACATTGGAATGAGTTCTCTATAAGCTCTATAGCCAGGAATATAGGGAAATTTTATTGGTTTTATAATATATTTTTCTTCTATAAGTTCTAAATTCTCATCACATACAGCAGCACAAGCCATTATTTCTTTTGTTTTCTGTAAAATTTCTGTATGAATTGCTCCGAATCTTGTTGCATTTTCAAAATTAAATACATCTTTCGTTGAGATGTTCTTGGCTAGCTTTGTTTGTTCTGTCTTAAGAGCTTCAATATCTATACCTTTCTCAATTGCCTCTTTTTCTTTCATGAAATTCTAAAGAAAGATGGTATTAAAAAATTTACTGAACCGAATAGAAAGATTTAAATACCAAAAAATATACACATAAAATATGGTAAGAAAGAATAGGAAAATAGATAAAAAATTAAAGAAATTGAAGAAGCTAGGTAGAGAGTACGGGGGACATTTACGAGCTAACGGCAGTCTAAAGTTTGCTCTTGAGGTATCAAAAGGTAAGGGAAAATATCGCCAATTGGCATATTTATGGAGGGCTATAATTGTAGATCATCCTTTTACAGATGCTAACAAGAGGACGGCGATGAGAGAAACCTTAAGATTTATGAAAGAACATAAAATCGAAATAACTCAGAAAAAAATAGAAAGAATAACCAAAGCTATTATCAAAGTAGCAAAACAAAATCTTACAAATTTAAATCTGCTTGAGAGGAGGATTAGAAATGCAATCAAATAAATTCAAACAACTTGAAAAATATGGTTGTTGGCTGTTAGAAGAATTTGATAGAACAGGAAAATTGCCTATTGGAAGAAAAAGAATAGATATTACTTTGGATAAAAAAGTCATACTAAAACTAAGAAAAGAAGCTAAAAGAAAAAATATAGCTTTATCAAGATTAATAGAAGAGAAAGTAAGATAATGGAAAGTTACTACCTCTTTAATCTTTTTAATTCTTCTTTTATTTCAGATATTTTTGTAATCTTTAATTCTTTATTCTGTGCCATATTTCCAAAAATATCTATATGGAAAAGAGAATAACTTGGTAATACTCTATCTCTTTTGATTATTATTTGTGAATATCCCAGAGCTTTATTTATCTTGATTTCTATGGGGATTCCTTTATTTGGAATAATATAGCTTATTGTGTAAGCTTTTGTATCAAAGTTAGAAGGCCTCATTTCTATTGCAATATATTCTCCTGGATTCTTATCAATGCTGAATTTCTTGTCTAATCTCTGTTCTAGGTCTGCTACATAGGAAATATTTTCTTTTTCAAGAAATGTAAGAAAATTTCTTATTATTTTTTTAAAATAAGGTTCTGTGATAATCATCAATTAGTTAATAGCTTTCTATATAAATATTTTATTGGGATTTTTTGATTATTTTATCCTATCTTTGAGTGCAGCATGAATTAAAGGCAGGGCAATAGTGGCATCACAGAAAACATCCACAAATTTTGCTCTTGCTGCCATTTTTCCCCAACTTATACCTTCTTTAAGAGGAGCCCCACTGCTGCCTCCTGGTTCTGGCCTGTCTGTTGTTATCTGAACCCCATATATTGCAGGACGAGTGAATTGCATTGTCTGCTGTATGAAGTTTTTTGGAACGCCTCCCCCAATATAGAAAACAGCAGTCTTTTTTGACTGCCACGAGAGCTCGATAATATCATGAACATCTCTGAAAAAATCAAGGTTAATTTTCTTTTTTCTTATTAGCTGGCCCCAAATCATTAAACCTATACCAGAATCTGTAAGAGCTGGACAGAAAATAGGAATTTTTTTCTTGTAACATGTTTGTAAAATAGATCTTTTTTTAACTAAGGAACCTAATTTCCATAAAAATTCTTTTGGACTTTTGGCTTTTGAGAGATAATTGAAATTTTTTGTAAAGAAATCCTCTATTTTTCCATAAACCTGATTTTTCATCAACACATTGTAAATCCTATCTATCCCTTTTTTGTTTAATTCTTTATCATCAAGTTTTTCTGTTCTTTTATAGTGCTTAAATCCAAGAGCTTCAATTAAATCATGTGTTAAATTAGCTCCTGTTGTAACAAAAATATCTATATAATTTTGCTCTAACATATCTATAATAATTTCTTTCATTCCTCCTGGCACTAAAGCTCCTGCAAATCCTAAGAAAAGTTTACATTCTTTATCCTTGATAGACTGTTCAAGAATATTTGTGGCTTGACTAAGATGACGAGCTCCAAAACCACAGCTGGCCATGTCCTTAATAATTTTGCTTGCTTTCTCTCCTTTTGTTATTTTTATGTGTTTTATAGGCTCCATGTTTCAGTTAGAAGGCTTGCTATTATAAATTTTTCTAGAATAAAAGACTATGGATTAAAAGCATCATCTACTGCTTCTCTAATCATCCCAACTGAATCTATGTTCGCGCTTATGCTTGTTATTCCTAGTTGTGTTAGGAATCGTGCCATTGCTGGAGTTGAGCCAGCTTGTCCGCATATAGATGTTTGAACATTATATTTCTGGCACACTTGGATGACTTTGGAAATCTGGCCTAAAACTCCTGGATGCATTTCACTATATATTCTTGCAAGTCTTTCATTATTCCTGTCAATGCCGAGAGTTAATTGTGTTAAGTCATTTGTTCCAAAGCTTATGAAATCTATGCCCTCTTTGCAAAGCTCTTCAATAATCCAGCATGATGCAGGAGTTTCAATCATTACCCCAAATTCAACATCTTTTCCTGGTTCTAAGCCAATTGAATTCATCATTGCCTTAGCTTTTTTTAGTTCATCAGTGTTTATTATAAAAGGAATCATCACTCCAATATTTTTGTAGCCTTTATCATGTAATTTTTTTATTGCATGGAATTCAGCTTTGAGAATTTCTGGTTCATCTAAACCTCTTCTTATACCATGCCATCCAATCATAGAATTATCTTCACGAGGTTCATTATTTGCTCCTTCAAGTCCTTTATATTCATCTGTTCTTATATCACTTGTTCTGACCCATACAGGCTTGCCTCTAAATGCCTCAGCTATCTTTTCAATACCTTCAACAAGAAGATCTGTGTATTTTTCTTGCTCTTCTCTCCTTATGAATTCAGCAGGATGAATACCTCCTTGTGCTATTATGAATTCTAATCTAATGAGGCCAACACCATCTGCTTCTGTGGCAGCAGCTCTTTCAACTACATCAGGAAGATCACAATTAACTTTAACAAGAGGCTTCTTTCTTTCGAACTTTTTCTCCCTGAGCTCTTCATAAGCTTCTTTGACTTGTTTTGGTATTGTTGGTATCTCTGGTTTTGGTTTTGGAATTTCTACAGCTATAGATGGCTTTACTACTTCTTCTTTTTCTATCTTCCCTTCATAGATTTTTCCGTTTGTTCCATCTACAGTGATTATTTGGCCGTCTTTAAGTTTTTGAGTGGCAGTTCTTGTTCCTACAACAGCAGGAACTCCTACTTCTCTTGAGATTATAGCTGCATGGCACGTCAATCCGCCTTCATCTGTAACAATGGCTGAGGATTTTTGCATTGTAACAACCATATCAGGGTTTGTCATTCGCGTTACAAGAACATCTCCTTTTTGTATTTTCGATAAGTCTTTGAGATTATAAATTATTTTTACAGTTCCACTTGCCATGCCAGGTGAGGCTGCTAATCCTTTAAGAAGTTCTGGAATCTCTATTTTTTCTACTTCTTTTACTTTCTTTTCAATTGTTGTGACTGGCCTGCTCTGAACAATGTAGACTTTACCACCCTCTATAGCCCATTCAATATCTTGTGGCCATTTGTAATGCTCTTCTATTTTAACAGAATAATTGGCTAAGCTTCTGAGTTCATGACCATCTAAAACTTGCTGATCCCACACTTCCTCTGGTAGCTCTTTTTTTATTGTCTCTCCTGTGCCAGCCCTCATGAAAGAGATTTTCTTTTTTCCTATTCTCTTTGTTTTTGGTCTGAGTGTTTTTTTATCAATAACATAATTATCTGGCTCTATTGCTCCTGAAACAATTCCCTCTCCTAAGCCAAAAACTGCTTCTATGATTATTTCATTTTTATTATTTGTCATAGGATTGATTGTGAAAGTGACTCCAGATTTTTCAGAATTAATCATTTTTTGCACTATTACAGCTATAAAACTATTCTCATGACTAAATCCTTTTCTTGTTCTGTAATAAGTTGCTCTGGCTGTGAATAAAGAAGCCCAACATTTTTTAATTGATTCTAGAAGATCCTTATTTCCTTTTATATTAACATAAGTTTCTTGTTGTCCTGCAAATGAAGCTGTTGCTAGATCTTCAGTTGTTGCAGAGCTTCTGACAGCAACAAAACATGGCTCTCTCGAAGCTGTTATAATTCGCATCACGTCAGCTGAAGCTTCTTCTAGAGCTGATCTATCTACATTAATGTTTGAATAAGCTTCTATTATAGCTTTAGCAAGTTCTTGTGGCATTTCTGCTGTTATTATAATCTCTCTTATTTCTTTTGCTTTAGCTTCAAGTTCAGCTGTATTTTCCAGATCAATTCCATTAGCTATTTCTAGAATCTTATCCCTGATTTTACTTTCATTGAGAAATTTTTGATAAGCTTGGGCAGTTACTATGAATGCTGGAGGAACTGGCAAATCAATATTGTACATTTCTGCAAGATTAGCTCCTTTGCCACCAGCTATAGCAACATCATTCTTGCCTATTTCAGAAAGCCATACAATATTTCTAGAGCTATCAACAATTTTTTGTGGCTCTGATTCTTGCCACCTTTCTTTTTCTTTTTCCATCCTCTTTTATTCTATTATCTTATTTTTTCAACTCTAATGGATTTTTTTCCAGGGATTTTTGGCCTGACTTTTGAGAAAATAGTTCGGACAGTAGGTAACATTTCTTTATCGCAAGCTATGGTAAAAATCTTGCCACCAGCTTTGATTCTTGCAGCTATTCCTACTGGCTTACCAAATGAAAGCTGCATTCCTGTCTGCATTCTATCTGCTCCTGCTCCAGTCAACATCTTATTCTCTCGTAGGACATGGTGGGGATAAGCACTAACAGAAAAATAATAAGATCCTTTCAATTTTTTTTCAAGGTGTCTATGTATCATTTGTCTGGAAGCTTCGATAGCATTATCCCTTATTTGCACTGGTTCTAATGTAATGAGGGAAATGTTGAAAAGATACTTTTTTTTAAAAAAACCTTTAATGTCACCCATAACAAATTTGGCGATTTTCATGGCTGGGATTGTTTTCAGATAGCTCTTACTTTTAACTTTACTCTTACGAGTGTATGGACGCTTGTTAATTTTGTTATAACATCGACCTTTTCTCAATCCCATCTTAAATTTTTTCCTTTAAAATGGTAAGAAAGAGAGATTTTTAAACTTTTTTAAATTTATCGAGGTTAAAATTAATCAAAAATATGTATGATTGTTGCTATAATTTTTGTGAAAATGTCAACATCTCTTATTGTAAAAAGGAATTCTTTTTCTGTCTCATATTCTTTGTATTTTTTATCTTGATATCTGAAAGTAATTTTTACAGGATTTTCACCTATTTCAAGTTTCCAAGTCTTTATTGGTATGTCTATTACTTGCGTATCTTTTTCTGTCAAGATTTCTTTTTTTTCCATATACTCTTGTGTTTCTATTATCATCTCAGCAGTCATTTGTGTATTTGACTCTATTACTGCTCTAAGATTACCTTTACTACCATAATTAGCTTCAGTATTCTGTAGAGTGGTTATTTTAATCTCAGGACTATCTAGGATTACTATATCGATGCAAGAAACACCTATAACATCCCTTTTTTCCTTGGCTATAATACATAAAATAAGACATTTCATTACACTTATGTCTTTTTTTTCACTCTCATTTATTTGTGAGGCGGGAATTTCAAGAGTTATATTTTTTTTCTCGTCTTTATTGATTGTAAAATTTTCGCAGATGTTTTGATTGCATATGGAAAGTTCTTTTCTTTCCTCTCTGTTCTCAACAATACATTCCACAATCATGTTTTCATATTCATAATAAGATTCTCCTAGAACTTTACAGTAAAAATCTATGTCTGCTTCTGTGTCATAAAGCGAGATAAAATGCTGTGCTTCACTTAAACTTATTCTAGTGGCTCCTTTTTTAAATATCACTATAGTATTGTCAAAGTTTTCAAAAACATCCTTTACTTCTAGAGTTGCTATACAACTATCCTGGCATTTCTCATAATTTTCTGAAGCCACGTAAATAATGAAATAATCTGTTACCTCACTTTGGGGTTTTAGCAGAAGGATTTTTTCACTTTCACCAAAAACTCCTGGAGCAAGTGAAACTCGGAAAGGTAGGGCAAGATAATAATTATGAGGATTTTTAACTTTTATTTCTAGAGGCAAGTATGAATCTGTTGAGATTTTATCTGTTAATGGATTTATTGTTATGTCTATTGGCTGTGTAATTTTCTTACTATATTTTTTTATCTTTGTTTCTATTTCCAAGCTCTGTGTTTCTATCTCACCAATATATCTAAAATCTATTGAAGCTCTTCCAGCATCATTACTATACATCATGACAACATGACTTGAATCTAACCATCCATACTGGCCGAAAGTGGGATCAAAAGGAACCCAATCATGGCCAGGAATCCAGACTTCAGCCCATGCATGTTCCCCACATCTTTTTTCTTTGTTTGAATAAGCCATACCACTCACATATCTTGTTGCTAGGCCTAAAGACCTTGCTAAGGACATGAATAAGATAGTATAATGGGAACAGACTCCTTTCTTCTCTTGCATAATCCAACTTGCATTCTTGATTTCTTGATATTCTGGATCATATTCCATATTCTTCCTTACATATTCTGCCAGTTTGTATAATGTCTCAAAAGTATCTGTTGTGGCAAGTTGCTGAGCTTTGTTTTTTATAAAAGGGTCATCATTCAGAACATATTCTGCAGATTCAGTAAATTCTTCAAGGCCATCAGGAGATTTAGCCCCAGAAATATGAATCTTACCAACTCTTTTAATAACAATTTCTCTCTTAATCTCAGCATTAATTTCAAGCTTAAGAGTTCCTGTCTCTTCAAATTCAAATTCTATGCTGTCATCTTTTATTTCAGAATCTGGTTCTGTTATTAGAGTAACTTGCTGGTTTGCTGTTTCTTTAGGAAAAAGATAGAGGTTAACTATTATGTTTTCAGCCTCGCTTTGAATAATATTAGAAATTTTTATTGATAACTCAAGTTCTCCATAAATTGGGGAAAATTCTTCTGCGCTAACAAACCAAACAGAAAAAAGAAGAACAAAAATCAAAAAAAAGATAATTTTTCTTTTCATTGTTTTATTTTTTAATTAACTCAAATAATTTATCTCTAAATTTCGGCAGATCCTCCACACTAAGAGAGGCTCCTGAAGCTTTTTCATGTCCTCCACTTGTACTTTCTATTCCTTCTAAGGCCTTGGCAATTAAATCCCTGACATTTATATTCCCTCTGATAGAAATATTAGCTTTTGTTCCTTTAATATATGCCACAACAACAATTCTGTCTGGGTAAAAATAAGAAAGTTCATTAGAAAGTTCACTGCTTAGACTTAACTCGCCGCCATACTGAAAGAAAAGAAGCTTTTTGCTTGTTCTTGCTATATCTCTTGCCCTGCTTAATATCTTCTCATACTTTTTATTAATCTGCTTGTATCTTCTATGTATTGATGATGTTTTTATTGTAATGTCAAGAATTTCACGAGGATTTTTTAAAGTCAGAAGGTTTTTAAGCATCTTCACAACAATACTTGTCCTGTCTTTAAGAGCAAAACTTAGCATTTTCACAATGCGGCCAATTTCAGTCTCATATAATGCTTTTGCAGGATCTTTTGTTAGGATAAAAAGATCAGGATATTCTTTAGAAAATGATTCATCAAATTCTGGAATATACCAGTCAGCTAAACAGCCTATCATTGATATCCATTCATCCTCTTTTCTTTTTGTGATTTTGTAAGCCCAGTAAGAAGTTGGCTCATTACTTGGTTTATTTTGCAAAGGATTAAAATAAAAAATTCCTTCTTCATTAGTATAATCTGGAGCAGGATGATGATCAAGCCATATAATAGGCACTCCAAATTCCCTGGCAGAATCTCTAAAACCTTTCTCTATCAGCGGCTTATCAAGGACAAAAACATAATCTGGTTTAAATTCATACAATCGCCTAGCATGAGAAACACTTAGATCAGGAAAACTTTTTATTGCAACACCTTTACCTTTTCCACAAAATCTCGCCAAAAGTAAAAAAGAAGCTAGGCCATCAACATCATTATCAAAAAGAAATAAAGGATTTTGGGCTTTCTCTAAAAAATCTCTGAATTTTTCTATTTGTTTTGGAGTCAGCATTTTTTAAATTCTCTTTCCAACTAGAACTTGCTCTTTTAATTTTTTTAACTCTTTAATCAATTTGTTTGCATCTTTTTCTCCTATAACTCTTGTGATTTTATCTGGTTCTGTTTCTATTGTGTTAAGTATTGATGGGAAATTTTTGAAATATCCTATCAGAGTATCTTTTGATTCCTGGCTTACAGAGACTTTTGATAAAAGTCTATAGCCTATAGGCATTACAGGATCTGAAGGACTTGAATAAAGTAATACTCTTATAATATTTTCTGATTCAAGAACCTCGTTGAAATTTAAAGTAGCCAGGGCTGTCTTTGTAAATTCCCAGTTTCTACTGTAATCCATAAGCAAGAGATTTTTTTCTTTATCAACTCCTTTAATAACTTCTTTAAGCAAAATTTCCACAAGATTTCCTTCATTTCCAAGTTCAATCAAATATTTTTTTATTGTTTCTGCAATTCTAGAAATAATTTCCATCTTTTGAATACAGGAAATAATGTCTCTAAGACTTTCAAAATTAGCAAATTCAAGCACATTCAAATTTACAAGCAATTCATTAAGTATTTCTCTATGCTTCTCTAACATTCTCAAAGTCTCAACAGTCTTGCTAAGAACTCTTTCAGTATTCCTTAAGGCATATTTGGTATTTTTATAATACAGATTTATTGTTTTTCTTCTTTCAGAGACTGCTATAACTGGCCTGGAAGTCTGTTTTGCTGTTCTTTCAGCAGCCTTGTGTCTTGTACCTGTTTCATGAGTTTCAATATTATGATCTGGAACAAGTAAGGTATTACAATAAACAATCTTTTTTAAGTCATCTGATAAAATAATGGCTCCATCCATCTTACTAAGCTCAACAAGTTTCTGTGGTGTAAATTTACAATCAATCTTAAAACCACCATTTGTAGTTTTAAGTACTTCTTGACTGTCACCAACGACAATCAAAGAACCCATGCTGGCTTTGACCATATCATCAATAGCTGTTCTTAATTTTGTGCCTGGTCTTACTAGTTTAACTATCTCAAAAAGTTCATCGAGATCTCGTTCACGTCTTTCACGCTCAGCCTCCCTTTCAGCTTCTTTTTTTATTTCTTCTTTTTCTTGGGTATTCATCTTAATTTTAATAATTTCAAGGCTTCTTTAAATATAGCTTCTTCTTCATTAGCTTTAATTACAAATACTTTGAATTTTGGTAAAAATTTTAGATAACTTAGCACTTTTTGTCTGACTGGCTTGGAAGCTTCTCCAATGCCGCCAGAGAATGCCAAAACATCTATCCCATTAAGAGCAGCAGTATAAGAAGCTATGTACTTAGCAATATTATAACAAAAAAATTCAAAAGCAAGCTTATATTTTTTGCTTCTCCTTCTTGCCACTATTTTTTCGACATCTGTTATTCCACTTAAGGCAAAAAGACCAGATTTCTTATTAAGCATCTTTTCTACATTCCTGAAACTAAATTTTTCTATAAGAAATAATATAATCCCAGGATCAATACTGCCACTTCTCGTAACCATGCAAGGACCTTCTAAAGGAGTTAAACCCATGCTAGTATCTACAGCCTTGCCATTCAAAACAGCACTAATACTGCAACCTGCACCAAGATGGCATGTTACAATCCTTAAATTTTTCTTTCTCATTTGCTTTAAAATTTGTTCACTTACATACTGATGATTTATTCCATGAAAACCATAACGCCTTATTTTATATTTTTTTAATATCTTAGAAGGCAAGGCATAAGTCTTAGTTTTTTCAGGAAGCTCAGAAAAGAAAGCAGTATCAAAAACTCCTATTTGTTTTATTCCAAACTTTCTACAGATTTCAATAGTCCTAATTTCGTGAGGATTATGTAATGGAGCAAATCTCGAGTATTTTTTTATTTTTTTCAGAATAGAAGGAGTAATAAAACAAGGTTTACTTATTGGGCCTCCATGAACAATCCTATGGACTATGATATCTGGATTAAACTTCCCAACAATTTTTTCTATAATTTTTCTGTTTACTCTAGTGTAGATTATTTTCTTTTCTCTAACCTTATTATTTTCATAAAAAGCATACTTTATTGTTTTTGAGCCTATATTAAAGATTAAAATTTTTCTTTTCATCTTAATTTTTCTACTGAAATTTTCTTACAAGAGTTAAGTTTCCTTTTTCATCCCAAGCACCTAAACCAGTTGTGTCAAGAGCTTCTATTATTTTTCTTTTTGGAAATAACTTCTTAAGATTATAGACTCCAGCATCGCATGCAAGAACTATAGTCACATCTCCGTGTAGTTCATCTTTCTTTAACTGGTCAAAATCACAAGGAACTCCGATTAAATCCATATCAACCACCTTAAAGTCATCTTTTTTTAATTTTTCAGCCAGTTTTTTCATTTCTTTCTCACCACCAGTTTCACAAAGCTTGGCACAACTATTACACGAAACTATCCCTATTTTATCTTTTTTGTCTAATTGTGCCTTGATTAAGCCATAAGGTTTCAAAGCTGTTATTATCATTTTTTACCTCCTTTCAATTTTTTTATTTTTCCTCTGCTCATTAACCTGCAAAACAGTTATTGCAGCAAGTGCAACAATATCCTCAACTTTACATCCTCTGGATAAGTCATTAACTTGCTTGCTTAGGCCTTGTAATACTGGACCAATAGCTTGCCATCCCCCAAGCTGCTCCACAAGTTTATATCCAATGTTAGCTGCATCAAGATTTGGAAAAATTAAGACATTTGCATTAATAGACTTTATTCCTTTTCTTTTGGCAATCACTGCATTCAAGGCAGCATCAGCCTGAATTTCTCCTTTCATGATTAACTTAGGATATTTTTTCTTTAAAATTCTCAATGCTTTTGAAACTTTTTGAAGACTTTTGCCTTTGCCAGAACCATGAGTTGAGTATGACAATAAAGCTATTCGTGGTTTTTTTATTGTTATCAGTTCAAAAGTTTCTGCACTTAGTAAGGCAATTTCAGCTAATTGTCTTGGACTAGGATCTGGTTGAGCAGCGCAGTCAGCAAAAAGCAGCACTTTTTTCTTATCAGGAGAGATCATTAAAAAAGAACCACTAACATGATTGATATTTTTTCTCATAAAATCAAATGAAAGTAAAATAGCTAAGATACTTGAATGGCTTGCTCCTGAAATAACAGCATCAACTTTATCTTGTTTTAACATCAATCTAGCTAAGTTTATTTTTTTCTCTATATTTACTTTTTCATTGAGAAATAAAGGCTTAGCAATTTTTTGTCTTTTGATGATTCTCGCAGCTCTTTTCACACGATTATCTTCATCTAGAAAAAGAATCTTTACAGGATTTCTTTTATTAATTTTGCACGCTCTTTTTTTTATTTTAAGAATCATAGAAAAAACAAAGAAAATAAATTTAATAATCTTTCTAAAACTAGACTTAGAACCTTTCTTTTTCCATCTCCTTTTTTTCTGCTTCTTTCTGTTCCTTAGGAGTTACTTCTTCAAGCAATTCAGGAGCTGTTGGAGTAGGTTTAGCTGTTCCTATCTCGCCGCAGTAAGGACAAGCATAAGGCTGTCTTTGGGCTTCAAATTTATAACCACAACGTTGACATTGGTATTCCATAGCAATTTATTGAGTAGAGGTTATATAAATTTTTTCTTAATAAATCAAAAAAGAGAGTCGAAAAGTTTATATATATGATATTAATATGATATTAATATGGTACAAGCAATAGTAAATGTGGATGAAAAAGCAAATAGAATCTTAAATATTGTTAAAGCGAAGTATGGCTTGAGAGATAAGAGTGAAGCTATAAACAAAGTAGCTGAACTTTATGCAACTGAACTTCTTGAACCTGATCTTAGACCAGAGTACATAGAAAAACTAAAGGGGATAGAAAAAGAAAAAACTGTTAAAGTAAGTAATTTTAGACAGAGATACCTGAAAAAGAGGTAAAAGTGTATAATCTTGAGATCAGAAAACATCTTGATAAAATTTTTTCTAAGCTTGCTAAAAAGAATAAAATACAATTTGAAGCTCTAAATAAAAAAATTGAACAGATCAGAAAAAATCCTTATCACTTTAAACCATTAAGAGCTCCAATGCAAAATAAAAGGAGAGTTCATGTTGGTAGTTTTGTTTTAATTTATAGTATAGATGAAAAAACTAAAACAATCATCTTAGAAGATTATGAGCATCATAATAAAATTTATTTTCCTCTTTTCTTTTAATTTTTTTTGAAACCCCTAAAAAGTAGTAAACCAAAAAGTTTAAATATAATCCAAACATAAAAAAAATATGATAAGTTTACCAAAAGCAGCAATCGTGGCAGCAACAATCCCAACAGTTCTATTAGGGCAATATCATACATTTTCTGGTTTTGTTTATCCAGCAGCAAATAATGTTCCAACTGATAGTGGTCCAGTAGCAATTGTTAATCCTTCAAATGATACTATCTGGACAAAAATTGGACAAGATATGGATAATTTCTATACACGAACATCAGATCCTGGTTGGATATATGACGGTGATACTGTTAAAGTATCTGTTGCAGATACAACAGGACAGACAGCAAGTACATTTAGGATAGTAAAACCTACTGCAAACTATTTAACAACTCTTTTTCCTGGTGGTCATGCTTTTGTTGTCAATAAAGTATGGGATAGTGTTGATAGTGTTGATGCAAAATGTTGGGTAAAAGGCAAGCCTGATACACTTAATGGAAGATTTAGGATAGGAATTCCTGATGATGATATTTATTTTAATAGAGGAAAATTTCTAGATCCCCCTGCATTAAATGATAGTATTATTTTTGAAATATCAGAAGGAAGTTTATATGCAAGAACAGGATGTAAATATGAAAGAGCATTGTGGGATGCTGATTCTGCACCAAGTTGTTCATTAAATATAGTTGGTATTGGAGAAAATCTTGAGAATAAAGTTCAAGAACCATTTTCTTTAATAAAAACAAATCCTGTAACAAATGGAATTTTGAATTTAAATCAAAAAGGAAATTTTGTTCTTTACAATGCCGCAGGCAGTCTTGTAAAAAAAGCAAATGGAGATAAAATTAATGTTAAAACATTACCTTCAGGAGCATATTTCTTATTTACAAAACCAAAAGATTCTGGTGAATTATTGTATAAGCCAGAAAAAGTTGTGATTATGAATTAATTTTATTCTTGTGCCCAAGTCATACCCTTTCCTTTTGGATCTGTGTAGATATAATATACCCCGCCAGCTTGTAGGTCAAAATTTAATGCAGGATAACTTCTTATTCTTTCACAGGTATATATCTTTGGTTCCTGTGTCTCAACATCCCAATAACCTGCTTCATCCTCATCCAATAGACCCATACTATCGCAAAGATTAGAGGCTTTATCTAAAATTGTATCTATAGGTACTGTGATGTAGTTTGGTCCTGGGCAGAGATTAAAGATAATTTGTTCTGGGACTTCTGATGCTCCTACTGTTCTTCTTATCATTGTGGCTGAGACAAAATAAGGATATCCTGCTATTGCATCAAATTCGCCTGTTACAATAGTTGGACAAGGAGGATTAGCGCAATAGGCAGTTGCTGTTCCTTTGAATACTCCTTCTGAACAAATCCATTTTGCTATGTAATCTAAACTATTTTTACTCATAATTTCATAAGAACTTACATGTCTATGTGGATTATATATCCAACTTACACTAGTTCCTCTTAATTCTCCTTTTTGTTTTGGTGGTTGTTTGTAAAGTATTTGTAAGAATCTTTGGAAATGGCCTGATTCTAGTTTACATTCTTTTATTTTCTCAGAGCATCTATCCCAGGCAATTAAATTTTCAATTGTCTTGGTTGTTCCTCCAACATACCAACCTTCGCTTTTTGATCCAATATACTTACACTCAGCCCATAATCCACCACAATTATCATATTTGTAAAGATTTCCTGTACAAGAATCATACCAACCCTCACTTCTTGTCCCAACATAATCACATACAGGTGTGCAGCCTATCTCAGCTATAGCACTAACCATATAAAATTTAGTTCGTGAAGATTCAATATTAATATTCTCACTCCATGCCCGCAGGTTCTTGTCAATATTTATAGAAACCCAATCACATGTTCTTATTTTTGTGATAGGATCTTTTTTACATCTGTGAGCCATGTTTAGATACTGCTCTTTGATTCTTATTCCTGCTCCTTCAGAATATCTCCATTCTAATTTTACATATGGTGTTTTATAGCTTATCTGTGCTGATATTGGAGGCAATTCATTACAATTAACTAATCCAACACAATCAGCTGGGCAATTATCTGCTGTCTCAAACTGCTCGCAGAGACCATTGCCACAATCAACACAATATTTTTGTGGTTCTTTTGCTTCAGGAGGTTGGAATTCTACTAGCTCAAAGCCATCGCAACAATAGAAAGGATGCCCTACTCTAGCGCCTTTGGCACCACAACAGTCTGCATTACAATTTAATGGATTTTCAATAGGAGCTTCACAAATATTATTCCCACATTGAGGAATACAGTCTTGAGGACAGTTAAGATAATTTTCTTCATAGTCAGTTAAATCATCTTTTTCACAAATACCATTACCACACACAGGGCCACAATCTTGAGGACAGTTAAATGAATTTTCTGGCTTAGTACATTTTTGGTTGCCACAATTTACACAAGTTAGAGCAGCAAGACATGGCAGTCCAGGATAACAATCTGCTACTGCTTTTAAACCAGGGCAACAATGCTGAGGCAAGAAAACAGTTTCACCTTCCTTAGCGCAGCAATCTGCAGGACAACTGCTATATGATTCTCCAGAACTACAGATGCCATCCCCACAAACAATAGCAGGAGTGACTTCAGCTGGAGCAACAAGTCCTGGTTCTTGAGGAGTTACAAATCCTGTTCCCCCATTATTGTTAGTGCTTGGTGATTCAGCTACTCCATGGCCATCAAAAACTTTTTCTTTTGGAATTATAGCAAAGATCATAAAGATAATGAGACAGATAGCTAAAATATACAGAATCATATTAGAAGGGTTTTTCTCTATCCTTCTTTTCATCTCTTTTTTCATTGAAAATAATAAACAAAAGCTTTATTTAAATTTTATTATTTTCCCCTTCTTCCCTTGGCTCTTATACTAGGCCTGGTTTTTATGGCCCTTTTACCTTTCTTTCTTAAACCCCTAGATTTTTTTCCAGCACTTGTTAATCCTCTAAAAACTCTTCCCTTATGTTTCTTGCTTGTTATCCATGTAATATTTTTGTCTTTTTTAATTTCTGGTCTGCTTATATCGACAAAAATAACTTCATACCAAGCAAACATCCCATCTTTTGCAAGCCAATAACTATTTAGAACCTGAAGATTAGAAAATTTTTTCTGGGCTCTTTGTTCAGCCACCCATTTGTAATTCATCTTTAGAATTTTTTTTGTTGTTTGCCTCTTGCTCCTTCTTCCTCCTTTTGGTTTTGGTCTTCTTCTACCTCCTCTTCTAACACGAACTCTAGCAACAACAAAACCTTTCTTGGCTTTATAACCTATTGTTCTAGCTCGGTCAAGTCTTGTTGGCTTTTCTACCCTAACAACTGCATTACTTTTTCGCCATTCTATAAGTCTCTTGCTCCATAATTTCCCAAGATTTTCTTTAGGCTTTTTCCATGTTTTTCTTATGTAAGTATATGAGGATTTCATTTTATTATCTAGCCACAATCATTGTTGATGTGAGGCCAATTTCCTTCATTTTTCTTATTTTTTCTGAAACAAAAGTGTCTAATTCTTTGGCATTAGAAATATCCACACCAATTATAATATCCCACTCACCAAAAAGTTCATTTACAAGAATAACTTTTTTCATCTTTTCCAGCTTTTCATAAATACCTCTTTCCTTATGTGGTAGAACTCTAATTAATATGAATGCCCCTATTTCCCCTTTCTCCTTATTTTTTTCTCTTTTTTTTGCCATGCACTTCCAAGGCAAAATTTGTTTTTAAAACTTTTCATCATAACAAACACAATAAAATTTAAAAATAAATATATCTTTAAGAGAGTATGAGCAAATTACTTAATATTTTGATAGGGGTAATTTTGATATTGGCACCTATATTGATTGTCTTGAATATACCACTATTTTACAATTGGGGACCAGCAGCAATTGAATTTTTGAAAGGCGGTGTTGTTGTATGTTTAATGATTGTAGGAATTGTTTTTTTAATTCTAGGGATAACAGAGTAAGGAAAAAAGGTGAAGGGGAAGTGAAGTTATGATAGATGAATCTTTATGTATTAGATGTAAAGGTAGGGGGTGGTGTGGCGGGCCTTGCAAGATCTTAGCTAGGCTTAGGGAATTTCAGCCGAAGATATCTAAAGAATTTTCTGGTTCAAGTCCTCCAGAAATTTTTGTTGGTCGTTACGGCTATCCTAATGTTTTTACAGGGATTCTTGCTCCAACAGAATTTGGAGAGACAGAAGAACTAAGCATGCCTGAAGTGTGGCATGAGCAAGGGGCAGGTATTCAGGATATCCTTGCTTATCGCTCTAGGATGATTTATTCAAGATTTATTTCAAGTATAAAAAGTGCTAGATCAAAACAGCAGTCAAGGCTTCTAGATTTAATGCAGGAAATAAGTTTAGCGAGCAAGCCAGTTGATGCAAGTTTCAAGTTAAAAAAGAAACCGAGAGTAAGGATACAAATGGATGCTCATGTTCCTATGATAGGCAATCCTGCTCCTCTAAAGTCAGTAAAACTAGAATCAAATCCTAAAGTTGAGAAGAAAGTAGATTATCTCACAAGTGATACTGATGTTAAATCAACTCAAGCAATCAAAGAACTTTACAAATCAAAGATTCCAGTGAGTAACATCATAAAGATTTTGAGTGGTGGTATGTTAGGTTTGAGGATTCAGAGAAGACTTGTTCCGACAAGATGGGCTGTGAGTGCGATAGATGATACAATTTCTAAAACATTGCTGGAAAAAATCAGACACTATCAGGAAATTTCTTCTTATCTTCTTTTTCATGCCAGTTATCTTGGAAATTATTATAATATTATTCTGATACCCAATTGTTGGTCATTTGAAGTTATTGAGGCGAGTGCGAAAGGATATTTTGGTAGGAATTATAGGATAGCGACATGGCAGGATTATGAGTTTTTCCAGAAAAGAAAGAAATATGCTTTTAGTGTGACAGGGGCTTATTATGCTAACAGACTTGCTGTTTGTGAATATTTATATAAGACGAAGAGGCAGGCTTCTGTTCTTGTTTTGAGGGAAATTCGTGATGAATATTGGGCTCCTTGTGGTGTTGGTATTTTGCGAGAAGTGACAAGAGAGGCCATGCAAAGCAAGCCTGAAAAATTTGACACACTTAAAGGAGCACTAAGTACAGCACAGACAAAATTTAAGTTACCTCTAGAAATTTATACAACAAAAAGTAAATTATTACAGAATATTAAAACACAGACAAGGCTTTCTAAATTTTTATCTTAAAAACAACCACATTTTAGAAGCCACATCAAAGCTAGGCCAACAAGAATAAAGATAAGTTGTAATAATGATTCTGAAATTTTAATTCTTTTATGTAGTTCAGGTATTAGGTCAGTTGCAGCTATGTAAATAAAGCCGCCTGCTGCAAATGGAAGAAGAAATGTTGTGTCAATGCTGGCACTTAAGAAATAGCCAACTAGAGCCCCTAGAATTGCTGTCAAGGCACTAAAGAAGTTATAAAGCATGGCTCTTCCTTTTTTGAAGCCTCCATAGACAAGAACCCCAAAATCACCTATTTCTTGAGGTATTTCATGAAGGATTATTGCGATGGTTGTTGTTATTCCTAGTCCTATGTTTATTAGATAGGCTGCAGCGATAATTAAGCCATCAATAAAATTATGCAAGGCATCTCCTATAAGAATTGTATATCTAAATGTGTGCACAGGACATTTTCCTTTGTGGCAATGTCTCCAGTAAAGGAATTTTTCCAGCACAAAGAAGATCAGAATTCCTCCAATTATATATAATGAAACTTTTCCTATTCCTAATTCAAGAGATTCTGGTATGAGATGAAAGAAAGCTCCTCCTAGCAAGGCACCTGAAGCTAAGGCTATAAATAGAATGAGAATTTTCTTAAGAAATTTTTCCTTGAACGCGAGAAAAAATATACCTACAAAAGCTATGAGGCTTACTATGATTACTGAAATTAAGATCCAGAGTAGCATTTTTCTATCCAGTTAATTCTTCAACTTCTTTTTTGCCAGCTTCAAGTTCCTTTACTTGCTCAGAGTCATATTTCAATAGTAAAGTTTGGAATTCTCCGAGATGAGTTTTTTCTTCTTTTGTTATATCAATAAGAACTTTCTTTATGTCTTCTTTATCTGTTATTGCTGCTAATTGTTCGTAAAGGCTGACTGCATCAAGTTCTGCAATCATTCCTACTCTAAGGATTTCTGCGTTAAGCTGGTCTTTTGGCACTTTTCTTAAATCTTCTGGTATTTTTGATAACATCTGACCTCCTTTTACTTTTTTATTAGATGTTTTTGGTTTAAAAATTTTTATTAATGTTATATTTAAAAACTATAAAGTGGTTACAAAATTATGAAAGAAGAAATACACCACAAGATATGTCCTCACATAGAAAATTGTCCTATTTACAGAGACTATGCCAAAAGATTGAAAGGAGAAGGAGGACACCCCTTCGTTCCTATAGATGTTATATATTATGTTAAAAATAACCTAGAATACAAATGTCTGGCTTTAGAAAATCCTAGTGAAGAACTTAAGGAAAGACTCGTAGACCCTAAACCTTTTTGTAGTTATATTAGGGAATTGAATAAAATTAACAAATTATTTGTTAGATAATTATTCTCTGATCATTAAAGTTTTACTCCTTAATTTTTCCAATATACTCAAAAATAATTTTTCAAAGTTTTTTTCATAAACAACTATTGGTTTTAAATTAACTAAAGCTTCAACAAATTTTTTATCATAAGGTATTTTTCCTAATATGGGAATCTTATACTTATCAGCAAAATTTTCTATTTTTTTACTAAATTTTCTATTTAGATCATATTTATTTATAATGATTCCATAAGGAATTCTAAAATGTTCAACTACCTGTAAAACTCTCTGAAGATCATTTAATGCAGCTGGGCTTGGTTCTGTAATTGCAATAATATAATCAGAACCTTGAATAGAAGCGATTACTGGACAACCAATCCCTGGTGAGCTATCAACAATAATAATTTCAGCCTTTTCTTTTTTCGCATTCTCCTCTGCTTTATTTTTTACTTCAGTTACAATTTTTCCGCTTCCACTTTCTCCTATTTTAAGCTGACCAGAAACAATGTTGAAGCCATAAACTGTTTTTCCTGTATTGATGAAACCGTTTTGAACTTTTTCTAGCTTTATATTCTTTGGATAAAGTAAATGGCAAGAACCACACCCTTCACATAAGAAACGATCGAAAATCAATTTTTTCTTTTTACTATCCCAAGAGATTGCACTAAAATTACAGATTTCTATTAACTTTTTAGGATTAATTCCTTTCATAGAAATTAGCCTTGCTTTCTCATTTGTACTTATTTTTTTCTGCTCTTTAAAATGTTTCAAACCAAGAACAAGAGCTAAATTAGGTGCATCTACATCACAATCAACTGCAATAACTTTGTGTTTTTTTGCAAGCAGAACAGCAAGCGAAGCTGTAATAGAGCTTTTTCCAACTCCTCCTTTTCCTGATAAAATTGTTAGCGTTTTCATTTTAACTTCTCTATAAAATTAGCAATCTTATTTATGCTTTCATCTTCTATTGGCTTGCCTCTTGAAAAAGCTTCGAGAATTTCTTTCTTATAAGGGATTTCAGCAATTATTTTTGTTTTATATTTTTTAACAATTTTTTTAATTAGATTTTTATCTCCAACATTTGATCTGTTAAGTATGACTTTTGCTGGGATCTTTAGCATTTTAGTTAACTCCAAGATAAGTTCTAAGTCATAAGCTCCTAGGGGTGTTGGTTCTGTAACAGCAAGAGCAAGATCACAACCTAATAAAGCTGCTATAACATTGCAATGAGTTCCTGCTCCTGTATCAATTATTATAAAATCATAATCTTGCTCTTTTTTTGAGGCAAAATTTTTTTCTGCATTAACTATAGGAGAAGCTTCTTCATAGCCAATTACCATTTCTCCAGTTACCAAATTAATGTCATGGCCTTTTCCAGAGTAAATTGTTCCAATTTGTTTTTTTGTTCTGCTTATTGCTCCTACTGGACAGATTATTGAACAAGCATTACACCCTATACATAAGTCTGAAACAAAAATTGGATATTTTTCTTTTATAGAAAGAATTGCATTTGCTCTGCAAACCTGAGCACATTTACCACATTTAATACATTTTTTATGATTGAACTTTGGAATAGATTGGTAAATAGCTTGCTCTTTTTTTCTTTTAATTGAAAGAATTATGTGGTCATTAGGGCAGTCAACATCAGCATCTATTAATAAGATTTTCTTTTTCTTTGCTAATTCAACAGCAAGTGCTGTAGCCACAGTTGATTTACCTGTTCCTCCTTTGCCTCCTGTTATTGCAATTCTCATATTATTTAATTTATTTGTTATTTATTTAATGAAATAAATCTGCTACTTTTAGCCTGTCTTGGATTGTATAGTTATTATAAAGAATAACTAAAGTTATGTGGAACATTTTAATCTATTGGGTTCTGTCTTTTCTAAAATTTCTTCCCTCTTCCTTTATCAGCTCCAGCACCCATAAACATAGGTCCTGTCGATGAACTTATCTTTTTCAACTTTCCATCTATCAATTGTTTTATAACAGCCTTTATCTTACCAGAGCCTTGATACATTTCAATGCTTAGCTGTTGTAGAACGCCGAATGCTCTAGGACCCAGATTCATTGTTATGATTGCATTTACTTTTTCATTTGCAACAACTTGGGCTGCTGTTATACCTGCCCCACCAAATTGGGCTGCAGCTGTGTTTTTTATTGTCTTAATTTTTTTTATTTTTTTGTTCTCAATTTCAACCACAACAAAATATGGGCAACGACCAAATCTTGCATCAACTTGACTTTCAATACCTTCTCCTGTTGAACTTATAGCTACTTTCATTTTTTCCTCCTTTGTTTAGCATAATTTAGCATATCTACTTTTTTAATTAAAGTAAAAAACAACTTAAAAAGTTTTCTTATCCTCGAGTCATAGCGCTTCCACATTTAGGACATTTCTGCTGATAGCAAGGAATTCCTATTTGGTGAGACATTCTATAGCCACACTTTGGACAGACACATTCACCACCTGGGCCTGCTGCAAAACCACCCATGCGACCTCTACCAGTCTGGCCTCTACCTGCTCCAGCGCCTGCTCCACGACCAATTCCTCTTCCATTTGACATTTTATTTCCTCCTGCCTTTCGGCAATTATTTAGTTTAATCTCCTCTTACCATCAAGGAGCTACATTTTTTACACATCATCTGGTTGCATGGTATTCCAGGAACTTTAGTTTCTTTATTACCACATTTAGGACAGATACAAAAGCCAGCAGGGCCAGCTCCTCTGCCAAATCCTCTGCCTCTTCCTCTTCCCATGCCTCTACCAAAACCTCTGCCACGACCAGGGCCAACTATTGGTGATGTGACAGGGGTAATCATTTCATACCTACCTCCTTGAATTTTTATTATTTTATTATTTACAAGAGCATCAGCTACTTTTTTCCTTGCAGCTAGAATTAATCTGTGAAAAGTTGGCTGTGAAATTCCCATCTGTTCAGCTGCTTTTTCCTGTTCCATGGCTTTAAGATCTTTAAGCCTTATGGCCTCAAATTCATCTAAAGTTAGGATAATTTCTTCTGGCAAAGTAGGCCCACCTACAGGAGCAAAGTGACTGATTCCTGGCATAAAACCAATTCTTCTTCTACGTCTTAATCTTGGCATTTTTCTTTTTTATTTTATTTTCTCGATTGCTTCTTTAAATCTCTCACTCATTGTTCACTTCTCGTCTTTTTATTTATTCTACTTATTCTTCTATTTCAAGGTTTTTTAATTTTTCTTGGATCTTCTTTAGTTCAGATTCTAGGGCTTTCATTTCTTCTTGCATTTCTTTTCTGTCTTCTTTCAGTATTTCTTTTATCTCATCTTTTGCAGGTTCTTCATAGTAGTCTTCATAAGGATATTCATAGTCTCCTTCATAAGCATAAGGTGCATAACCCCATGGATTCCAGAATCTTTGTCTTCTGAATCTGAAGCCTCTGCCCCTAAAACCTCTTCCTTGTCCTCTGCCAAAACCTCTGCCTCTGTTCATACCTCTACCAAAACCTCTGCCAAATCCTCTTCTAGCCATTCCCATGCCAAATCCTGGATTCATAAATCCTGGTACAGAATAGCCTGCACAGTAACCTAAACTTCTTCCTGTCATTGGTCCTATTCCATCTAGACCTGTTCCATCTCCTCTAGGCATTTTATTTCCTCCTATATGAATTTATATTCATTTTATATTTAAATTAACTTAAAGTCTTATTTGATTAAGACTAATAAGCATATGAATATATATTCATTATACTATTTAAATGTTTCGTTTTAGAAAGAGTTATTCAATTTCTATATATTTTACCTCATCATCAGCTTCATTGCCGTCTTCATCATATACAATAACTTTTATTGCATAAGTTCCTGGACCAAAATCTCCTGCTAAGAATTCCCATTCCCAAGGTTCTTCTATTATGGTTTCTTCTGGAGATCCATAATCATCACCTTTTTCTCTAATATAGAATTCCACTTCTTTTATATCTGCTGCATTATCTATATCAAGTTTTACTGTTATCCAGTCATCTAGACCAAAAATATCATCTTCATCTGGGTCTGTTATTTTTACACTTAACTCTATTTGTTCACAAGCACAGGTTACTGGATCACAAACCGAGGTTTCATTGCAACCTGTTGGCATTGCTGCTGGATCACACTCCTCTTCGCCACTTATTATGCCATCACCACATATATTCATATAATAACATTTGCAATTCAAACATAAAGGATTTAAGCCGTCTTTACAGTCTGTGTTATTCTCGCACTCTTCACCTTTATCTGGCTCAAATTTGCCATTACCACAACAGCAGTGGTCAGGACATTCTGCATCATCACCTTTACAATTGTTTTCTACGATTTGATCTATCTGACCTTGTGTAGGTGTTGCATTAGCGCCCCAAGTTCTTCCCATTATGTTAGGAGGATATGTGCCAGTGCTTGCGTTGTATGTATCATTCAAACCCATCATATGTCCTGCTTCATGAGCAGCATCATGTATTGTTCCATCCACACCTGGTAAAGGATCATTTATAGAAGTCCCCCAAAAACCAGCGGTGCTTGAACCACTTTTTGAGATGCCCCACATAAAACCTCTGTAACGATTACCAGCAGCTTGAACATAAGTTGTGTTTGAGACATTAATACAATGATAATCAGCTTCATTACTAGAATAATTAGCTTGACATCCTCCTGAGCCAACATTTTTCCATTCTACCTCAACTTTCACAGGACATTCACAATCTCCAAAAGTATGGCCATTCCAAGTATCTGTTATATCTTTAACCCAGTCCTCTATTGTTGCGTTATCTGTTCCAGAAAAAGCTATTTTTATCGTGATTGTTATTTCACAATCATCTCTTTTACAAGTTGTTTCAGCTGATGCAAAGCTCATGCTGATAAGAAATATTGCTAAAAAGATTATTAATAATTTTTTATTCATTCTAAACTAAAAGTGTCTTTATTTGTATCCCACCATGACTGCCATTGAGTTTTGTCAACACCATAATCCTGTCCTGTAAAATCTATTAGCATTAAAGCGCAATAAGACATGACTGGTAAGGGAGGTTCACTTGGTTTTAGTGTAGCATCATTATCAAGTTCAGCAATCAAAATAGGAATACCATCTTTTGAACCATGAGACAGGACTAAAGTAGCAGCAGTAACACGAACATTAACATCAGAATCATCGAGAGCATCTTTTAGATAAGGCAAAACTTTATCTGATAAATCAAGGTCATGGCCTATAGCACTGATTCCAATAATAGCTGCCCATCTTTGATCAGTTTTTGAAGATTCATTTTTGTATATTTCAGCAAGAGCATATATCCCAGGTTCGCCAAGAGCAACAATCTTGTCTAGGCTGAGAGTGTATATATTAACACCATCAAATTCTGTAACTATCTCAGTAGTTTGGTCCATAAGTTCTTCATTTACTTTACTCTTGAAAAGATCAAGCCTGAAGAAAACAATGTAAGCAACAACTATTACAACTATAAGTAATAATACAAAGAAAATTGTCCTGATAGTTTTTGTCTTTGTTTTCATTCTTTTTTTTCTATTTTTAATTAGAGATTGAGGTTTTTAAATTTTTATTTTCTTTTCTTCAACTTTAATTTTTTTGTTATTTTATTAATTTGTCTCTGCATGTCTTTTATTGTTCCACTATTATCCACCTTGAAATTAGCCATCTTTTTTGTCTTATGAAAATCAAAAATTGCATTTTCAAGAGCTTCTTCATGCAAAAATTGTTCATATGTTTTTGCAAAGCCACCTCTGCGTCTTGACTTTGCTCTCTTATAACGGATAAAAGGACCAGCATCAACAAAAATAAGTTTGAGTTTTAATTTTTCCTTAGCGAGCTTTGTTTCTGCTTGTGTTCTCAAACCAACTATGACAACATTTTTCATCCTAAGATGATCTTTTACAAGGATGGTATTTATGATTTTAGAAATTAAATATTCATCCCCATATTCTTTTCTCAGTTGAGCTTGTAATTTTCTTAAACTTTTTCTACTACAATTTTTACCTCTTTTAATTGCTTCTTGTCTTAAATAATTACTAAGAGTTATTTTTTTAAAGTTATATTTTTTAACAAGATAATTAGCAACAGAATCCTTGCCAGAAGAAGCAGAACCAGTAACTCCTAGAACATATGGTCTGAATGTTAATTTTTTCATTTTCCTCTTTTAAATTTTCAAGAGAGAAGGATTTAAAAGGTTTTTTATAGAATCAAAAAATTTATTAAATTTGGAATTACTAACTTAATATGAGAAAACCTTACTTTATTGGAACTTGGGGTGCATGGGAAAAAAGTCCTGAACAGCTTATTCCAGGAACATTTAGACTATATCTTACAGAGATGGTGAAGATTGAGGATAAAAAAATTATAAAAGGAACAATAGAAGATTGTTTTGGGGAAGCAACTTTTGAGGGCGAAATGTGTTCAAGTCATATTAAGTTTACAAAAAGATATTCTAAAGAAGCTATTGAAAAGGGAGGTCATTGGGATAAAATTGAATATAGAGGAGCAGAGGTGAACGGCCTTTATGCTGGAAAATTCATTATTGTAAATGGAATACTTGATAATATCGGCACAGTTGGTAATTGGGAAGGCACTTTTTATATGTCTCAGTATTTTGGCCCTTCTTTAAATTAGGAAATTAAAGAATCCTCAATCTTCCAGGCTTAGGTTCATAAATTGTTCCTTCTTCAAGAAGTTCAGTAATTTTATTATTAATTTCTTCTACTTTATAGCTGTTTAGTTGCATTATTATTTTATCTATATTCACTCCTTCCTCTGCCTCTGCTGCATTGATTATTTCTATAATTTTTTCCCTAACCCCCAATTCCTTATCTTGTTTTTGTTCTGTTGTTTCTATTTTCTCTTCCTTTATCTCTGGTTTTTCTATGACTGGTTCTTGTTGAGTTGTTGTTTTTGATATTTCTGGGCTGGGTATTGGTTCTGGGTTTGGTTGAGGGACTGGCTCTGATTTTGGTTGGGCTTGTAGCTGTGTTGGCTGCTCAAGATTTTTGTATAATTCACCATATTCTTTTTCTAGCTCCAATTTGCGGACAAGAAGCCATTTTACATTAAGCTGCTTAACTATTTCAGGAAGAATATAAATTTCATTATTAAAGTATCTTAATGTTCCAATTATAAGAATGGTATCTCCTGGTTGATTATTTTCTAAAAGTTTTATATTGTCTGAGAAAGCTCTGACTCTGATTTGGCCAGTTCCATCATCTAGAGTAAGTGTAATATAATTTTTTTCATTTGATCTAAAAGTGTCTATGACATTCGCTATGAGATTTATTCTATTAATTTCTTTATTATCTAGAGTAAGAAATCTGAATCTTTGTTTTGTAGGGTCATTCTTGTCTGTCTCTAGCTGAATGTTTCCTTTTGCTATCAATCCTGCTGAGATCTTATATGCTGTGTATCTCTTGATTTGTCCATTCATTTTAAAGTCAAGTTAATGGTTTAAGTCCAGCCTCTTTTAAGAGGGCTAAAATTTTAGATTTGTCATAAGTTGAAATAAAACTGATTTTATAAAAATATTCCTCAGGACTTTTTCTTCTTTTTTCTAAATTAGATTCTGGAATAGGGATTGGTCTAAAACAATAACCCCCCCCTATTTCTTGTTTTATCTGTTCTAATCTTTCTATATTTTGTCCATAATTAAGATCATTAAGGATAATTATGTCAAGGGTTGTCTTTCCTTCAAAATCTAATTCCTTTTTTAAATGTCTCTTTTCCATTCTAAATTCTTTATGATTTTTCTATAAATTATGGATTTCCTTTATTTTTTTAATTTTATTTTGGACTGTTTTTTCTAGATTTATATCATGTATCTTAGCTAATCTCATAACTAATATCAAGACATCCCCTATTTGTTCTTTAAGATTTTCCATATCAATCTGTTCATTTTTTCTTATATTTGGTTTATTTATTTCTCTTGCTATTTCCCCGACTTCCTCTGCTAAATGGAGGACTGTATTAGTTGAATTATGGTCACAATTAAACTTTTTATAAAGTAAATCTAAAAATTCATTTGCTTTGTTTTTTAAATCTTCAACTTCCATTCTAAATTCTTTGCACAAATCCTTTTTTTGGTTGGAAAATATCCCCACTTCTTTTTAGTCTATCTATAATTTCATCTAGTTCATGTTCTGAAATTTTCTCACTTAGTTCTGCTTTAAGATCATTTACTGGAATTAGTTTGCCGAGTCTTGATTCTAATCTTACTAGTGCTTCTCTTACAAGAACAATCCTGCCTCTCTCGCTGGCTGGTATTCCTGTGGCTATCCTATCAATATCTATGGCTCCTGTTTCTGTATCCATCCCTACTTGAAGAAGGCAGAAGTGCATGATCTGGATTGCTCTTTTTGCATCATCTTTTGTTATTTTCTTGCTTAGCCTGGCTCTTGCACTTGCCTCACTTAATCTGATTAATGCTTCAAGTTGTCTTGCACTTATTGGAATAGGTCTGATAACATCTTCGCTAACTGCAGGAGCATTTCTTAAATCAACATAGAATTTCTTGATTTCAAATACTGCCTTTTCTGATAGCTGTGGCTTAATTTTTTGTTTAGCATAAGCAACATACTTCTTGAATAATCCTGGGTCAATAGGTGGTTTCTCACCTGCTTTTCTATGTTCTAGCAAGACGTGTGTGGCTATTGCTTCATCTCTCATTCTTTCTGGGATATCTTTCATTGTGAATATGAGGTCAAAACGATTTAATAATGTTGGAGACATTTCTATCTGCTTGGCTATTGGTTCATATGGATTAAAACGGCCGAATTTTGGGTTTGCTGCTCCAAGAACTGAAGTTTCTGCTCTCAGTGTTGCTTGGACATTTGCCTTGCTTATTGTCACTGTCTGCTGTTCCATTGCTTCATGCATGGCACTTCTGTCTTGTTCTGCCATTTTTTCCATTTCATCAAGACATGCTATACCTTTGTTGGCAAGAACCATGGCACCTGCCTCAAGAGCCCAGCCTCTTAGATATTCATCTCTTACAACAGTGGCAGTAATTCCTGCTTGGGTAGCTGCTTTTCCAACCACATAACGGCCTTTAGGGGCAGTACTTGAAACAAATTTTAACATCACAGATTTTGCAACGCCAGGATCTCCTACAAGAAGGACGTGCATGTCGCCTCTTGACCAAGTTCCATCACTTCTTTGTTTTCTTACCCCTCCTAGAAGTTGTAAAGCAATTGCAAACTTGATTTGTTCATAACCAAATATACTTGGAGCAATACTAGCTGTAATTTTTTTATAGATATCTGGGTCTGATGCTAGTTCTCTGATCTGTCTTTCTTCTTCTTCATCAATCTCTAGTTCTTCGAAAGTCTCTTCTAAAGGAATAACATTGTTTGCTTCAATAGCAAGATCAAATCTTGTACTGACAGCTCCACTTCTTAAAGGGATAGGCACTTCTTTTAACACACCCACCACCATGACTTTAGAGCCAGGTGTTGTTCTTTCTTCCATCCTTGGCTCTACAAGGTCTTCTTTAAGAAAAATATTAAGACGTCTTGGCTGCTCTCCTCCTTTCAAGCTCTCTGGACTTTCCTCAATAACTAATCTTTGGGCATCAACCATTTCCTTGCTTACTAACTTGAAATTAGTACGCCTTCCACAAGAGCATCTCATAGGTTCTTTAAAATGTTTATCTATCTGTAGGACACTTATTACTGTCCCACAACTTGGGCATTCAAATTTAGCATTAACAATCTGAGGCCTTACATCAGAGGCTTGTCTTACAATACCCTCAACAACAATTAACTGCCCAAGATGTTTGGCCCTAATTTCCCTGATTAGAAGATGCTGTGATTTTGGTAGGTCACTAAGTCTGACCTTAGCTTTAGTTATCAAACCTATTTCTTCAAGAGCCAGCTCGAGGATAGATGAAACTTCTTCTGGTTTCAAAAGCAATTGGTCAGCTAGAATATGGCTAAAACTGGCTATATCCTGAAATGATACTTGGATTGTTTTCTTACCTTTTTTAGCATACTTACCTATTTCTTGCTTGTAAAGTTCGAAAAATTCTTTTGCCTCTATAATTAAATCTTCAGGCATTTTCCTCTTTTCCTCCTAGCCTTGCCTTAGCCTAGAATATCTAATTATTTTTTCCAATATATTTATAGTTTATTGTTTTAGAATATAGAGAATATAAATAAAATAAAGAAAAAAGAAATTAAAGGGAATTAAATGAAATTATCTTCGTTTTTTTCTTGGTTTTAATACTTCTTTAGTTGTCTTCATCAGTTTTTTCATAGCTTCATCCAATTGCTTCCTGTTCTTGGTTCCTGTACATACTAGTTTGCCATTACTGAACAACAAAAAAGTGGCATTTGGTTCATCTAATTTGTAAACTAAACCAGGAAACTGCTCTGGCTCATATTCTGTGTTTTCTAGTTTTAGAGCAAGCTCATTGAGATTCAGAATTAAATTTATAGAGCCACTAGCAACAATGTTTTGAACACTTATCTTTGGCTTTTCCTTAACTCTTACTCCTATTTTTCTTAGCTGTTTTATAACCTGCTTTATGACTTCTTCAACCTGCTTAATGCTTTTTGTGCCTGTACAAACAAGATTGCCTGAACTGAATACTAGAACAGCTGATTTTGGTTTCTTTATTCTAAGAACAAGACCAGGAAACTGTTCTGGGTTATATTCTGTATTTGTCTGGCTTCTAACTAGCTTAACTAGAGGAACTTTTGTGTAGAGACTTGTTGTAGCTACGATGTTCTGAATCTTAAGGTTAGATCTTTTAGGGATTCTGGTTTTTTTAGCCTTTTTCTTGGTTTTCTTTTTCTTTGGCATTGAAATTTTAAAGAAAAGTGGCTTTTTAAAGCTTTTTAAAGGTCTCGTCGAGCTTGTTTATTTAAAATATCTGTCAAGCACAGCTACTTTTTTCTTGTATTTATATCTGAGATAGAATCCAAAAATCATTCCAGCTACCAAGCCGCCGAGATGTGCAGCATTACCAATAGGAAGACCAGCTGCAGCAGTAATTACCCACATTACAACAAATATTAATGCAATGCCAAACCATAATGGCATGGGTATAGGAATGAACATGATAAATACAGGAACTTTAGGAGTAAGGATAGCTAAAACACCACCAACACCAAAAATAGCTCCACTTGCGCCCACTGCAAAATTTTCTGGGGATATGCCTATTCCAGGAATAGAGCTTAAAGGTGATATTGCAAAAAGGACAAAAAATAATGATGCAATAATTCCAGATATAAAATAAATAGCTAGGAATTTCTTATTGCCTATCAATCGCTCAAGAAAAGAGCCCAGGAACATGAGAGAGAGCATGTTAACAAAAAGATGCATAAACCCGCCGTGAGCGAACATGCTCGTTATTATTGTCCATAAATAATTCCCTTCTAGAATTGAGGTTGGTTGAAGAGCAACAATTTTACATATCCCAGAACACTGTGTAGGATCTTTAAAAAATCCTAGAAGCATCAAAATAAAAAAGATAACAACATTCAAAATTATCAGTATTAAAACAGCGCTTATCTTTTTTCTAGGTTTTTTTCTTGGTTTTTTGTAATGATAAGAATAAGAATAATAACCTCTTTTTGGATTTGATTTTCTTTTTATCATACTATCTTTTCTTTTTCTTTCTTTTTTTCTTAAATCTTTTCTTTGTCTTCTTTTTGACTTTCTTCTTTTTCTTTGTTATTTTTTTAAATTTTTTCCTTGGTTTTTTCTTTACTTTTTTGATTTTTATTTTTGGTTTTGGAGTTATTTTTTCAAGTTCTTCCCTTATTATCTTAATTTCTTTTTTGAGTTGTTCTATTTTTATGGTTATTTCTTTAATTCTTTTTTCTTTTGGTATGATTTCAAGTAATTTAGCACATTCAGGACAAAGGAAGCTGTGATGCATGGCTGTTTCCTCACTCATTTCTATCCTATCTGCAGGGCATATGTAGAAATTTTTCATCTTTCTGCTTTTCAATAAAGCATACATCGCTCTGATATCCTTGAGTTTTAACCTAGCAAGAGTATTTAGGGCTTTTATATTATTCAAAGTCCAGAAATAAGTATACCATCCTTTGCGTTTGTCTTTTTTTCTCGTGTAATCCATTATATTAAAATTAGAAATTCTATAAAGGATATTGCGGGTCTGATTTATTGTTATACCTAATTTTTCAGCAATCTTGAACTCATTAATATTTTTCTTTTTGAATAAGATATCTACTATAGGTTCGGAATTCTTTCCAGCCACAATCCTAATTAATTCCTTAACCAAACTAAAAAGCCTTCTATCTTTCACCTTAATAATCATTTTATCCCCTTTTATGATTTTGCTGTAACAATCTAATGAATAGAAATCTTTTTATATTTTAAATAGTTTTCCGTCATATGCCTGTTTTAAAGAAAAAAAAGAAAAAAGAGGTTAAGATGCCAGAGACCCCAGAAATAGAGACCCCTGAGTTTTCATATCCTGAAATTGAAGAGATTAAGAAAGGAATAGAACCTATAACAGAAGCAGGAGTTTCAGAATTGCCAGAACTGCCAGAAATGCCTGAACTTCCTGAACTTCCGCAGATGGTAGAAGATGGTATTTCAAAGGAAGAGGAGAAAAAAATTAAAAAGAAACTTCCATCAAAACTTACTCAAGAGATAGGAATACCAGCAAGGGCAAAGCTTCCAAAGAAAAAGCAGCCAAGAGCAAAAGAGATAAAAGAAATGGAAATAAAGATGCCAAAAGCTAGATCAAGGGCACTTTTTATAAAAATTGATAAATTTAAGGAAATTCTTGCTAGTGTTGATGAAATAGAGAAAAGAATTCAGGAAGTTTCATCTGTCATAAGAAAATTAAAAGAAATTAGAGATAGGGAAGATAGTGAAATGGAAAAATGGGAGAGAGAGATTAGTGACATCAGGGCAAAATTAGAAACAATAGAAGAGACTCTATCAAAGGTTGAAAGTTAAATTTTTCTAAAATGGCTGTCTATGTCAGATTAGAGCCAAGCGAAGAATTAGCTATCAAAAAAGCTATTCACGAAGCTAGAAATTCTTCTATCATATTTGAAGAAAAAGGAAAAAATGTAGCTAAGCTCAAGAGAAGTAAGAAATATACTATAAGAGGTTTGGCAACATCTATGAAAAGTATTAGTGAGGAAATTGAGAAGATAAAAAATATGTTGCCAGAGCTCGAGAAAAAACAAATAAGAAAGAGAAAAAAAGTAAAAGTAACAAGGAAGAGAAAAAAAATAAAGACAAGGAAAGAAGAGAAAGTAAAAACAAAAAAGGCAAAGAAAACAAAAAAGGCAAAATATGAAGAAGAATTAGAAAGTATTAAGGAGAGGATAGCTGATCTTGGTTGAGCAGGTCTAACAAACTTACAGAATCTTTTCCTACTTCTGTTATGTAATATTCATTATCTACATTAAATCTGATTGCTTCTTTATCATTATACTTATGTATGAAAATTTTTGCCCTTGGGAATAATGTACAGAGTATATCTGCAAAATTCTTAAAATTTTGTTTGTATTTTTTCCTATACTGTTCTTCATCCTCACCGCCTTTTGGTAAATAATCATCAGCCTGTCTGAACGCGACTAACACAGCTGAATCATAGTCTTGCATTTGTGGCCAGAAGTCTCTTACAATCCTGATAGTATTTAGATGTTCGTCAACCTGTGTTGATTGATAATGTGACATAAGCCCAAACTTCTTTCCATCTTTTATATACAAACCTACAACACAAAAACAACCCCTAAGACCATCTGTTTCTAGAGTTCCTTTGGTCCATGTTTTTATGTCTGGAAAAGAAACTCGCCTTACTAATTCTCCTTTTTCACTTTCCTGTATTCTCTGTACGACTTTTATGTCTAATTTATTTCCGTATTTATCTATGTATACTTTCTTTGCACAATCAATGCTTCCTAGAGTCAATAGTAATATTAAAGGTATGGATAATCTTTTTGCCATAGAACAAAAAAAATAGAAAGCTTTTATTTTTTTATGTGATTATCCTCTACTATCTTCTACCTTCCAGAGCAAGAAATGATTTTGCTTGGGCAATAACTTCATCTACTTCTGTTACAAGCCTGTCCTCGTAAGCTTCTATTCTGCTTGTTATTATATATTTGTCATAGATTCCTCTGAAGAACTTGGTTACAGGATTTACTTCCCATCTGTTTTCCCAGTCACGTTCAAGAAAACTATTAAATTTTATTTCCATCTCACCTTTATCTTTCTTTATTTTTGTTCCTCCTCTTGCAAGTTCTACTGTAGCCATGTGCAAAATCCTTATTGTTATCTTAACCCTGAATCTGAAATAATCACTTATCTTTCTCAAACAGAGCCATTCAATTCCAACATCCTTACCTTCTGCTTTTATTTTCTCGCTATACTTTTTTTCTAGAACAAGATAATCATAAGACTTAAACCACTCATACAAAAATCTATAGACATCTTTAAAATCAAAAAGCCCTTCATAAGCAACTTTACCCTCATATACTGGACTTAACTCTGACATCTTCCACCTTTTTTCTATTTTGATAAGCTAAAGAGCATTTAAATATTTTTTTGAAATAAGAATGCGCCAGCCGTGCAAGAGATCTTTAGTTTCTACGCTTTTTGAAGTAAACTTTCCGGCATTATTGGTTTTTGGTTCCCATGGCCAAAATAACCATAGAAAGTGTTATAATTTATGCCAGAAGAATGAGAAAATTCATGTAAGTATTTTTTAATTTTCTCTGTCTCTTTTAGGAAGTTAGAATTTAGTGCACAACCCAGCTGTCTTGTTTCTTCAGAAGTATTTTTCTCATGGCTTATCCATTCATCAATTATTGTCGCAATGTAAACCCCAGAGCAGATGACTCCAATTTCATGTTCATCTAATTTTAATCTATAACTTTTTCCCAAGATTTTATCAAGAATTCCTCTGTCTTGATTTAGATTAGCCACAACTTTTTCTAGACATTCTTTCAATGATGTGTATGCTTTAACATCCATAAAATTGTTACTATTTTATAGTTTATAAATGTTGTTATAATAAGGTTCTGTAAAGTTATCGGTTGGTAGAAAAGGTTAAAAGGTTAAACTTTCTTTAATTCTTATGGCTACATTAAGCACAAGGAAATTAAATATAGCAAGACATAGGCAGGGTTGGTTTGCACACCAAGAAAGTGAAGAGAGAAAAAGAAGGTTAGAGGAACAGAAAAATAGAAAACCAGTAAGCAAAGAAGAACATAAAAGAAGGGTAGAAATGCTAAAGAAAATTGGGTTGTTAAAAGAAAATGAGTAAAGCCAAAGCGAAATTAAAGGGTAATACTATAATTTTACAATTACATTATTCTCAAGGTGGAACAAGAATTGCAGATAAAGAGGGAAATCATCTTCCAAAGCCAACACAGGTAATAAATGATAAAAGATATTACATTGAATGGATGATAACTAATGATGAGATTAAGTTACTATCAAAACTTTTTAAGAAGGAAGAGGACATTACTGGTTTGATAAATTTATTACAAAAAATAAGTAAATTTGCAGAAGAAACAAAATACTCTAAGAGAACAACATCTTTTGAGAAAAAAGAAATAGATAAATTTGAAGGTTTTAAGATATATCATTATACTGATGATTTTAATTCTTTTGAAAAGATTCTTGATTCTGATTTAAGAGTAAGATTAACCTTTAAATTAGGAGATTTTGGTGTTACGGCTCATCCTCATATGTATGTTTTAATTCCTTTTAATTTCAAATCATTAAAGATAAAAAACATAGAAGGCAAAGTTAATGAAAATAAGCCATTAGGAAAAGGTTGTTTTGGGGAATTAAATTTAAATGAAGAAGAACTCAAAGAAATAATCTTAACTCTTGCTCACGCTTCAAATAATCACAGAAATGCTTTAATTGAAATTCTTAAATCTTAATTTTAAAATCTAAAATATCAGATTTTTTTATTGATTTACTGCCAACTCTAATTGTAGAATTTTTAAAATGCTCTTGATTTTCATTTATCAATTTACATATTCTTTCCTTTAACTTTTTGTCTTTGTTACATTCTTCTTTAAATTCAAAGACAAAAAACATATCATTCAAAATATCTTCTTCTTTATTGATTAATCCTGTTTTCCCTACACTTACATTCCCAACTCTCACAACAGCAAGGTAATAATCAGAAACATTTTTGTCTTGTGGTATCTCTTGTCTTTCTAATATATTCGCCCCAGAAACATTATTGTTTTCATAACTCCTGTTATATTTCACTCTCCTCTCAGATAAGAATTTTGAAAGGGGTATGCCTTCTTGTTTGTTGTTTTTCTTGTATAAAAAAGATTGAGGTATTAATTCTTCTGTTGATAGTTCTTGTTTGTTTAATATCTCTTTTACACTTTTATCATCTTCGTATAATAATATTATTTTATCTTTGTATTCTAGAATGTTTGTGAAAATAGCAAAACAGCAGGGGATTGGTTCATCAAACCAATTTTTATCATTTTGATAAATAATAATTGTAGAAAAATTATTTATAATTTCTTTCTTAATTTCTTTGTTCTTTTTTGCTATAAAAAAAGAAATAGGTAAAACGAAAGCGATAGAAGAATTTTTGTCCTTAAAATGTTTTATAGATTTAAGAATAAATACATTTTCCATTTGAATTTTTGGTTTTTTAATAAGAACATTTGTTAAATACTCTTCTGGCTTAATCTCCTTATTTTTATAATTATCTGAATAATAATAACTATTTTTAACATTATATTTAGTAAAGGGTGGATTTCCAATAATTAAATCAAATTTTTCTTTTAGAGGAAAAAGAAAGAAATCACAAGGGTTATTAGTTAAATCTGTGTCTATTTCACAATCCACTATATTTTTAAAATCCCTATCTTTAAGCCCTCTTACAAAATTTTTAGTGCCTGAAGATGGCTCTAAAATTCTTATATTTTTATCATACTTTTTATATTCTAATAACAAATTTAAGACTCTCTTTACAATATTCCTTCTTGTGAAATATTGCCCCCAAACAAATTTCTTCTCTTTTTCCATATTGGGATTACGCTTTGCCATTTTTTAATTCTTTTGACTTGCACAATATATCAAATCAAGCCATTTATTTTTACCAAGATTTAGATTAACCCCAGCTTCTTCAATAGGGGTTTTATTAATGCCCTGATGAACACGAATAAAATTATAATAAACCACAAATAAAGATAATATTGCTTCTGCACTTTTCTTATCCTTAAAATTTCTCATAACTTTTATTCTTTGCCTAATTGTTCCTTGTATTCTCTCAACAATATTATTTCGTTTATCCTTATCTGCTTTTAATTTAATCCAAATTTTTTTGTCCTCTTTTCTATTTCTTGAACCCCAAACTTTCCTAAATGCTTTATTATATGAAGGTAGAGAATCTGTAAATAGATTAATAGGCTTGTTTTCTGTTTTTAAGAAAAGTATTTTTGCAGATTGATAATCTCTTTTTTCTGAATAATGAGAAGAAACCAAAACTCTTGTTCCTTTATCAATCATATCCCAAAAATAATGCTGTTCTTTTTTACATTTAACAAAAATCTCGTCAGCATGATATTGTCCTGAAAGTTTTAAATCAAACTTTCTCTGAAAGTCTTTTAACAAGATAGCATATCTTCTTATCCAATTTAGAACAGATTGATGACTTACCCCATAATCTGAAAATTGATTAAAATGTTCTTTGATTTTTCTTAAACTTAATCCATTCATATAAAGAGAAATACATTGAGTTACAACTTCTTTTTTATGTTTCATCTTGAAAAATCCATCATCAAGAGTAAATGTTTCAGAACAAGATTTACATTTCCATCTCTGTTTTTTTGTTGTATGATTAAATCTAAATCCCCATTTAATTAAAGTTTTAGATTTACAGAAGGGACATGCCTTCGGCTTTATAACCGATACATTTTTATATTTCTTTGATTTATTGTTTTTGTATTTCATTAGCGTGGGATACACAGCCCTTCGGGGCTGTTTTTATTTAATTATCTATTATTAGTTATTAACTAATTATATTAGGATATACCTATTTATAAATCTTTCGGTTCAAACTGGCTAAAGAAAAAATCGTCAGAAATAGGTGTCTTTTTAGAATTAAATCTGATTCTTGCTTTAACCTTCTATCTAAAAATCTATTAAGTTTTTGAGAATAATCTTTAATATTTATGCCATGCTTTTTGTCAAATTCTTCTTTTAATAAAATTGCCTTTTCTCTTGTTTCCATAACTTTTAAATCGTGCTGATTCCAAAGATTCATTTTTTCCTTTTCTCCTTTTTATTTTGTTGCCCAATTTTTTCTATAAACAGAATTTCTTCACCCTTGCTTTTTCCAACATAAACCTTATCTCCATTTTCCCACCCAGTCGCTTCTATTACGTCTTTAGGAATGGTTATTGTTGCTTGTCCATTTTTGTTTATAGTTAATCTTCCCATAACGTTATATTAACGTTAAATTAACGTTATAAACCTTTCTATTCTCAAATTTTTCCAAAAGGTTTAAATAGCCATTTGCTAATTATATTAGTATGGCTAAAGCAATTCCAAAATGGGTGATGGAAAGGTTATCACGACTTTGGAAAAAGTATGGCGATAGTCAAGCAATAACTTTCAAACAAATAAAGGATGTTTTAAAGATGGATGACGAAAACACAATAAGGGTATTCATAAATGAATTGAAAAAAGCAGATTGGATAGAAGTTCAATTAAGCCCAGAAAGTTCAAGAGAAAGAATCTATATTCTGAAAGAACCAAATAAAATTATGATGGAGATTGTTTCAAATGGAAATAAAAGAAGTAAAGGTTGAACTTGTTGATAAAAATTCAAGATTTGTCCTTAAAAAGATAATAACTAATAAAGGGGAATTTTATAATAGGCAACTTGCAGTATCAAATTCTATTTATGCTTGTGAGAAAAAAAGATTAATTTATGGAAAAGCTTTATTTGATTCTATTTTTCAAACTTTTCATATAATGTGGAATAGTGATGAAGAAGAATGGGATTTTATAGGATTAAAAAAAGCAAAAGAACACTCAAAAAATAATGGAAGAATTTTTATCCCATACAAACAAAGAAATGAAAAGCAGTGGAATGAATTAACTTGGAAAGAAGCCGAAGAAGAATTTAAGAAATTTCAGAAAAAAGTAAATATTGTTCCTTATCCAATTCCTTTAAATGCTTCTTTAGAAGAATGGAGAATAAAGAAAAAGGAAGCATTAGGATTATTAGAACCAAATCAAAAACTAATTTCTATACTTTCATCTAAACATCATAATATTAATAATTTCCTTTTATTAGTAAAAGAAGAATTAAAAAATTCATTTTTTCTTGGAATTTGTTGTTATGGATTAAGCACAACTTTAGAGAAAATAAATTTATCTTTACTTAATTCAATAAATTCCTCTTTTAATGTAGAAGATAAAACTGCTTTAATAGGTTATTTTGATTATGCGAGGATGTTAATGAACCATTCAAATATCGCTGGTTCTTTCGCTTATTCTTGTTTTGCTGGAGATTTCTTTTCAGAAAAATCTTATTTTATTCCGAGAATGTCTAAAAAAGCAAGAGAAAAAATGTTTAATAAAAAACCAGAGGATTTTTATTTTTATGATATAAAAGAAAAAAAATTCAATAAATCCCTTCCACAATCAGGATGGTATGGTTTTGATTTAACAAGAAATTCTCTAAAAATGATTTCTGTAAATGAAGGTTTAACTGGCTATCAAACAATAAAATGGATTAATCATTTTTTACAGCAGAGAGATTTAAAATTAATTAATGAACTTCTTATTTCTAAAAAGAATGTTCTTAAATCATTAAAAAATTATACTGGTTGGAATGTTTTTTGGGATACAATAAAACCAAACTCCCCTGAAATTCAAAGAACTTTATAGTCACGTGACGCAAAGGATAAAACATTAAGGGGTTGCTTGTTCTTTCCAAGCAAGTTAATCCCTTAACGCCTTCTTTAAATTATTAATTCTTTCTACCTTTTAATCTTTTCTATGATTTTGGCTTTGTATATAAAGTCTGAATAAGGGCTTACTTTTTAAACAAAATTTATTTTATTATTTCAAGGTTAACATTTGTGCCATTATGACAAAATTAACTTTAAAAGATAATTCTGGAAAATCTTCTTTGATTTTATTCCATATCCACATTTCTTCTTCAAAATAAGGTATAAAATTTCCTTTATCTTTCTCTTTAAATGATTCTACTTGGTCTATTCCAAAAATTTTGTGATAAGCTTCATGTATTACAATAACTTCAATTGATTCTAAAGGATTATCCCTTCCAACCCATATTTCTTCTGGTTGAAGTGAAGCCCCTTCACCATCAACAATTTTTACAGGAAATTCAAAATTGTATTTCTCTTTAAGTTTTTTCTTAGCAGATTCTATTTCTTTTTTCATAACAAATAAAATATTCTCTCTACATATAAATTTTTTGATTTAAATTATATAATTAAAATCCACCAACCTAAGACTTTACAGAACCAATAAAAACATGCGCCAGCTGGGATTTGAACCCAGGTAACAACCTATCTCCAAAGTTTAGGGTTGATAAGGGATATGCCCTTATTTGGGAGGGTTGTGTCTTACCACTGGACTACTGGCGCTTGCATAATTGAGAGCAAAAATGTTTATAAATCTTGATTACTTTTAATATTGGAGGTTGAGGGAGAGAAGTATGAGGATAAAGACAGCATACATGCTAATACCTGTTGGAACAAAACAGAGAGATGATCCAGGAGAATATATTGAATGTCCTAGAGAGAAGAAAGTTTTTGGGGAATCAAGACTAATTACTAAGAAAGGAAGAAATAAACACACTCAAAGTACTTTAGAATGTCAATGTTTTATTGTTTTATCTAACACTCTTGATGCAAGACTTATAATTGAATTTGAAAAAAGTGTTAATTTACAAATGTGTCGTGCTGCTGTTCATTATGAAAGAGATAGAGATGTAGAAAGCATAGAAAAAATTTTAAAACCTATTAGTGTTTATGGGGCTGAGTATAAGAAGGCTGGGGAAGGAAAATGAATGTATGGGATAGAATAATTGATGCTAGCAAACTACCAAATATAAGTGATTTTTCTACAGTTTATGATATGAATGAAAATGAGGAAATGGAAATAAAAGAATCAGGCAAACCAACACTTGAGCAGACTGTTGAAATATTGCATTTAGTGGCTGTGCTTGACAGTGAATCTGCTATTATTTTACCTAATGGTTTTACTTATAGGGTTGATGCTCGCACAGTAAGGAAGAATGTAAGGCCTATAATGTTAAAAAGAATTAGAACTAAAAGGGAAGCTATTGAACAAGAAATTACACCTAGCAAACTTGCCAGAGAAAAAATAGAGAAGATGCGTTTTAGGTATCAAATAAAGCCAGAAACATTAAGGGAGGATTATGCTGGTATTAATTTTGTTGGTATAACTGACAAGAAAATCAAGAATTATTTGATTTCTGACGCAATTGAAGGTTATTTACATGCAAAAAATGCTAGCAGTTTAATTGAAATCCAGAGATGGGATACACTTGAAAGTCTTTTGAAAGAAAGGAAATACCAAGAAAGATTATCTTTTCAAGAAAAACTGGCATTAAAACGTGTTACTATGAGGAAAGAAATCCTTAAGATGGGGTCTAGAAAAAAGACCCTGACAGAAGTTCCAGAAAAACCTCGCAGAATTATTTTAACAAGAGAAGCAGTAAGGGTTGCTAAGAAAGTTCCATCCACAAGTGAGAGGGGAAAATTTTACAAGGAAATAAGATTTAGAAGACTTCCTGAAGTGTTTCCAGATAATGAATATCCAGAACTTAACAAGGAATTTTATGCTGCATGGACAGATTTTTGGATAGAGCCACCTTGTACATGTCAAGACAAGACATGGTTCATTTCTTACATAAGGCCTAATCAAGTATGGTATTGTATTCATGAAATAGCTGCTTTTAGAAAGGCTTTGAGCATGGATTGGCAAGAAGGTAGACCAGTAACTTATCCTGATCCTTATATTGCCACATCTCCTTTTTTGAGACTGTCACAAGATTACATTAATTATTATATGAAATGGAAAAAGCAAGTATTTATTAAAAAAAGAAATAGTTATCAACACCTTGCCAAAGTTTATCTTGATATATGGCCTGAAAAACAAGTTAGGCGGGGAAAAATAGAATTATTGTAAAAATGACAAAATTTTTTAAGGTTAAGGCGGAAGAAGGATCACTTATTTATTTTTTAGACCTCTATAATTTTTTAAAAAGAAATGATTATTTTCAGGTTGCTGTTCCAGAAAATAAAGAATATCATCTTGATGCTGTTTTTTCAGCATTATGTCGTATGGGTAGTCTTCCAGATAATCCTTCTGAAATATCTTTTTTTGAGCAACATAATGAGCTTGTAGGAAAAGTCTTGACAACTTACAAGATTTTAAAAGATGGTATGGTTACTAGCGTGAGAAGCATCATAGAGATAGCAGAACTTCTAAATATAGATATGAATCATCAATTAGAGAAATTTTAGTTTTTATTTAAGAAACTTTTTTAAGTCTCTTTCTCTTGGATTTTTTATGGCAAAGAAATTTTATATAACGACAGCAATAGACTATGTGAATGATGAGCCTCATATTGGCCATGCCTATCAAAAAATCATAGCTGATGTTCTTGCAAGATGGCATAGAATTATAGATGATAAAGTTTTTTTTCTAACAGGTACTGATGAGCATGGGCAGAAGATTGCAAGAAGTGCCTCTGAAAAGGAAAAGGAGCCAAAAGAATTCTGCGATGTTATGTCTAAAAAATTTAAAGAGGCATGGAAAGCCCTAAATATAGAATATGATAAGTTTATCAGAACAACAGACTCAGATCATGAAAAATTTGCTCAAGAATTCATTAAAAAAGTAGATAAGAAGGGAGATATCTACAAAGGAAAATATGAAGGATTATATTGTGTTTCTTGTGAGGCTTTTTATACAGAGAAAGATCTTGTTGATGGAAAATGTCCCATTCACAAAAAACCTGTTGAAGAAGTAAGTGAGGAAACTTATTTTTTTAAATTAAGTAAATACAAAGAAAAACTTCTTGAGCATTATAAAAAAAATCCTATTTTTATTTTGCCAGAATCAAGGAGAAATGAAATTATAAATAGGGTTAAGGAAGAACTGAAAGATTTAAGCATAACAAGAACAACCCTTAAATGGGGAATCTCTTTTCCACTTGATAAAAAACATGTTATTTATGTTTGGTTTGAAGCTCTGTTGAATTATCTTTCAGGAGTCCAGGGAAAAGATTTTTGGCCAGCTGATGTTCATGTTCTTGGAAAAGATAATGGGTGGTTTCATGCTGTAATATGGCCAGCAATGCTACTTTCAGCTGGTTATGAGTTGCCTAAAACTGTTTTTGTTCACGGTTTCTTGACATTTAATGGAGAAAAGATAAGTAAGAGTTTGGGTAATGTTATCTCTCCTAAAGTCCTTGTTAAAAAATATGGGGCTGATAGTGTGAGATATTTCTGCTTGAGGCAGATCCCTTTTGCAGAAGGAAGAGATGGTGATTTCAATGAGAAGGCTTTGATAGAAAGACATAACAATGAATTAGCAGATAAGTTGGGTAATCTAATTTCAAGAGTCAGTGCATTAACAGAAAAATATGGATTAGAAAAAGAAGAAAATAAACTTCTTAAGGATTTAAAACTCCTAGAAATTGAAAAATATGTTGAAAATTTTGAATTTGATAAAGCCTTAAATGAAATTTTTTCTTTTATAGATAAGTGTAATGCATATGTGCAGAAAAAACAGCCTTGGAAGACAGGAGACAAGAAAGTTTTGTATGAGCTAGTTGATTCAATTAAAGCTATTGCAATCTTATTATGGCCTTTTATTCCTGAAACAAGTGAGAAGATATCTAAAACCTTGGGTTTTGAGATTAAATCTTTAGGACAGATTAAAGAATCTCTTGAAGTAAAAAAAATTAAAAAGAGTGAAATTCTATTTAAAAAAATAGGTTTAGAAGATGGATTAAAGAAGGGTTTGAAAAGAGGAGAATTAAAAAAAGGCCTTAGAAATGGATTATAATAAAAATGACTGAAACAATACCATTCAAAGAATGGCAAAAACTTAACTTGAGAATTGGAAAAATTCTTGATGTGAAAGACCATCCAAATGCAGAAAAACTTTATTTGCTTGATGTTGACTTAGGAACTGAAAAAAGAACTCTTGTAGCTGGTCTAAAGCAATACTACAAACCAGAAGAGTTGAAAGGTAAGCAGTGCGTGATATTCACAAATTTAGAACCAGCGACTATCAGAGGAATTAAGAGCGAAGGTATGATACTGGCTGCTGTCAGTAAAGACAAGAGCAAAGTTATTTTAATTAGCCCTGAGAAAGAGGTTGATTTGGGAAGTAAGGTTGAGTAGGTTTATAATCTGGATGCTTTTTACAATTGATATCATAACCATCACAACTTATACAGTTTAATTTCTGCTTATTAACATCATCTTCAGTTATAGAACCATTATCTAAACCTATTCTCCATATGCATTTTTCTATTCCATTTTTCATTTTAGTGATGGGCCTGCTCGGAATTGAACCGAGGATCTTTGCTGTGTGAGAGCAACGTCCTAACCATTAGACCACAGGCCCTGTTACGATTAGATATAGAGAATTTAAAAATTATATGATTATCCTTTGTAGATTATTATATTGCCTCTTCCTCTCTTGATTTTTTTAACCTTGCCTTGGTCTTCAAGGTCTGCTATCACAAGACTTGCTTTTGCTTCACTTATTCCTAATTCCTTTCTTATAGCTTTTTGCGTGACTCTTTTTTCACGCTTGAGTATTTTTAATACTGCTGTCATAACTTCATCACCTACAGGTTTTATTTTTTCTTTAACTTTTCTTTTTTTCTTTCTTTTTTTAATCTTTTTTTTGCTTTTTGATTTTCTGGATATAAGATAGATAATAAATCCTATAATTGTGATTGCAATAATTATTCCTATAATCAACCAGATATTAACTTTTGATCTTTCTTTTAACAAATCTTCAATCATCTTAAGTTCTGATTCATCAAATTCAAGCTCTTCTATGTCTAGAGTTTCAAACAAAATCAAATCAAGGACAAAATTACCTTCTGCTGGTAAAGTAATTGTTTCTTTATCATAAAGTAAAATACCTTGAGTTGAGTAAAAAGCTTCAATTTCATAAGTACCTTCAGGAACAGTGAAAGAATATGTACCATCATGAGCAACAATGCTTTGTTTTGGGGTGCTATTTATTTCTACTATAGTTTTTATTGCCAACTCAAGATCAGGGCCATAGATACTGCCGTAAACAGTCGCAGCTTGAGCTTGTGTTAACAGAATTGTGAATAGAAAAATGAATGCAATTATTCCTATCATTCCCTTAGCCTTTATCATAACATTAAAAATCGATGATGCTTTAAAAACTTTACCAAATTTTGTGGATATAAAGCTTAAAAAAGCATTTTTTAAGTTTCTTCTGAAAGTTTATTTATAAATTAAATAAATTATACAAAATTGTGAAAAAGCTGGCTAGCCAGTGCCGGCTTTCATAGTTAAAATGGAACAAAACATAATAACACCCCCATACGAAAAAGAATATCTAGATATAACAGATTTAGAATATCCAGATATAACAGATTTTGGTATCCCGATGCCTTCAAAACCTTATGAATCAGTAGAGCTTAGAGTACTTGGTAGAGAAAAGAAGATATCTCTCTTAGAAACATTCGTGAATATAGAAAAAAGATTTAGTGGATTTGTTTGGTTTAGAGAGAATGAAAAAAACGGAAGAAAAGTGACTTTACAATGTGTGAATGGTTATGTGTATGATATTAGAGAAGAAAGTAAAAGTGTAGTGGATGATTCTGAAAACGGGGCTAGAATTTATGAAGCACTTGAATACCCAATTTTTGGATATATCAAAAAAAATAACAAGTATGAGGGAGCCCCCAAACTAAAACCAGGTCTTCATTTAGCAAGCGTGGTAAGTAAATTAAAAAAGGCATTAGAATTTGATAAACTTTAAGGGATTGGGAGAAAATTAAAATGGAAATAGATGAAATAAATCAAGAAGCAATAAATTTAGATGAACTTTTAGGGAAAGGGGAGATTAAGAAAGAAGAGATAGATAGGCAGATTCAAGAAATGGAGAAAGAACCACAAAGAATTTTTTACAAACATGAAAATTTGGATGAAATTGAAAAGAGTGTTGAATCTGAAGAAGAGGATCCTACTTGGGGAGGACCAGTAATCCAAAAACCAAAAAAAGAACTAGAAAGAATAATGTTTTGGTTTTCTGATAAGTTAAAAGTTGAGGATCATGAATTCGAGGCTCTGAGAAGATTGTTTAGATATAAGGGGGTGGGTACATTTCTGATTTATAAACGAGAGATATGTGATAGTTTTTCAAAAATATACAAAAGAAAACCAGAAGAAAAAATCCCTATTGCTGTACTTGGTGATCAAGATATCCTTAGTGAACAAGAGATTTATAATTTTTTAAATGAAAAAGATAATGAAGCAATTTATGTGCTCTTGAAATATGAGAATCCTAGACAATTTCTGAGAGAATTTAATAGATATTATCAAAAAACAGGTATTGAGATAAGAGTTAAGAGTATTAGAGAGGAAAGAAGATGTGAGGGTAATTTTGAGGAGGAAAATAAAAAGATAAGAGAAGAGATAGAATTAATTGGTGATAAGAGTATTATTGACCTTGATAAAACTAAAAAAAAGCCAAAAAAAGATTTTGTTGAAGAAATTCTAAATGAAAATGTTAGTGAGATTGAAGATATATTTGGAGATAAAAAAAGTAAATCAGATTCAGATAGAGTGAATTATATTTAAAATGGTAGATGAAAAGAAAGAGACAAGTAGACCAAATATCCCTGGATTTCAAACAGAAGAAGAGTTATTAGCAGAGATGCTTGGTGGTGCAAATGTTAAGAGACATACAGTGACACGTTATGAAAAGAAAATTCCTATGAGCAGGGAACAAATAGAGAGTCTAAATTTAGCAGCTTCTAAATTAAGTAAATTATGGCCAGGATATGAAATAGAGACTTCTTTTCGCGATTCAGTTAATGTAAGTACTGGCTATGGAATGAGTGAAGTAGTACCTGCCACTTCCTACTTTACTAAATGGAAGGGAAAGCTGACCCAAGATAAATTAAGCATTGGTTATAATGAAGAAAAAAATATTGGAGCTATAAAATTTGAAGCTGATGGTAACAGAGAAATAAGAGATACAGGAGTTTATTATTTATCCAATGTCATAAATCTTATTGTTTTTAAAGGACGTAGGTTGGATGAGTCTAATTTGGATAGGTATACAAATCCCCTCATAAAAGAAGCTTTAGAAATTTTAAGAAAAGATCTTGAACCAGTAAGGACAAACAGAACAATTCAACAAGTAATAGAAAATACAAAAATAGATGAGCCTGAGAGATTAAAGTGCGAACCTAAAAAATTTGATTTTTTGGGGGAACTAGGAGACTTGGTTGGATATATGGATAATCTTGTTGCAGAGAAAGGTGGGTTTGCTGGCATGAGCATAGTTGATCAGCAATATGAGGCTCCTGACAACAAGAATGCTGGAGAAATTATTATTAAAAAGAGATCTGAAATTTCAGATTTTGTTGATAAGTATCAATTAAGTGAGTTAGGTGCAATAGCCAAAGGAGCGATCATTATTAATGCTCTTCTTGAAAGCAGGATAGATGAAGCTCTAGCTCTTGCTAAGTATCTTCCTGATAACTATAAAGAAAAAGTTTATTCAATTGTTGAGGATATCCAACAGAATTATTCTCAAAATAATAAATTAAATCAAAACAACTTGAAAGGGGGTTAAAAAATGAAATTTATAGCTTTATTAATGGCCCTTGTTTTAGTAATTGCAATGCTTCCTTCAACTTTTGCTGTTGGAGTAAAGCCTATATGGACAACTGAAAGTGTTAAAAGTATAAGAGAGAAATTTACAGAGCAGAGCACTTTTAGAGAACAAATCAAGCAGCAGATTCAGGATTGTAAAGACAGGGAGGATGAAGAGTGTATGGCTATAAAAGAGGCTGCTCAACAACTTACAAAAAATATTCTTTTGAGAGTATGTTCAAGAAGTGAGGATATTTTTGAGAGGTTTGAAGATAGGATAGAGAAGGATCCAAAACTGACTGAGGAAGAGAAAGATGTATTGAAAGAATCTCTACAGAACCAGAAAGACCAATTAGAAGAGATCTGCGAAGATATTGAAGATGCAGATGAAGAAAGACTTAAGGAAATTGTTGCAGAGATTAGGGCCTTGATAAAAGGAACTCATCTGAAATTTAGGATTGCAAGAAAACTTGTCCTTTTGCATAGAATGGGCTTGATTATTGAGAGGGCTGAACATCTTGAAACAAAACTAGATGATTTTATAGAGAAATGGAATTGTACAAATACAACCAACATAGATCCTCTTGTAGAACAATTTAACAGCCAGATAGCAGAGGCAAGAGAATCTTATAATGAAAGCAGAGATTTATGGGGCCAGTTTATAGAAACTGTACAAAATCATGAACCAGACACTGAAATACTTAGAGAAGCTCAGTCAAAGATGCAAGAAGCTCAGTCAAAGCTAAAAGAAGCTCATAAAACTCTTAAAGAAATAATTCAGGAATTAAGAAAGTGTAGAGAAGCTAGTGGAGAGGAAGAAGAGCCTGAAGAAGAACCAGAGGAAGAGGAAGAAGAGGAGCCAGAAGAGTAAATAAGAAAATGGAATCAAGAATACTTATGATAGTTTTAGTTATTATGCTCCTCTTGACACTTTTTCTTGTTTCAGGTGCTGGTTGTGGTGAAGAAGAAGTCAGTGCAGAAAGTCTAGATTCAGAATTAAGTGATTTGGAAAGCATGAGTCAGGCTCTTAATGATTTGGAGTTTGATATGAATGAATCAGAGTTAGATGATTTAGAAGGGATTATCTAATCTCTTTCTTTTTATTTTTATAAATACCCTCAACTATCCCTTCTGCGAATTTTTTTGAATCTTTTGGGGTTGAGTCATAAAAAGAAATTTTATATTCATGAGGAATTTCACTTAATATCCCCCATAATTCATTTTTTGTTAAATCAGAAGGCAAGGCTATATATGCATTTCCTATTATATAAGCTGTAATGTCTCTGTCATTTCTAGTTCCAATAGTTTGAGGATTAAATACATGAATATCTTTTACTTTTACATCAATCCCCCTGCCTAAAGTTTCTTTTATATTCCATATCACTACTCCTTTCCAATTAAAATTAAGATCAAGACCTATCTGGATAAAATTCCGTAATTCTTCAATTAGATTTGTCATTTTTATTTAATTATAGAAATACAAGGAAGAAATTTTTAAAGATTTATATTCTAAGATGTATCTGTTCAAAATAAGGTTTAAGTGCTTTCTGAAATTTTTTAAGCTCTTGTTTTGTATAAGGTTCTATTTTTTCATAGTGCTCGATTAGTGTGTTTTGTGGCTGGAATTGCTGTAAAGAGAATAATTTGTTTGCTTGACTTTCTTTCAGATATTGTGCTATTTCCATCAGCTTTTCTTCTGTAATGATCCCTGGCACGCAAGTAGTTCTAAACTCATAATTTTTTATTTGTTTGATGATTTCTATTGATTGTTTTATTTGCTCTATATCTATTATTCTTTGGGCGACTCTTTCATAATCATCTTGCTTTATGGTTGTTTTAATGTCCATTGCTATGTAATCCACAAGTTTGTTTTTTATTAGGGTTTGAAGCATTTCTGGATTTGAGCCATTTGTATCTATCTTAATTAGGAATCCTAGTTCTTTGATTTTCTTGCAGAATTCTGGCAAATCATTATAGATTGTGGGCTCTCCTCCACAAATAACGACTGCATCAATGAATCTTTTTCTTTTTTCCAGATAAGAGAAAATTTCTTCTTCAGATATTGCTGGCACTTTTTTTAGCACAAGCTGGGGATTATAACAGAAAGGGCATCTAAAATTACAGCCTTGGACAAAGATTGTTGAGGAAATTTTTTTAGGATAATCTATTAAAGTAACTTTTTGAAAACCACCTATTATCATTCTTTCCTTTTTCTTTCCTTTAATCTTTTATAGGGATTGTTTTAAGTGTTGTATCAAAAGTTTTTCTGTCAGTGAATTCTGTTCTCTTTCCATTGTTCCATTGATCTACTGGTCGAAGATAGCCAACAACTCTAGAATAAACCTCACACTTATTTTTGCATTGCGGGCATAGGAAATGTTGTCCAAAAAAGTAGCCATGTTTGGTACAGATGCTGAATGTTGGTGTTATAGTGAAATATGGAAGTCTAAAGTTTTCGCAAACTTTTTTTAATAGAGCCTTGATTGCTTCTTTTGATGGCATGCTCTCCCCAATAAAAGCATGAAAAACTGTTCCTCCAGTGTATTTTGTTTGTAATGGATCCTGTAGTTCTAAAGCAAGAAAAAGATCATTAGTGTAGTTAACTGGTAGATTTGTTGAGTTAGTATAATAAGGGTCAGCCCCATTTTCCACTGCAGCATTGTTAGCTACAATTATATCAGGAAATGCTTTTTTGTCTATCTTTGCTAATCTATAACTTGCTCCTTCAGCTGGCGTAGCTTCTAAATTGTAAAGATCATTTGTTTCTTTTTGATATTTTATTATTTCTCCCCTCATAAAGTCAAGAACTGATTCAGCAAATTTCCTACCTCTTTCTGTTCCAATATCCAGATTAAATAAATTCATACAAGCTTCATTCATTCCTAATAAGCCAATAGTTGAGAAATGATTCACCCAGTATTTATTATAAACTTTTTTTATTTCCCTCAAATAGAATTTTGCATAGGGATACAAGCCTCTGTCAGTAAATTCCTCAAGAACCTTTCTTTTTATTTCTAGACTTTCCTTTGCTATATTCATTAACTTTCCGAGTTTTTCAAAAAATTCTTCCTCGTTTTTTGTCAAATAACCTATCCTTGGCAAATTTATTGTTACTACTCCTATTGAATTACCGCACCAGCTAACTTTTCCATTTCTTCTAACAAAGACGGTGTGATTTTTTACTTCACAACAATAGATTTTTCCTTCATAATAAGCTTTTTTGATATTTCTTTTTCTTAGCCTATAATGTTTTGCTTTTTGAACTCCAAGAACATAAATAACCCCAGCTTTTATTTTCCTTCCTTTGATTTGAGAAACTTTTTTCTTTTGAGATATACTTGTTCCTAGCCATCCTAATTTCATAATTATTTCCTGTAAATCATCTGCTAATCTTTTAGAAGGAGTCCAATAATTTATTTGACCAGTAATTTTTCTAACATAACCATCACCTTTTACCATCCAATCAAATAAGATTTTCAACTGTCTTTTACTTAATCTTTTAATTTCCTTTGGGATAAACTTTTCATATTTATTTCCAAATTGTCGTAAATAAGTCCATAACTGCTTATTACAAATTACAAAATTTATTGCCCTTTCTATATAATAATTAAAAGGTAAAGAGTCTAAAACTCTTTTAATCTCTTCTTTTTTCTTTTTATTTACTTGGCTAATCACAGTCCTATAACCATGGTTTTTAGCACTTTTTTCATTATCAGTACATCCTTCAGCTAACCAGAATCCAAAGAAGCGCAGCCAATTATCCATCTCAATTTTTAAAGCATCTCGATACACCTTGTAAGGAGTTCTTCCCTGCCTTCCATATTTTGTAAATTTAATTCCAGGCAAAATAAACCATGTTGTCTCTTCTCCTCTCCAAATACCTTGTTTTGGGATACGTTGATTATTAAAATCAAAATCTTTTGCTTCTACAAACTTTCTTTTACCACTCCCTACTTGGTCTACTACCATTCGATGATTTGGGGTGACTAATAAATCCATGGATTTTGTTTTAAATTGGCACATTTCTCCTTTATGGTTATATTTGAAAAGTTTTTTTGGTTTATGCAATTCAATTTCATTATTCCTAACTAATGTAAATATCATTTCATTTTTGGTTAAATCTTTAAAAAGTTTCCAGCCATTTTCTGTTAAAATTTCTGTTTTTTCATCATAACAACCAGTCAAAGGATTTGCTCCGAATAATCCCCCCCCTCTTTTAACAAGCTCTCTGTTATCTAACCTTAAGCGGCAACACATACTTCTCGCATCTTCTGGTTTCATATCACTATTAATGAAATTTGAAAAATAAGGTATACCATATTTTGCTGTCATTTCCCATATTTTGTCATATTTTGGACTGTTCCATGCAAAATCTTTTGTGATGTTGTATGTGGGAATAGGAAATGTAAATACTCTATCAACATCATCACCACCAGTATAAACTTCAGTGAGAGCCTGATTAAAAATATCCATCTCTTCCTGGAAATCACCATAAGTTTCTTTCATTGGGTTTCCTCCTATAATTACTGGCTCGTTTCTCATGAATTCTGGCACTTTCAAATCAAGAGTTATATTTGTGAAAGGTGTATTTCCTGTTATGAATACCTTGCCATTTCTTCTTGCAATAACTGTTCCGTTTTCAGTATTAGGACACCAGATTGTTCCTAAGTATCTTATCTTTTTGATTTTATTTATGTAAGTATCCTTGTGTTTTATCAGCCTTAGCACATAAATGGTTTTGGTTCCAATTGTTGGTTTTCTTTCTAAAATAGTTGACCCATATCCTGCATTTGATGCAATTGCCTGTAAATCATTTAAAATGTCTATGTTAGAAGTTGCAATCTTACAATTCTCAGAGCCTTCAGCTTTCAGGTAATTATCTATAAACAATTCAGACTGACGCTGGCTCATATCTAATAGAATTTTTGGAATAAAGCTAATACTTGCTTTACTGAACCATTTATGTATTATTTTTGATGATGCAGCATTTAATCTTATTCTCTGAACTGGTTTTCCTAAGCCATGTTGAGTATATTCAGAATACTTTAATTTGAAATGTTTTAGCAATTTTTTTATTTCTTCATAATTTTTCTTGTTTTTTATTTCTGATTGATAAATACTAACTCTATAACAGCATCTGTGTTTGCCTGGTTTTTCTATACTCCCTTCTCCAATTATCCATGCTATTAATTTAATTTGTTCATCACTTACTGGAATGTCTTTCTTAGAATTTTTAGCTGCTATTGGTACAATAAAATGTGATTTTAATTTTATGACTTTTTCAATTGGTTCTAAAACATAATTATTAGTATTAAATTTTTTTCTTACGACTTTATGTCTAGGGGAAATTAATTGGTCTTGTATCCTATTTTTTAAATTATACATAACCCCTTCATATTCCTTTTTAAATACACTATTTACTTTTGTGTTTTCTATCACTTTTTTTTCTATATTGAATGTTTTTATTATCATATCTTTTTTTATTTCATTATATTTTTTCCATCCATTAATAGTCAGTATTTCTGTATCTTCTGAAATACACTGAAATCCTACACGAGTTGGAACATTTACATTAAACATGAATTCCTGCAAAGCTTGTTTAACTTCTTTATAACCTAAACCATCATATCGAATAAATGGCGCTAAAAGAGTATCAAAGTTTGATAAAGCTTGGGCACCTGCAGCTTCTCCTTGAAGTGTATAGAAAAAATTAACAACTTGGCCTAAAGCTACTTTGAAGTGTTTTGCTGGTTTACTATCTATTTTTCCATAAACACCTTTGAATCCTGTCAAAAGCAAATCTTTAAGATCCCATCCAACACAATATGGAGCAAGAACACCTAAATCATGAACATGAAATGTTCCACTTGTGTGGGCCTCTCTTATTTCTGGGGGATAAATCTTTTTTAGCCAGTATTGTGATGTTATGAAAGAAGAGACATGATAATTAAGTCCTTGAAGAGAATAAGCCATGTTAGAATTCTCCTTGATACGCCAGTCCTGACCCGTCAGATATTCCTCTACTTTTTTTGTATTTGTCAAGAGTTCAGAAACTTTTCTTATGTCCTCGTGCTGTTTTCTGTAAAGAATGTAAGATTTGGCTGTTTCAACATAATTATTTCTCATTAAAACTCTCTCAACAACATCCTGGATACTTTCAACACTAGAGATTTGGCCAGGAGCAAGCTGGTCTTCTATTATGATAGTAACTTTATGTGCAAGAGTTTCAGCTATCCTCTTGTTTTCTATTTCATCTTTCCCAGTCTCTTTTGTAGCATTAAGTGCTTTTTCAATAGCAACAGCTATTTTTCCAAGATTGAATTCTGCGATAGAACCATCTCTTTTACGAATCTCTTTTAAAATTTTAGCCACCTCCTAACTGTTATTTTTTCCCTAACTCTTTTATTGTTTTTCTAAAATCCCCAATATCCTCAAATTCTCTATATACAGAAGCAAATCGAATATAAGCAACTTTATCAATCTTTTTCAATTTTTTCATGACCATTTCTCCTATGATTTTGCTTGGAATTTCAGGGCCATATCCCCTGATTCTTGTCTCTATCTCTGCAACAGCCTTTTCTATCGTTTCCTGACTTACAGGCCTTTTTTCGCAAGCTTTCATCATCCCTATCAAAAGCTTCTCTCTATCAAAGGGTTCTCTTCTCTCATCTTTTTTTATTACTCTCATATTTGTCTCTATCCTTTCATATGTGGTAAATCTCTTTTTACATTTCAAACATTCACGTCTTCTCCTAGTGATGTTTTCTGTATCTCTTTTATCCAAAACTTTTGTATTTCCAGAGCAATAAGGACATTTCATTTTTGATTTATTTTTAAAAACACAATATCTTGTGTCCTCTTTTAATATAAAACTACATATAGTATGTTATTTATAAACTTTGTGGTTTTAAAATTCAAAGGTTTAAAAGAATATTGTTTTATTTTGTATATTTTATAATGTGATAAAACTTATAAAAATCTTTGTATGATAGACCTATATTATGAGATTTCCAATTACAACGGAAAAAACTGAATTTGAGTCAACTAATTTTGTAAATTTATCGGAAGCATTGCAAGAATCTTTACAAGATATGGATATAATTAACCCCAAAACTTATGAAGCTAAACAAAAATATTTTGATTTGCCTATTGAAGAAGGGCTCATGTTAAAATGTTTATCTAAATTTTTTGATCTTACTAGTAATTTTCATGTTGGCTGCTCTGCTGATATAAGACCACCAAGTTTTGCTTTTTATATGTTTAAAGGTTCGGCTGACACAAGAGAAGGTGCATTTAATTTTTATTATCGAAGAATGCTTAAATTAAGTACTTTTTTAGAAAATACTTCTTTTAGAAATGAAAGAGGTGTCAGAGATCTAGAATCACTTGCAAGGGCTTATAATCAAAGAGAGAATTATGGAGAAAAAATAGGTATCAGTTGGAACGGTTGGACTGGAGATGAAGATAAACAATTTGGCAAAACTGGTTTTTCTGGTGCTAATATTAGCCTAGAATTTGATAGTAATTTTTTAAAAGAATTTGATGGAGTTGATGATTTAAGTAAAGAACCTTGGGCTTTCAAAAGCCCGCTATATGGAAAATGTACTCCTTTCTATCAGCTTGCAAAGAACACAAAATTAGCAGAAATAATTAAAGAATATCATAAACAAAAAGAAAAATTAAATCATTATCACCCCCAATTTATATTATCTTATAATCTATCTATATTAAACTATAGTATTGATGATGTTTTATTTGGTATTTTTCAAGTTGCGAATAAAATCTTTTCAACTAAAGAAGATATAGAAACAAATAAAAATATAATAATAGAAAGCTGTTCAAGTTATATCCCAGCTCCAGAAAACTTTGATTTTTATAAAGAAAATCACCTATATTTTAAGCTTGGTGGTGGGAACAAATAATTCAAACAAATCCAAGATAGAATTGAATAAAAATAAAGAATATATAAAGTAACAAGAGAGCTATTCCTTCCATTACATATAACTTAGAGCCACTGTGCAGGAAAGTTGCAAAGAGGAAAGTTAACAAGATTAAAAATATCGCGCTCACAAGAACAAGCATTAAGTTAGCAGTAATAGGAAAGATTAAAGCTGTAATTCCAAGAACAAGAGTTGAGTTTACGACAACAGAGCCAAAAAGATCACCAAGGGCCATTTCTCCGTAGCCAAGTTGAGCAGCTCTAGCTCCAAAAGCAAGTTCTGGTAAAGTGGTTCCTATTGCTATAAGAAATAAACCTATAATGATTGGAGGCAACATTAATTCTAGAGATAAAACAGTGGCGTACTTAACAACAAAATAAGAACTTGCAAAAAGAAAAATCAAGGAAATAACAAATATTATAGAATAAAGTATTACTTTTTCCCTTTTTATTCTTGTTTCATTTTCTAAAGGCTTTTTGAATTTTTTTCTTCTTTTCAAAATTCTCCAAGAATATAAACAGAAAGCTGCTATTAGAATTATGCCATCAATCCAGTTTAATGAACCATCTATAAAGAATAAGACTAGAGGAAGAATTACTATTGGAATAAGAAATAAAGAACTTTTTTTAATATCTTTTTTCTTAATTTTTATTCCTCTAGCAAGAAGGATCATTATTCCTCCAATAAGTGCAAAGTTAGCTATGTTTGCGCCAATAACGTTTCCTAAACTAAGGGCAGTGTTTTGAGTAAGGGCAGAACTTATTCCAACAAAAAGTTCTGGCAAGCTTGTGGCTATTGCTATGATTATGAAAGCTGCTGTAAACTCACTAATACGCAAAAATACTGAAATTTTTCCAATACTTTTAACAAGATAAGTTCCACTACCAAAAAGAATAGCACATGAAAGAACAAAAAATAAAATATTTAACCATAACATTTTTATTCTATAACACAAACCTTATTTTTTCCTTTTTCTTTTGCTTTGTAAAGAGCAATGTCAGCCTGATCTAACATATATTGTATTCCTGCTTTTGTTAATTTGGATATGCCCATGCTTACTGTAACTTTTTCAAACCCTTTTTCAATCCTTTTACTAATAGCTCTTATTTTTGTTTCTGCAATCTTTTTTCTTATTCTTTCAGCTATTTCTCTTGCTTTTTTTAGTTTCGTATTTGGAAGCACGATAATAAATTCTTCTCCTCCATAACGGGCAACAAAATCTTCTTTTCGCGTCAGCCTTTGAATTGTTTTTGTTGCAGCTTTAAGAGCCATGTCTCCTTGTAAATGACCATAAGTGTCATTATATTGTTTAAAATTATCAATATCCATCATTATTACAGCTAGAGGCAGGCCTTGTCTTATTGATTTTTCCATCTCCCTGCCAAGAAGCTCATCAAGAATTCTTCTGTTGAATACACCAGTTAGATGATCTTTTGTTGCATATGAATAAAGCTCATTAAACAGTCTTCCAAGAGATCGAGCTTCTGGTTTTGGCTTTTTTATTTCACTCCTAATCTGTTTGCTTAATTGCTCTAGCGCAGCATATCTTTTTTCTTTCTTTCCTTTCCTCTTTTTCATTCTTTTTCTTACCTATTAAATATCTTTGGCTTTAAATATTTAAATAGTTCTCCAACAACAAGAATTGATAATGAGATTAAAAAGATTCCTGAAAATTCTTTAAGTGTTAATGAAGAAGTTCCGAAAAGTGTCTGTAAAAAGGGTGTTTGAACAATCAGGATTTGCAATATGAATGATATTATTATGGCTCCAAACAGTAGCCAGTTAGCCTTTAGTTTGTAGAGAGACTGTCTGAATGACCTAAAGTTTATTGCATTAAATCCTTCAAAGAATACAAGACCAGTGAATGCAACTGTCTGAAGTTTTATTGCATCTAAAGCACTTATCATGTTTATAGATAAGAGGATGCCTAGAGTAATTAGTATAGCAAGTAAAAACCAGATTACAACAATTCCAGATGTGAATAGTTTAGCTTCTGTTGGTTTTCTTTTCATTACATCTGCCTCAGGATGTTCAAGACTTAATGTTAAGGCTATTATCCCATCACTCACGAGATTTATCCATAATATTTGTATAGGTAATAAAGCAAGCATAGTTGGCCAGCCAAGTTGGGAGGCAAAAAGTAGAGCAAAAACAATTATAAAAATCTCGGCAAGGTTACTGCTTAAAAGATAGTATGAGAATTTCTTTATATTATCAAAAACACGACGCCCTTCTTTGACTGCTTTTGCTATAGAAGCAAAATTATCATCTGTGAGAATCATGTCAGAAACATCTCTGGTTACATCTGTGCCTCTTATACCCATTGCTACTCCGATGTCAGCTCTTTTAAGAGCAGGAGCATCATTAACCCCATCACCAGTCACAGCTACAATTTCTTTTTGTTCCTTCAGTATGTTTATAATCCTTAACTTTTGTTCTGGAGTTGTCCTTGCAAAAATTACAGTCTCCTTTATTTTAGATTTTAACTCTTCATCACTCATCTTCTCAATCTCTCTACCAACAACTGCTTCGCCAACCAAACCTATTTGTTTAGCCACTGCTATAGCTGTCAGCTTAGCATCACCAGTAATCATCTTAACTGCTATCCCTGCTTCCTTTGTTGCCTTAATTGCTTCTTTAACTTCAGGTCTTGGAGGATCTAACATCCCTTGAAAACCCACAAAAATAAGTTCAGATTCAGCGTCTGTTTGTGTAAATTTTTTATTGACAGGCTTATAAGCAAAACCCAAAACTCTCAAGCCTTGTGAAGCCATTTCTTCATATACAATTAGAAGCTCTTTTCTTCTTCTTGCCACAAGCCTCAGAGCTGTATTTCCAACAAGTTCTTTTGAACATTTCTCAAGAATTACTTCTGGAGAACCTTTTACATAACTTATATTCTGAAAATCTGTCTTTCTAACAATGGACATCATTTTTCTTTTGGAAGTAAAAGCAAATTCCTTTACTCTAGGTTCTTTTTCAGTTAGAATTTTTTTATCAAAACCTAAATTAGAAGCTATTCTAATAAGAGCTGCTTCAGTAGGATCACCAATAATTTCTTCTTCATCATCTATTTTTTCAAGGCGAGCATTATTACATAAACAGTTTATCTTAAGAAGCAGTCTGAGAGCTTTGTCCTTTACTTTTCCTTCCCCTATATTTTCTGCCTTGATTATTTTGTTATCATAATATAAATTAGTGACTGTCATTTTTTCTTCAGTTATTGTTCCTGTTTTATCTGTGCAGATTACTGTTACTCTGCCAAGAGTTTCAGCAGCAGGTAATTTTCTTATCAAACTTTTAACTCTATACATTCTTCGAACTGCTATTGCTAAACCAATAGTGATTACAGCTGGCAATCCTTCAGGAACTGCAGCAACTGCTAAACTTATAGCAGTAAAAAACATTTGAACTTTATCAAGACCAAAATAAATACCAAGTCCCGCTATAACTGCAACAAGAATTATTACAATGACTCCAATTTTCTTAGCAAAACTATCGAGCCTGATCTGTAGAGGGGTTCTTTCTGCTCTAGTTTTTTGAACCATGCTAGCTATTTTACCAAATTCAGTTTGCATGGCTGTGGCAACAACAAGGGCCTTACAAGAGCCTCTAACAACAGAAGTTCCTTTATAAAGCATGTTGGATCTATTATAAATTTCTGTTTCCACATCAAGAATCTTGGTTTCTTTATCAACAGGCGTGCTTTCTCCTGTCAAAACAGCCTCATTTGTCTGTAAATCACTAGTTTCTATAATCCTAGAATCAGCAACAACTTTATCACCTTCTTGTAAAATCAAAATGTCACCTGGAACAATCTCACTAGCAGGAATTTCCTTCAAAATACCAGAACGAAGAACTTTAGCTTTGGTTACTAACATACCTCTTAAAGCCTGGATTGATTTCTCAGCCTTATAGTTCTGAAAAAAACCAATACCAGCATTCAGAATAACAATACCAAGAATCACATACATATCAATCCAATGAGCAACAAATGCTGAAACAATAGCAGCAAGTATAAGAAGAATAACAAAAAAAGATTTAAATTGTTCAAATAAAATTCTTAAAGGTTCAAACCTTCTAATCTTTCTAATTTCATTCTTGCCATATTCCTCAAGTCTTTTAGTAGCTTCTTTATCATTAAGTCCAGTAAATTTACTTTTCAGTTTTTCGATTGCTTTATCAGAACTTAAAGTATGCCAATAAATACTTTCCTTTACCTCTTTTTGCATAAATAAAACAAGAAAAAAGAGATTAAAAATTTAACTCAATAATTATTTATTCTAGAAAGATTCTTGTTTAACACTATTGGATTCATTGCTATTAATTCATCTTCGAAAATACTCTCTGGTATTGGATTAAACAGAAAAATCTTTTTTCCAAGTTCAAAAGCTTTAAAGATTTCTAGAAATGTTGCTCCGCCAATATAATTTCTTTGGCCATTTTTCTCAAAATTTAAAACAAGGACTGCATCACTATTTTTTACTTTTTCATTTTGCAATCGAATCATCTCTGATTTCCATTTTATATGAGCTTGCCTTCCTTTTTTCTTTTCTTCCTCTTCTCTAAAAGGATCCTCATAACTATTAGGAAAAGTCAATTCATGTCCTACTTTCTTAAGTTGTTCTTGTATACAAGGTATTTGATGATAAAAATGCTTGCTACAACAAATAAATATTTTCATAAAAAAATACAGAACTTAAAATATATAAAGATTTCTTAACTCAATGCAAATATTTTTATATGATTTTTTCTCTTTAAAGATGTAAATAAAAGAGGTGAAGATGGTAAGTTTTGAAGAGATTATCGCAGCTGCTACAGGGAGCGTGTCTTCTATAGGAAATATTATATCTCAATCTCCAGATAGCCAGTCAATTCTTATTAGTATTGGAATTGTTATTATTATTTCTGCTATTCTTGCTATTATACTTAAATTATTGAAGCAGGAAATAATCCCTGCCTATATTTTAGCTGGTTTGATTATTGGTCCTCTTGTTTTAGGACTTGTTAAAGATACATCAGTAATTTCAGCCCTAGCAGAGATAGGCATAGCTTTCTTGTTGTTTGTAGCAGGAATAGAAATTTCATTTAAAAAATTAAAAGAGACTAGTACTGGTTCATTGGTAGCTGGTTTCTTTCAAATCATAATTATTGGTGTTGCAACATTTTTCATTTCAACAGCTCTTGGTTTTGGAAGAATAGAATCTTTTTATCTTGCTCTTGCCCTTTCTTTCAGCTCAACTATTCTTGTGATAAAGCTTTTTGCAGATAAATATGAGCTGAATACTTTACATGCTAGAATTGCGATAAGCATTTTATTGATACAGGACATTGTTGCTATCTTTGCTCTAGCCATCTTATCAGGAAGATTCACACATATTTTTGTTTATCTTGCCTTATTAAAAGTCTTCTTACTGCTCCTAATAGCTTTCTTTTTAAGCAAAACAATTCTCAAGCCTCTATTCAATTTTGCTTCTAGATCCACAGAGCTTTTATTCATAGTTTCCATAGCTCTTGTCTTCTTATTTTCTGCTCTTAGCCATATCTTAGGACTTTCAATTATTATTGGAGCGTTTATTGGTGGTTTATCTCTAGCAAATCTTCGCTACAAAACAGAAATTGTATCAAAAATTCGCCCTCTTAGAGACTTTTTTGCAATAATATTTTTTGTCTCGCTTGGAATGTTACTAACAACATTCAATTTCAGAGAATTGATAGTTCCTTTGGTAGTTCTTCTTGCTATAGTTTTGATAGCTAAACCATTCATAACTGCCTTTTTTATCAGAATAGCAGGTTATGGACAGAGAACAAGTGCTTTAACTGGATTTGGCCTCGCGCAAATATCTGAATTTTCCTTAATACTAATACTTCAGGGATTTGTTTTAGGAATTGTGACACAGAAAACTTTCAGTCTTGTTGTTTTAGTAGCTATGATAACAATGGCTCTCACACCTTACCTAATAAGAGGTAGTCTAACTTTCTACTCAAGATCTATAGGAGCTATAAAAATTATAGAAAAACTTCCAACTGGCAAGGAAAAGACAAGATATAAATTTCAGAAAAAGAAAACTCTCTTACTTGTAGGTGCTCACAGAATGGGTTCTGTTTTTATCAAAAAGTTGGAAAGATTAAAACATAGAATCCTTGTTGTAGATTTTAATCCAGAAATAATTAAAGCTCTAGAAAGAAAAAATATTTCTGCTATCTATGGGGATATAGCAAATACAGAAATTTTCAATCATCTTCCTCTAGCCAAACTTAAAGTAGTAATATCAACTGTTCCTAATAAGGAGGACAATATTCTCGTAATCAGATATTTCAAAAAGCTTCTCCCAAAAGTATTTGTGACAGTAACAGCGCAAAGAATAGATGATGCTCTTGAGATGTATAAACTAGGAGCAGATTATGTAATAAGCCCAATGATAGTCAGTGCAGAACATGCTATAGAAAATATAATAAAACTTAACAAGTGGCAATTCAGAAAACTAAAGAAAAAGCAAATAAGATATCTCAGAGATCTAAATAAAACTTTATAATGATTTTATCTCTTTAATCCCCATATCTTTAAGCTGACTTCTAGGTATAGTTTTAACAAGCTCTCTAATAGTAGAAATCTTTCTCTTGGCTTTAGCATATAATCTTTCTTTCTTAACAAAAGCTTTTTTCCATTTTTTCTTGAAAGCTTTGAGATACTTAACATCAATATTAGTTGGAGGGCCAGCAACAACATAATATTTTTCTGGCTCTTTTAAAATAAAGTAAAATTTAGATATAAGGCTTTTTTCATCAAAATCAAAAGTTCCGCTAAGAATCTTAAAGCCATTCTTCTTCATATAGAAAAATAAAAATTCATAAAATTTCTTTAATTTCGCACCAGCAATATCAACTTTCTTTTTTGTGCTGATAGTTTTTAGAGCAACAAATCTTGCTTTATCTTTTCGTGCTTTCTTTTTCCATGCATTAATATCAAAAGCTTCTTTAAAGAAAAATTTCTCATTAGGAGTCTTTAAAAAATCCTTACATGCTTTAATGAATCTTGTAAAAGTTTTGAAACTTAAGGCAGCTGCCGCATTTCTTTCTTTCTGAACAGGATCAATTAAAATTATAGGGGAATGTAATTTAGCTTCATTTAATTCTTTAAATACTTGATTTTTGCTTTTATAATATTTCTTTGGGTCAACTACAATTCTGCTCTCTTTTGATATTGGTATTTTCCATTTAGAAGCAGCTCTAATAAAGTTAACAAATGAGCCATAATAAGAGACTAAAACTTCAAGAGCATAACCTGAAAATCCACGAATGTAGGATTCAGCTCCATAACAATCAGTTCCATAACAGAAGGCCTTTGCTAATCTTATTTCATTAGCTAATTTCTTGTTCTTTTTTATTTGTTTTAAAATATAAGTAACATGTAAGGGAGAAATGTCAGTAATATTCAAAGCCTGGGATGGTTTCTTAATTGCAAGAATAGGAATAAGTTCAAGTTTCAAGTTTTTATATTTGACTTGGAAATAATCTCTAGAGCCTTTTAATCTGATATGTTTTAGTTTACTTGCCCTAATAACTTGCTCTAAATATCTAGAAAGCTCTTTACTTTTATTTTTGTATCTTGCATAAGGAAACATAATAAAAATATCAATATCATATTTTGTATCTCTCTTCACTAAAGTTTGTTTTGCAAGAGAACCCCCAACAAATAATTTAGCTTGATATTTTTTTAATTTTGGCCTTAATTTTTTTTCAAATTCCAAAAGAGATTTATCTAGCAAAATTTTCTCCTTTAATAGAGGAGTAATTTTTTTGCTTACATTTGATAAAATTTGTTGTATTTTCATTTCAACCTCTTTTCTTTAGAAGAGTAATTCTTTCATAACCTTCAACTTTATCTTTCTTAAAATTAATAGTAGGGATATCCTTTTCAAATAAAATTATTTTAAAATATTTCTCTAAATACTTTTTTGAAAATATGGTTCCTATATCATCTATCAATATCAAACACCCTTCTGAATCAAGCAAAGAAGATATTTTCTTGATTAGTCCTTTTCTATTTTTTAACTCCCATTGAAATTTCTTGGGGGAATGGCACATATAATTGATGCTGTAAACCATATTGGCCAAAATAATATCATATTTTTGATCCAACTTTTTTGGAAAGTTCTTCATATTTGCTTTGAATGTTCTTACCTTATCAACTGCTTTGGGAAACGGTTCAATTCCGAAAGCAGAAAATCCTTTTTTGTTTAACAAATTAATCAGGATAGGGTAATCTCCAAATCCTATTTCCAAGATTTTCTCATCGCCCTTCGTTATTTTTTTAATCAATGAAAAACTGTTTTCATAAAAAATTTCTACAGGAAAAAAACTTTTGTTCTTTTTTGGAATATTTTGTTTTAATTCAATATACGCTTTTTTAACATTATTCTTATTTAATCCAAATTTATTTTTTTGTATATCTGTTAGTTGATTAGAACAAACTTGTCTTAATTTTATTCTAAATTTATCCCAATTTTTATCACTGCCTTTTTCTTTAACATAATCATAGTAAATTTTATCAAATGCTTCGGCTCTTTCTTTTGGAGAATATTTTATACTTAATGCTTTTCTCATCAATATTTCTGGTTTCATTTTTTAAATTTTTTCTGCATTCTAATAGCAGTATTTTTAAATCCAAAACTTTTATGCAAATCTCTTGATTTTTTATTTTTAATAAACATTCCAGCAGCCACAGAATCAACTTTTCTTGATTTTAACCACATTAAGAGATCTTTAAGCAAAGCCTTAGAAATTTTCTTACCTCTCCAATTTCTTTTAAGGTATATACGGTTTATCTCTCCTTGTGTTTTATCATAACTTTGTATTTTAGCGTTGGCAAAACCAACAATCTCCTTTTCAATTAATGCTACAATAAATCTTTCACTTAGAGATTTAATATCTTTTTTGTAACTTTTTTTATGCTCTTTTTTCCATTTGTCAAAGTCTTTTAGAATATTCTTCTTTGTTTTTTTAGGAAATTGTGTTTTAACTTCATCAACAACTCCCTCTCGATAAATTTCTTCTATTTGCGCAATGTCCTCTTTTTTTGCCTTTCTTATTTTCAGTTCAGCCTCTTTTTTCATCTTATAATCCTCCGTAACCAATATCCAAAGTTTCCTTACCTTTTAAAATTAAATTGAATTTAGATTTGGAACGAACTAGGGCAATCATTCCATTTTTTTCAGTATATCTTTTTCCTGATTTGCCAAGAAATGTATAAGGTTGCTTCATGATTACAAATCCAAATTTCTTATATAATCCTCCTAATTTAGGATCTTTAATATTTGTGCAAAGAAAAGCTACTTCACATTTTTGTTTTCTTAAGTCTTCCATGCTCTTTTTCATAAGATAAGATGCTATTCCTTTACCTCTTTTTTTCTTGACAGTACATAAACCGCCTATTCCTCCCAGAATAATTTTTTTCCCTTTATACCTGATGACTCTCCTAAAAAGCTCTACTGTTGAAATAACTGAACTATTTTCTAGAGCTAAGATATGTGCATAACCTTTACTACAATATTTGTCTTTGTTTTCTTTTACCTCTTTTTTAGGCATTCTAGCATAAAAACATTCATGACAAATTTTTTCTACTTGAGTCTTAAGTTTTCTAGGCACCTTAGAATAAGTTCTGATTTCGTAAGCTATCTTCTTTTTCATTTTAACCAACAACCATAGGCATGACTCTTTCTGCAACTTTTTGGGCATAATGTAATTTTGCTAATGTTTCTGCGTATATCGTAAATAATGTTTCTTTCTTTTTTACTTTATCTCCTATGTGTTTATTAAGGTAAATGCCGGCACTTTTATCTGCTGGAGATCCTGCTAGTCTTGCTATTCTTGCCATTTTCTTGTTACTTATTTCTTTTAATATCCCTGATTGTTTTGCTTTCATGTCTTGTTTGAATTTTCCTAATCTTAATTTATTTTCTATATTTCTCAGGCTTCCTCTCTGCGCTTCTATAATCTGCTCAAATTTTTTGTATGCCTCTCCTGAAATAAGAATCCCTTTAGTAACTATATATGCTTGTTTTTCTGACATTCCTGTTACAAAAGAAAGAAGTTTTGTGGATAAGTAGAGAGCTCTGTTTTCTAGATCTATTGGCCTGTCTTTATCTTGTTTTAAGATAGCAAGAACATCTTTCATTTCTAAAATTGTTCCTATACCATTTCCTACTGGCTGGGTTCCATCTGTTAATGCAACTATAATGTTAAGATTTAGTTTTTTTGCTATTTTCTCAAATTTGTGTTTAAGTTTTTCTGCTTCACTTCTGTTTGACATTTTTGCCCCTTTTCCATAAGAGATATCAATAAGAACATGGCTTGCGTTAACAGAGAGTTTTTTTGATAAGATTGATGCTAAAAGTTGAGCTTCTGGGTCTAGGCTAAGAATTCTTTCTATCTGAATAATCTTATCATCTGCAGGAGCTAATCCTAGAGAACCCCCCCAGACTAAGCAGGCATTAGTTTTTTTAACTATGTCTTTTATTTCATTAATGGAAAAATCTATTTTGGCTAAAGTTTCAATAACATCTGCTGTTCCTGCTGCACTTGTTATTGCTCTGCTAGATGTTTTTGGCATAACTGCTTTCAGCTTTAGTTGATCAATTGCTGAGGCTATTATACTTACTACCAATGGAGTTGTTCTATTCCCTTCTACTCCCCCAATACTATGTTTGTCTATTGTAATTGGTTTGTCAAATTTAAGCTGATAACCTGTCTTAACCATGGCTTTTGTCATGCTAGCTATTTCATCAAAATTCATTCCTTGCAAATAAACAGAAGAGACAAAGAAAGCTACCTCAGCTTCTGTTAGTTCATTATTAACTATGTCTGATATGATGGAGTAAATTTCTGTGAATGTTAGAGTTTGGCCATCTAATTTTTTGTGTATAAAACTAACACTTAACGGCTTAAGAGCTGGGCTGATTTCTATTATTTCCTTGGATCTAAGCTTTAGATTTTTAAAAATTTCCTGAGATAGAGCAATTTCATCTTTGTTTAAAATGGTTTTGCCGCCTGTAAGGTCTACAGGAGCAACTATTTCTTTTTTCTTTCCATATCTCTTTATCTTTATTCTCTCACCTACATGTAGATTAAGATAACGTGCAATTTCTTCATGCAGAATAGCTATAGGTCTTCCAGCAAGTAGATGTAAAGCTTTGACTTTTAGTAACATTTTACCTCTTTTTAATTTTTAGATTGCTAATTTTATCTTTCCTGTTCTATAAAGTTCCATAAATATTAGTAAGTATTCAAGAATAATTGGACCGACTATAAGGCCTATTGGACCTATCATCACTAAACCTCCTAACATACCTATTAATACTATTAAAGGATTTATTCTTGCTCTCTTGCCTACAATAAATGGTTTGACAATATCATCAATAGTGCTTACAATGACAAAACCAAAAACCATCATTAATATACCACTAGTAACATCCCCCGCAGCAATCATAATCAATCCAAGAGGGAACCAGACAAGCCAAGAACCTACAAAAGGCAGGATTGATAATAAGGTAGCAAGAATTGTGAAGAATAAAGGAGATGGTGCCCCAAAGATATAGAAACCAATACCAGCAGTAATACCTTGGATTATTCCAATAATAATCTGTCCATAAATAGTTGCATGAGCTACATCTTGGGATCTCTTTATTAACTTTTCATTTACTTCAGAACTAAAAGGAAGAATTTCTCTAACATATTTCAATATGCTTTTGCCCTCTTTCAAGAAATAAAACATGACAAAAAAAGTTATGAAAAGTTGGATGAAAAATTGAGGGGCATTTGTCATAAACTGGCCTACTTGATTTATGAAGCTGTTTGTTAGAGAGACTAGACCTTGTTGTAATGTAAGTGTAATTTGTCTGGCTAATTCAGGAGAATCAGGGAAAATTGTCAAGATAGCTTTGTTAACAAGATCAAAGATATCAAGTTTCTGGATTGACATATACAAATTAAAGGCTTCTCTGACTGTAATCTGGGCTATGAAATAAACACCGAGAGCAAGAACAGCTATTACAAGGAGACAGATTATTAAAGAGCTTATTGTAGACTTCTTTATCAGTTTATTGAGAAGTTTGTAGGGTTTGAAAAATATGAAAGCAAGTACAATACCAAAAAGTAGAGCTGCTATATATGGTTTAATTATCAAAAAAGACAATACTGCAAGAACTGCTGTGATAACTATTGCTATGACTCTTCTTGATGCATGCCTATTCCCCATCATTGTCTCTTTTCTAGGTTTCATTTTCTTTACTTTTACTGCTCTCTTTTTACCTCTTTTTACCATTAAAATATTAATGCCAAAGAGTTTTATAAACTTTTTTAAAGTAAAGAGCCTTGAGAGAAAAATGAGGAAACCAATAGTAGCTGGACAATTCTATTCAGCAGATAAAACAAATCTGGACAAAGAAATAGAATCTTCTTTTAGGCATAGGCTAGGACCAGGGATGCCAAAAGTTCCACTTAAAGAAAAGAGGATTTTTGGAATTATAGTGCCACATGCTGGCTATGTTTATAGTGGATCTTGCGCTTCTCATGCTTACAAAGAACTTGCAGAGTTAAACAAGAAGAGCTTTCCAGACACTTTCATTCTTCTCGGACCTAATCATAGTGGTTATGGAAAGGCTTTCTTTTCTCTAACATTTGAAGATTTTGAAACCCCTTTAGGGATTATAAAAAATCATACTGAACTTGGAACTAAAATAATGGAACAGACTTCTCATTTAGGATTGCAAGAAGACAAGCAAGCACATAATTATGAACATAGTTTAGAAGTACAGTTACCTTTTCTGCAGTTTGTATCAAAGATAGCTAAAAAAGAAATAAAAATTATTCCAATAATAATTTCCACGCAAGAATACAGTAAGCTTGTGGCTGTAGGAAGGAAAATTGGTGAAATTTGTAAGGAAAAAAATGTTTGTGTTATTGCAAGCAGTGATTTTACACATTATGGCCAGAATTATGGATTTATTCCTTTTCCAGCAAGTGAGGCAAAAACAAGGCTGAAGGATTTAGATAGAAAGTCAATTAATCATATTTTAAAATTAGAGAGCAAGGCTTTTTATGAAGAAGCGACAAAGACAACAATTTGTGGAACAGGTGCTATTGTTGTTGCAATAGAAGCATGTAAAAAGATGGGGTCAAAAAAAGCTTCTCTGCTTAAGTATTACACAAGCGGGGATATAGCAAAGAATTATAGTAATGCTGTTGGTTATGCTAGTTTTATTTTTGATTAGATTGTGCAAAAATTTTTTTGCTAGAATAGAGTCTGGATCCTGGTAAATTTAAATAATAAAAATAACCTTCTTTTTTGATTTCTTCTACAAAATCTTTAGGATAGTTATTCAGATTGCGTGTAAAATTTCTGCCATTGAGGACTTTCTTTTCTAATTTGTCTGGAATTTTTTTTATCAGTCTTTTTATATTCTTAAAAACAAGATCAATTAAAAGAAGTTTATTCAAATCTAAGTCTATCTTATTTAAGGGTATTTTATAATAAGGAATATATCTAGGGCCATGTTGGATTTTTTTATCCATAAATTCATGAAGTTCCCATTTCAAAGAATCTGATATCTTTCTGCTATTAAAATTATCCTTCAGCTCCTGTTCTCTGCCATAAAAGAAAAAGCCATTATCATTATTGTTAACTTTTCTTATGTATAATTTCTTTTTCCTTAATTCTATAATATACTCATTACAAATTCCACATAATGTATGCATTGGCAATACCTGGTTTTGAAGAGGTATCAGTGTTTTGTTTACTCTTATTGTTGCTAAGATGCCATTCCCATTCTCTAGACCTTTAAGATCAAACAAAACTTTACCTAATCTATAGATACCATAATATGATTGAAAAGCTGGCATTTTCTATTCCCCTTATAATCCTTATATTTAAAAACTTTCTAGTATTTCTATCTTTATTGTCACTGCCTTGTGGTTACAGATAGAAAGCTTTATAAATATTGAATCCTTATAAATCTCATGCCAATAGATGTATATATTCCAACAATAGAAGAAGAGCTAACAGAGATTGAAAAATCTCTAAAAACTGGAGAAATCTTTAATCTATCAGAAAGTGCCATTGAATTATACTATAATCTTGAGGATGACACAAGTAGAGCAAAAGACATTTCTACGCATTTGTTAGAATCAGGATATACTTTTGTAGGAATTCAGAGAGCAAAAAACGACGAAGTAGCTAAAAAAGTCAAGCAATATAAAGAAAAGGGAAGGAAGATAGAGGGGGTATCCATCGCTTCAATGAAAATAGATGGGTTTTCTAAGATTACTACACCATTAGAAGACGTGATGGCTTATTTTGTAAACTAAAAAGGAGATTAAAAATGGATAATGAAAAATTAGCAGATATTATATGGAAAGGTTTTACTCGAATTGTTCTTCCTGCAGCTTTGCTTGCAATTGTTGGTAAAGGAATCTATGATATTGGAGATTATAAAAAATCATTAAATAATCCTGATTCAATAGCTACTTATGTTATAAAACCTGGCGATGGTTTAGATATAATTGGACTAAAAGAAGGTTTTTGTCCATCTTGGATGAGAATCGATGACTGGAGATGCCAAGTTGCAAAAATGAATGATAGAAAACATAATCCTGATAGCCTTGTTCCAGGAGAAACACTTACACTCCCATTTTATGAAGAAAGGAGATAATGTTTAAAAGTTTCTTTTTCTTTGATGTTCTAAGATTAGAGAAAGATATAAAATTTGTTTATTTTTCTGAAAAATGTAATCCCAATTCTTTTGCGCATTTATTAGCTTCTTCTTTACTGACTGCATAAATTATGACTTGTTTTTTAGCAATGCTATCTTCATAGATGACTACTCCATTTCTTAATACATGAACATATTGTCCTGCTATAGAATACTGCCCTGTTGAAAAGTGGTCTAGTCTTCCTATAAGTGGTTTTTCTTCTATTTTATCTAAAGTAGAAATATATTTTTTATGAGATATTTTCAAAAATTTCTTATTTTGCTCTTTATCTGGGTTATGATATTCATCTAGATGGATCTGGTAATTCACTATAAAACCATCTAAGCTTTTTCCCATTTTTTATTTAAAGTCTTAATAAACTCTTAAGATTTATAAATATAATTTATCTGGAATATATATTATGAAAATAAGACAACCAATCGTAACTGTAGCAGGTCATGTTGATCATGGCAAGACTACGATACTTGATTCTATTAGAGGTACATGTATTGCTGCTAAAGAGGCAGGCAAGATAACTCAGAAAATCTCTTTTACACATGTTCCATCTGAGATTATAAAAGAAAATTGTAAGACTCTTCTTGAAAAATACAAAATTGAGCTTGAAATACCTGGATTTTTGTTTATTGATACACCTGGACATGCAGCCTTTACTAACCTAAGAAAGAGAGGAGGGGCTTTGGCTGATCTTGCTATTCTTGTTATTGATATTAATGAGGGAATAATGGAACAGACAAGAGAGAGTATTGATGTATTGAAAGCTAGTAAAGTGCCTTTTATTGTTGCCTTAAACAAGATTGATGCTATAACAGGCTGGACAAAAAGATCTGATGACTTGAAAGAAAGTATAGAAAGCCAGGCTGGTTTTACAAAGAAAGATTTTGAAAAAAAGCTTTATAGGATAATCAGTGCTTTTGCTGGCATTGGTTTTGATACTGATATTTTTTATAGAGTAGGAAATTTTACAAAACAAATAACCTTAATTCCTTGTTCTGGAAAAACTTGTGAAGGGATTCCAGAGCTTGTTGTCATGTTGGCTGGCTTGGCTCAAAGATTCCTTAAAGGCAAACTTGCTCTTGGTAAGGAAGGTAAAGGAACTATACTTGAAGTTAAGAAAGAGAAAGGAATTATTAATATTGAGGCTATTCTTTATGATGGAATTCTTTCAAAAAAAGACACTCTTGTTATCGCAACCATGGGTAAGGCAATTGATACAAGAATCAGGGCTTTATTCAAGGCCTTATCCCTTGGAAAAGGGTTTGAGCCTGCTAAAGAGATTAGTGCAAGTGCTGGAATAAGACTGCATTTGCCAACAACAGAAGAAATTATTCCAGGAATGCCATTTCTAGTCACAGCAGAAACTAGAGAAGAAAAAATTAATGAATTAAAAAAATCTCTGCAGAAAGAGGTTGAACAAGTTTTACAGCTAGATAAAGAAGGGATTATTGTTAAGGCTGAATCTCTTGGAAGTTTAGAAGCTTTATTATTCTTACTGAGAAAAGAAGGTATTCGTGTGAAAAAGGCAGAGATTGGCAATATAAAGAGACAGGATATAGCCTTGGCAATAACAAATCTAGAGACAAGCCCTCTTGAAGCTGTGATAGTTGGTTTTAATGTTATTCTTGAGCCTGATACAGAGATTGATGAAAGAATTAAGGTTATAGAATCTGATGTAATATACAAAATTACTGAAGATCTAGCTAAATGGAGAAAGGAAAAGGAGATTGAAATAGAGAGGGAGAAACTAGCTAAATTGACAATGCCTGGCAAGATTAAGGTTATGAGAAATGTCTGTTTTAGGCAGAGTAAGCCAGCAATATTTGGTGTTAGAGTAGAGGCTGGAACATTAAAAGCTGGGACAAGGTTAATGAATGAAGAAGGCAAAAAAGTTGACAAAATAAAGAACATGCAATCTGAAGGCAAGAGTGTAGAGAAAGCTGAAAAAAGTAAAGAGTTAGCAATCTCTCTGCCTAAAATTACATTTGGCAGGCAAGTCAAAGAAGATCAAATACTATACACAGAAATCCACGAAGAAGATTTTAGAAAGTTAAAGAAGAACAAAAAATATCTAAGCCAGGATGAAATAAAAATTTTACAGGAAATAGCAAATATAAAGAGAAAAGAAAAAGCTACTTGGGGGATATGATAATTAATGATATTTTTAGATTTTTGTTATTAATTTTTTAATTGGTCTATTACTCTTATTTATAATTTTAAGAAGTAATGAATGTTTTTCTATGTCCTCTCTAATTTCAGGTTTAATATAAAATCTTTCATCTTTTCCATGTACAAAATCATTAATCCAGTTAAGCCCCATAACAAAATTCCAATATTTATCTAGATTTGCTCTATAAGTCTGTCTATTTATTTCGAATATTTCTTCTTTAGTTAATCCTTCATTTGTTGCAATAATAGTAATAATAGAATTTTGTGCATATACAAGTCCCATTTTAATCTTCCCATCTCCATTTTTGTAATAATTTTAATAGTTTTTCTGAGTCTCCTTCCCTGTCTGCAATTATTATTTCTTCTTCTAATTTTTTTCTTGCCCTAATTTTTTGGACCTCTTCGACTCTATTAAGAGCTATAGAAACCGATTCAGGATTATATTGCTGCATACTTAAATAAACCATTGTTTTTTCATCATCTTTTTCTAATCTATTCAATTTTCCTTCTATAAATGCTTGGTATATCCTTTTGTGTTGTGGATAAGTGAAGAAAGAGACAGGGATTGTTTCAGTTGTTTCTTTTTTTGTTTTTCCTATGTTGTCTGCTTTTTTTTGGATTATTGCTCCAAGAAGAACTCTCTCTTCAGAAAAACTCTCAGGTAATTCAATATATTCTTCTCTTGGTTTTTCATGTTCTAGCGCCTCAAGTACATCCCCTTCCCTAAAATTTGCTTTTTTACATAAAACTCTTATCTCTTCAGCTTTTTCTATATAATTTTTTGATACATTGATTAAAGGAAGAATTATGTTAGCAATTTCAATTCTTCCATCTCTTGTCTCTTTGTTGTGTTTGGAGAGAGCAAGATCCAAAGAGAAATCAAAAAAATCTTTTGCATTTTTTATAGAGTCTAAAAGTAATTCAAGCCCTCCTTTTCTTATTGTCTCATCAGGATCATTGTATGACCCAGGCAATACAGCCACCTTTACTACCAAGCCATGCTTTTTGAGAGCAGAATAGGAAGTTTTTATAGCTTTTATTCCTGCTTCATCAGCATCTGTAGCAATAATAACTTTGTTTGCATATTTACTGATGGTCTGGACTTGTTGTTTTGTGAAAGAGGCACTGCATAAAGAGATAAAATTATCAATTCCTGATTGATGAGCAGAAATAGCATCAGTATATCCTTCCCCAACCACCACATCTCCTGTTTTTCTGATATTTTTCCCTGCAAAATTTAATGCATATAAAAAATTTCTTTTCTCAAAGATTTCTGTGTTTCTGGAATTTACATATTTGGCTTCATCATCATCTTTTAAGCTTCTTCCTGTGAATCCTGCTATCCTACCATAATGATCAAACAAAGGAAAAATTATCCTGTCACTAAAAAAAGGATAGGATTTTCCACCTTCTTCTTTAGAGAGTAATGAAGTTCGATATAAAGTATCATCTGTAAATCCTTCTTTTCTTAGCTGTGAGATTACTTTCTCTCCATCTTTTGGTGCGTATCCCATTAGAAATCTTTTAATTGTATCTTCACTAAATTTTCTTTTATCTTTTAAGTAATCTTTAGCAATTTTTCCTTGTTCTAAATAATAAGAAAAAAGTCTAGAGGCATATTTGTTAGCTTCATAAAGAATTTTTAGAGATTTCCATGGTTTAATTCCTTCAACATCAAACCCCTTAGTATATAATATCCTTAGAGCAGTTCTATTTCCTACTCCTTCCATAATTTTAACAAAACCTATGGCATCTCCACCCAGCCCGCATCCAAAACAATAAAAAGTTCCTTTATCTGGCCATACTTTAAATGAAGGTGATTTATCTTCATGGGCAGGAAAAGGACATAAAGCCCTTAAACGGCCTCCACCATCATCTCGTAAACTTATATCATAACTTTCTAGAACTTGGACTATATCTGGTTTTTTTGGCATGAGATTAAATAATTGTATATAAGTATTTAAAAATTTCGTAAGTTTAAAATAGATAATTTTATAAAATATTATTAATTGATATAATTGGCTGAGGAAAATGAGGGGAAAAGATGAACTTTATGAAAAATTATGCTTCTTATTTAGGCATAGAAACAAAAAAGAGTTTGAAGATTTAGAAAGAGAAATAGTTTATTCTTTCGGAATAAAAGACCCTTTTGGAGGAGTTAGACATGAGAGTCTTTTTTTAACTTCTATTTTGATGGGAGAGCCATTATATGAAGGGAATGAGGATTTCAGAGAATTTTATTTAAGAGGGCTAAGATCTTGGTCTGAATTTTTAAAATATTTGAAATATTTACATGAAAATTTCAATATGCAGTTTCCGGTTATTCCTAGCGATGCAGATTTTAAAAGAACAATACTAGTAGATTGTAAAGATTCTATAGGATTAATTAAAATATTAAAAAAAGAATATAAAGAATATGACATACAGGTTCCAGAAATAAAGAAGATAGAAGAAAAAGGAGAACTTACAGTGCTTGATGAAATAAACTATAGATATAGTTTTAAGAATAATCCGCAGATTATAGAGCATGTAATAAGAATATTAAATGGAAATAAACAATTTTATGTTCCATTAATAAGAGATAGATTAGAGGAGATAAAACAAACAACTAGAAGAATAGAAAATAATGTATCTTTTGATTTATTTAAATATGGAAAATTTCTTTCTTCGATAGCTTCTAAATTAGGGATAGAAGTAGATGGTCATTTCTCAAGGAAAATAGATTATGCTCCACAAAAAATAACTTACTCAAAAAAGGAGGGATCTTCACATGTGATAGAAATAAAAGAAGAAAAGCAACGTTCACTTTTTGCAGAGATTATAATAAAGAGACAGGATCCTTTATCTCAATTTATAGAAGTAAAGAAAAATGGAGAAATATTGTCAAAAATTGCTTATGGTATTTATTTTTTTGGTAAAAATGGATTTGATATTGAGTATCCACAATTCACTTCTCTAGAAGGTAGATTAGAAGAAAAATTTGATCAAGTTAAACCTTCATTAATAAAAGTAATTAAAGAATTATTAGAAGGAAGGCAAAATCCCTTACCTTTTCACTTGGGTGATAACCAAATAGTTTCTTGGTTGGAGAGATTTATAAGACAAGACTATATAGAAGAACTCAGAAAAACACAAAATTTTGCATCCTCTGTTTTGAGTGATGATATAAATACCAGTATTATAAAAATCATTGAGGAGATAAATTACAAAAAGTGGCCAACAAAAACTCATAGTTATCTTGGGACGCCAAAAAAATATGGTGTTTTCCTGCAAAAAATCTATGATAATACCTCATTAACATTTGTTTCTCTTCTTAGTAAAAACATTATAAATTATGAAAAAGAAAATACGGGTACAAAATTAAGAAAAAGAATAGAGGAAATAGAAGAAAAAAAGAGAGATGTTACTAGATTATTAAGAGAACACGAGACTGCATTGAAAGAGGCCTTGAAGAGTTTAGAGTCAGAAAAGAAAGAGAAAGTTTTCATGCTTAATTCTCTTTATAGCATGAAAGAATATGAAAAAAGATTAGAAAAATTGGAAAATGGAGAGAGAATTGAGATAGAACCCTTAAATACTAAATTATGGGCAGATGTTCCTTTTTATCATGTTGAAAAATACAGTAAAAAACTTCATGATATTTGTGAAAAAGTGGACTCTAATATAAGAAGTTACAGATTTTATCCAGGCAAAAAAGTCTTTGGTAATAACAATCATACACAATGTTTTTAAATAATATTATAATAAAATTAATATGCCATTCAAACTAGATATAGGAGATCCAAAATCAAAAAAGACATTTCACATAGAAACAGCTAGTGAGATATTCATAGGAAAAAAGATTAGTGATACAGTAAAAGGAGATGCAATCAAAGAATTTCCTCTTTCAGATTATGAATTTACAATTACAGGAGCAACTGATAATGCCGGCTTCCCAGCTCTTTCTTTTATCGAAGGATCAGGAAGAAAAAAAGTTCTTCTAACTAGGGGCAAGGGTTTGAAAAGAGTAAGAAAAAAGAAAAAATCAAGAAAGCCTATTAAAGGACTGAGATTGAGAAAATCTGTTCATGGTAATATAATAGATGATGATATTTCTCAAATAAATCTAAAAGTCACAAAACAAGGAGCTAAATCTCTTGAAGAAATTTTTGGAAAAAAAGAAGAAGTGAAGGAAGAGAAAAAGGAAGAAAAGCCAGTAGAAAAGAAAGAAGAAGAAAAAGTTGAAGTAAAGCCAGAGGAAAAGAAGGAAGAGGCTAAGCCTGAAGAAAAACCCAAGGAAAAACCGAAAGAAGAGGAAAAACCAGAAGAAAAACCAGCTGAGAAGCCGAAGGAAGAAAAAGTAGAGGAGAAAAAGGAAGAGGCTAAGTAATTCTTGTAATTTAAAAGTAGTAAAATTTATAAGTAAGAAAGATTATCTTATTTCTATGGCAATGTACTATTCATTTATCTATAAAGTAGAAGGTCTTGAAGGAAAATACTTTTTAGACCATCGTTATGGAAAGAAAGGAGTTGCAGATTTTTTTAATTTGAAAGAAAGAAGAAAGGAAATTGAACAGATAGCATGTGTTATTAATTCTGATGATCATTTTAATGAATTAGAAGATATAGTTTTGAGAGCTACAAAAGGTGAAATTAATGAAGAACAGCTAAGAAAAATGATCAAATTCATTCAAAATAAAATAGAACCTTTAAACCCAAAAAAATAAAATGGCATTAGTACCTTTGATATTATATTTATTTTCGCAATTAATTTCTCCATTTCCCGGAGGACATCAGTATACAGTAAAAGAATATTATCCTGATTCTGATTCAGTTAAAGCTGTTAAAATTCTCAGAAATTATAAAAATAGAATGGAATGTGATTTTGTTACAGGACAGGCCACTCTTATAGTTGTGGATAATAATAAAGATATAAACCCAGATCAGTTATTTGTTTTAAGTAGGATAGGCAAAGGAGCAGCTGCCCAATATATACGCCCACAAGAACAAAAAGATGATTTTGAAGCTAGTAAAAAATTTATGCAAGAATTGTACAATGATTATTATTATAATAAAGATAATACGCAAAAAAATAGAATTCCCGAATTTAGTTTGATGCCTGATGGAGGTTATCAATTTATAATATATGAGGATGATGGAATTAAAATGCTAAGAAGTTTTGATAAAACCAATTCTGCAGAAGGTTGGTCTTTGAAAGATGACACTACTTTTGTTGTTTTAGATCAAGGTAGAGATGGGAAACCAGAGTATGCAATAAAGATTGTGAATGGAAATGGAGAATATTATACTTTATCAAAACCAGAAAATTTTGAGGAAAGATATAAATCAGAGGATCTAATGAAAAAACTTTATAGAGAAGATAAAAAAGCAAGAGGGATTAAGTAAGATTTAAAAGTTTGAATTCTCTTTTTGTTTAGTGGTAGATAATAAGAATAAACAACCAGAATTGAATATTGGTTTAGTTGGACATATTGATCATGGTAAAACTACTCTACTTTATCAACTTACAGGGGTATGGAGTGATAAGCATAGTGAGGAATTGAAAAGAGGTATTACAATTAAGTTAGGTTATGCTGATTCTTTGATTAGAAAATGTGAAAAGTGTGGCAAGTTTACAACAAAGCCTGTTTGTGAATGTGGTGGCAAAGTTTCTGAAATAAGGTATGTTAGTTTTGTTGATGCTCCTGGTCATGAAATGTTAATGGCAACTATGTTAGGAGGGGCTGCTATTATTGATGCTGCCTTACTTGTCATAGCTGCTAATGAACCTTTTCCACAACCTCAGACAAAAGAACATCTACTTGCTCTAGAAGCTAAAGGAATTAGTCAAGTAATAATTGTTCAGAATAAGCTTGATTTAATTACAAAAGAGGAAGCCAAGAAACAGTATGATGCAGTAAAGAAATTCATTAAAGGAACTATTGCTGAAAATGCCACCATAATTCCTATTTGTGCTCAGCAAGGAATTAATATAGGGGCTTTACTTGAGGCTGTAACAAAATTAAAAATTCCTGAGCATGATACAATAAGCAAACCTTTGTTCCTTATAGCTAGAAGTTTTGATGTTAACAAGCCAGGAACTAAACCAAAAGATCTCAGTGGGGGTATTCTTGGAGGCTCGCTTAAAAAAGGTAAATTAAAGATTGGAGATATAATTGAAATTAAACCAGGACTGGCGAAAAAGAAACATGATAAAACTGAATATTATGCTATTAAGACAAAAATTACTGGACTTAGAGCTGGAGTAAACAAACTTAGCGAGGCTTTACCTTCTGGAAGCTTGGCAATTCAAACATCTCTTGATCCGCTGTTAGCAAAAGCAGACAGTCTTGCAGGATGTGTTGCTGGTTTAGAAGGAACATTGCCTGAACTCGCTTACAAGATAAAGATAAAGATAAATCTGTTCAAAGAAATTGTTGGGGCTAAGGCAAAAGAGGCTATAAAAATTGAGCAGCTCAAAACAAATGAAAATCTTTTATTGAGTGTGAATACAACCACAACTGTTGGTCTGATTACAAGTATTCATAATAATACTACTGAAATCGCTTTGAAAATTCCTATTGTTTCTTTTCCTGGAGACAGAATTGGAATAGCAAGGAATTACCAAGGTCACTGGAGATTAATAGGTTGGGGTGAAATTCAATAATATTTTTAAAGGATTTTTGTTTCTAAAATTTTGGCTAAGATGGGAAAAAGAAAGAAAAGAAGGAAGGATTTAGAAAGAAAAAAAGTTATGTTGCCAAAGTCAGCCTATAATCTAATCATCGCAGAAGCAACAGAGGCTTGGAAAAAAGAGATATTTGGTGTGATAGGGGGGAGAGGTAAGAATGTTTATTATGTCAAAGAAGTTTTTACTAGTCAAACAGCAGATAAAAAATATGCTAGTGTTGAATGTTTTGGATACAGGGAAGCAAGATTGAAAGATTCTATAGAAAGATCTGGGGATATATTCATAGGAGATTATCATTCTCATACTGATCATCACGGTTCACGTAAAGATTGGGGTTTAAGTGATTTAGATAAAGAATGGCTTAAAGAACATCCAGAATATTTTTCTATTGTTATTTGTTTAGAAGAGGTTTGTAGTCTTCATGATTATTTGAGAATGCATGATAGAGCAATAATTGGTCCAAGTACAGCGAGAGATAGAGAGAGTCTAAATATTGTGCATAAATTGAGAACTGCTCTTAGAGGGTATTATTATGATGAAAAAAGAAAATTATTTCTCAAAACAGATATAGTGCCTACAAATGGCCTTGGAGATCTTTTAATAAATTAAAATGCTAACTTGTAAATTATGTGAAAAACCTGCAAAATCTGTTATAATAACTTACGAACCCCCTGTTAATAATATGAAAAATCCTGAAATTTCTATTGATAATGTGGCTTGTTTGGGTCATGAGATTAGGTGCTGGTATAATAAAACATATGCGCTTGAAGATGGTAGAGAGGCTGCTATATTTCCCTTGATACCATCAATCATTGATTATATTCCTGATTCATATCCTAAAATAAAAGAGGAATTGAGAAGAATAGTGGAATTATCTTCTTCTGATAGGTCTATTCAACATTACAAAACCAAACAAGAATAAAACAACAACAATCCACTGACTGAGAGCTAATCCTAAAAAATAATTTTCATATTCTCGCAAAAAGTCATTGAGGAATCTGAAAAAAGAGTAAAACATTAAAAAGGAAAAAAATAATGCCCCTGGTTTCTTTAGCAAGGATTTAAATTTTGTCTCCTTTCCTTTTTCTTTTATATTTTTGAATTTAAGAAGAACAAAAAATCCAATCAAACTATATAGGAGCTCATAAATCTGTGTTGGATGTCTTGGAATATTTCCTGGAACTTGTATTGCCCAGGGAAGTGAGGAAGGCAAACCATAACAACACCAATTTAAGAAGCAACCAATCCTTGTAATGGCCATAGCAAGAAGAATGTAAGGGGCAACAAGATCTAGGATTTGTGTAAATTTTATATCTCTTTGTTTTCTAACATAAAGCCACACAAACAAAACTCCTAAAAAAGCTCCATAACTTGTTTCACCACCTTTCCACAATTCAAAAATTTGCCCTGGACTAGCAAGAAAATAAGAAAGATGCTCAAAAATATAGAATAAACGAGGACCAATAATAGCTCCGATAAGAATAAGGAGGGCAATAATATAAATATGCTTTTCATCTATTCCTTTTTTCTTAGCTTCTTTAAAAATTAAAAACATAGCAGCTAAAAAGCCTGTAACAAACATGACACCCCAAGGAAGAATAGAAAAAGGTCCTATTTGTAAGAAAGCTTTTACTGGTTCGAAGGGAATCATGAAAAAATTAAAGAAAAATAAGTTAAATATTTTCTTCTACCACTAAAGAATAGTAACAAATAGAAAGCTTTATAAGTTTGAAATGTCTATATTTTTTGTGGTAAAATGGCAAAAATAGATTTAGATAATATGAATTATACAGACTTAAGAAATAAAGATATAAGAGTAAGATATATTTCTCGCTTAAGAACTTGCCATAGCCCAGAAAAAAGAGAAGAAGGTTTTAGAAAATTAATAAAATTTTATTTATCAGGAGGAAATTTAGGAATGACTGCTTATTGTTATGAGTTATTAGGATCATTAAATAAGGCCTGTAAATATTGGGCTAAAAATGCCAGTAAAAGAATACGCTCAAGAAAAATAGGAGATTTTTCAGATCTTGACATGGATATTGATATTGCTTTAACTCATCCAGATGATATCAACAAAACAGACATGAACATTATGATAAATTTCTTAGAAAAAAATAAAGATAGAGATATCCATACTAAATTCATATATAAAAAAGCCAATAAAATATATAAAGCAAAATCAAGAAGAAGAAAGAAAAATGTCAGAAAATAATAGATTTAAGAAAGAAATAGAAGATGTTTATGAACTTATGGATACAGCTAAAAGATATCCTAAAGAAGATTCTATTTTCTTTGGAACTGATCCTGTTTTTAATGCCATATATTTCTGTGGTAAAGCTAAAGACATTATAGAAAACTCTTCTTGCAAAGAAAAACATGATAATCCAAGCCCTGTTCTAGCAAAGCATTTTGGAATAAATGTGGAAAGTTCTGAAGAGCTAGAGAAGGAATATGGATATAAAAACAATAGGGAAATGATCAAGCATCTAGGATTACATTCACTTTATGAATACATATTAAGGTTTGATGAAAATGGTGGCTTGAAAAATAAAGCTAGATTAATTTTAGATATGAAGAATGAAAAAAATGACATTACTCTAAGAGAACTTGTTAAGGATTGTCTTGGTTTTGATGATTCTGATCTTGTTAAGTATGCTGAAAATCAGTTAAAGCAGAATGGCAAGCAAGTTGTGAATCTTGTTGAGAAGATGTATGGATTAAGACAAATTGAAAAATATAAAATTGGTCTTCTTAGAAATTATTATTCTGCCCTCGAATATTTAAAAGAATTAGGAAAAAAACTTGATCCAGAAGGCAGGAAGAGATTTAGGATAAAAAATAAAGAAATAAGTGATGATTTTTTTGACAACATTGCTTTAGATTATGCATTACATGGATTGGATTTTAGAATTAAAGGACTACAGAATGATGATTTAAGAAAAAGAATTAAATTTTTCAGTAATCCTGGAATAGGGGATTATGATCTTCTTGAAGATTTTATTGAACAAAAAGGAGAAAATTCAATAAAAAAGTATAATTGTAGTAATGATTTATTTGTAGATCCAAAAACAAAGCTTGAGATTGATGGCAAGATTATTGAGAAAGAGGAAGATAAGTTTGCTGATTTTATAACAGGGATTCATAAAAAGAGATTCAAGAAAACTTTTGAAGCAGTTAGAAATGAGAATGAGACAGATTTCAAGCAATATTCAGAAAAATTAACAGATGTAGCTTTAAAATATAGTGAGATTTTAGGCAAAGATTATTTAAAGGAAAAACAGGAAGAAGCAAAAGAAATAATTGATGAAAAGAAAGAGTGGATATCAGAGCAAATAGAGAAAGATAAAAAGAAAATAAAATGAAAATATTATACACAACAGATCCTCATGAAGATATTGCCATGCTTCAAGAAGCTGGAAAGTTTGGTTTAGAACAGAAAGTAGATTTATGGCTTGCAGGTGGCGATTTTATAGATATTCCTTGGAATTTACAAGAAAGTCATGATAGGTATAAGAAAGCAGTGAACGAACTTTTAAGAATAAGAGAACAAAGAAAATTTAATGGTTCTTTAGAAGAACTTGCATTGGAAGTTGCAGAACAAAATGTATCCTCAGGTTTGAAGCAGATTGGTGAAGACTACATCGCTATGACTGGTGTTGCAAAAAATAACATGAAAGAAAGGTATAAAAAGATGGTTAAGGTTTTTGATGAGATAGATATTCCTTCTAAAACTCTGCCTGGAAATTATGATAATAATGAATTGATGAATGAAATATTTGAAAACAGCTTGCATCTAAATAAAGAAGAATTAAAACTGAATGATTCTAAGTTAACAATCGCTGGCTACGGCGGAGCTCCAGAATGGCCTAGCTGGATTCCTCACAATTTGATTGTTCCTTTTAATGAAGAAATACATTATGATAAAAAAGGTAATGTAGTTGGAGGAAGATCAGAAGCAGTAGATTTTTTCAGGAAAAATAAATCAGACATTATAATAACTCACACACATCCACAATCTATTTTAGATTATATCCTAAATGGAATGGGAAAAGTTGAAGGAAGTAATAGAAGTGCAGGAGGTAGTTTTGGTTTAAGAGTTTATCTTAATGAAATTCAAGAAGATAAAAACCCTTCATTCTTATGGCTTTGTGGCCATATGCATACAAGTAATATAAATAAAGGAGCAAAGAAGTGTGGAAAAACTGTTGTAATAAACCCAGGAAGCCTTAGTAGATATAGAGGAGCTATCAAGGGTGCTGGTACTTTTGCTATTATAGACACAGAAAATAAAAAATTTGAAAAAGCAATTATTTATGCTGTAAGTGACAAAGAAAATGAAAGAATATTTCCAATAGAAGAATATTACATCACTGATAGAGGTTTTAATAAATTGGAATTATTGTGTTAAAAGATATTGAAAAATAAAGAAAGAAAATAAGAAATCTTAACGAAACATTTATAAATTTCTTTTGCTCGTGTAAATTATTAAAATGAAACCGAATGAGTGCCTTAATAATGGTCATATTAAGATTAAGGTATGATGTTGTAAGGGCAATCATTCAGTGATTTTTCTCGACGATTCTTTATTTTTAGGTCGGTAATGCGGTTCTTCAAATTCCAGTTTATCCTGCTGGAGAGTGCTGCTATCAAAATCCGATTTAGCCATGCAAGTTACCTGAGAGGGGGCAAACTGCTGAGTAACACGTAGTTAATCTGCCCTTAGCTCCTGAATAACTTCGGGAAACTGAAGCTAATATGGGATAGACGAAGGAGGCTGGAATGCACTTTCGTTGAAAGTTTTCGGCTAAGGATGAGACTGCGGCCTATCAGGTTGTTGTTGGAGTAAAAGCCCAACAAGCCTAAGACGGGTAAGGGCCTTGAGAGAGGGAGCCCTCAGAAGGAATCTGAGATACTATTCCTAGCCCTACGGGGTGCAGCAGGCGCGAAACTTTTACAATGCTCGCAAGAGTGATAAAGGGATTTTGAGTGTCTTCGATTTTCGGAGACTTTTACCATCTGTAAAAAGGATGATGAATAAGGACTGGGTAAGACTGGTGCCAGCAGCCGCGGTAATACCAGCGGTCCAAGTGGGACTCAATTTTACTGGGTCTAAAACATCCGTAGCCGGTTTTGTAAGTTTCTTGTTAAATTGTTGGGCTTAACCTAACAGCTGCAAGAAATACTGTAAAGCTAGAGACTGGGAGACGTGATGAGTACAGTAGGGGTAATAGTAAAATGTGTTAATCCTTACTGGACTAGCAATGGCGAAGGCACGTCACGAGAACAGATCTGACGGTCAGGGATGAAAGCGAGGGGCGCAAAGCGGATTAGATACCCGCGTAGTCCTCGCTGTAAACGCTGCCTACTAAACATCGTGATCTCCTCGAGAGATGGCGGTGCTGAAGCGAAGGCGAAAGTAGGCTACCTGGGAAGTATAGCCGCAAGGTCGAAACTTAAAGGAATTGGCGGGGGAGCACTACAAGGGGTGACGCGTGCGGTTCAATTAGATTCTACCCCCTGAACCTCACCAGGAGCGACAGCAGAATGAAGGTCAGTCTGAAGGGCTTACCTGACACGCTGAGAGTAGTTACATAGCCGACGTCAGCCTGTGTCGTGAGATGATCTGTTAAATCAGGTAACAGGCGAGACCTGTGTGCATAGTTGCTATTTGGTAAAAAGGCACTCTATGCAGACTGCTCCAGCAATGGAGAGGAAGGTGCAGGCAACGTTAGGTGGCATGACCCAAATCCCCTGGGCTACACGCGCGCGGCAATGGTGATAACAATTGGTTGCAATGCCGAAAGGCAAAGCTAATCCCCTAAATATCATCCTAGTCCAAATTGAGGCTTGCAACTCAGCCTCATGACGCTGGAATCCCTAGTAATCGAACTTTAGCAAAGTCCGGTGAATACTGTCCCTGCTCCTTGCACACACCGCCCGTCAAACCAACCGAGTTATGCTTTGATGAAGTTCTTCGGAAAAGAATCTCGGTATGACAAGGTAGGTTAAGTCGTCACAAGGTATCCGTAGGGGAACCTGCGGATGGATCACCTCCTAAAAATATAAAAATATTTTTCGTCGTTAAATACTAAACAGAGAGGGTGAAGAAAATTTATAAACTAAAATTTCATGACTATCATAGGGCCCGTAGTCCAGTGGTAGAACGCTGCCCTTGCAACAAATAAATCTTTTAGAAAAAAAGATTTAACCAAGAGAAAAGCAAGAAAGGCAGAGGTCCCGTGTTCGAATCACGGCGGGTCCATTTGTCTTTTATAATATTCATCAATTGTAAGGCTACGTTGGAAACGTGGCATTCTGGAAAAATTTATTGGTGAAAAGATGAAGCTCTCTAGCTAGCTAGAGGGTGGATGTTGATTCATGATGAAAATGAAACACCATAGTAAGTAGCCTTCCCAGAGTTTGAGGATTTTTTATGCTGCTAGATGGATAGCTTGGCTTAGACTGCGATGAAGGACGTGGCAAGCTGCGAAAAGCTTGGGGGAACTGCATGCAAGTTTTGATCCCAAGATTTCCGAACGCGAAACGTATTATGCGAAGAGCATAGTGCTCTGAGAAGAGAGTACACGCTGGGAATTGAAACATCTTAGTACCAGCAGGAAAAGAAAACAATGGTGATTCCCTAAGTAGCAGCGAGCGAAAAGGGAATAAGGCAAACCGAATCCTTATATGAAAGTATAAGGAGATGTGGAGCGGCTTAGCGCACACCTGGGCTTGTATAGTTTAAGTTTCCTGGAACGGAACGCTATAGAGGGTGATAGCCCCGTGAACGAAACAGGTATGGTGATTGCTAAGTTCAAGAGTAATGTTTCCTGGATTGGAAGCATGAATATGGCTCAACTAAGAGCCAACTTTAAATATAGGTCTAAGTCCGATAGCACATTAGTACTGTGAAGGAATGCTGAAAAGAACCCTTGACGGGGAGTTAAAAGACTTGAAATCTAGTAGTTATGGATTGTTACTGCTCTTTCTCGCTTATGTGAGTTTGAGTCGTAACGTGCGTTTTGGAAAACGAGCCAGGGAGTTAAGGTAAGTGGCAAGGTTAACTCATTATGTGAGGAAGCCGTAGCGAAAGCAAATGCATGTAGCTTTCGGGTGAAATGCAGCATCGTAACTTGTGTAAGTCACTTATCTCAGACCTGAAACCGGACGATCTATTCCTGAACAAGGTGAAGCCTCTCTAACGAGGGGTGGAGGCCTGAACCGTTGTTGTGGGCAAGCACTCGGATGATTTAGGAATAGGGGTGAAAAGCTAATCTAGTTCGGCGATGGCTGGTTCCTGCCGAAATATACCTTCGTATAGCCTCTTGTTAGCTTACTAATGAGGTAGAGCTACGGATTGGACATGCAGGTCGCTTTTGTGGTCGGTGTCCTGTCCAACTCCGAACTTGTTAGAAGCGCAGCAAGGGAAACAGAAGTGGGGGGTAAGCTTCTACTTCGAGACGGGAACAACCAAGACTAAAGTTAAGGTCCTTAAATGATGATTAAGTGCACTGAAGGGCGTCTTGATTCTGAGACAGTGGGGAGGTGGGCTTAGAGGCAGCCATCCTTTAAAGAAAGCGTAACAGCTCACCTATCGAGAATCAGGGCACCGAAAATTGACGGGGCTTAAATCATCTACCGAGACTTTAGTGTTTCTCTTCGGAGAAATCAAGTAGGCAGGCGTACTGTTTGGACAGAAGTATCTTCGTAAGAAGGTATGGACCGAATAGTAATGATAATCCTGGTGTTAGTAGGATCTGACTTACGTGAGAGTCGTAAGGGTCGAAAGAGCTAGGGTTCCTCGACAATGTCGATCAGTCGAGGGTTAGTCGATCCTAACTGCATGCTTAACTGACATGCGGGAAAGGGAAGCATTTTAATATTAATGCACTGTTCAGTAGTTTTGAAACTATCAAGGACGCTTTAGGACAAGCAGAGTGTATCCGCAAGGACATCTCTTGCAAGAAAGTCATGGATTGTAATGATGAGAAGTGACTGAACTGTAGGAGCCAAAGTTTGTTGATTCCTAGAGCTCGTAAAAAGTTGATAATGGAGCTGCTGAGCAATCGTACCTAGAACTTGCACTAGTGCTCTTGCTGAGTAGGTAAAGATCTGCAAGCTTAAAGCTGGTAAGGGAATTCGGCAATTTAGCCTTGTATCTTCGGTAGAAGAGGTGCCTATATTTGTGTTTTGTTTCGTAAGAAGTAGGATGCAAAAGTAGGTTTCAATAACAAGGACGGCCCGACTGTTTATCAAAAACGTAGCCAAGTGCTAATCTGAAAAGACTTGTACACTTGGTGAAACCTGCCCAGTGGTGGTGTCTAAAACTCCTTTTCAAGGGAGCTAAGGTCCATCAAACGGCGGGCCTAACTGTGAGGCTCTTAAGGTAGCGTAATACCTTGTCATCTGAATGGTGACTTGCATGAATGGTGTAACGAGGTTGTCACTGTCCCTACTAGCGAGCTTCTGAATCCTCCATTCTGGTGCAGAGGCCAGAGACGCCTAGCGGGAAGCGTAGACCTTGTGGAACTTTACTGCAACTTGTCGTTGTGTTTTGTGAAGCGATACACAGAGTAGCTAGGAGAGATGAAACGATGCTTCGGCGTAGTGGATCGAAAGTGTAACACTAGCTATCATTTTATAGAATGCTAACCTGAAAGGGGACAGCGGCTGGCGGGCAGTTTGGCTGGGGCGGCACCCTACTGAAAAGATATCAGTAGGGCCCAAAGGTGAGCTCAGTGTAGTTGGAAACTACATGAGGAGCGCAGAGGTAAAAGCTCGCCTGACTGTGTCTCGCAAAGAGAGAGACGCAGATGCGAAAGCAGGGCTCAGCGAACCCTAATAGTCTTTTAGTGGGACTTTAGGATGACAGAAAAGTTACCCCAAGGATAACAGGCTTGTCGCGCTCGATAGTCCATATTGACAGCGCGGTTTGGTACATCGCCGTCGGCTCTTCCTATCCTGGCTGTGCATAAGCAGCCAAGGGTGTCGGGGTTCACGCATTAAAAGGGATCGTTAGCTGGGTTAAGAACGTCGTGAGACAGTTTGTTTGATATCTACTAGGTGTGTTGTTGTCTGAGTGGAACAAAGCTCCAGTACGAGAGGAACGGGCTTTGGGAGCCTCTGGTTCAGCGGTTGTTCTTATAGAGCAGGCCGCACAGCTACGCTCTGGTTGATAAGAGCTGAACGCATCTAAGCTCGAAGCAACCCGCAAAAATAGACAACTGAGGCCGTTATAGAAGATAACGTTGATAGAGTTGGGGTGTAAGTCAGAAGGCAACGACTGATTCAGCCTGCAACTACTAAAAGCCTCATTTTCTCAAAAACTCAAAAGAAAGCTACTTACTGTGGTGTTGATTCACCTTGAAAACCTATTTTTTTCTACAATAATCTTTATAATAACTCCCAGATTTCTCTTCTTGGCTAAGGAAAAAATAAAAAGAGAAAATGAGAATTCCTGGTTCAATTTATAAAAATAAGAAAGGGGATACTTATGTAGCTCTGTATAATTATTGGGCAGATGTTTATAGGAAAGCTCCTCCTGAAATAAGAAAAATGTCAGATTATGTCGCCCATATCAAGTATTCTTTTGGCGGCAATTCAAGAGGAATTGATGTTTTTCTTTTATATAACAGAAATTATGATATTTCTGATGAAGTGGATGTTAAAAGAACACTTAGAGAAAGTAAAAGTAATGAAGTTAATAGAAATCTCAAAGCTATTGACAAAAGACATAATCTTATCGTAGAAATAGCTCCTGAATGTGATGTTAGTGGGATTCTTAATTTAATCAGAAAAGATATTAAAGATTTTGCAAGAAGGCCAGCAAAAAAACATAGTCCTAGTATCAGTCTTGTTGATAAAATTGTTCCAAAAACAAAATTAAGAAAAATAAAACAAAAAGAATATTTAAGAAGAGGCAAACAAGAATTTGTTCCTTCTTGTGCTCTTGATGTTAATTTAGATTTTTCCTGGGGTTGTATTTCTGGCTTCATTCCAAGCCCCAATGCTCATTTTGATGGAAAATATTTTAGGAATTATTTCCTTGACATATGGGCTGAATGTGGCTATTGTTATGCTGTTTATCAACACAAGAGTTTTGCTAAATATATTTTGGATATTGATAAAAAACAATTAATAGAAGAATTGGAAAAAGAGAAGAAAGCAAAGGCAAGAAATATTGTCTTAAGATTGGGTAAAAGAACAGAGGCTGGTTCTAAATTTACACTTGATTCTCTTGTAACCACGCTTGAGGCTTGTATTGAAACAGGAACAAGAGCAATTATTCCGACAAAATATCTTGAATTTGATAAAGAAATTGCAGGACTTCTTAAAAAATCAAAATCAGTTGTTCTTTATAGTATTGGTTGGGATAAACTTGAAAAAGGTGCTTGTATACATGGTTATCCTAATGAGTGGAGAATAGAACAAGCTTTACGATACAAAAAAGAAAATGTCAATTCAGTTTTATATTTGCACATAAATCTGCCACATAAGATGACTGAAAGAGAAAGAGGAATTTTAAATTTTGCATTCAAAGATGATTTACCTATACAACTCCTTTCGATAAGAATTCCAAGTAAAAGAATTGCTAAAGAAATTACTGGAAGTTCTTGGGAAGAATTAAAAACAAGCAACGGGCAACTTTTGCTAGATATAATAAAAAAGACTAAAAATCATGGCGGCTATAAATGGAAAACTAATATTATGATCGCACAAGAAAAACATGAAGATTATAAATTCCTTATTGGTCAGAATAATTATCATCGCATAAGAATGTGCCATCATGATGATAAAGAAACTTACTGTGGCAGATGTTTTCTTGATGATAAAGGATCTATAACACCAACAGTAAAACTAGATATAAAATATATGAAAAAAAGCAGAAAAGATTGGAAAAAACCTAAAAATCATAATGGTTCGCTTTTTGAGCATATTTAAAATGTCAGACTTTGATTTAGAAATCAGAACAGGAGAAGGGATTATAATAAATTTAGAACTGTGTAAAGGATGGAAAAATATAATTCAAGAGTATAAGATTCCAGATAATTACAAGAAAAGATTAGAAGATTATGCAAATGATCTTGCTCAATTTTCTGGATTGCAAAAAGCCAGATTAAATTGGAATGATGATTGGGGATTAAATTTTGTTGAAGCTTATTATGGCAATGCTTGCGTCTTACTTTTGAATAAAGATGAAGATTCACCAAGTTACTATCCTCATAACATCGATACACCAGAACAAACTTTTGTTTTAATGTCCACTGTTTTAAAATATGTGTGGAATGTAAGGGCAAGTGCAGAAAATAAATTACCTAATTGGATGGTTTGGCCGATAGAGATAGACAATGTAAAAGAGGCATGGATAAAGATAAACATGCATCCAAAACTAGAAGAGATAGTTAAAAATAGTAATAAAAGTGAAAAGTTTAGAAAATTTATTGAAGAATGTGCTCCTTTTTCAAAACAAGGATATTCTAGATTAACAGAAGTTAAATTTCATTGGGATGACAATTTAGGATTAAAAGCTGTTGAAGCAGTTCCAGGGATAAATGGTTCTGCCCTGGATTTAAATAAGGATGAAGCAGGTAATTTTTATTATCTTTCACACAATATACGTTCTCCTATTCAGGCTGTTGCATTAATAGGTTCTGTTTCTAAGTATATTCAGTATCTAAAAAGAATAGGAAAAGAAAAATGCCAGCTAGAAAATTAAATGACGAACAGATGAAAGAACTAGTCAAAGATGTTGTTGGAGGAAATTTGTATAAACAGGAGTTATTAAAAAAATATAATATCGGTGATAGTACATTTCCAGTAATATTAAAAAGAGCTGTAAAAAAAGGATTTATAAGTGAGGAACAAAGGCTAGAATGGATAGCTAGAACTCGTACAAGAGGATGGAATGGGAAAGTTAAAAAATATGGTCTTAAGGGAGCTTCTGACTTGTGTAAAGAAGCTTGGGAAAAAGGATTGGGAAAAGTGGAGATTGATAGATGGAAGGAATTTTCTAGATTAGGGGGGGATACCACACAGGCATTATACCCCCATGTTAGAGATAATCTCAGATATTTTGAGGTTTATGGAAAAAATAAGTGTTATTATGAGGATATGGAATTTTCTTCTTTTGGTGAAAGATTTGTCGGTTTTTTACTAATAGAATATGGTCTAATTGATAAAATAATTCTAGGAGAAAATTTTCAGAGAAAAATAGATAATAAAAAAGTTGATTTTTATATTAATGACAAATTAGCTGTAGAATATCATCCTACACTAAAAGGACATTCTAGTATTGAATGTAAATCTGAAGAAGAATACAAAGAAGAACGAAAAAAACACTTCAACAAAGGAGGGTTTCATGGAGAAATTGTTGTTATAACAAGTATTTCTGATTTTTATAAGAAATTACCTAAACTAGGAATTGAAAGAATAGAATGGAGCACTCATTGTGACAGAGTTAGCAGAGTAAAAGAAATGTTGAAAGAATATGATGAACAGAATTTAGAACAAAAAGTTGAAACTGATGAATATGATGATGACGAATGCCCTTTTTAAAAATGGAATCTGAATTTAATTATGAGGATGCAAAAGCAAGAGTTTCAAAGGAACTTACTGATTTAGTGGAGCAAATTTGGCCAGAAATAAAAAAGAGTTATGAAGAAAGCATTGTTCAAATAGCAATTCCAGAAAATAAAGTTAAGGCTATATACACTAATTGTTTTAATATAAAAGATGATAACAAGAGAAAAAGATTTTCAATGTTGTTTAATTTAGAAGAGGAATGTTATTGGCATGCTATTGATAATTGGCCAGAAATTCGTAAAACTTTAACAAAAGAGGATGAAAAATTTTATGCTACTTTAATGATAGAAGAAGCTAAAAAGAGACAACATGAAGAAGAGAGATTTGGTTATATGTGGATAGTTATAAATTATGATAATGGAAATCTACAGAATTTTATTTCAGAAGAATTCTTAGAAGAAGTTGTAAACAGAGGATTTTGGGAAATTGCAAATGGATATTTTACTGGTGGTATTTTTAGTTTACCTTTAGAAAAATATTATACTCTTATGAAATATTCTAAATATTTAGATTTTAGCAGATTGGATGAATTTAAAGATAAACCTCTTGTGCAGGGGCAATATGGATGGCTAGATTATAGATATATAGAAGTTTTTGAAAGGGAAAGAAAAAAATTGAGTTTGGAAGATTCAGCATGGTTTGCACGTCCAATCATAGAATCTGTAATTTCTTGGTCCTTATCTTTTGAAAATCCAGAGGATAATCCAAAAGAGGGTTTGAAAAAAAAGTTAGAGCCTTATAAAAAATATCTTAATATAAGAACAATTCAAGATCTTTTAAAAGAAAAATTTCAATATTATATCAAATATATCAACGATGAGGATGCTGGTTCTTATTTAGGTTATGCAAATATTTTAATTGACTATATAAATCTCAGTGAAGATGAAATTACAAGATTTGTTAGTGCTAGTTTACCAAAAGAAGAATTTGACTTGGAAAGAACTTTGATTGAAATTAACTTTCCAAAAAAATGGCTTAATTCTGAAACAATGTCTATTATTCAAGAAAAGATAATCAAACATCTTGATAGGCCGCCATATCATTGGAAAGGAAAACAAGTAATCCCACATCTTGGTTTTCTTCAAGATGTTATTCAAAGAGAATGGCTTGACGAGGATATTGGAAAAGAAAGGATTAAAAAAGGACTTGAAAATTATTTAACTCAAAAACACAGACCAGGCGGTGCACCAGTTTTAGAACTTCTGCAGGTATTAAATCCTAAACATGTTGAACAAAAACTTTATAGAGAGGTTGTTCACCAAAGTATCACAGACCTTGTAAAAAGAAAAAGAATTGAAGAGGCTAGTGCATGGTATAAGAAAGCTGAACAAGAAGGGTGGCTTGATAAAAATAAAATTCCTATTTTTGAGTTGAGTTAAGATAAAAACCTTCTACTTTTCTTAATTGTCCCGCTTACACCAACACATCTGAAGACCAAATTTTTTTCATCTATTAAGGCCAACGAAGTTTTAACCTTATCTACATATTTTGTTGTTACACTGACTATGAAATAAATTTTTTTGTTTATCTTGCCTGTTTCTACAAAGAGAGGACCGGCTTTTGCATAACCAAGAATCCCAATAAAGTCAAGAATAGCTTTGTTAATTATTTCCTTTACTTTATCTTCATTTGATTTTCCTTCTATTGTTATAACAATATAATGTCTTTTTTCTCGCAGAGTAGGAAGAAGCTTTAATTTCTTTGGCTTGGTTTGTTTTTTCTTTGTTTTTGTTTTTTTCTTCATTTTTTTAATCAATTATTGGTGGAGATGGAACACAAATGCCCTCCTCACATCCACAACCCTTTATCTTGCAATTATAGAGAGCAGTGCATATAAGTTGATCAGCTGGCGGACAATCTTTTAATTTTTCTTCATATAGAGAGGCAAGAGCTATGCTAACACACTCTTCCTGGCCTCCCATATTACAAGGACAGCAGGTTGTTTGTACTTTTATGCAGTCTGTGTCTTTGAAACATTCTGCTCCAGGCTCGCAACCTTGGCCATTTATAACTAAAAGTAACATAACAAACAATATAGATAGGATAATTTTTTTTATTATCATCTTAAAAATTAATAAATTACTTTATTGCTTTAAATGCCGCATTAATTGAATTCTCAGGCCATCCTGCTCCTTTTAGCTTGGCTTTAATCTCTGCTCTTGTTGCTCCAGTCGCTAGTGCATCTCTTATGTAAGAAGTTAACTCAGGATAAGATTCTTTTGCCTTTGGTTTTTTTCCTGCTTTTGGAAGAATGAATTGTTTGACAATAAAGATTATAGCTGCAAGAAGGATTACTCCTATCAAAACATAGATTAACCAGCCTAAAGCTGGTTTTTCAGGTTCTGGAGGAATGCAAGTTTTTTCTTCTACTGGTATATAACTTGAAGGATCTTGAGGATCACATGTTCCAATCAAGTCACATGTTCTGTATTGTATTCCTGTTTCTGGACAGATAGTTGGTTGCCATTGTGTACATGACCAATCATCTGCTGTACATGGAGGTAGAGCAGCACAAATAGGATCATACCATGTATCATTTAAGATGTGGGTTGTGCTACAATTATTTAGGTCAACACATGTTCTAGTTCTATAGCTATCAACACAATCTCCCCAGCTACCACATGACCAGTTTTCAACACAACAAGCTCTCTCTTCTGTTTTTGTTCCTAAGCCGCATGTTGTATCTGTACAGTTTCTTGTCTGTTTATCTGTGCAAGGATAAGGCAGCCATTCAGTACACTGCCAAACTGGCTCGCAAACTTCACCGACTCTAAAAGATTGTTTTACCTCATACATTGTACAGGTTTCAAGAGTAATCCACTCTCCTGTTTGTGGATCCTGTATAGTACCACAATATTTGTTAGTTGGTTTGTATTGGATTTTCACAACAAGATCATAAGTTCCATTTTCTCCAGGAGTTTTGAAGTGAGTTAAATCATCTAAAAACAGCTCATAAATATTATCCCAGTTTTTACAGCTGCTTGGAGCATTTGATGATGTATCTAAACAAGCTGCATAACCACTACCAAAATCAAATAAAGTACAAATGCTATCCTTACATCTTCCTGATTGGGTATCTTCATCTGACCATTCTGAAGGATTTTTTATATATTGGAAAAATCCGCTAGTTATGTTTCTTTTATTATCTGATGTTGATTCTCTCACAAAAGTTGCCAAGGTCAAAGGAAGATTTGCTGCACAACTTGACCAGCATTCATCTCCTTCTTCAGGGCATTCAAACTGTTCAAAATAGCTTCCTAGACCAGTTCCTTCTGCGCAACACTTCTTGCCTCTAGCTTCACATAAATCTGAAGGGGTTACTCCTGTAGTTGTTTTTGTCAGCTTAATATCATCCCATCTTACTATTTGTGCATAAGGCCAGGTTGTACTAGGTTTACCATGAGATATTATCCAAATTTCCTTTACTAAATCATTCTCTGGCCATCCTTGTGCTATCCAGTCTGAATATAAATCAGCGCTCTCATTTGACCAATTACTTATAGTTGGCAAGGTTTTTGGAATGAAGGCATCTATATTAGGATTATAATTTGGATAAATAGCTGTGAATGAACAAGCATTGTCAATAGGATAATAATAATGTAATTTCTTACCAGAATTTGATTTAATTACAAGTTCAAAAGCACAACCTAAATCATATTTATACCAGTTAAGTTTCCATTGCAAAGGATCTGATAATAGTATTCCTTGGAAACTTAAACCATCAAAATTTAATTCATTCTCAGTTTCAAAGTTAGAGCCAGATGATGAATAGGTCGCTTTTCTCTCAGGAATATATCCTTTTCTGAATGCAGAGATTGGGGAGGCTCTTGCTGTCAAGTCTTGGTAAAAAGCAGCATATCCTTGTGTCATCTGAATGCTATTAGAATCTGTGAATGCAACTATGCTTGTGACTTGTCCTAAAGGATCCATCCAATATTCCTCTATTCCAAATGCATTTCCTGCCATCCCAACAACAGATGGAGTCCAGCTTCTTGGCAAACTGCCCCAGATATCCTCAAAACCACTATTAATAATAATTTGTCTACATTGCGGGCCCATCATCTGACAGCAAATTCCTTCAGGGTCTGCTCTATTCACTACACATTCACCTAATGTTTCATTATATATAAACCAAGATATCTCCTGATTATTATCACAAAGATATTTTGAACATTTCGGCTTGTTAGTATAGACAAGAAAATTAATTTCTGTGTTTGGGGGCAATAAATCTCCTGGTTGAAGCATTAATTTTACAGAACCATTAAAATTCGAGCTTCTATTGTAACTAGACCTAGCTAGCTCACTAGTTAATGTTGCTACTCCTGTCACAGGCATCTTAGGTGTTGGTGATTCTCTAAATAATATCATTATTGCAACAACAACAAATATTAAAAATAAAATAAGAACAATTTTTTCCTTAGTATTGTAAGGCATTCTTTTCACTGCTGGTTCTTTATGCCTCTTTTTCATTTTTCTCATTACTAAAAGAATATATTTGGATATTTAAATAGATTTCGGTAAATTCTTGTAAACATTAGATTTAAAAAATATTTTACCTTGAAAATATCATGAAAAAAGAAGTGAAAAGAAAGAAAAAAAGAAAAAAGAAAATAATAGATTTTAATGTCATAGAAAAAAAATGGCAAAATTATTGGGAGAAGGAAAAAATATATAGGTTTGATCCTAAAAGCAAGAAGAAAATATTTTCTATAGATGTCCCCCCACCTTATGCTTCTTCTGGCCATCTTCATGTTGGCCATGCTTTACATTATACACAGTTTGAGATAATTGCAAGATTTAGGAGAATGTTAGGAGAGAATGTTTATTTTGCTCCGTGTTTTGATGACAATGGCCTGCCTACAGAGAAGTATGTAGAGGAAAAATTAGGAATCTCAAAGAAGGATGTGACAAGAGCAAAGTTCAGGAAATTATGTTTAGAAGAATCCAAAAAAATAGAGAAAACATATTCAGATAGAGTTTTCAAAAAACTAGGGCATAGTTATGACTGGTCTCTCCTTTATACAACTATCTCTCCTGAAGCACAAAAAATAGCTCAAGTTTCTTTCCTTGATTTAATTAAGAAAGGTGATTGTTATAGGGCTGAGGAACCAACTATTTGGTGTCCTTATCACCAAACAGCTCTTGCACAAGCAGAAGTTGAGGATTTGAAAAGAACAACTCAGCTAAATTATATTTATTTTGACTTAGAAGGGGAAAAAGAGAAAATAAAGATAGCGACAACTAGGCCTGAATTACTTGCTTCTTGTGTTGGCGTCTTTGTCAATCCATCAGATATAAAAAACAAAAAATTGGTTGGAAAAACAGCAATAGTTCCTCTCTTCGGTTATAAAGTTAGAATTATGGAAGATGAGAAAGTAGACCCAGAATTTGGAACAGGAATAGTGATGGTATGTACATTTGGTGATACAGGTGATATAGAATTCTGGAAAAAATATAAACTAGATTTAAAAATAAGCATAGATAAAGAAGGTAAATTAACTGAAGTTGCTGGAAAATACAAGGGTTTGGATATCAAAAGAGCAAAAGAAAAAATTCTAGAGGATTTGAGGAAGGAAAAAAGGCTAGAGAAGCAGGAGACAATAGAGCAGACAGTTGGAGCTTGTTGGAGATGTTCAACACCAATAGAATTCATAGTTACAAAGCAATGGTTCATAAAAACTTTGCAATATAAGGAAAAACTGATTGGATTTGGAAGAAAAATTCAATGGTTTCCTCAATTCTATAGAATGAGATATGAAGACTGGGTCAGGAATCTAGGATGGGACTGGACCATCAGCAGACAAAGATATTATGGTGTTCCTATCCCTGTCTGGTATTGTAAAAAATGTAAAAAAATAATTTTTGCTGAAAAGAACAATCTACCAGTTGATCCTACAGCAAGCAAGCCAAAAAAGAAATGCTCTTGCGGCTCAAATCAATTTAAACCAGAGTATGATGTTTTTGATACATGGATGACTTCAAGTATGACACCACAAATAGCTATGAGATGGTTAAAAAAGCCAAAGGAATTCAAAAAAATGTTTCCTGCATCACTCAGACCTCAAGCTCATGATATAATCAGAACCTGGACTTTTTACACAATTCTTAAGTCATTTTTACATTTCAGTAGTATTCCCTGGAAAAATATTGCTATAGGCACTTATGTTTTAGATTCTAAAGGAAAAGGCATGCACAAGTCTAAAGGTAATGTTATATGGGCAGAGGATATTTTAAATAAGTATAGTACTGATGTTTTCAGATACTGGGTTGGAATAGCCACTTTTGGTGAAGATTTAAGATATCAAGAAAAGGATTTAATAGCAGGAAAAAAATTTTTAACAAAACTCTGGAATGCTTTCAACTTTTCCTCAATACATTTAAAAAATTACAAGTCAAAGAAACCAAAAAAATTACAAGCTATAGATCAATGGCTTCTTTCAAAGATACAAAAACTTATACAAGAAATAACAAAAGATTTTAAAAATTACAAGACAGGAAACGTAACAAGAAAAATTGAATACTTTTTCTGGCATATTTTCTGTGATAATTATCTGGAAATATCAAAAAACAGATTATACCAAGGAAAAAAACAAGAAAAAGAATCTGCGCAATACACTCTCTACAATTCTTTCCTAACACTAATAAAAATTCTTGCACCAACAGTCCCGCATATAACAGAAGAACTTTATCAGCAATACTATAGAAAACATGAAAAAGTAAAAAGTATCCATATAGCAGAATGGCCAAAACCTGTTGCAGGATTAATAAATGAAAAAATAGAGAAGCTTGGGGATAAAGCAATTGAGATAATAGGAAAAGTAAGACAATATAAAACAAAAAATCAGAAATCTCTCAAAGCTGAAATTATTCTCACACTAGATAAAGACAAAATAAAAGAACTCAAGCCTTTTATTCAAGACCTGGCTGCTGTAACAAAAGCAAAAGAAATAAAAACAGGAAAATTTGATATAAAATTTCTTTAACTATGTTTATCAAATTCTTTGTAAATATCTTCTCTTATTTTAACTAGTTCTTCTTTTGGAATCTTACATTTCACAACCGGTTTATCTGTTGTATATTCGCTAAAGTCTTCAGTAAGTAATAAATCCATATTTTTATATTCTTCAAATAAAGGCAACGTAGGAAATGGTGTAAAAAAGGCTAGTCTTAATCTATTTAATGGCAATTCAATGATAGTTTCTTTAAATTTAGCTAAACTTTCTCGGTTATCTTTAGGATAACCAATCATAAAATAACCCACAGTCTGAATACCAAATTGTGCTGTTAAATCTAATATCTTTTTTGTTTCGGAAAATTTTTGTATTTTTCCTATTGTTTTAAGCATTGTATCTTCAGTAGCTTCAATACCATATCTAATTTCAAAACAGCCTGTTTCTTTCATTACATTTAAAATGCCCTTGTCTATTTGATGAGGAGAGCACATTACAGAATACTTTAAGTCTATATTTTCCTTTTTTATCTCGTTAAGAAGTTCATATACTCTGTTTTTATTAAGATTAAATGTTAAATCAGTAAAATAAAATTTATTAGCTCCTAGTTCCTTGGCTTGTTTTATTTCTTCAATTGTATTTTTAGCAGACCTCCAATTTACTTGACGATTCCAAATTCTATATGAATCACAAAAAGTACACCTATGTGGACAGCCTCTTGAATGAGCTATCTGTATTATATTATCATATTTTTTTATACTCTTTTTAGTACGAAGCGGAAATGCCAATTCATCTAAATTCTTTATTCTTTCTCTCGGTTTCGTTATTCTTAAGTGATCATCCCAATAAGCAATTCCTCTAACTTCACTAATATCTTTGCCAGATTCTAGAGCCTTTACTAATGCACTAAAAGTAATTTCACCTTCACCAATAACAACAAAATCTATATTTCTATCTCTAACAATTTGAGGATAACCTGATGGGTGATAACCTCCCATAACTGTTATTATTTTTGGATTGTATTTTTTAATTCCATCGCATAATTTTTGCGTATTTGGAGCAGTAAAAGTATATACAGAAAACCCCACAAGATCTGGTTGTTCTTCTGTTATCTCTTTTAGTATTTCCTTATTTGACCTGTGCCTTTGATGAATTATTTTTATGTTATGATCTTGCTTTATTTGGGCACCAATATATTGAAGAGCTAATGGTTCACACCATATTTCTTGGTCAATATATATCGCGCTTCTGTATTTTTCCCTATTTGGTTCTATTAAGACTATGTTTTTCATTTTTTATTTCCTGTTCTTTAATATAATCCTCTAATTTTTCTCTAGAAAGATACATTTTTTCTACGTCAATTTTTTTTCTTAGAATTCCATATTCAACCAATATGTCTGCAAGATATTGAACTTTTTCTAAGTCAACTGGTTCTGTTGACTTTACTTTAAAATATATTCCCATCTCTGTTGCAAGTTCAGAAGATAAGTAACTAACATATTTAGCAACAATCTTTTTTCCCTCTATAGGATTCTCTTTATAAAAATCTAGTGCCTCATCAAGCGCATCCATTACTTTTTCAACAATCTTTGGATTTCTTTTTGCATACTTTGTTAATACTGCGCTAGCCCCAGACCAATAAGGATCAATTATATAATTAGCTCGCGGATTTTTGATTAACAACCTGGCTCCTCCTTTTGCCATTGTTAGAATTAGATAAGGTTGACTGATGAAGAGAACATCAATTCTATTAGCAGTAAGAGTATGGGCTGCTACTTCTAAGCCCACGGGTATTATTTTAACATCTCTCTCAAGATTCAACTGGAGTTTGCTTAAAATTAATTTTAGATTAAGAATATCTATTTGAGAAGTAGCTCCGATTTTTTTTTGTCTTAAATCTTCAACAGATTTTATAGAAGATTTTTTATTTACCAAGAACCCAAAAATCAGTTCTCCATTACTTTTTTCACCACCTAGATGGAAAATTTTGATAGTGCCAGGATTTTCAGCTTCTATTCCAAATAAATATGGAAAACTAGTTGGAACATTTAAATCGACTCTTTCACTAATTAATGCATCTGTATGTTCTCTAAAACCACATTTTACAAGTTCAACTTCTAATCCTTCTTTCTTAAAATACCCTTTATCATCTGCTATAAAATAAGCTATCCCTGAAGCATGTTCCATATAACCAATTCTAACTTTATTTTCTAAATTTTCTTTTTTTCCGCAGTTAAAACTAAAAAGAAGACTACTTATAAGCAAAATTTTTATTATTTTTTTACTAAGATTTTTTATTTTGAAGTTCATTTTTAAATTATTTACTTTATAATGGTGGCATAATAAAAAAAATTATAAATCTTCGTTGTCTTATATATGGACAACAATAGAAAAATTTAAAAAAGCAATTATCTTCTGAGAAAATATGAACAAAGAAACTTTAAAGAAACTGGGATTAACAGAAAGCGAAATAAATGTTTATTTAGCTCTAATAGAGTTAGGAAGCAGTTTAGCTAGCAAAGTTGCTAAAAAATGTGGTTTGCATAGGACAAATGTATATGATAGTTTAGATAAATTAATTAAAAGAGGCTTGATAAGTTTTGTTGTTAGAGAGAATAGAAAATATTTTTCTGCTGCAGATCCAGAAAAATTATTAAAAATTTTAGAAGGAAAAAAACAAGAAATCGAACGAGAAGAAAGTAGTCTAAAAACAATAATTTCTGAGCTTAGAAAAAAGAAAAGATTGACAGAAGAGAAAATAGAAGCACAAATTTACAAGGGAAAAGAGGGATTCAAAACAGTGATGGAAATGATTCTTGAAGAAGCAAAAGGGAAAGAGTGGCTTTATTTAGGCGGCACTGGCAAAGTTTATGAGTTATTACCTTATTATTTGCCAGCCCTTATAAAAAAAAGAATTAAAGCTAAAATAAAATTAAAGGTGCTTCTTGCAGATACAAAAGAAACAAGAAATTTAAGCAAAAAAGCTTTTGTAGAATGTAAAGTTAGATTCTTACCAAAAGAAATAAAAAATATTACAGCAATTCATGTCTGGAAAGACAAAGTTGCGATAATACCTATAACCCCTACAGCCATAGAAGAACCCGTGGTATTTTTAATACACAATAAAGAAAACGCAGATTCATTTCGAGACTACTTTAATTGGTTATGGAAAACAGCTGACAGAAAGATTTAAAAGTAATGGTTCATATATAGTACATATGGTTCAAAATAGGGACAATGTTGATTCAGAGATAATTTTGCTTTTGCTGAAGGAAGAAACTCATTTAAGAAATATAGCAAGAGCCCTAAAAATACCTCATTCAACAATTCTAAGAAAATTAGACAGGCTAGTAAAAGAAAATATTCTCGATTATAAAAAAGAGGGAAAAAATAAGGTTTTTTTCATTAAAAAAAATTTACAAGTAAAGAATTATATCTTTAATGCAGAAAGATATAAATTTATCAAGCTACTAAAGAAATATTCTGAATTAAATATAATTATTGAAGATATTTTAAAAAAAACAAGCGAGGATTTGATTGTTCTCTTTGGAAGCTACGCTAAATTTATTGCAAAAAAAGATAGCGACATAGATCTCTATATTGAAACAAGGAACAAGAAAGTTAGAAATAATGTAGAATCAATAAATTCAAAGATTAAAGTAAAAATAGGGGTCTTTGATAAAAATTCCCTACTTATAAAGGAAATAATTAAAAATCATATAATCTTGAAGGGTATGGAGAAATTCTATGAAAACACAGAGTTTTTTAAATGAAATTAGAAAAGAAGGCAAATTAGAACTTGTAGAGCCTTCAGAAGAAATATGTATCTCGTATCTTGAGAAAGCTGACAATTGTTTTGAACCTGCTAAAATATTAATGCAAAATAAACTTTATGAAAACTCTATTTCAATGTCTTATTATACAATGTATGACTCTTTAGTTGCCTTACTTTTTAAAACAGGAATAAAATGTGAAAATCATTCTGCTTCAATTTTATTACTTACAAAACTATTTAATAAGGAAGATTTATTTAAAATCATATCTTTTGCAAAAGAAGAAAGAATAGATAAACAATATTATATAATCTCAGAGAAGAATATCCCATTAATAATAGAATCCAGTAAGGATATATTGAAAAAAGCTGAAGATTTTTTAATCCAAATTAAAATTTTTATTAAAAATTTAAATATACAAAATATAGAAGATCTTAGAAAAAATTTTGAAAATTTATTTTAAAAAATAAAAGATTAAAATGGAAGACACAGAAAGAGAGAAATTGAAAGAAATTGTGGAAGAATTAGAAGGATATAGAGGCAGACATACAGAGCTTATCACTGTCTATGCTTCTGCTGGCTCTAACATCAACCAGATAACTTCACAACTCGCTTCTGAGCAAAGCACTGCCCAGAATATAAAATCAAAAGCTACAAAAAATAATGTTATTGATGCTCTAGAAAAGATGGTTAGGCATTTAAAGCTATATAAAAAGCTGCCTGAAAATGGTCTTGCCTTATTCTGTGGAAATGTGAGCAAGAAAGAGGGACAGCCTGACATAAAGATATGGGCAATAGAGCCTCCACAACCACTTAAGACTAAATTCTATAGATGTGACCAGACTTTTGTTCTAGATCCATTAAAACAAATGCTGGAGGCTAAAGAAATTTATGGTTTGATTGTTCTTGATAGAAAGGAAGCTACTTTTGGCTTATTAGAAGGTAAGAGTATTAAGACCTTAAGACATATAACAAGTGGTGTTCCTGGAAAGCAACGTGCAGGAGGTCAGTCAGCGTTAAGGTTTGAAAGATACAGAGAATCATTAGTAAAAGAATTTTTTAGACGTATTTCAGAACATGTTAAGGAATTATTTTTTAACAAGCCACGATTACAAAGCTTGCTTGTAGGAGGCCCAGGCCCAGGAAAAGAAGACTGGTTGAAAGAAGGACAGCTTATTACAGCTCTAAAAAATAAGATTATTGCTGTGAAAGATATTGGATATGCAGATGAGCATGGCTTAGAGCTTTTGGTGGAAACAAGCCAAGATATATTAGCAGAAGAGGCTCTAATAAAAGAAAAAGTTCTGCTTGAGAAATTTTTCACAATGCTTGCTAAAGAATCTGAAAAAATAGCTTATGGTTCAGAACAAGTGAAAAAAGCTCTCGAGATGGGGGCAGTTGAGAAATTATTAATATCAACTTCAATTGACAAAAAAATCAGGATAGAGCTAGAAAATAAAGCAAAAAGTATAGCTGCTGAAGTTCATCTGATTTCAGAGGAGACAGAAGAGGGTATACAGTTTAAAAATCTTAGTGGGATTGGGGCAATATTAAGATTTGTGATATAAAAAATAAAATGAAAAGGGAAATTGTGCCTATTTTAAAAAAAATATCTAATCAAGAAGATTTAACAGCTGAAGAAGCAAAAAAAGCTTTTAAAACTGCATTTTCAGAAAAAGAAGGAGATTATTTTACAGCTTTAAGCATGGGATTGGTGGCAAAAGGGGTGACAAGTAACGAATTATTGGGTTTTTGTAAAAGTTTTGATAAAATTTATCCAAAAATAGAATTAAAGATAAATGCAACAAATATTATAGATAATAGTGGAACAGGAGGAAGCAAATTAAAAACTTTTAATATTAGCACAACTGCTGCTTTTATAATTTCTGCTATAGATATCAGTGTAGCCAAGCAATCATTTTTCTCAGTAACTGGAGTAGGAGGAAGTGCAGACCTTTTTAGGAATATAGGGATAGACGTAATAAAATTATCTAGGCCTAATACAATTAAAAAAATTATCGAAAAAGTAGGAATTGTTTCATATATTGCAGCATTTCTTCCTAAACTAAATACAATTCCGGGCCTAATAAATTTTGCAGAAAAACAAAAGGCGGGATTAAAATATATTACACCTCTTCATCTTGCAGCAAATATTTCTACTCCAATTAAAATGGAAAATAGATTATATGGGGTATTTGATGAAAAATATCTTAATGTTTTAGCAGAACTCTTCCAAAAATTAGATTATAAAAGAGTATTATTATTTTGTGGATTAGATGGTATAGATGAAATTTCTAATATAGGAAAAACTAAAATAATAGAAATTAAAAATAATAAAGTAGATACCTATGTAATCTCTCCTGAAGATATTGGAATTAGAAAAGCCAGATATGAAGATATTAAGGCTATAAGCGCTGAACAAAATGTTATTGATTTTTTAAGAATTTTACATGGAATAGAAAACGGACCAAAAAGAGATGTTGTTTTAGTAAACAGCGCAGCTGCTTTTTATATTATGAATAAAGTTAAAACAATTAAGGAAGGGGTAGAATTAGCTAGAAATTTGTTGGATGAAGGAAAAGCTGCCAATAAACTAAAAGAACTTGTTAATTTTGCTGGAGACATTAAAAAATTAAATAAATGGAAAAAAATAGCGAAAATATAAAATGGCAAAGGATAATGAAAAAGAGTTACTAAAGAAGGTTGAAGCATGCTTATTTCTAGCAGCCAGATATTTGAGTATAGATGATCTTGTTAGATTCACAAGCATAAATCCCATAATGTTAAGAGAACTGATTGAGAAATTGAAAGAGAGATATGAGGATGGAGAATGTGGGATAGTTATTTTAGAAAGAAAAGCAGATGAGAAAGAATTCTGGAAAATGGATGTCAAGCAAGAATTTCATTTTCTCATCAATAGGTTAGCTACTGGTGAAAGCGAATTCACAAGCGCAGAGCAAGAAACTCTGGCAATTGTAGCATATAAACAGCCAATAAAACAAAGTATAGTTGTAAAAATAAGAGGCAATAAGGCTTATGATCATATCAAACATTTCATTGATATGGGTTTACTAAGCGCAAGAAAACTCGGCAGAACTAAAGAATTAACAACTTCAAATAAATTTTATGATTATTTTAATTTAAAAAACAAAAAGAGATAAAATGTTGATAATCCCTGACACTAATTTTCTAATCTATTTATCAAAATATAAACTATGGCATAATCTAGAGAAAGAATATGGGAGATACAAATTAATAGTATTGCCAGAATTGGTTTATGAGCTAGATAAGTTGAGCAAAAGAGGAAAGGATAAAGAATCTGCTTTGCTTGCTCTTGAATTAACCTCCAGAATAACTAGAATCAGAAAAAGGAAAGGGTATGGTGATAAGGCCATTCTAAAAATAGCTTCAATGTTAAAGAAAAATAAAAAAAGGTTTATTATTGCTACTATGGATAAAGATTTGATAAAAAAGCTTAAAAAGCAAAATATGAAGATTTTAACTATAAGGCAGAAAAAATATCTGAGGGAAATATGAAAAAAATAAAAAAATACAAAAGATTCAGAAAAGGTATTTTTTGTGTGGTCTATGCCTTACCTCTCAGATATTTACTTTTACACAGGAAGTTACATTGGAAAGGATGGGAATTTCCTAAAGGAGGAAAGAAAGAAAAAGAAATATTAGAAAATACAGTAAAAAGAGAAGTGAGGGAAGAAACAGGTCTTAAAATAATAAAAATAAAAAGATTTCCAGTAAAAGGAAAATTTAGATATGATAAAAAGACACAAGAAGAATGGAAAGCAAAAGGCTTCAACTATGTTTTATTTTCATGTAAAGTTAAGAAAGCCAGAGTCAGGATTAGTAGGAAAGAACATAATAAATACAAGTGGTATGATTATAATGAAGCTATCAAGCTATTAAAATGGCCTAGTCAGAGAAAAAGCTTGAAAATTGTTAATAAGTTTATAAAGCAAGATTTAAAAACGTCTAAAAATTAAAAATATAATCTTGTAAAATGTTTAAGATTGTTGAGATAAGCGATCATGTCCGCGTAGAGCCAGAGCTTTTTGGCTTGCCTATTCAGAAAGCTGTAAAGAAACAGCTAGAGAAGACATATGAAAATTATATTGATGAAGAACTTGGGGCTGTAGTAGCTGTCCTTGAAGTGCTTTCTGTTGGAGAAGGCATACTAATTCCAGGAGATGCAGCTGCTTATTATGATTCTGTTTTCAAGCTTCTAATTTTCAAACCAGAGCTTCAGGAGCTTGTTTTTGGTAGAATAACACAAATAACAAATTTCGGAGCTTTCATGAATATAGGGGCTTTTGAGGCAATGATACACATAAGCCAAACAATGGATGATTATGTTTCTTTTAGTAAGTCTGACGCATTAATAGGAAAAAATACTAAGAGAAGTTTAAGAAAAAATGATATATGTTTGGCAAGGATTGTGGCTGTAAGTTATAAAACAATTCCGCCAAAAATTGGTCTTACAATGAGACAACCAGGTTTAGGTAAGCTGGAATGGATCCAGGAAGATAAGAGGAAAGCAAAATTAATGGCTGCAAAAGCTGCAAGAGCTGGGGCAAGGGCAGCTGGAGGGAAAACAAAAGCCAGGGGAAAAACTAAAAGAAAAAGAAAATAATAAAAAATGAAAAAGAAAAAAGTCTGTAAAAATTGCAAGATTTTCATTGAGGGAGATAAGTGCCCAATATGTCAAGGTACCCAATTTGTGGAGAACTGGAAAGGTCGTGTTATAATTACTAATCCAGAAAAATCAGAAATAGCAAAAAAATTAAATATAAAAAAGAGGGGGATTTATGCAATAAAAGCTTAAGATGGAATTCAAGATAGAAAAACAGGAGGCTAAGCCTTTGGTAGGAAGAGATGAGATTACTCTAAAAATTACTAAAATAGAAGCCACACCCTCAAATGCTCAGGTTCAGGAAGCTATAGCAAAATTACTCAATAAAGATAAAGCTTTGATTGTGATAAAGAAGATTCATCAAAAATATGGCATGCATGAAGCCATAGTATCAGCATATGCATACAAAAGTGAGGAAGATTTTAAGAAATTCGAGGTAAAAAAGAAGAAAGAAAAGGCAGAGGAAAAGAAGGAAGAAAAACCAGCTGAAGAAGAAAAGCCAAAAGAGGAGGCTAAATAAAGATGGGGAAGAAAGGGCCTAAAGTAGTGAAGAAAGGCAAAAAGAAAAGAAAGCCAAAAAAAAGCAGTGAGAGATGGAAAAAGTATAAAATTGATGGGGGAAAAGCTCAACCAACAGCAAAATTCTGTCCAAGATGCGGGCCAGGTATTTTTTTAGCTGAATCAAAAAATAGATGGTTTTGTGGTAGATGTCATTATACTGAATTTAAGTCAAGAGAACAAAAGGAAGAAAAAACTGAAGAGAAGAAATAATTCTTTTATTTTTTAAGAAATTGAAAACCCTGGGAAAAACTTACATATTATATATAACTTAGGGATTTTTTCTCCAAAACATCAAATTTATAAAAAGTAGTTCGTTAATTTATAAAAAGAGGAGTTGAAATGAAAATACAATCAAAAAAATTTTATGAAAAACTTAGTAAATTTAAAGAAAAGAAAAAGGGTTTGTTGCATTTGTTCTTGGTAAAGAAATTCACATGCATGAACAAGCAGATTTTGGATCTTGGATGTGGAAAAGGAGAATTAGCATATTTCTTTGCACAAATGGATAATAAAATTAGGGCAATAGATGTCTCAAAGCCTATGCTAAATTATGCAATGTCAGTAAACAAACATAAAAATATTACATATCTTCTACAAGATATTAGATCATTAAAATTAAAGAAAAAATTTGATGTTATTTTTGCAATAAACTCTTTGGTTCATATTAAATCGCTTGGTCATTTATTAAGACAAATTTATAGTTTGCTTAAAAAAGACGGCAAGTTTATACTATGCTTTCCACATCCGACACAGGATTTGAAAGAAATTAAAGATTATCTCAAAGAACAGTTAATAAGGACTAGGACAAAATTTGGAATTGTTGAACAATATTATCGACCAATTCAATTTTACCTGAATTTATTAATCGAAGAAAGATTTGCAATAAACAAGATTTATGAATTTAAACTGAAAAAGGAAAAAATTCCTTTTTTCTTTATTGTGGAATTAAAAAAGAAGCTAAAATAAAAGAATTATAAAAACCCTGGGAAAATTCTCTACATTATGTGGAACTATTTTTTAAAGATTTTGCCCCTATGTTCAAATCGCCATAACACAAGGGTGCTGTCTTGTATCGAAAAAATAAGTCTGAATGGAGTGATCCTAACTTCTTTTGCCCCAGCAAATCCATAATGCAATGGTTTGCCAATGCTTGGATTTGTTATAATTTTTTTGATTTGTTTTTCTATCTTTTTCAAAATCTCTGAAGTGCCAAATCTTTTGATATCTTTTTTATAACTTTTAGAATATTTTATCTCTTTGATGCCCATTTTCTCTGTCGCTTGAAGAGCTCTGCAGGACTGCATACTTCAAATTTACCATTTTCAAAATCTTTCCAAGCTTCAATCAAATTTTTAAGTCCTTTTTCCTCTTCCTTAGACAGAGCTAAAGGTAATGTTCTTATTACAATTAAATGATCTGCTTCACTAAATGCAACAATACTACCGGCTTTAATTCCTGTTTTTTGCCTTATATTTTGAGGAATAACCACTTGGCCTTTAGAACTAACTCTAGCAAATTCAGGCCTTAACACTTTAATTTCTTTCATCAGTAAGAAAGTCTTACCATCTTTATAAAACTTTATATTTGATTCATTCAATAAATAAGAAATAATCAAAAAAGCGGGGCCAGAAATTAAAACGCTTAAAAATGCAAAGCATTTTTGGCGCCCTGAAAATCCTTACGAATTTTCATGGAATTAATGGTGTATTCCGCTAAAAAATCCTATTTTTTTATTAATATATAACATATAAAACCCTGGGAAAGACTATCAGGAAAATCAAGGAGATGCTCCCTCAAGCCTTTCCTGGGTAAAAAGAGGTGATAAAATTAATAAGAACTCGAACTTTATAAACTTTTCTATTTGTAGTAATTATGCAGTGGTTACTCATTCTTTTTAATCTATTTTTCTTGTTTTGTTAATGGAAAACAATAATAATCAAAAAATTGGCCAAGAACAGTTTTATGACATGCTTGTGTCACGAGAGCTGAGCTGGCAGGCCATAATTTATGACCTTATCAAGACAGAACAGCTTGATCCTTGGGGTATTGATCTTGCTATATTATCCCAAAAATATATTGAAAGAATTAGAGATCTTCAAGAATTGGAAGAAAGCACTTTTTTTATTTCATCTAAAGTCTTGCTTGCTGCTGCTTTATTGTTAAGGATAAAGTCTGAGGTTTTGCATAATAACTTGAAGAGTATTGATGAAATATTGTTTGAGAAAAAGGACAAAAAAGATGAGGTTGTGGGGCCTAGCCAAATTATTGACTTTGTTCCAGATGAGATGCCTGATATAATGCCAAGAACCCCCTTACCTCGTGGAAGAAAAGTCACCTTACATGAGTTGATGAAAGCTCTTGATAAAGCAATTAATACAGAGCATAGAAGAATCAAGAAAGAGTTGAAGTTTAGAAGAGCTAGGTATGATATTGATTTTGTTCTTCCTAAAAAGAAAGTTGATATAAAGAAGAAGATTAAAGATATCTACAAGAAGATTAAAGACTTATTTTTTGGAAAGAAAGTGGAGAGGTTGACATATACGATGCTAGCTGGAACAAAACGTGATGAAAGGATAGCTTGTTTTCTGCCTGTCTTGTATTTGGATAGTCAGGAGAAAATAATCCTTGAACAGGAAAGACCTTTTGAGGAGATTGATATTTGGTTGAAAAAAAATGGATCTCAAAATAATATATCCTGAATGCCCCAAACATAAAAAATATAGAGAAGGAAGATTGGGGTTTGATGATCCTATTGTTATGAAAGAAAATTGTCATTTATGCCTTGATTATAAGTTAAGCTGTGGATACTATCAAAAATTTTTAGCTAAGAGAAATAAAAAGAATAAAGTAAAGAAAAAACCAGAAGAGATCCCTGCTTCTTATCTACTTTGAATTAATCTGAACAAAATCTAGTATGCTTCCTTGTTTGCTTTCTAGAATCTCGCTGTTGAAACAATCCACTTGAATTCTTAGCATCTTAAATCCAGAAAGTAAGCAGGTTATATTCCATATCTGCTTTTCTTTTTGTTTTTGGAGTATTACTATAATTTTATTTATGTTATAGGTTGTTAATTTTTCTTTTTCAAGTTCTTTTTTTATTATTTCTTCCAACTCCTTTAAATCTGTCTTTATATCTTCATTTAGCGCAGTTATTTTATCTTTAGGAGTAAAATCTTCTTGTTTGTGTTTTACTTCTTTATCTATAAAAAAAGTTTCTACCTTCTTTTTTTCTGGAATATAAAAGTCAAGTTGTTCAGTTTCTATGGAAAATTCTGAAGTAAGAACAAAAAAAGCGCTGAATAGGAAGGCTTTTTTATTTTTTTCCTTAAAATCCTTAAATACTTGTGATTCTTTTAATTTTTTAAGTGTTTTGTGAAAAGACATCATTAATTATACAAATTATACAAATTTTGGCCTTTTACTTAGTAATTTTGGTAATGGTAAAGGCTTCCAAGGCATTCCCCCTTGCCCTTCTTGCAGTATTTTTTTAAATTCCTTAGCTTTCATTTCCTTAACTTTTCCTGTAATTCTGGTCCTGACTGAAAGAACTTGCTTGTCTAACTCTCTCTTTCCAATGCATACAATATAAGGAACCCACTCTTGCTCTGCTTCTAATATTCTCCTTTCAACATGTAATGGCCTGTCGTCTATATCTGCCCTGACAAAAGGTTCTTCTTCATTTAATTCAACAGCAAGGTCTTGTGCTTGCTCAATAAATTTCTCGCTAATTGGAACAATCCTGACTTGTGTGGGGGAGAGCCAGAAAGGCAATATAGGATTTTTCTGGCTAGCAGCATTTTCTAGTATTGCTGCTATTGTTCTGTCTATCCCTATACCTGTATGAAGAATAATAGGATAGTGTTTTTTATTGTCCTTGCCAGTATAAGTAATATCCCAGTGTTTTGGTGTTTCTGTATCTAATTGAACAGTTGTCACTTCCATTGATCTCTTAAGATTATCTAAAGCAACAACATCTACCCATGCAATTTTATAGGTTTTCATTACACTAAAAAGTTTGACAATGATAGGCATTTTGAAAATTTTTACCCATTCAACAAATTGTTTTTTGTATTTTTTGAAAAAATCCTCTTTGCAGTTGAGAACTACAGCAACAGGTTTGAAACCAATCTCATAATAAATCTGAATAGCAAATTGTTTTATCTGTTTTTCATACTCTCTAAAAGCCTGATTAATGTCTGCGCACATTGTATGAAGATCCGCCATCATGAAATTTCTGATGCGATACATGCCAAGAAGTTCTCCTCTTTGTTCATAACGCCAACTATCATTCTCAAATTCATAAAGACCAAAAGGGAGATTTTTATAGGAAATTGAAGCATCTTTAAGAATAGAAAGAGTTCCATAATCGCAAGCTGGCCTTAAATAAAATTCCTGCCTCTTTTCAGCTCTGCCTGGCAAAACCTTGTAAAGTCTTTCTGGAAATTGCTCCATCATCCATTTAGCTCCAGGATCTTCCTTACTTACGATACATGGTGTTTTTGTAGGCATTCCTCCAAGACGTACAACAAAAACCTCTCTACATAAATCTTTTATTAAATCAACAATTAACTTTCCTTTTGGAAGATAACGTAGATTGCCAGCATCAGAAACTCTTGTCTCATGGCTAGCTATTTCCATGGTTCTCATTAATCTCAAATGTGGAGGTTCTTTTCCTTCTTTTTTCCTCTCTCCTAACTCATCTTTAATGACTATTTTAATTTCTGGATATTCTTTTTTACTTACTTGTTTTTTCTTTTTAATCTCTCCAGTAGGCAAGATAACAAATAATTCTTTCATTTTGCCTTCTCCTTTAATTTCTTCTTTTTCTTTCTTCGCAACTTCCTCAATGCTGATCTCTCTTGATAATTCTGAAAGTGGATGGCCCTTACATTTTATTTCAAACTCCTTATACCAGCCAAAAGGAGCTCTAACAACTTTTAATTTAGTTTTGGAAAGTTTTTTTTCAGCTTGTTTTAAAATATAGAGAGCTGTTGATGGTGAGGAAGGCTCTGATGTAAGATGAACATAAGGATAGAGGACTATTTTCTTGGCTTTAACCTGTTTTGCTATATCCCTAACTTCTGTGATGAGATTCTTGACTATAGCATCCTTGTATTTTTCATCCTTTTTCTCTACTGCACTTAACACGACAAGACATTCCTTTATTTCTCTAGCCCCTTTTTTTATTTCCTCTGGTTTGCTTATGGCTTTTTTTACTGGTTTGAATCGAATGTAGTCGCAGTGAAGAGTTAATATCTTCATAAATTTAAGAGAGAAGGCAGATTTATAAAATTAACTTAATGATTTAAATCAATATTAGGGGGCAATTCTCCTAGGTTTATGTAGGTATTTCCATCTGTTACTTCATAACCTGTATCTGATGTCCTCTTAAGCTTAGGCATAACTATACTTGCATAAAGGCCACTACAATTAACAATATTAAAAGGAAAAACTCTGGTGATTGTTACATAAGGAGGAATACTAGCACTTCCAAGGCCAAGAGAATATGCTTTATCTTCATCATAATGTGCTGTTGTTCCATCAGAAAGAGAGATTTCAACTTCCTTGGGATAGAAAAAGAAATTTCCATCGGAAACATTTTTAATTTTCATATTAACATACATCATCCAGCCCATATAATCTTTGCTGTATCTACCTCCAAAAAACTTTTCTCTTTTTATAGAATAGGAAGAAACTAAAAGTTCTAGATCTCCAGCATTTGCCCATTCTCCAACATCATAATAAGCTATAGTAGTATATTTGGTATCAATTTGTTCTTCTTCAATTTGTTCTCCTTCATGTTCTTCCGCTCCTTCTCCATATTTACTTAGGTCATATCCCTTCATTTCCTTTACCATTTCCCCTCTTATTTCTCTATTCTCCTCTTCAGTAAAATAATTACGAACAAAGACAATCTTGCCCCTAAAATAATTTATCATAGAAATTTTCCATCTTTCTCCTACATAATTACAGAAATTAAATTCACATGAATCTCCAGATGGGGGATATAATACAACACTGTTTGTTTTTTCTCTTATCCTGGCATCTCTAATTTGATCCAAAACACCATCTCTTGATTTTTCTAATTCATTAATAACTCTGGACAAGCCCTTTTCATTAATTCCTTTTTTAATCACTTTTTTAAATGTAGTGGTGTCAAGATCCATATCAAAATCACAGAGATCTCCTACTTTTCCTGTTTTTGCGCTCTCAATTATCTGATTAAAAACTCTATTATGATACAAAAGAATTTCATTCCTCGCTTCTTCAGCTGTAGGACCTACTTGAAAAAGAAGGGAGGCAATTAATGCACATATAGATATTCCCATTTTAATATTGATTTTTTAAGAATACCAGAATATATAAATATTTCTTTGAAACGATAAATTTTAAATAGCAAGGTTCCTTTTTAGGAGGATGAATATGAAAAAAAAGATTATTTTTTCTTTTATCTTGGTATTATTGATTTTATTACTAAATACAGTACAAGCATCAGTCTCGATTTCTGAGCCAAAAGGAACATATAATTTGGGGGATAGTCTGGATACTGAGATTGTGTTCTCTTATTCTGAACAGATCCACGGCTTTTTGAGAATAACTCTTGCTTGTGGTGGTGGAGAGAATTTGGTGTATTTTTCACCAACAATCATAGAAAGTTCACACAAAAGTGTTGATATATCCTATCCTGTATCTAAAGCCCTAGGCTCTTGTCATATTTCAGCCAGTATTGAGGATGAGAAAAACAATAAATTAGAAGAAGAAAAAACAATTAATTTTTTACTGACAGACAAGATTGATATTGATGCCAGCATTAATAAAGAAGAATTTGAACCTTCTGATACTTTAGAAATTGAAGGAGAAGCAATCAAGGCAAATGGTGAGAAAGTAAATGGCATCATAGAGATTTTAATTGATGATAATGAATATACAACAAGTGTTTCTAAAGGGAAATTTTCTTATGGTTTAGAATTAGCTGAAAATATTCTGCCTGGACCACATAATATAATTCTAAAAATTGAAGATATTAAAGGCAATAAAGGAAATAATAGTGTTATTTTTAAAATAAAACAGATCCCAACTTCTCTTACAGTAGAAACTAACAATAATGAATTTATTTTAGATGAAATTTTAATTATTACTCCAAAATTATTTGATCAAGCCCAGCAAGTAATGTCTGAAAATATTAATGTAAGGTTATTATCAAAGGAAACTGTAATTCTTTTTTTAAGTAAGGATAGAGTGCTTCTTGAAGAATCTGTACAGAGCAGTAATGAGACAATGTATAGATTTACAGAAGATGCACCTCCAGGAGAATATATTGTGGAAGCTAGTTTTGATAATTTGAAAATTGAAAAAACTATCTTAGTATTAGAATTTGAAAAAGTAGAATTTAAGATGGAGAATAACACTCTGGCAGTTACAAATATTGGAAATGTTCCCTATAAAAAATCCATCGAAGTAATGTTTAAAATTCAAGAACAGGTTATAAGGGAGAGTATTGATCTTGACTTGGAAGTTGGAGAAACACAGGTTTTTGAGCTTGAGGCACCAAAAGGCACTTATGATTTAGATATTAATGCTGGTGAGGATAGCATGAAGTTTTCTAATGTTCCACTTACAGGAAATGTTGTAGCTACTATTGATTTAAATCCAGAAAAAAATATAGTGAATAATTGGGCTTTGTGGCTATTCATTGCTATAGTTATAATTTTGGTAATATTTTTGTATTTCAAAAATAAAAAGAAAAGAAAATATGGGATAAAGAAAAAGGAAACAGAGAGAATAGATACTAAAGCAATTGAACGAGAGCATAGAATGATATCAGCAGGAGCAGTTGATAAGGACATTAAAAAAATATTTAATAAGCATACAGGGAAATTAGCTGCACAAACCATAATGCCTTCTTTGGTTTATGGAACAAAACAACAAATTTCTGTATTACTCATATCAATTTCTGGATTTGAAAAATTTGCTGTTTTGAAGAAAAAAGACTTACAAAAGTTCAATAAGGTGCTTGACAGATATTTTGAGGCTATAACACAAAAAATAAAAGTTCATCAGGGAGTTGTTGATCTATATGGAAGTAATCTTGTTGTTTTCTTTAATGTTGTCAAACAATATAGGCATGATATTGCTGCCATAAAAACAGCCAAGGATATTAGGAAAATTACAGAAGTATTTAATGAGGCTGTGAAGAATCTTGATGTTGAATTGAGAGTTAAAGCTGGAATCAATACTGGCCTAGCCACTGTAAGCAGTATTGGGGCTGATAAAGCGGTAAAATACACTTCAATAGGTAATACAATAACATTAGCAAAAGCTCTGAAGAATAAAGCTTTAGAGAATGAGATTTTAATTCCAGAAAAAATTTATGAGCATGTTTCTAATGTTATCAATGCAAAAAGAATAATGCCTCTTTATTTAACAGGAACTAAAGCTATTAATATTTATTCTGTCAAAGATAATGGGGATGTGAAAGAAAGACATAGATGGTATGTTGACAGGGCTTTGAGAAGATAATAATATTATTATTTTAATTCTTTTAAAATTGAACAGGCTTTGCATAAATCTTGAGATGAAGCAAAGCCACACTTTTTGCACTTTTTAAATACAAGAGTTTTATATTTTTCTTTTAACAGAGGATTTATTTTAAGAGAAGAATTTACTATTGCATTTTTCACTTCTGTATGTTTCTTTTCTAGTTGAATAAGCCACTCCCGTATTTCAACTCTTAAGGTTGTGCCACGGAGAGGACAAATACATGTTTCTTTAGGTGGTATTGGTATTTTCTTTAGCTTGGCATAAAGCACTATTTCTTTTGTTGAACATAAATAAAAAGGCTTGACTCTCTGCACAAATTCTTTTGTCCTTCTCACTCCAGTTAATGGTCCTAATTTTGCAAGCAATTCTGGATTTCCTTTTAAGAAATTTAGGAGTATGGTTTCAGCTTCATCATCTAAAGAATGAGCTGTACAGATAACATTAAAACCTAATTGTTTTGCTTTCTTGTTTAGGAGCCATCTTTTCAAAATAGAACAAACATAACAATTACTCAAATTTAGTTTTTTTATCTTCTTAGTTTTGCTGCTTAGAGTGAAGCCAAATTCTTTTTTGAAGGTGAATATTTTAACTTTGATATTATTTTGTTTTAGAAATTTTCCAGCTGCTTTTAAAATTTTTTTTCTATAACCAGGAATGCCTTCATCAATGGAAAGGCCAATAATTTCCTGACCTCCAGAACTATAAATCCTGTTTAGGAGATAAAGTAAAGTTAAACTATCTTTTCCCCCAGAAAAAGCCACTGCTATTTTGTCATTTTTTTCTATTAACTTATATTTTCTTATTGTCTTGGCAACTTTTTTTTCAAAATACTTTATGAAAGCATTTTTGTCTAGCCATCTACCACAGCTTAGATAATATACTCCTTTCTTAGGCTTCTTCATTTTTTGCTTTTTTATTCTATTTTTTTTATCTTAATGATTTTTACTGGACACACATCTGCTGCTTTTTTATTACATTCATATTCCTCTTCAGTAATCTCTGTTCTTTCTGGTTTGGCTTTTCCATCATCACCAATAGCCCAGTTTTTATTACAAGCAGTAATACAAGCTCCGCAGCCTATACATCTTTCATGATCCTGGATAATTTTGTATTTTGCCATTTTAAGATGTTGCAAGATGAATATAAAAAATTTTATTTATAAAACAATAATCTTTATAAACTAAAAAGTAGTAAAATAGGGCATGAGTAAAGGTCAAAAAGAACTTAGCACATTATTTCAAAAAGGCAAATATGGTAGAGTTTTTGCTTGTATTAAGGAAATAGTATTTGAAAATTGGAAACATTCTGGTCCTATTATTTATGTTGGGAAATTAACAAAAAATTCTAGAAAATATAAAATTGAAAAAGTCCCCCACCTCCAGATCCCTTACAAAGGAAGGATGGTGCCTATTTCTCTCTATCAACGAGTACCCACTGAGATAGCTGCAGATATTCGTGATTTTTTATATAGTAGAAAAACATTAGAAGACACGCTTAAGAATTTTTATTGATTTAAATCTGAACCTTCACCAGGTCAGCCACCCTATCATCTTGTCTCAAACGAATTATTCTCACTCCTTGCGTATTTCTTCCCATAACACGAATGTCTTTACAAGGAACTCTAATAACCATTCCTTTTAGGGTTGTTACAATTATTGAATCTTTTGTTGTCACTAGCTGTATTCCAATAACTTTTCCATTTCTTTCAGAACAGTTTATGTTAATGATCCCTTTGCAAGCTCTTGATGTTCTCCTATAATCACTTATCAAGCTTCTTTTGCCATATCCTTTTTCTGTTATTGTCAATAATGTAAGGTCTTTATTTTGCTGCTCTTCTTTATTTAGAGATACTAAGCCAATAACTTCATCATCTTTATCTAGTTTTATTGTAATGACACCATAAGCAGCTTTTCCCATCTCTCTAATATCACTTGCCTTGCATCTGACAGCTATCCCTTTCTTCGTTGCAAGAATAATCTCACTTTCATTAGTAACGACTCTTGCATCAACAATACCATCATCCATTGGTAGGCTTACAGCTTTAACACCAGATTTTTTGATTCTAATAAAAGCATCTAAGCTAACTCTCTTTGCTATTCCTCTTTTTGTTGCTATAAATAATGAGCCTTTAAGTTCTGTTAAAGGAATTATTGCTTTAATCTTGTCTGTGATTTGAAGCAGATTTATTAGAGCTTTTCCCTTGCTATATCTTGTTGCTGAAGGGATATCATATGCTTTCAAAGTGTATAACTTGCCTCTTTCTGTCAAAAATAGGATATTATGATGGGTATTGCAGACAAAAACCCTTTGTACAAAATCTCCTATTGTAAGCTCAGTTCCAGTAATTCCCTTACCACCTCTTCTCTGTTCCTGATACACTTTTAGAGGCATTCTTTTGATATATCCTTTTGATGTCAGCAAGACAGCAACGTCTTCTTTTTTGATTAGATCTATTTCTTTTATTTGTCTGATTCTCTCTATAATTTTTGTTTTTCTCTCGTCGCCATACTTTCTCCTTAGTTCATAAAGCTCTTTGATTATTATATTCAAAATCTCTTGCTCACTTCCTAGTATTTTTTCCAGCTCTTTAATTTTCTTTTTTATCTCATCAAACTCCTTTTTTAGTTTATCTTGCTCAAGCTGTGTTAATTTTTGTAGTTTCATATCTAATATTGCTTGAGCTTGTTTCTGGCTTAGCTTGTATTTGTTCATAAGCTGAGAAGTGGCTTCTGACACTCCTTTGGCTTTCTTAATCAATGTAATGACTGAATCAAGATTTTTTAAAGCAATTATTAAACCAGAAAGAATATGTTCCCTGTCCTTTGTGACCTGAAGCTCATATTGGGTTCTTTTCCTGACTATGTGCAGTCTGTGTTTTATGTAACATTCAATGAACTGCTTTAAATTGAGAATCTTTGGCTGGCCTGCTACAAGTCCTAACATAATTGCATGGAATTTTGTTTCTAGCAGTGTAAGTTTGAAAAGTTTATTGAGAATTAATTTTGAATTTGTTCCTCTCCTCAAGAAAAGCACTACACGAATTTGATCTTTGGCAGATTCATCTCTGATGTCAGCAATATCTTGGATTCTTTTTTCTTGAACAAGTCTAGCTATTGTTTTGATTAATTCTGCTTTGTTTACTTGATAAGGCAGTTCAGTGATAATAATTGCCTCTCTCTCGCCTTTGACATGCTCTATGACTGCTTTGCCCCTCATTATAAAAGAACCTCTTCCAGTCTTATACATTTCAGAGATACCTTCTCTGTGAATAGAACCAGCAGTAGGAAAATCAGGGCCTTTGATGTATTTCATTAATTCGTCAATAGTTATTTTTGGTTTTCTTATGCAAGCAATTATAGCTTCAATAACTTCTGTGATGTTGTGAGGAGGCATATTTGTTGCCATTCCTACAGCAATTCCAGTTGCTCCATTGATAAGCAAATTAGGAGGTTTTCCAGGAAGAATTTCAGGCTCTTTCAAAGAATTGTCAAAATTAGGAATCATCTTGACTGTCTTCTTGTCTAGATCTTGTAAAATTTCTTCTGCTATTGCCTGAAGTCTGGCCTCGGTGTAACGCATCGCGGCCGGGGGATCTGCATCAATAGAACCAAAATTACCTTGTCCTTGGATAAGTGGATAACGAAGAGAGAATGATTGAGCCATTCTTACAAGAGCATCATAAATAGCTATGTCTCCATGAGGATGATATTTACCCATACAATCACCAACAATTCTAGCTGATTTTTTTGTTGGCTTGTTATGTGACAGACTCATTTGATACATAGCATAAAGAATTCTCCTCTGCACAGGCTTCAAACCATCTTCTACACTAGGCAATGCTCTAGCAACTATAACAGACATAGCATAATCAATGTAAGATTCTCTCATTTCTTCTTCTATCTTTATTTCTTGAACAGTTTCATCCTTTCCTATGTTTTGTGGAGGTGCCATTACCTTATCTTCCTCCTCATTATTATTTTCTTTTTTTGTTTCTTTTTCGTTTTCAGTTTCTTCTTTAGTTGCCATCTCCAAAAACCTCCTTAACTTTGCTTAGATAATATTTTGCAGCTTTCTTTATCTTTTTATCATCTATTTTCTCTAATTCTATTAATCCTAAAGACAAAAGATACATGTCTGCTACTTCTTCTTTGAAATGTCCTTCCTTGTCTTCTTTTTCCTTTAGCTTTGTTAGTTTGATTATGTGTTTTCCTATCTGCTCCAATAAATGATAAAAGATTTCCTTGTCTGTTTTCAATTTTTTTCGATAATTAACTTGAATTTCTTCTATTATTTTCTTAATTTCTTTTATTTCTTCTGTCATTTTTTGCTTAAATCTTTTTTAAATGATTTATTTATTCCAACTTTAAGACAATTGTTAAGCCAAATACACTTCCGACAAATATTCTTTATTGTTTTTTGATTAACTTTTTCCATAGATAAGTTAAAAATATCTTTTGCTTTATGTATGGAGTTTTCTTTTAATTTTAGATACTTGAAAACTTTGTTATCTTCAGCAACCACCCATTTTTGTATTTCTGGAGATAGTATACATTTTTTATTATAGAGATGAGGACATTTTTCGCAAAGATCATCGTATTTCTTTACTACTTTTATTTTTGTATTTGGATTTTTTCTTATATGTAAACAAATCTTCTTCATATTACCTGCAAAGGTTTTGTCATATCCTCCGCTATAGAATCTTGGGATACATAAAAGATGATGTGCTCTTATTTTTATCATTTTTTCTTCTGCCATTTTAAATTCCTATATTAAATTTTTTTAAATCTTTTTTGAATTGTCTTATATTCTTGAATAAAATTGTTTTAATTTTCAATTTTTTTGCAGGTAATATATTTCTTCTTACATCATCTATAAATATACATTCTTGAGGGTTTAATTTCAATTTTTTTAAAGTAATTTTATAAATCTTAGCATCTGGTTTTCTTGTCCCAACTTTATATGATAAAATAACTAAGTTGAAAATCTTGTAAAAGTTAAATCTTTTAATCACTCTATCAGAAATAAGTGTTTGATTAGATAAGATTATAATTTTATAATTCTTTTTTAATTTCTTTACTAAGTTGATCATTATAGGATTCTTTTTATGAACTGCTTTATATCCTTCAAATAAGATTTTTTCTATTCTTTTTTCATCAATATTTAATTTTTTAGCAGTTTTCTTTAAGGCGATTTTTTGAGATATTTTTCCCCTGATTAAAAGATTGCGTTCTGGTTCTATTCTTTTTTTCCAAGTTGCTCTTTTAAGATTAAATTTCCGCGCCATATAAGTATGAAAATCTTTATATTTAGTTAGTACCCCGCCAATATCAAAAATAATTGCTTTTATCTTTTCCATTTTAACATGTAAGATGGAATAAGCCAGCTTTCTTTTCTTTTATTTTATTAAATTTTTTTATGGCGATTGGAGTAGGAGCTTCAATAACTTCTATATTTTGTTCTCTTGCTCTATTCATAACTTCTGGTTCAATTTCAGCTACTCCGCTCTGTCCAGTTCCTATCACAATAACTTTTGGATTTTCCTTAAACAAAGGCTCTATCTCTTCTATGCAGACAATATGTGTTCCTTTTTGTAATCCTCTTTTCTTAATTCTGTCATCAGCCAAGATAATAACATCATCACCATAGGTTTTGCCATCTATTGTGATGTTTCCGAAAGATGTTGAATCTATGTATGCCATTTTGTTTTTGTTTTAAACATCAAGCATAGCCTCCTTAGCATGTTCGACTATGAAATTTTTTCTTGGTTCTACTTCGCTGCCCATAAGAATTGAGAAAAGTTGATCAGCTTCAACAGCATCTTCTATTGTTACTCTCTTTAATATTCTTGTTTTTGGATTCATTGTTGTCTGCCATAGTTGTTGAGGATTCATCTCTCCCAATCCTTTGAACCTTTGAACAGAACAATTGCCCCCTAACTTCTTTAGTGTTTTTTCCAGTTCTTCTTCGCTGTAGATATAATAATCTTTTTGTCCTTTTCTTATTTTGTAGAGGGGAGACATTGCAATAAAAACTCTGCTGTTTTCAATCAGCTTAGGCATGAATCTGTAAAAGAATGTCAAGAGTAATGTTTTGATATGCTGGCCGTCAACATCTGCATCTGTCATTATAATCACTTTGCCATATCTTAATTTTTCTGCTTCAAAATGTTCTCCTATGCTAGTACCTATAGCTGTTGTCAGGGTTGCAATTTCATCATTACTGAATATCTTGTTGAGAGCTGCTTTTTCAACATTGAGAATTTTTCCTTTTAATGGCAGTATTGCTTGAGTTTCTTTGTTTCTTGCCTGTTTTGCGCTTCCTCCTGCACTCTCTCCTTCAACAAGATAAATCTCAGTTTTTTCTAATTTCTTTGAAGAACAATCAGCTAGTTTTCCTGGAAGAGTTGTTGACATTAATGCGCTCTTCCTTCTGACAAGTTCTTTTGCTTTTTTTGCAGCTGATCTTGCTTTAGCTGCATCAATTGCTTTTGTAACAATAATCTTTGCTATTCTAGGATTTTCCTCAAAAAATTGGCTAAGACCTTGGGTTACTATTGAATCTGTAAGACCTTTAACTTCAGAATTTCCAAGCCTGGTTTTTGTCTGGCCTTCAAATTGAGGATCAGCTATACAGATGTTCACAATTGCTGTAAGACCTTCACGAACATCTTCTCCGACGATTTTCTTAGCTACTTTACCATTCCTCAGAAGATTACTTTTTATAGCATAATCATTTATTGCTCTTGTAAGTGCTGTCTTGAAACCTGTGATGTGGGTTCCTCCTTCAATTGTATTGATTGTATTCACAAAACCAAAGATATTTTCATAATAACTATCTGTATATTGAATTGCTATTTCTAATATGGTGCTGTTAGATTGTTTTTTAAAATAAATGGGCTTGTGCAAAGGTTTTCTTGTTCTATTAAGCCACTTTACAAACTCAACAATACCCCCAGCTGCATAAAATTTTTCTTTTTTCTTATCTGGCTCTGATTCCAGCTCGATAATTAAACCAGGATTTAGAAATGCCAACTCGCGCATTTTAGTTGCTATGAGTGCAAAATCAAAATTCAATACAGAAAAAATTTCTTTGTCAGGTTTGAATATTACTGATGTTCCTGTTGAACCATTATTATAGCTCCCTACAACTTTTACTTGAGTAACTGGTTTTCCTCTCTTGTATTTTTGTTCATATATCTTTCCATCTCTCTTTACTCTTACGATCATCAGTTCACTTAAGGCATTGACAACACTTACTCCAACACCATGCAAGCCACCAGAAATGAAATAAGCTTTATGGTCAAATTTTCCGCCTGCATGAAGCATAGTCATCACAATTTCAAGACCTGATTTTTTATAGTGCGGATGTTTTGCAATTGGAATACCCCTACCATTATCCTCGACAAAAACACTGCCATCCTTAATAATCTTAATAGAAATATAATCACAAAAACCTGCTAAAGCTTCATCTACACTGTTATCAACAACTTCATAAACAAGATGATGCAAACCATCCTTGCCAGTGCTTCCTATATACATGGCTGGCCTTTTCCTTACACCTTCGAGTCCGCCAAGAACTTTTATAGTGCTAATATCATACCTACTCTTCTCTCTTTCACTTTTTTCTTCAGTTTTTCTTTTCTTTTCAGGCATTTTTTCTTCTGCTTTTTTTTTGCTTTTCTGACTGGCTAGCCAGATTTTTTTAATTTTTTCCGTCGAGAAAATACTTCTCTCCCGTCGACAAATATATTAAGAAAGGGATATTTAAAAAGCTTTCTGCCTAATTTTAGCTGAGTTAGGGCTTAATTCTTAAAAATTCAAGATAATCTTATTTTTTCTTTGTTTGCTTTTTTGGGACTTTTTCTAGCTTTTTCTTCTTTAACTTCTGTTTTCTCCTTCTAGCTAGGATTATAATAAGAACTACCATGATTATAATTATCAAAATATAATAATACCAACATACATAGATATTACAACAAAATCCAGCTAAACAACACTGGGGAATGCATCGGTTTCTTTCACACTTAAATGTAGTACAAAGACCTGTAGGAAGGCATCCACAGTCTACACAACAATTCTCACTTGTTTCAGCTAGCTCACATGTACCATCACCACACTTTGCTACAAGGCCATAGCAATCAGTTGGGCAGTTTTCCCAATTCTCACCAGCTGCAGTATCACAGAAACCATCACCACAAACAACATCACCGCAATCACTAGGACAGTTCTCAGGCGTTTCTCCTAGTTCAATATCACAAACCATGTTCCCACAATATAGAGGACAGTCAGGACATACAGCATAAAACTCGCCAAATTCACATATTCCATTATAATTACAAGTCCCATTACAATCACTAGGACAATTCACATGATTTTCCCCGCAGTCTGGTTCACAAATATAATTACCACAAATACATCCAGGGCAGTCTATAAGACAAATAGTGGAAGTTTCATTATAACTGCCACAAGGCCCAATAATAGTATCACAGATGCCATTGCCACAAGGACAGTCTTCAAAGCAAGTTATATTAGTCTCATTATACTCTGACTGACATAAGCCATCAGGACAATGGCAATCAATAGGGCAATTAGAACAATTTTCCCCGAGACTTGGTTCACATACTAGATTCATATTACAAAGCTGGCAATCTATACAATTAGTGGAATTTTCACACATATAAGGAAAAGTAGAATTTGGAATTGGCTCACAGATGCTGTTATTGTTACATTGAGGAATACAGTCTTGAGGACAATTTGCACAAGTTTCTCCAGTAGCATTATTACAATTGCCATCACCACAAAAAGAAGGATCTCCTAATTGTGTGTCAGGAGCTTGATCATTACCAAATTCAGAGAGTGTGACTTGCGTACTTACATTATGAGTTGAATTTCCAATAAAAATATAGACAATATCATCTTTTCCCCATTGTTGTGCACAGTTGCCAATATCAACAGCATACCAATTATCTAATCCAGAATTTCCATTTTTTCCTACAATATCATGAAGTGTGCAGTAAATGTTAATTCCATCTGAAACATCAAACACAACATCTAAACCATTAGGAGAAACACCATTTGGAGAATCTTTAACAAAGCCATTAACCCCATGCTGTGTTCCAGCAATAACAAGGGGAATAGAGATAATAACAATCAATGCTATAAAAAATAATCTTTTCATCTTACCTCTTTTCTATTTTAATATTGTTTTTCTTATTTTTAAATATTTTGAATATCTCAAAAATCTTCTTTTTCTTGTTTCTTTTCTTATCTTTCTTCTTTTATTCACCTATAAATAAATAGATAGATACATAAGTGACGAAACCGATAGATTTATAAATAGATATTTATTCAGAATAATTATAAAAGAGGGAAGATGGCAAACCTACGTAGCCATGAGGATAGTATAGCCAAGGCAATTCTTAGAGTAATTAATACAGCTTCAGAGCCTCTTGAAACTAAAGAAATTGAACAAGCTTTAAGTAAGATTAAGGGAATCACAAGAACCAAACTTTTCTACAGATTAATGTTACTGAGAGGCGAAAGTCTTGTCTTAGGTAAATTTGTCGGTCCTGGCAAGGGTGTCTGGATCTGGTGGAAAAAAACAAAAAAATGAAAATATACAAAGGTTTATTTTTAGTTTGTATTTTAATCATTCTAATTTCTCTTGCTTATGCTTTACAATGGCAAACTTCAACTCAGTCAGATTTCGATGAAGGGATTTATGAAGACACCTATTATAACACGAGTTTAGGAGCAGTTGTTTTAAATTCAACAACTAATGGGGGATATATGAGTAAGGTTTTTGATGCTGGCTCTGATTCAAGATGGGGTAACATAAGGTGGGTAGAAGGATTATCTTATGGAGAAGAACTACAAAACATGACTGAGAATGAATTATTATTTCATCTTAACAATGAATCTGCTTTTGGAGAGAATGACACGAATGTTTTTGATTTTAGTTATAATGATAATAATGGAACATGGATGGGTAATGCTAAAGCAGAAGTGGATGGAAAATTTGGAAAAGCGGGAAATTTTTCTGGAACCAATGACGATTATCTGAAAGTTTCAGATAGCAATAGTTTAGATATTGAAGAAACACTAAGTATAGAATTCTGGGTTCATTTCAATGCCATAACAACATCTGATTCAATAATTTATAAAAATCAAGCATACAGAGTTAGGCTACCAGGTTCAAACCCTGACAGGATTCAGGTCTCATTCCATAGAGGGGTATGGAAAGATGTAAATTCTGATGATGCTGCAATCACGCAAGGAAAATGGCATCATGTTGTATGCACTATCAATGTTTCTGAACCTGAGCAAGTTCATATTTATGTTGATGGAGTAGAGGTTGGATATAAGAGTGGAATTTTGGGAAGTGGAAACATTTCAATCTCTGATAAGGATTTACATATCGGATGCAATCATAATGAAGGAAATTGTTTAAATGGTTATTTAGATGAAATAGTAATATACAATAGAATTTTATCATCAGAAGAAATTTTAGAACACTATAAGATGGGAGCTCTAAAATTAAATCCAAAAGTAAGAAGCTGCGATGATTTAAATTGCAATGGAGAAAAGTTTATAGTGGTGGATGATAATTCTCCTCAAAACTTAACTGTTCTAGATAACCGATACTTCCAGTACAAATTTGACTTTGAAACTGATGAAACAGAGTACAGTCCAGAACTTTACAATGTGACAATTGACTACACAATTCTGAACTCTGCTCCTGACACTCCTATCTTAAATTCTCCTCAGAATAACTCAAACATCTCTGTGAATTATACTTTGCTAAATACAACAGTAACTGACCCTGATGGAAATAACATGACTGTTTGGTTTTTTGGAGACAGCGATTTAATTAATACAATTGAAAATGTTGTTAATAATTCCATTGTTATATACAACTGGACAAATCTAGAAAATAATCTGCATAACTGGAGTATTATTGCCGGAAATGGAATTGCTAACACTTCCTCAGATACTTTATTTTTTACAATTGACACAGCTGATAAAACACCGCCGACAATAACTGACATAACCCCCAATGATATAACAAATGGAGAAGCAACAATAACATGGATGACTAATGAGGTAAGTAATTCAAGTGTAAACTATGGAGAGGCAGAGAATTTAGGTTCTGTAGAAGGAAGCATTTCTCTTGTGTTAAGTCACTCAGTTACTCTTACTAGTCTCGAAACTTTAACGTTGTATTATTATAATGTAACTTCTTGTGATGCTGTAGGAAATTGTAACACTACTGGCCTATTTAACTTTACAACAATAAATGCTCCTCCAAGAGGCGGAGATGGAGGCGGAGCTACTCCACCAGGTCCTATATGTGGTGATGGTATTTGTGATAGTGAGGCAGGAGAGAGTTGGAAAACTTGTCTTCAAGACTGCCCACCTCCAAAAGTAGAAGAAGAAATTGAATATACAATCTGTGATATTACTGTTTCTTTAAATCAAATATATATAGGAACATGCAGAGCATTAGAAGAAAACGAAAGAATCTATTTTGTGTATAAAGAAACAGAGCATTACATTATTGTTGACAGTATAAGTGCAGATAATGTTTATATAAGCATATATAGTCTGCCTCAGTATGCTACATTGCTAGTGGATGAAACTAAAGAATTTAACTTGGATGATGATGGAATAACAGACATAAGAGTTAATCTTGATGAACTTAATTATGAAAAGCAAGAAGTTTCAATAACTGTTGAAATTATACAAAGATGTGATTGTCCTGAATGTAGTCTTTGGTCTGAGTGCAAGGAAGGAAAACAAATAAGAACTTGTTATAAATGTAATGAGGAGACAAATTTTGTTCGTGTAGCTTATGAAGAAAACAGAGATTGTAAAAAGTCAGTCTTTCTGATTGGCGCAGTAATATTACAAAACTTACACATTGATGAATATAATTGGTGGATGGTCTTAAGAAACGCCTTAGTAATTTTAGTAGCTATATTATTTGTTTTTAAGACATGGCCAAAAAAAGAGTCAGAATCATCAGTAAAGATTAAAAAAACAAGGGAAGAGGAGGAAGAAGAAATTTTCAAGGCAGCTAGGAAGGCAATAAAAGATATGAAAAAGATTGAACCTGCTATTCCTCTTAATGCAGAAGATGAAAAAGTCATTACAGAAGTAAGAAAAAATGAAAGAAAATCAAGAGATGACTTATTAAAAGAACTAAGAAAAGCATATGAACAATAATAACGATAAATTTAAATATTTAAATTAAATTTAGAATAATAAGAAACAAGAAAAAGAGATAAAATGGGTGAATCAATAGGGATTTTATCAATAAAAGGTGGTGTTGGCAAAACAACAACAACAGTTTCTTTAGGAGCTGCGATTGCTCAACAAGGTAAGAATGTCTTGCTTATAGATGGAAATTTTTCTGCTCCAAATCTAGGATTACATTTAGGTATAGTACAGCCAGAAGTTTCTTTGTATGATGTTCTAAAAGGAAAAGCAAATGCTCTTGGCGCTATTCAGGAAACTGATTATGGATTTGATATTATTGGCGGCAGATTAAATATGAAAAAAATATTTTATCCAGACTACTTGAAACTAAAGCAGAAAATTCAACATCTCAAATATCATTATGATGTTATATTAATAGATAGTTCTCCTACATTGGACCATGAAACTCTTGCAGCAATGATGGCTTCTGATAAACTTTTAATTGTAACAACCCCTGATCATGCTACACTAAGCTGTACTTTACACGCAGTTAAGGTGGCTAAGAAAAAGAAAGTTCCAATAGCAGGAATAATTCTGAACAGGGTTTATGGTAAAAAATTTGAACTTAGTCTTGAACAGATAGAAAAGATGACAGGAGTTCCAGTTTTAGCAGTCATCCCACATGATGTAAATATTCTTGAAGCTTTGTCAGAATTAAAGCCTAGCACATTTGAGAGTAAAGAGACAGATGCTGTTGTGGAATATAAGAAACTAGCTGCTTTCTTAATCGGAGAAAGTTACGAAGATAAGAGATTCAGCACAAAACTTAAAAATTTGTTCTCAAGTAAAGTGCCAAAACAAGAAGTAAACAGACAAGTAGAACATAAAAAACATAGAATTAAGCATAAGTAACTATAAAAAACCAGCTGACTTGAGATGCTTATCTAATTCTTTTTGTGAGATAAAATCTGGAAAGATCAAATATTCATAGATTGCATCTTCTATTTCCTCTATGTTTGGATTATTAGGATCTATTTCTTGTAAAACACCATAAGCAGTAGTTATATTGTCTATAGCCATACTTAATTTAGAATTATATTGGAGTTCTATTTTTATAATTCTAAAATTCTTCACTCTTTCTCCATATTTTTTCTTAATTTCCTCTTGTTTTTTTCTTATGTAATTAGAATCTATATAATCAAAAGAGATAGTAGAAAGAGCTTCATCTAAGTCATCTGATAATTCCTGTAAAAAATTAAGATCATCAGATGCTAAAACTTCCAACACATTTGCCATACATTTTACTGGACAGTGAAATTTATAAGAATTATTATACTAAAAAATACAAGCCGCGGATGGGAGTTGAACCCACAACCCCCGCTTGTCACGAATCAAAGATTCCTGAGCAAATTCAGGAAACCTAAATTTTACGAAAGCGGTGCTCTACCAGTTGAGCTACCGCGGCACAAAGAATAGAGGTAGAAGTAGTTTTTATTTTTTCTCTTTCGTTCTTCTCATCATCCTAAGTTTTTTTGCAATCAATTCTTTAATTTTTTCTTTATCTTCCTTTACTTTCTTTTTTTTCTCTGTTTCTTCCCCAAACTCATAAAAATCATTAGAATTCAGTTTCTTTTTAATTCCCTTCTTTTGGAGATAGAGTTTTGTTATTATGTAAAAAATAAGACCAATACTTTTCGGTGCCTTATTATTGCAGGGAACTACAAGATCTATATTATCTATAATATTATTAGTGTCACATAAAGCAACAATTGGGATATGTACTTTAACAGCATCCCTAATAATATTCTTGTCCAGCCAAGGATCTATGACAAAAACAACATTTGGTTCGTAAAAGTTTTCAAGATCAGGATTTGTAATCATGCCAGGAGGATATTTTTCAAAGATTTTTGTGCCAGTAGCTTTGCCAAATGCCCTTAAAGCTTTATGGCCAGCATCTCTCTTGCAACATACAAGAGTTTTCTCAGGTTCAAATTGTGCAAGAAAATTAGCAGCTAGAGCAATCTTCTCATCAATCTTTCTTGTGTTCAGAACAGCGATTCCATCTGCCTTCCTACGATAAACATACTCGCGCATGCCTGGTGTGACAGCCCTGGTTCCAAGATGAACAGCTGCTTTAATATAATCTTCAAGAGGAACTAACATCTCTTCTTTTTCTTTTGTTTCTTTCTTTTTCTCTTTTTCCTTGTCTTCTACTTTTTCTTTCTTTTCCTCTATTTTCTCTTCTTTCTTTTTCCTTGGCATTTTATTCTAAGCTAAAATGAATTTAAAAATCTTGTGAAGAACGCCGGGACTGAGCCCTCAGCCAGAGTTTCAACGCAGACAGGAATTTATATATTTTGTGTTTTATTTTGTATATTTATTCTCTTTTTAAACATACTTCTTCAGCTTCTTCAATCCAGGAATACATCATTCCCCTAAAATATTCAAAATGGGTTGGGAAATTAAGCCCCGAGTTATGAGATCTCCTTCTCTAAATATTCTTTTTGCTTCTTTTAATTCTTGTTGAATATAACTTTTTTCTAATATAGGCTCTCCAGTTACTTTATAATAATCATCAATTACCTCAATTCCCTTAACTCTGTTTACATATGTTTTAGGAACATACAAAAATCCTTGTTTTACATCATCCTGGAAATCAGTCATATCATCACCCATTTTTGCACCCAAAGTATATTTCCTACTTATCTTTTCTAAGATATCAAAATCTAGTTTTGGAAATAAAAGGACTGTCTCTATTGTGAATATTGGATGTTCTCCTTTTCTTAATCTCTTAATTTTATTTGCATCTATTACTTGATACCTTCTTTTAGCATTATTTATTGAATTTTGAAAATGTTCTCTCAAAAGATTATAAATTCTAACTATTCTTTCTTCTGAAGGTAATTTATCTACTGTATCCAGAAAATTATATAATCTTTTTTTATGCTCAAAATTTACTTTTTTACCTTTCAAGACTTCTAAAATATCCTCAAGAATAGAATCAGGAAGTTTTTGACTATCAACATTTCTATCAAAAAAGATAATTACATTATTTAGACCCATGAAGATGGTTCTCTCTGGTTCTGATAAAGTCCTTACTATCTTTTCTATAAGGCCCTTTCTCTTAGATTGCATGTATGATGTATCTTCAAAGTTTTTTGGAACCTTTCTTTCTGAGTAATGTATCATAAATTCCTCCTACTAAATATCCGATGAGTGTTAAAACTATCGCTTTTATTATTAAAAATTGATCTATCCCAAAAAAAGCAAAGATTGTTGTTCCAACTAATCCCAAAATCAATCCAAATTTTAACCCTTTTTTATTACCTTTAATAAAAGAAAAACAAATCACACTAGCGATTATAGAAGCATAAGCGGCAACAAAAAACATAGATTCAGTTAAAGTTTTTAAAAATAATGAAAGCACCAGAGTAACTGTGGAAAGTAATAATATTATTATTCTCATTTTCTTTACAGAAAATAGTTTCCTTGGTAAAAAATCCCTAGATAAAATAGCCGCATTAGTAAACAGATAAGTATCTGCTGAGGACATAATAGCAGCAAATAAAGCTATTATGCCAATTCCAAAAATTCCACTTGGAAGCATCTGGATACCTCTTAAAAGGATTACCTCTTGGTCAGTATACAAAGGAAGAACAGCTCTTAATTGAATCCCAATTAACATTATTATCCCAGCAATAAGAATAAAAAGAAATGCTGCCAAATAAAAACTTTTTTTTAAGGTTTTAATATCCTTAGCCGCATAAACTCTCTGCCAAAGTTCTGTAGAACCTAGGGGAGTAACTATCCCTATTAATAAAAAACCTATAATCATACCTATATTAAGACTCTGAAATTCATAGTTTGCCAATGCCGGAAGATTTGAAAAAAAGAATATAGCAAGAATAGGAAATATGATAAGCATACAGATTATTTGAACAAGATCTGTATCTACAACAGATTTGAAGCCACCAAGAGAGATATAAATAGTTACAGGCACTAATAAAATAATTATTCCTAAGAAATAGGGGATCCCCAATACATCTTGAGCTACTTTCGCCCCACCAATAGTTTGCATAAGAAAAAGAGCAATCATTATAATTAAAGAACAAATTGCTGCAAGATATCCTATACTTTTTCCATAATTGGATTTAAAATAATCAGCAAGAGTATAAAACTTTTCTTTATCTGCCTGTTTTTTAAGTTTAATAGCAAATAATAAAAATACTAAAACTCCGACTACAGCTCCAACAATAAAAAATAGTGATTGAAAGCCATAAATAAAAGCAAAGGCAGTCATAACTAAAACTATACCACTTCCAAATTTACTTGAAGTTATTGAAGAAGAGTTTAAGAAAAAATTAAGTTTTCTTCCTGCAATCAAGAATGCTTCTTTTGTTTCTTTAAAATAAGCTCTGATGCCTACTATAAAAACTAAAATAAAATAGGCTATAATAAAAATAATATCTAGTGCTTCAAAAGCCATAAATAAAGTAAATTTAAGAGATATTTAATTTTTGCTATTTTTCACCCAATTCTTTATAAAACCACAAAAATATCGACAAGGGTTCTTTGTTTTTTTCTATAGAAAGGATTAAAAATTGAAAGTCTTTTAAAAAGATATGTTTGAATTAATTTTTGATAAAAAAGCAGGTCAAGAACTTAAAAAACTTCCTAAAGAAATGAGAGAAAGAATATTCAAAAAGCTCATCCAGACAAAACAAGATCCATTTAGATATTTTGAATATCTAAAAGAAATAAAAGGATTTAAATTAAGAATAGGGAATTATAGAGTCATAGCAGACATTAATAGAAAAGAACAAAATATTAAAATTCTTAAAATAGGACATAGAAAGAATATTTATGAAAGATTATAGATTTAATCTTTTTCTCATTTCAGTTTCTGTATAAAATTCACCTTTTTTTATTCTTGCTCTTGCTGCTTCTATTTCTTCTATTGTTTTTTTACTTAATTTAGGATTCTGTTTTATCATTTTAGCAATGAACACCAGTTTCTTTACAACTTCATTATAGCTTTCTCCTTTAACTTCCCTAAAACTATCTAATTCTTTCTTTGTTCCTTCATCTAATTTTATAGTTGTTTGATGTTGCATACTATGGTATACTTAAGTATACTTTATAAATCTTTCTGTTCTTTATAGTTAGTTAGAAAGATGGCTCTGAAATTTTAGTTATACGCCGGGACTGGGATTCGAACCCAGAAATCCTTGCGGAAACAAGGTTAGCAACCTTGCGCCTTACCATTGGGCCATCCCGGCATATAATAAAGAAGAAATCAGAATTTTTAAACCTTATTTTCTCTTCTTTTTCTCAATCAATTTCTTTGCTCTTTCTAACATGTCCTTTTTCAAACCAATAAAACAACCACCTTCCTTACCAGCACAATAAGTTGCTTCCCCTGGTTTGATTATCTTTGCTATTTCTGGACTTTCTATATCAATATGTGTTATTCTTGCTCTTGCCTTGCCTTTTTCATGAATGTATACTTTTACTTTTTTCAGAGTGTATTTACCTTCTGCTGGACCTGTCATAAAATTTTAAAGCATACAATGTTTAAAAATCATATGAAAAAAGAGGTAATAGAAATAGATGGTAGTTTTGGTACTGGTGGTGGTCAGATTATCAGAACAGCTATAGCAATGTCTGCTTTAACAAATAAAGCTTGTAGAATAAAAAATGTAAGAGCTAAGAGAGAAAAACCAGGATTAAGACCCCAGCATCTTACTGGAGTCAAGGCTGTAGCTCAGTTATGTCAAGCAAAAATCAAAGGAGCAGATATAGGAAGTAGAGAGCTGGTATTCATGCCAAGTAAAATTAAGGCAGGGATATATAATTTTGATATTGGAACAGCAGGTTCTATAACTCTCGTTTTACAAGCCTTGATGCCTGCTGCTTTGCATGCTCCTGATATTGTAAAATTTAATATTATAGGAGGTACAAATGTTCCTCTAGCACCTTCAGCAGAATATTTTCAATATGTTTTTTCTGATTTTTTAGCCAAGATGGGTGTAAATATTAAAACAGAAATATTAAGATATGGTTTTTTTCCAAAAGGCGGAGGCAAGATGAAAGTTCAAGTTAAGCCATGCAAGAAGTTAAAGCCCTTATCTCTGACAGAAAGAGGTGGGTTGATTAAAATAGATTGTTGGAGCATAGCTTCCTCAGGCTTAAAACAAGCAAAAGTCGCTGAGAGACAGATAGAAAGTTTTGAAAAACAGTTAAAACAAAAAATTAACAAGAAAAATATTATCTATGCAGATTCTCCTTCGCCAGGAACTGCTATTCATACTCATGCTCACTATAAAAATTGTAAGCTGGGAGCAGATACTCTAGGAAAAAGAGGATTGCCTGCCGAAAAAGTGGGTAAAAAGTGTGCTAACTTGCTTCTTGAGGAAATGAAAGGAGGAGGTGTTGATAGTCATGCTGTTGATCAATTACTTCCTTTTATGGCGCTTGCTGGTAAAGGAAAAATTCTAGCTAATAGTATAACAGAGCATGCTAGGACAAACTCATTTGTAATTGAAAAATTCTTGCCAGTAAAGTTTAAAATAAGAGATAAGGTAATTGAGGTCAGTAAAGTTTAAATTATATTTTTCTTTTTTATTATTAAGGGGCTGTCGTATAGCTTGGTTTAGTATTCGTGCCTAGGGCGCACGCGACGGGGGTTCAAATCCTCCCAGCCCCATCATAACATTTAAAAGAATTCTGCGAGTAGTATCATTATAGCGGGGTGGAGCAGCCTGGAGTGCTCGCAGGGCCCATAACCCTGAGGTCGCGTGGTTCAAATCCCGCCCCCGCTACTTAATTTAAAATGTTCTACATAGGAATAGATGAAGCTGGAAGAGGGCCTGTTCTCGGGCCAATGGTTTTAGCTGGCGTATTAGCTGATGAGAGAGAAATTGCTGAATTCAAGGAGCTGAATGTCAGGGATTCTAAGATGATAATGCCTAAAAGAAGAGAATTTTTATCCAAAGAAATCAAAAAAATTGCTATTTCTTATTATATTATTAAAGTTAATCCTAGAGAGATAGATGAAAAAATTTCTCAGAAAATTAACCTTAACAAAATAGAGGCTCTTAAGGTAGCTGAAATAATCAATATTCTAATAAAAAAAGTTCCTGAAGCTGAGGTTATAGTTGATTGTCCTTCTCCTAACACAAGAGCATGGAGTAATTATCTTGCTGAGTATATTCATGATACAAAGAAAATAAAGCTTAGATGTGAACATAAGGCAGATGTTAATTATCCTGTTGTTTCTGCAGCCTCAATTCTTGCAAAAGTTACAAGAGATTCTGAAGTGGAAAAGATAAAAAGACAGCATAATATAGAATGTGGTTCTGGTTATCCTTCTGATCCTATATGCCAGAAATTTTTAACAACATCTAAAGCAAAAGAGCTGGCTAAGATTGGTTTGATAAGAAAATCCTGGGCAACATGGAAAAATGAAGTAAAGAGAAGAGGCCAGAGGAAACTTTTGGATTTTTGATTTTAGTTTTAATCATAATATTCATCTTCTGGATCATAAGGTGGTGAAGAGGCAACAATGATTTCTAAAACACCTTTAAAAGCTCTTGCTTTGTGTTTAGTTAAAGGTTCTACGAGTATTGCGTGCCCTGAACTAATGTCAAAAGTTTTATCATTTAATTCTATTATTCCTGCCCCTTTTAAAACATAATAAATTTCAGTTGCCTTTTTATGATAATGTTTTCTGTCATCTCTTATTTGAACTAAAGCCATGTTTAAAGCTGATGAATGGCTGCGATTAGAAATTTCGTAGACTAAACCAAAAGGATGTTCGATTTTTTTTATATCTTCAGGTTTTATAATTCTTGATGGCATAATAATAAAAAAGAGTACTTTATTTATAAACTTTACTACTATAAAATGACCAGCTTAAAATTAGAATTCATGTAATTTTCTCTGATCTTTCTGGAGTATGTCTTCCTTCTTTATTCCAAAAACTTCAAAAATATTTTCTACAGCTGGAATAATCTGATGTTCTAAATAGTATTTTATATTATATTCGCCTTTTTCTTCTGGAAGTTTTACTTTTTCTCTAACTAAAGATTTTTTTATTTTTGTTTCAGCTATGTAATATTCAATAAGCATACCCATATCAATAGGCTTGCCACTTTTTTTTATTTTTTCAGCAGCTATAACATGTGGTGTTATTGCTTTATATTCAGAAAGAGGTTTTTTTAGTTGTGTTCTTATAATTATTTGTTCTTTTAAAATTTTCCTTTTCTTTAAATCATCTACTGTTTTTTTCAAAATTTCTAAGGCTTTTTTCTCATTACCCTCTTTAAGAATTTTCTGTAGAATCTTGTTTTGAAGATTTCTGGCTAAATTGCACCAATCCCTCCTTACAGTCTCAAAACCCCTAATTTTAAACTTCCCTTTTTCATTTATAAGAGCATATTTTTTCTTTGCTCCAAGTTTAACTGTTCTTTTTGCTACAAACAAACCTCTTTTATAGAAATCTTCAAGTTCAAGCTCCATAATCCCTGGAAGTTCAGAATTTAGTTTTTTTAAAAAATCTATAGTTTGTTTTTTACTTTTTTTGCCTAATAAAAAAGCAATAGAATCTGTATCAGAATAAATTATTTCATAACTTTGTTTTTTAATTTTGTCTATTGTATCTAAAATATTTTTTCTGGCTAGGGCAGCTGTTGAAGCTGCTGCTTCTCTGCAATAATAACGAGCTCCAAAAAAACCTTGATAGCCATAAGAGGCATTTGCTAGAAGTTTATAGGCATTGCTTCTTGCTTTTGCAATAGGGTTTGGATTTTGTTTGTATTCTTTTTTATATTTTTTTCTTTTTTCTATTATCTCAGAAAGCATTAATGGAAAAAATCCTTGTTCTTTTGAAAAATAAACTTTTCCCTTCTCCAAATTGACTTCTAATGTCTTATTAAATTTTTTCTTTAAGAAGGTTGATAAGGAGAGATTATAAGTAAAAATCACAGAAGCATACATACTTGTAAAATCAAACATAACTATATTTTTATACAAACCTGGCTTTGGCTGAAAAACAAAAGCTCCAACATACTTCCCCATTTGTCTTCTTTCTTTTATTTCATCATGTAATGGTCTTTTTTCAGCTATCTCATTATATTTATCAAGATTATGGAGAATATAGGATTCAACTAATTGAGACATAGAATTTCTTGTTATCTCAAAGAGAGGTTCTTGTATAATCCCACTGAATTCAATCATGTCTGGCCATAATTTCTCTGCTAATTTATATGTCAAAATAGAATCTTGTAAATTATATTCAAAATAATCCTTCCATTCATGCTCTTTTATCTTAGAGGAATGTTTATGATTAAATTCTTTTTTTCCTTCTCCTAATAATTCAAATGCCACTTCATTCAATCCAAGAGTTTCTGATTGCAAATATTGAGAATAAACTGATTCTATAAACCTAAATAAATCAACATGGACTATTCCTGAAATCCTTGCTTTTGGAATTCTCCCCCTAATAAATGAAGGCTGGCTTTTATCCAAACCTAATGCCAGCTTAATTTTATTTTTTTCAGCTCTGGCTTTTAAATAAGGAATATCAAAACCATCACTAAAATATCCTACGAGAATATCAGGTGAAATCTTATTTACATAATTTATGAATGTTTTGAGCATCTCTGCTTCACTCTTAAAATATTCAACATAATTTAATTTTTCAGAGCTTTTTTTCCATGTCAATACTTTTTTAAAATTGTCAGAAACAAGGGAAATCATTAAAATCTCTCCTTTCCCCAACTCTAATTCATCTGATTCTATATCAAAGGCCAGGAATTTTGGTCTGAATTTTTTATTATTTAATTTCTCAATTTTCTCAGCCTTAATACAAACATCTATGTCAAAGGCTGAATCAATATTGCCAAATTCCTGAGAATTATTTAGAATCTCCCCAGATATCTTATGCCAAGATAAAGGAATCAGCTTTTTTTCAGTTATATACTTAGTTATAATATTAATATCATATTCTCTTCTTGCTTTTATTTCCTTAAAATCAAGCTTATCAGCTATTGGATGAGCATCTTTATAATTAGTTATAAAAATTTTGATTGCTTTTACCTTTTTGCTTAAAAATTTTTTTTCATGAATTTCTGTTCTTTCTACTTTTGTTGTCCTTGAAGGTAGTTTAATCTCAATTTTCTCTATCTTCTTCTGAATGTCCTTTATTCTTTTCTCAGAAGCACTATCTTCAAAAATAGCCCATAGAAAAGGATCAAAGTGATCTACCACACAGGCTCTTTTACCTTTTTCATCTCTTCCTATTATCCTAATATAGTTTTTCCCCTGAAAATCAAAATAATCATAATCTAAAGGAATAAAGTTAATTGAAGTCATGAGATTACCAAGATAAAGAGATTTTTAAAATTTCTGAAGACGAAAGATTTAAATATAGATGTTACTTAACAATAGTGACAATAAGGAGAAAATGAAAAAACTATTAGAAGAAAGGCTTATTGGATTAAATGAAGAAATTTTTGAAGAAATAAAGAGAGCTCTTTCTATTCCTTATATAAACCCAAAAAAAGAATGGAGATCTATGCCTTATCTTAAAGATGATCTTAATAATGCTATTGTAGGATATCTTTCTCGGATAAGTAGAGTTTCAAGGAATTTTAAAAGTAACTTGTATTCAACAATAAATAAAGAACCACTCAAGAGAGTTTATTATGGAATTAAAAGCACAGATGAATTGCCTAAAGAATTCATGAATTCATTAACTGATTGGGAGAAAGTTTATTTTTTTGCTGGCAGATGGGATATAAGAAAACCTAATTTTACAGAACCAATAGATGTTTTAACAGTAAAGCATGTTTATGAAGGTCTTAACTTAGTTAATAAACATCATTTTAAAAGAAAAGCTAAAGGACAATATACCAGGCAACTTGAATTGCCAGAAAGAAAAGAGGTTAGAGAAGCATATAAAAGAATTATTAAAGCTTATGAAGAAAAGTTAGTTCCAAAAAAGGAAGAAAGAAAAACAGAAGAAAAACAGAAAATAGTCCAAGAGGCTTTATTTTAAAAATGGAAAATAGGAAGGATAAATTAGATGAAATTGCAACTAAACTAAAGGAAATTTCAGTTCCTACACTTAATTTATCTAAAAGTAATTCACATGGCCCAAGGTCTATGTATACAATTGATATAGCCAAGTTGAGAGAAATCCCGGATTTTATTGATTTTATAGAAGAAGGAAAATTAAAAAAATTAGCATCTAAAATGAGATGTCCTTTATATTTACATGGAGAAGTTGATGGATATAATGTTGAAGTTCTTGTTGAAAAAGATGAGATAGAGTATGCTCTACAATGGTATGAAATGCAGAGAGACAAGGTTTTTTATGTTAATTATTTTACAGATAAGGGACATACAAACATCAATAAAATAGATGTAACACCCAGGCAAAGAAAATTTACAAGATATTCTTTAAATTAGGATAAATTATTTAAGTTTCTTTTTCTCTTAATTTTTATGGGTTTACAGATTAGCGATTTAGTTCCAAAAAAAGAGATAGGATTTGAGGAGTTAAGAGGTAAGATTATTGCAGTTGATGCTTTTAACATCTTGTATCAGTTTCTTGCTAATATTAGACAAGTTGATGGAACTCCTTTAATGGATAAAAAGAAAAGGGTAACTTCACATCTTTCTGGTCTTTTTTATAGAACTACCAACTTGATGACTAAAGGCCTCAAATTAGTTTATGTTTTTGATGGAGAATCACCTGAGCTTAAAGCAAAGACAGCAAAAGCAAGACATGAAAGGAAAGAGGCAGCAAAAGAAAAGTATGAGAAAGCAAAAGAGAAAGGAAAAGCAGAGGAAATGTTCAAGTGGTCAAGACAAACTCTAAGATTGAGTGATGAGATGATTGATGAGAGTAAACAACTATTGAAAGCTCTTGGATTGCCTGTAATTCAAGCTCCAGGAGAAGGAGAAGCCCAATGTGCTTTTATGGTTAAACAAAAAGATGCTTATGCTGTTGCAAGCCAGGATTATGATTCCTTGCTTTTTGGAGCCACCCGATTAATTCAAAATCTTACTTTGGCAAGGAGAAGAAGAACACCTACAGGTTTTATTTCTATAAGTCCTACACTAATTGAACTTGACAACACTCTTAACAATTTGCAGATTAATCGTGATCAATTAATTTCTTTAGGAATTCTTGTTGGAACAGATTTTAATCCACAAGGAATTAAAGGAATAGGACCAAAAAAAGCTTTACATTTAGTAAAAGCACACAGACAACCAGTCTTAATTTTCACATCTCTAGATAAATTATTCAAGGAAGGCAAGATTCCTGAACTAGATTTTGACTGGAGAAAAATTTTTGAGATTTTTAAGAAACCTAATGTTAGGAAAGATTATAAGATTGAATTCAAGAAAGTTAATGAGAAAAAAATTAAGGAATTATTGTGTAAAGAGCATGACTTTAGTGAAGATAGGGTTAATAATGCTTTGAATAAAGTAGCTGAGTATGAGAAATCTGCTAAACAAAAAGACCTAAAAAGTTATTTCTAAAATCTTCTTGATGTAAGTGCTGATATTAATGCGATCAAACCGACTATTGCTGTTATTCCAAAATAAACTCTTGGGTCTGCTGGAAATTGTGCAATAACCCCAGGAGTGTAGCCGAAATTAAATGCTAATCCTATAAGACTTACTACCAAAACTATCAGACCGAATAAAAACAACATGAATTTTGGTTTCATTTTTTCCTTTTTTTATGTTTTTATTTAGTATTTTAGATTTATAAATTTGTTTATTTTTATAACCTGGCTATTCTTCTTAATGATGCTTGATGTTTTCTTCTAAGAGTCTCTACATCTCTATCTCTATGATCTAATAAATATCTTGCAGCTCTTCTGTATCTCTGTGCTTTTGCTATGTCTCCTCTTTGCTCACTTGTTACTGCTGCTTGCTCTGCTTGTCTTACTTGTTGGTTATGTCTTCCTATTTTCTCTCTTATTAATCTTTCATACTTTTCATTCATTTTTTGAACTCTGGCTGCTTTATTTCTAGCTGCTTTTTCAGCGATATTTTCTACTTCTCTTTCTACCTCACCATAAATTCTTCTAATCTCTCTTTCTTTTCTCTTTTCCAACTTATGAACAAGTTCTTCATAATGTCTCCTTCCAGTCTCTGTTGTTTGAATAGAAGCTTTCTGTTGAGCTTTTTTTATTAATCTCTTATATCTTTTCTCAATCTCCTCAGCTTTCTTTCTTTTCATTCTTTGAAGTTTAGTTTCTGCCCTGCGCGCTAGAGTATGTTTCCAAAATCCTGGCTTAGCCATCTCTCTTTCTTCTTTTATAGGTTTTATTTTTGGCATTCTTGGTTCTCTAAAACCTCTTATAGACGGTGCTCCTAAACCACCTTTGCGCAGTTTATTAAAGAGCCATATTAAAAACATGAATATAGCAATAATAATGATGGCTATTGCTATTGCATCAAGAACAACACAAACAATGTGGGGAAAAGTATAAGGGCATAATTGAGGTCTAAGCCATAAAAGCCACACTAAAGAAAGTGCTAGAAGAATAACCCAAAATGTTTTTCCTTTTCCTCTTAATTGATTCCATAATATTGCAAAGATGACTGCTAAAGCAAGAAGCACAACAAGCCAGCCAATTCTCGGGATTATTGGGCCATAATAATAAATTGCTCCAAGAGCTCCTATTAAACCTAGAACAAAAGCTGCTACAAATGCCACTCCTGGACTAGTATGGAAAACTTGTTGTAAAGAAAACCAACAAACTGCAAATATTAATAAAAAAAGAAGGGCAGCATTAACCCATTCATTCTCAGCAAGTTCTGATATAGTAAGACCTTCAAAAAGACCTGGCCCATAATATCCATTGTAAGCAAGAACTGAACTAGCAAGGAGAATGAATGCTAGCAAAGACAATAATAACAAACCTCTTTTCATCTATTAGGAAAGAGATAGTTATTTTTAAATTTTAAGGTTTTATGGCCTTAATTCAAGAACAAGCTTATCCTTTTCAAGATAATAGTTTTTTATTGGTAAAGCTACAGGGATTAATTTAAAATAAGCTTTGTTTTTTGTGAAAGCCTTAATCTCGATGCTATTTTGCAGTTTGTTAATTATAATATCTTTCTCACTTTTTACTCCAGGAAGAATGATCTCATAAATAATCTTGTCTGTTAATCTTCTTACTGTAGTCTGTGGTTCTTCTTTTGGTAGCTTAGCTAATTTTGCTTGCTGAGCTTTTGTTAATTTCCTTGCTGGCAGCTTTATTTTTTCTTCCTCACTTTCATCTCTTTTTGCTTTTTTTATTTCTAAAGGTATCTTCTGGCCAGGACCAAATTGCCTTACTTTTATTACAGGTTGGCCATCTGGAGAGCTCTCTACTTTAATGCTTATGCCTTGAGTATGAACTGGCATCTTTTCTAAGTTCTTCCTCTCACCTATAGTTCTATCCATCTCCCTGAATTGTTTATCTATATCTCTTATAAGTCTCTTAAATGGGAATTTGATGAAGAATGGCATCTTGAAAGCTTCTTCAAAGCTTTTTTCTATAGTCCTTATCTCTTTTTCATGATCTTCTTCGAATTTCTTTACTTCTCTTAGAGCCCTTCCACAAAAAGGGCAATAGCTAAAATCAGCATCTACTTTTTTTCCACATCTGCACTTGATTTTCTTCTTGAACATAAAATTACGTCGGACTTTTTGTTTTTAAATTTTTGCTCTTAGTAATATCTCAGTAATATGTTGTCACTTAAGTAGAGTAACAAATAGAAAGGTTTATAAAGTCTGAAATCTTATAGAAAATATGACAAACGATGAGTATGATGAGGATTTAAAGGGAGTCTTTCCTGAGGAGAAAGGTGACAAGAAGAGGGAAGATGAACTTGAAAGTTTGTGCTTACAAGATAAAGCTAAATTATCAAAAGAATCTAAAAAATATAAATAAAATGGTAGAAGAAAAACAAAAGAAATTCTACAAAAAGTGGGAAGATTATGCTTTAGCAGCTTATGCTCTACCTGCTTATATAAATGGAAAAGTTGGCCCACAACAGAGAACTGCTGCATGGGAACATTTGGAGAGAACTCGTGGTCTTGAAGGAATCTTAGATAAGGCTACAAGAGAGGGGATGTTTGATGTTAAGAAAGCTCTAGCAAGTGATGCTGAACAATATATGAAATACTTTGGAGAGCTAACTGTTCAAGAAGCTTTAGACCATGTAGCATCTAAGACAGGATATAAAGGGCAATTTTCTGAGATGTTAACACCATACTTAGACAAACAAATCAAAGATCTACAAGAAAGTGCACAGAAATATGATGAAATAGAAAAGAAATTCCAGGAAGCAAAACAAAAATATGAACAAGGATTGATAACTGGAAAGGAATTTGATAAGATAAGTGAGGAATATAGTGGAGCTATAAAGACACGTGGAAAAGATAGTGAAGCTCTTAAATTAGTAGGTAGTTATGATAGATTGAAGATAGAGCAGTATGTATTGCCAATAATAACTAAGAAAGTTTATGAGATTGATCACAGAGAATACAAGGAATCAAGAGAAGGAGCTGCTTAAATTTAATTTTTTTTATTTTTTATTTTTTTATTTTTCCACTAATTATTTTGTCAATTAATTTTGCCATCTCTCTAACAAACATATCTGTCTTATCTCTCCATTCGTCTATTTCACTACCTGAAATCTCTGACCTTGCTCCATGTAATATATCATGAGCAATTTTATAAACATCACGATACCAAGAAACATATTTTGAATCTAAAGTGTTTGTTCTGACAAATGTGTTTTCTAATAATTTTGCAATATGCTCTGGACTTGGGGGGACTTTTTTTGCTGCTATCAAAGCTGCATGAGATGAATCAACCATAGCCCAATATAATCCTTCTAGACTGCTGAGGAGAGAAGCTTTTGTTCTTGCTAAATGTAGTGGAGCTCTCTGTAAAATAATATAGATAGCCTCTGGAGTGCTTTTTAATTTGCCTTGAGCTAATAGTACTTTAAGAGGTGTATAGAAGCCGCCAAAATCAATAAGAGGCTGACCCCATCTTATTATGTTTATTATAACTGGCTCTCCCCTCATCATCTCAACCCACCAAGTGCTTAATCTTACAGAATTAATATGTAAAGGCTTTCTATAAGGATTAGCCCTAATTAATTTTCCCAACTCTTCTCTATACCAAGCAATAAGTTCAGCATCCCATTGTATTGTACAATCATCAAGAATAACAATAATATCTATATCACTGCCTCTCTTCATCTTCCCCTTTGCAGCAGATCCAAATAAGATTACTGATTTAAGGACCTTACCAAACTTTTCATAAGCTTTGGTTGCAAAATCATATGCAATATCTTGTTCATCTTTAAGCCTTAGAGTTGGAAATTCTCTTTCACGAACTTTTGTAACTTTTGGCATTCCAGGAACTTTAGGAACTTTTGGGGTTTTGGCTTTTATTATTTTTACTTTTTTCTCCTTTGCCATTCTTACCTCTTTTTCTTTTTTATTAAGTGAATATGTTTTTTAAAGTTTTGTTTTATTTTTAATTTTTAATTTTTTATTTATTCCATTGGTGTTCCTGAAAAAGCTTCTCCTCTTTTTGGTAATCTTCCCCCTAGTTCAGTTGGAAGAGCAGAGAAACCAGCCCCATAAGTTGCAAAATGTTGTTCTGGCAATGTCATACCAAAACCTACTCCATAGCCAGCTGGGGTTCCGTAAACCCCCCTAACTTGATTCCAGAAAGGAGGCATTTCCATTCCATATAAAGGAGAGCCCATAGCCTCAAATAAATAAGGGACAGGACTTACTTTCATGTGTTCAGCCCATGATGCAAATTCAAGAATCTTTTTACCACTATAGCCTTTTTTTTCGAGCTCTGTTAACATTTCTTTGATAGGAACTTCACCCATCCCTGGAGGAAGTTCTACATGCTCATAACCAAAATTATCAGCCAAATGAACATGCTTAACATAAGGAGCTATCTTTTTTGTTTCCTCTATTATAGCTTTTTTCGGAAAACCATGTTTCCTTAACATATTAATATGACTAACATCCCATGTTGCTCCAATAAGTTTTTCAGAAGCTGCCCTTGCTTTAGCATCACTCATCCCCTCTTCTTTTGCTTTCCTAATAAATTCTTCACGACTTTCCTTGATTAAATTGCTTAGTTCTTCTGCGCGGCCAAAAACAGTGTTAGGAAAGACATTTTCAATAGAAATTATAGGGGCCTTTTCTCCATATTCTTTATAGGCGTGTAAAGCTACATTAGCAATAGTTTTTTTACTTTTATCTAAACAAAAATCTTCTGCTGGAACATAAGTTTCTGGAGCAGGAAGAGTAGCAAGCTCTCTTAGAATTCTATTATATTTTTCAGCCATCTTGAGAGGATTTGTGTCTCTAAGTTTTTGCGCTTCTTTCCATTCTTCTCTTATTGTTCCCATTTTTTTCATTACATCCTCTTTTTTTTCTTCTGGTACAAATTCTATGACTTCATCAAACATGTGTCTTAAAGATAAGTCAACATCTTCATAACGTGCTTTTCCTAACTGAATTTCTGTAACTCCTCTGCCTTTTATAGGAGTCAATTCTTCTTCTGTAATTTTTTGTTCTTTCCAATCTTTCCAAATATCCCCAGCAGTTTCCCATCCTTCCTTGATCATGCTATCTGCTAAAAGTTTATTATGGATTAGAGAAGTTCTATTAGAATCCCAAACCCTTTCATTTATTTCTTTAAGCTCTCTTTCTGGATCTGGGATTTCTTCTTTTGGGAAAAATCTTTTTTTGATTTCTAAAGGAGCAATTCTTCCTGTCTCACGATTTACAGCATACATTATCTGTTTTCTTGGCTCTCCCTCTACCATGCGCCATTCTGTTGATGGTACGCCACCTGTAGCATGGATGGTCATAGGAATATTTCCTTTAGCACTTAAATCATGTGCTCTATCCATAGCATTCTTTAATTGATTTTCTGCCTGTTCCCTAAAAGATTCACTCCAACCATCACGAGAAAAGCCAGCAGGATCAACTATTGGACCGTGCAATGTGAAATCCACCCCAGTTAATTTACCAATCCTTTCCACTTCTTTCCAATGCTGCTTAGGAATAGCTTCAAAAACTTGGGGGGATACTTGTGATAGCTCCATAGTTTTTATCCCTTGACTTAATTTGGTTGAAACTTCTCCAATAATATTTGCTGTTCTTGGATCTGTTGATAAGCCAAGCTGAGAAGGTGGAACTCTATAACCAGTAAACAAAGGACCATACTCAGGATTAAGGGGACTATAAGTACCAGTATAGAGAGATTCATAAGATTGTGGTCTGCCATAAACAGGCATTTTTTTACCTCTTTTCCTTAATTGAGAAGAAATTACTTAATTTAAATTTTTTTATTTTTGTTATGTTAATTTTTTATATTTCCTAACTTTCTTTTCAGGATGTTTGAATGCAGGTTCAAATTCGCTTGCTCTAAATTCTTCTCTTTCAGTTTTTTCATATTTAATAACTTCTTCAAAACGCCCTCCTGTTTCTATTTCTCTGAGCAAGGGTTTGGTTTCTCTGACTTTCGCAGGCTCGAATGCTCTTCTTGGCCTTACTTCTTCTCTTGCTTCAACTCTTGTTATCTCTGCTGTAGTTCTGTATTTTGGTTCTTCTTCCTCTGCATGGACAGGAGCATAAATTGGAGCTTCTTTTTTCACTTCTGGTTTTTTAACTTCAACACTACTTAAGAAATCCTCTAATTTTTCTCCCCTAAATTCTCTTGTCTCTGTCTTCTCTAATATTGGTGCTGTTCTTTTAACAGGCTCTGGCCCTGGTCTGAATGGAATTTCCCTTATCTCTTTTATTTCCTCGACTTTTTCTTTTGTTTCTTTCTTCTTCTCTTTTTCCTTGTCTTCTACTTTTTCTTCCTCTTCCTGCTCTTCCCTTTCCTCAGCCTTTTCTTCGTTTTCCTCTTCTTCAACCATTTTTAAATTATTTTGGGACATTCCATCTTCCTGGTATTTCCCATTCTGGTTCAGCAAAAGAAGCCATCCCATGACTCTTCTTGTAAACATCATAAATCTTGTAACATAATGCTGAGGCTGTTCGTTCTGCAAATTTTCTTATTATAGATTCCTCAAAATTATCTTTCTTGATCTTCCCTATTTCAAGTTCTTTTTTCTCTTTTTCTTTCTTCTTCTTTTCCTCCTTTTCTTTTTTTTCTGTGAAATGTTCTAAATCTTCTATTACCTGGGAAAGACTTTGTTCTGTTACAGTTTCTACTAAACTTAGGGCATCCTTAAAATCCTCTTTATCTAGTTCCTTGTCCAAGACTTTTAACTCATCTTCATTTAGAGCATAAGCCTTGAAGTTAACTTCTGCTCTTCCGCCAAAGACATAATGGCCTTGAGGAGTTCTTGTTGGAGTGCCTCTAAAAACAAAATCAACAAAAACACAAGCATAATAATCTCTCTTAAGTTTTAAATTACGGAATTTTTTAGGCAGATTTCCAAGATCAGCTTCTTTCTGCACATTAATCTTGTTCTTACCTATTATGGAAAGTTCAAGAAGAATAATATTAAAAGCTTTTACCAAAGAAGGCTCTCTTGTTTTTTCTTTCATCATTAATTCTTGTGCAGCTTTAAGGTAAGGTTTTGCCCATCTTGTATAAAGTTTTAAAGAATCCACCTGGCTTTTTACCCATGCTCTTTCTACTTCAAATCTTTTTCTCAGCTCAGCTTCGCTCCTGTCTCTCCAGGCTAAAAATTCAGCTACTCTCGGTTTAAGGACTCTCTTGACTCTGTCATTCAAATCCATCTTATCAACTTCTTCTGGATTTTTAGCAATCATGAATGCATCAATAACAGTAGCATACATGAATTGTGAAGCTAGTCCTTTAATGCTGGTATTACCCCTTTGAATATCAACCTTATCCATCCATATCTGTTTCAGACCAAGAATGCCAGACTCTCTCTTTTTTTCATCTTTGCTTTTCGCAAGATCATATTGTTTAAGTCTTATTTCAAATTCTTTTAAATCATAAAATAGATTTACAAGACTCTTTAACATAACCCCAATTGTTTGCATTATTTTCATTCCTTCTTCTTGCATTATTTTGGCTCTCTGACCTATTTCTGCAAAATAACCACTTCCTGGAGAAGCTGCAAAATTGTCCACTATTTTTTCAACATCAAAACCTAGCTCTTTCATGAATTCAAGAATCCAGAAATAAACAGGCTCAAGCTGTTCAGCTGGGCTGTCATAAACAAGGCCATGTTCCCAGATTGGTTTTTCATATTTTGGGTTTACACTCTCTATAATTTCCTCTGTAGTTCTAGAGCCCTCTTTTTTTTCTTCTGTCATAAAAAAATCAAGCAGGGATGATTTTTATTACTTTCGGTATACAAAGATTTAAAAAATATTTATGCTTCTTAATAATATGGTCTTTGGAAAAATATTCAAGAGAAAGAGGAAAGGCGCAGATGTGATTGATTTAGGTAAACTTAATGAGATACAAAACCGCGAAAGGATATTAAAAGAAGCTACAACAGAAAAGCCAGATAGTAATAATATGGGTTTTCTTGGAACCATGGCTAGTGCAGCTGGGAGTGAGAGTAGCCAGACAACTCATGTAGCAGTTTCTGGGGTTGATATGGAAAAATTTGATAGGCTCTGCAGAAGGCTTGATCATCTGGTGGATAGATTTGAACTTCTTGAGAGAAAAATCGAGAGAATTGAACATAGGGTTGATTTAAAATACTAGTAAAAATGCCAAAAAAGAAGGTGATGGAAAAAGGAGGGGGTGAGAAAAAATTATTTCTCTTTCTAATAACTGTGTTCTTTATTTTTGCTCTTGATAGATACACTAAGTTATTATCACAATTTGTAAGTGGGTGTTTTATTTTTTGTATAAAACAATCAGTTAATTATGGGGCTGCCTTCAGTCTTCTAAGTGGTTTTGAATGGACTAGAATTCTCTTAATAATCGTTGCTCTCCTGGTATTGTTTTTCACAGCTTTCTTTTATTTTCAAGATAAGAATTTCAATTATTTTCATATAGGCTTGATTTTATTATTTGCCGGAACACTAAGTAATCTTTTTGATAGAATATATTTTGGTTATGTTACTGACTTTTTGACTTTAAGTTTTATTCCAATTCCTGCTTTTAATTTAGCTGATGTGAGTAATGTCATTGGTGTTGTAATTCTGATATGGACATTAATAAAAAAATAAAAAAGAATAAAAAACAGAAAAATTAAACTGCTTCAAAAACAACACGTACTGAAGCTGTAACTGTAACTTTTCCTATCTCTACTGAAGCTGGCGTCTCAATTTCTCCACCCTCGCCGCCTATTGCTTTTGCTCTATAATCCACAGCATAAATCCAAGGTCTATAGTCCCAAGTGGTATCTTGAACATTTTTTATCCCTTTAATATCTAAGCCCAAACCTTGAGCTATGCTCTCTGCTTTTGTCTTTGCGTTTTCTGAAGCTTTTTGGAGAGTTTCTTCCTTAAGTTCATTCATTTCTTCATCTGACAAAGAGTATTGTATGTTGTCAACAAAGTTTGCTCCAGCATCTACTGCCGCTGTTATGAATATTCCTATATTAGTGTAATTCTCAATCTTTATCTTCAATCTATGGTAAGCTCTGTAACCTTTAATTTTTCTTGTGCCTTGTATCCACTCATACTCTGGATGTAAAGTATAAGAGTCTGTCACTATCTTACTCTCTGAAAGACCTTTGTCTATCAAGGCTTTTTTAATTTCTGCTATTGCTTTTGCATTCTCTTGCTCAGCTTCTTGGGCATTCTCATTTGTGTTTTGGTAACCTAGATAAATAGTCGCTATAGTTGCTTGTTTTTCGAGTTCAGCATTTCCATTAACATCAATTGTTTTTCCTTGTGGCAATGGTTTGAAAATTAAGAGTGTTATAATAAAAGCTGCCACGATTACCACTATAAGAATTGTTAAAAGAATTGGTGTTGCTTTAATTGTTTTAATTCTTTTAGCCATTTTGTTTTAAAAAGAATAATCTATTTAAAGGTTTCTTGTTTTTATAAAGTGATGATGAAAAAAAGTGAAAAAAAGATTCTTGCTTATGCTTTGGCAAATGCAATATCTCATAATGGTAAAGCGCAAGTAGGAGCAGTTTTACCAAAATTATTCCAGGAAGGATTAAAGAAAGAACAAGTTAAAGCCATAATACCAAAAATTCAGAAAATAGTCAAACAAATCAATGCGCTAAGCAAGGAAGCTCAAGAAGAAAAATACCAAAAGCTCAGCAGTTTAGTAAAGAGAAAGGAAGAAAGAAAAGGCCTTCCAGAATTACCAAACGCAAAGCAAGGAAAAGTGGTAATGAGACTTGCTCCTTTCCCAAGCGGGCCTTTACATATTGGAAATGCCCGCCCATTCATAGTGAATGATGAATATGTAAAGATGTATCAAGGCAAGCTTCTTTTTGTTATTGATGATACTATTGGAAGTGAAGAGAAAAGAATCATGCCTGAATCCTACAAACTTATTCCTGAAGCACTTGATTGGTTGAAAATTAGGTATAAGAAGCCAATAATTTACAAATCTGACAGACTGAATCTTTATTATAGATATGCTGAAGAATTAATAAAGAAGGATAAAGCATATGTTTGTTTCTGTAGCTCTGATGTTTTACATGAGAATAGAGTCAAAAGAAAGGAATGTGAACATAGAAGAGCAAATATTAAAGAAAATCTAAAAAATTGGAAGGAAATGTTGAATGGAAAATACAAACAAGGACAAGCTATTTTGAGAATAAAGACAAATATGCAACATAAGAATCCTGCTTTTCGCGACCGTGTTTTGTTTAGGATTTCTGAAAGGGAGCATCCAAAAACAAAAAAGAAATATAAAGTTTGGCCTCTTCTTGAATTTTCGTGGGCTATAGACGACCATTTACTTGGAATAACACATATATTACGAGGAAAGGATTTGATGATGGAAAGTGAGATGGAAAAATATATTTGGGACATCTTTGGCTGGAAAAAGCCAATAATAATTCATACAGGTCTTATTAACATAGAAGGAGCAAAAATTTCCAAAAGTAAAAGTCAGAAAGAGATTGTTACAGGAAAATATTTTGGTTGGGATGATCCTAGGACATGGTCTTTACAATCATTAAGAAGAAAAGGTATTGAGGCAGAAGCAGTCAGGGCTTTCTGCTTAAGTTTGGGATTAACGCAGACAGAAGCAACAGTTCCAATTGAAAATCTTTACAAGGAAAATAAAAAAATAGTGGAAAAATCAGACCGTTATTTCTTTGTTGCCAATCCTACAAAAATTAAGATAAAAAGTGCTTTAAAAATTAAGACAAAAATTTTGTTGCATCCAGATCATCCAAAAAGGGGCTGCAGAAATTTCTCAACATATCAGGATTTTTATATAGCAAATGAGGATTATAAGAAAATCAGGAGAGGTTGCTTGTATAGGTTAATGAATTTGTTTAATTTTACAAAAAATACTTACTTCAAATTTATTTCCAAGGAGCATGAGCCAAAATTAAAAGCCAAGCTGATTCACTGGCTTCCTGTTCAAAAAGATCTTGTTCAAGCAGAGGTTTTGATGCCTGATGGAAACATTATAAAAGGGCTTGCAGAGAATGGGATTAGGAAACTAAAGCCAGATACAATAATACAATTTGAACGCTTTGGTTTTTGCAGATTTGATGGGAAAGAGAAAAATAAATTTTTATTTTGGTTTGGCCACAGATAAATATAAGATAGGGTCTAAGATGACATATACTTTGATTATCGCAGAGAAACCAGCTGCTGCAATGCGAATAGCTTATGCTCTCGCAGAGATTGCTCCTGTCAAGAGGAATATTGCTGGAGTGCCATTCTGGGAGATTAATAGAGGTAAGAAGAAATTCATTATAGTGAGTGCAGTGGGTCATTTGTTTGGCTTAGCTCAGAAGGGAACAAGCAAAGAGTGGCCTGTTTTTGATATTGAATGGCAAGCAAGTAAGGGTTTTGTTAGGAAATATATGAATGTTATCACGCATTTTGCCAAGGAAGCTGATAATTTCATTATTGCCTGTGATTATGATATTGAAGGCGAGCTTATTGGTTTTAATGCTCTCAGATTTTTATGTAAAAAAGAAGACGCAAAAAGAATGAAATTCTCCACACTTACTAAGCCAGATCTAATCAAAAGTTATGAAGATATTATGGCTCATATAGATTTTGGCCAGGTTTATGCTGGAGAAACCCGTCACTTTCTTGATTGGTATTATGGTATTAATTTAAGCAGGGCATTAATGCAGGCAATAAAAAAAGCTGGTTCATTTAGGATTCTTAGCATTGGTAGAGTTCAAGGACCTGCTTTAGCTTTGATTGTGGAAAAAGAAAAAAAGATTCAAGCATTCAAGCCAGAGCCTTATTGGCAAATTTTCCTTCTTGTGAAAAATAAACATGAAATTGAGGTTAAATATCCTAAAGATATTATAAAAGAAAAAGAACTTAAGATTTTTGAAAAATTAAAAGGAAAAACTGGAGAGGCTAGAACAACTAAAGAAGAAAAGAGCCTGAGACCTTTCCCGCCTTTTGATTTAACAAGTCTGCAGATAGAATCATACAAGTTTTTTGGCATAACTCCTGCACAAACCCTATCAATAGCACAAAAATTATATCTTCAAGGCCTGATTAGTTATCCAAGAACTAGCAGTCAGAAGTTGCCTTTTACTATAGGATATAAAAGAATTTTAAATAAGTTAAACAGGCTTTTTCCTAAATTAACAGCTTATGCCAAGAGAGCCATGCCAATAGAAGGCAGAAAGACAGATCCAGCACATCCTTCTATATTTCCTACAGGTGAAAAATCAAAAAAATTGAATCAAGCAGAAAAACAAGTTTATGATTTAATTGTTAAGAGATTTATTGCATGCTTTTCTGAAGATGCTTTTATTGAGGAAAAGAAAATAAGTGTGAAGGTTGGAAAGCATGAATTTATTGTCCAAGGCAAGAAGATTCTGAAAAAAGAATGGTTAAATGTTTATCCAGCAAAAATTGATGTTAAGGAAATTCCTGATCTGGATGGCAAAGTAAAAGTTAAGGATGTGAGAATAGATGAAAAAGAAACACAGCCTCCAAGACGTTATAGTGCATCAAGTCTTGTCTATGAATTAGAGAAAAGAGGTTTAGGCACAAAAGGAACAAGAGCTATGATTGTTGATACGCTTTACAAAAGAGGCTATATAACAGGAAGACAGATTCAAGCAACAAAACTTGGAATGAATGTTGTTTCTGCCCTTGAAAAAAATAGCCCTTTGATTCTTGATGAAAAGCTGACAAGGAAATTTGAAGAAGAGATGGAAAAAATAAGAGGGGAAAAAACAAAAGAAAAAATAGTCAAAAAAGAAAAGAAAGTAATAGATGAAGCAAAAGATCTGTTAATAAAGATTTCAAAGCAATTTAAAGAGCATGAAAAGGAAATAGGAAAAGAGCTTCTTGCAGCACATAAAGAGATTGTAGAGGAACAAAGGAAAGCCAATACTTTATTCTTATGTCCTGTATGCAAGAAAGGTCATCTTGTTATGTTAAGGAGCAGAAGAGGCAAGAGATTTGCTGGTTGTGATGCTTACCCAAAATGTAAAAATACCTATGCTTTGCCACAATATGGCTTGATAAAATTAGCAGGTAAGAAATGTAAAGAATGTGACTTCCAACTTCTTCTGCTCATAAGGAAAAGTAAACCACCATGGGAATTTTGTTTTAATCCTGAATGTAAAACAAGAAAAGTAATAAAAAAAGTAAGGAGACAAAAACCAAAAGCCAGAAAGCCAAGAAAATTAAGTTAATATGTGTTTTACATGATTACTTGTGCCTATAGGCACTTCTTTTTCAGGATAAACAATTATGCCTTTTTTTTGTTTTATTTCCATAGCAACAATTTTTCTCTTTATATTTTCACCCCTCATCTTTAAAATTTCTACTGCACTACCACGCCTGCCATTTCCATAAATTACATTATAAATTATTATGATGCCATCTGAAAGAAAGCTTACAGCTTCAGCTCTTTCAACATAAACAGTTCCTATATGTGTTGGATTGCTTACCTCACGAATTAAAAAAGAGGTAATCTCTGTTTTTTCTAGATATCTAAACAACTGTTCCATATAAACCCTGAATCTTGCTTCTTCACCTGAAAAAGCAGAAGCAATAGATGTTAAGGAATCTATACAAACAATATCTGGTTTAAAATCTGGGGGGAAAAATACTGGTTGTATATCAATAAGCAACTCTTTTTTAGCTTCGCTAAGCAAGGCTTCAACACTTCTTGAAATATCAAGGGCACTATATCTTTTTATCCTGAGCAAGTCCTTTTTCTCAAATTCATCTGGATGCCAACCAAAAGCACGCATATGTCTTCTTAATCTTGATTCTGGCTCTTCAAAACTCATATAAAGAACTTTTTTTCCTTGTTTGCAGGCATTATAAGCAAGTTGTAAACAAAAAATTGTTTTGCCACTACCAGGGCCACCTTCAACAAGAACGCTGCTACCAACAGGAACCCCTTTTTCTAAAAGTTTATCAAAACCCTGAATATTTGTTTTAAAATATTCCCTTGGCTTTAACTTTAATTCTCTAACTCTTTTAACAGCTTTAGCAGCTTTTTTCTTAGCTCTTCTTACCCCTTTTTTCATTACTTAACTTAAATAAAATATATTTATAAACTTTTTTATAAAAACCCTTAGAACAAAATAAGGCAAAATAAGGAAAAAGAAAGATTTTTAAACCTATGAACAATCATATTTTTAAGCAAAATACTGAACAAAAGTTTGAATGAAATATTAAACAAAATAATGTACTTATGTTCATTCATATGATTGAACACAAAATAAATAACAATTAAAATGAAAGATGAATAATAACCAAAAACATATTAAGAAACTTAAGAAAGAATTTTTAAATTTTATTTCTAAAAATAATGTTGTTACCACATCTGAAATAGCTTCAAAATTTAATTTATCATGGAATACTGTTGAAAAATATCTGCTTGAGCTAACCATAGACAAGAAGGTTGAAAGGATAAAAAAATCAAGAACAAATTTATGGATGTTAAAAAAAATAACTAAAATCTAAAAAATGAGTAAGAAAAGAGGTGAAATGACAAGCCAGAGAGAAAACAAAAAGAGGATGAATAAAAAGAGTGAGTTGAAGAGAATTATATTGCTAATAGCTATAAGTCTATTATTCACAGTGTTAATTGTTAGTGCTAATAATTTTACTAATATAACTAATTTTACTGATAATAATCAATCTAACCAAACTCTGGATTTAGAATGTCAGCAAGATTCTGATTGTGATGATAATAATGAAAGTACATTTGATTATTGCACTAATAACTCTTGTTATTATCAAGAAATTGAATGTATAAATGATAGTAATTGTGATGATAATAATAGTTTGACTTTTGACTACTGTATAAACAATTCTTGTTATTATGTTGAACCAGAATGTTTTACTGATGAAGATTGCAATGACAACAACGAATCAACCACAGATTTATGTCAAGATTATAATTGTATTTATGAGATTAATGAAACAAACATAACAGCAGAAATTCTTGAGCTTGAGCAACAAGAAGCTAAAATAAATGAGAAAGTTAAATGGATAGTAAAAATAAAAGCCCAAACTTTAGAAGAAGCTATATTATTAATTCCTGAAGATGCTTTTATTCTTTCATCTGAAGAACAAGAACAAGTTTTCTTGATTGAGTATGAAACTCCTATGATAGAAATAGAAGAAGAAATAATAGAGCAAGAACAAGAAATAAAAAAAGATGAGATGACTGGTCAGGTTATTAGTCAGGCAATTCAAGGAAAAATAATAAAAAGAGTTATTATTAGTAGCAATTTCTCAGGTCATTATCATAATGTTAAGGCTTTTACAATTATTAATTTAGAAAATGAAATTCAAGAATCTCAGTTTAAGGTTTATCATCTTATTAGTAATGAAAAAGTTGATATTACAGATAAGTCAGAATATAATGTGACTATTAATAAGATTGAAGAAAATAACATCAATACTTCAACTAACTTATCAAATTATCAGATTTCTTGGCTAGTTCCTGAACTTAGTGAGCAGATTTTTGAGATAACTGCTGGTGGAGAAGGTCCAGTCATTCTCTCAACTCCTGGAGAAATAGATTCTTGTCAAACCTTAGATACAGCAGGAACATATACTTTAAACCAAAACGTTTCAGCAGATACTACTTGCTTTAACATAACCTCTGATAATGTTACTCTTGACTGTGCTGGTTATACTATAAATTATTCTGCTACAGGAACTGGCTATGCTGTGAATAATTCTGTTGGTTATAGTAACATAACAATTAAAAATTGTTTTATAAACAATGTATCAACAAGTTATTCATCTAGTTATGCTATATATTTCCAAGGCTCAAGCACAGACCCATGTTCAGGAAATGTTATAGATAATAACACTATTTTAACTTCAGGAACAAGCAGTCATGGGATTTATTTATATGATTATGTGAACAAGACAAATATAACAAACAATAATATAACTACCACTGGGTCAAGCAGTAAGGGAATTTATTTAAATAGTAAAGTAAACAGCAGTATTATCGCCAATAACACATTAAAAACATCTCAAACCAGTTCTTATGGGATTGATGTTTATATGTATTCTGGGGAAAATATTATTTATAACAATAATATAACAACAACTGGATCCGGCGGGTATGGAATGAGAATATATCAATATTGTGACAAAAATAATATAACAAACAATAATATAACCACCACAAGCACTGGAATTGGCATTTTTATGTATTCTGCTGATTTTAATAATATAAAAAATAATTCTTTTGTTACTGGAAGCAGTGGAGTATATGTGTATAATAGTGCAAGCAATGTTTTTTATAAGAATAATATAACAACTTCTGGCTCTGATAGCTATGGAATTTATCTTTATCAGTCTAGCACAAAATATAATAATTTTACAGATAACAGAATAACTACTTCTGGAGCAAGTGCTCATGGGGTCTATGTTTCATCAGCAAATGATAATGCAATATTTAATTCATCAATTGAAACAACAAACACTGGAAATGCTATTTATTATGCTGGAGCCAGTAATGCGACAATAGAAAATACAGTTATAAATTCTACAAATGCTGGAACAAAGGACATTTACTTTGTAAGCTCAAGCAAAGGAAACCTCAACTTGACAAACTGCACCCTAAACAAAACAGATGTCTCATTCCATTCAAGTTCAACAGCCAATCTAAATATCCATTATTATCTTGATGCTCAAGTTAATTACACAAACGGAAATCCAGTCCAAGATGCAAATGTAAGTGGTTATGATGTGGATAATGAGTTAGCTTTTACACAATTGACAGACAGTAATGGATTGATAGCAAGACAAACTCTTCTTGAATACATGCAAAACTTTACAGATAAGTATTATAAAACAAAATATACAATTAATGCAACTTATCAAATAGGTTATACTAATGATTCAGAGCAGGTTAATCTGACAGCAAACAATATAACAGATGATAATACTCAGATTATCTTGACTATTGGTACTACCTCTCCAACAACAAACTTAGTTTCTCCTGACAATGGAAATGTGAGTGATTTTTCCACGATTAATTTTACCTGCAATGCGACTGATGATTTAATGCTTAAAAATATATCTTTATGGCACAACATTACAGGAGCATGGGGTCTTAATCAAACTTTTTTTGGCTTAAATATTTCTTCTCAAACCTGTTCGCAGGTCTGGGGTTTTGACTGCGGTGCAGGACCTCCAGAAGCAGGAGACAACACATTTGATGATTGTACTTATAGTGGTTCAGGTGGTGGTCTTATTTCTGTTAAAGAAATCTATTTGAATGCAACAAAAATTGCTCCAGGAGATTCTTTGAATGCTACATGTTATTTTGAAAGTTATGAGGGTTATGAAGATGAATTTGATTCTGGGATATTCTATTACAATGGAAGTGGATGGTATGAATTATGGAGTGGAGACCCTTCTCCTTGCAGTGGACAGCCTTGTTATGTTAATACTTCAACAGCCTTTACAGCTAACAACACAGTAGGAACCCACTGGATAAGATGTTCAATCCAGTATACTGATGCAGGAACTGACATCACAGATTATTGTGCAGTAGGTGATGCTGGTTACCAAGACAATGATGACCTTAGTTTTACAGTATCTGACTCTATTGGCTCAGCAACTGCAACAGCTAGTTTTATCTTAAATGTTCCTGACGGCCATCATATCTGGAATTGTCAAGCTTATAACAACAGAAGTAAGGATGATTTTGCTGATTCTAATTATACGTTGACTGTTCAAGAGCCCCCAAATGTTACTCTTAACCTGCCTGTTGACGGTAATTTAAGTGCAAGCAATAATATAACTTTCAATTGTTCAGCTACTGATAACAGTGGATTAAAAAATGTAACTCTCTGGGGAAATTGGAGTGGTGGATGGCATGCAAACACTACAAATAATTTTTCAGGACTAAGTAACTCAACTGCTTTTAATTTAAATGTTTCAGAGGGTGCTTATTTATGGAATTGTTTAGTTTATGATATAAATGATTACTCAGCTTTTGCCTCAAGTAATTTTAGTTTGACTGTAAATACTCCTCCAACAACTCCGACAAACATAACTTGTAATGGCCAGATTTGTTCTCTGAATAATTCTTTTAATAATATCATAGAAATAAATTGTTCTGGCTCAACTGATCCTAGTGGAGATGTTATTACCTATCTTATAGAAGCTAATTACACTTCTGGAGGAGCAGGAGATGCTGAGATTTCCCTTGGACCTTATGTGTATGAAAATACTGCTGGTCATGGAACACCTGTATGGTCAAGAAAATCAGAATGGGACCCTGTAACGTCCAGTTCATATTTTTATCCAACCTATGGTGATTTAGATGGAGACGGAGACTCTGACTTTATGTATGTTGCAAATAGCAATCAACTTAAAGCATATGAAAATACTGGTTCTGCTGAAAGTCCTTCGTGGTCTTATAATGCTGGATGGAGTTTCTCAAATAGTGTTCCTACAGGAGAAGGAACAACAGTATTTAGTATAGACCTTGGAGATGTTGAAGGTGACGGAGATTTAGATCTTTTATTTGCTAAACATAATAATATACTATTTTATGAAAATACAGCTGGAGCAGGTAATGACCCCTCCTGGAGTTATAATTCAGGCTGGACTGCAAGTCTTGGTAGTGCTACAAATATAGGAGCAAGGCTTGTTGATATTGATAATGACGGAGATATGGATATTTTCTACCATGATTGGAGTGGAAATAATTATTTCTATGAAAATACTGGCAGTCAAACTTGGTCAAGAAAATCAGAATGGGAAACTGGGTTTGTTAGTGGAGGGGCAAATTCACAATTTGGAGACTTTTATGATATTGATGGTGATGGGGATTATGATTATTTTGGTTATGAAAGCAGTTCTTATAAAGATGCTTATGAAAATACTGGGAGTGCATCTAGTCCTTCTTGGAGTGCTAATTCAGATTGGGGTTCAGCTATTCCAAGTTCATCAAGTTCTATTTATCCTGCTTTAGTTGACCTTGATAATGATGGGAGTAGTTCTGGATGGCAGTTGATAGGAAATCATTCTGAAACATCTGTCTTTGAGTGGAGCATAACTGATGTGAATGAGCAGACAAATATTAATCTAAGATGCAGGGCAGTTGACGAGCAAGGAAGTAATACTAATTCAAGTGCTTACAGTCCTGAGACTAATTTAACAATAGACCATACTGCACCTGTTTTTACTAATGTTAGTTACCAACCCAGTACAGACATTGGACTAGACCCTGATGTTCAGGTTAATGTTACTGTTAATGTAACTGACCCTGTTAATAATAATGTGAACAGCACAGTAAGTGCTGTTATATTACAATATAAGTCACAGTATGATTCTGACTTTAGTAATACAAGCATGAGTTATAATGTTTCTAATGAATTATATGAAGGTAACTTTACTCCAAGTTTTGAGGCTAATTACACAATAAGAATATGGGCAAATGACTCTGCTCTTACATATGCTAACACTAATACCTCATCTAATAGCACCTTAGAAATATTTTATGACTGGGTCTGGAATCACACACCTTATGACCTTGGAACAGTAGCAGGAATTCAAAAATCAACACAGACTGTGGGTTATATTTATATAACTAACAATGCTGATTCTAATTTACATTATGACTTAAGTCATAATTATATTCTTGGAGCTGATTACATGAATTTCTCAGATGATTTGTTTACTCTAACTCCTGGACAGAGCAAGAACATAACTGTAAACGCGACTTTTACTCCGGCAGCTGGTGAGTCTAATGTTAAAATAACAATAGATGCTACAACCCCTAATGCAGATCCTTCTGAAAATCATACTAATATCACTCTTGCTTCTTATGCAGGAGGCCCTTATTTAGATGTTGTGATAGATATTTATAATTCAATTATAGGACAAAGCAATTGGATGAATTTATCTGCTTACATTAGAAACATAGGTAATGAAACTTCACAAAACACAACCTATAACTGGACTCTTGCTAGTGGAATTACAGTTAATAGTGGTGATAAAAATGCAGTTATAGGAAACATAACTCCAAATTCTCAGAACAGAACAAACTTGAATGTGACAGTAAGTGCCTCAACATCTTATGGTAATAATAACATGAGTTTATTTGCTTCTGGCCAGGGTTCTAACACAAATGATACTAATCAGATAACTGTTTTTGTTCAGTGTAATTCAGGAGATGGTGTCTGCGGTGCAGGCTGTATAGATGCTGAAGGAGCACCTAACTATGATTCTGATTGTGTAGAACAGCCGTCTGGAGGCGGCGGAGGAGGCGGAGGAGTAAGTGGCCAAGCCAGAGAAAAATTCCTAACAACATCTGAAACAATAGAAATAGTAAGAGGCCAGACAACTGAATTTACTATTGAAGTAAAAAATGAATTTGATGATGTTATAAAGGATATAACAATTGAGGTTGAAGGAATAATGTCAACTTATTTAAGTCTTTCACCTGCACATATAGATTCTCTTAATCCAGGAGAAAGCAAAGTTGTTATTGTCAAGCTAACATCTCCTAAATATTTCACAGCAGGAATATATGATCTTGTATTTAATATTAAAGGCCAGCTAGCAGTAGGAACAGCCTTTATTCAGATAAAAGAAAGAAGAATAGTAAATTTAATTGTTCATGAAATCAGCGAAGAAGAAGCAAGAGAAAAGCTTAATCAGGCTAAGAAAATACTAGAACAAATGAAGCAATATAAATTAAAAACAGAAGAATTTGAAATCCTGTATGCAGAAATGGAAACAGCATTTAATAACAGAGAATTCACAAAAGTTAATAATCTTTACAATGAGTTTTATGATTCTTCTTCAATGGCAATAGAATCTTATAATCTCATTAATAAAATAAAACAAGCAATGGAGCAAGCAAATAGTAAGGGTATTGAGACTCCAAACACCTTAAGGCTTGTTCAGTTAGCAGAATCAGCTTTAGAAAGAGCTGACTGGGAAACAGCTTTAAGCAGAGCAAAAGAAGCTGAACTTACTTTTGCTGTAGAAACAAAAGGAGAATTTTCTTTAGGCTACTTTTTAAAAGAAAACTGGTGGAAAGTTTTAATTATGGTTTTATGTACTGGTTTTGTCGTCTTTTTAATTTATTCGTGGACAAAGTATGAAATAATTAACAAAAAAGTTAAAAATCTTGAAAGAGAAGAGCACATCCTTCTTGGTTTAATGAAAGTTGTTCAAAAAGATTGCTTTGAGCTAGGAAAAATGTCAATGACAGAATATCAAGTGGCAATTCAACAGTATGAAAACAAACTAAGCCAAGTTGTGCAAAGGTTAATAGAACTAGAGACAATGAAAATTAACTTCTTTAAATTTAGAAAAGAAAATATAAGATTAAGCACAGAAAGAAAAAGACTGCTTGAATTGATAAAAGAAACCCAAAGATTATATTTTGAGAAAGGCAAACTTGAATCAAGAATCTATGAAAACAAATTAAAGAGCTATGCGACCAAGATGATAGAGGTTGAAGAAAGGTTAGCATTACTTGAAGCTGAAAAAGCACTGAAAAGAACAAAGGTTTTGGAAAGATAAGGAAAAGATGGTAAAAAAAAATAATTTTATTATAATAATATTAATGCTGTCGGCTTTATTAATAGCTAGTATATTTATCAATAATAATTTTGGTAATGCTGTTATATATTCAAATGAATCTATAGAAGCAAAAGAATCTCTTGAAAATGCAAGAGCTGATATGCAAGAAATGATTGAAATGGGTTTTAATGTTATTAGAGTTAATGACACTCTTATTGTGGCTGAACAAATTTATCTTGCACAGCTTGCTTTAGAAGAAAAAAAGAAAAGAGCTAATTATGAAACTGTTCTTGAAAAATGTGCTGAGATAAGGAAAATAAAAGAAAAGGCATTTCAAGCTTATGATGAGCTTAAAGTTCTTGAAGTAAAAATTAATAAAACAACCCAAGACAAGGATGTTAATTTAACTGAAGTTATTGCTGTTTTTGAACAAGCAAAACAAGAATTTATAGATGAGAGGTATGAGCAGTGTTTAATTTTAATTGAAAAAACTTATGAAAAAATTGATAGAGCAGAATCAGAAGCTGCCAGGTCAAGGGTGTTTTATATAGCTGCAAGCCGCACAATAGGCGGGTTTTTTGAGAGAAATTGGAAAATAATTATAACTGTTTTGGCTGTAATAGGATTAGCATATTATATAACAAGAAAAAAAATTGAAAGATATTTATTAAGAAGGAAAATGAAAAAACTTGAGCTTGAAAAGAAAGTTTTAAGAGGGCTTATAGCAAAAACCCAAAAAGATTATTTTGAAAAAGGGCTTCTTAGTGAGGGAAGCTATAGAATAAAAATAAAAAAATTCGGGGAACTTATCCGGGATATTGACAGACAAATTCCTTTAATAAAAGAAGAACTTGAAAAAATAAAAAAACAAAAGCCAGAAAAACAACCAAGAAGAATTCAAAAAGAAGTTAGAAGAATTTCTGTCCCTAAACCTCCTATTAAACCAAAAGCAAGAAAGAAAATTAAAAAATAAATTACCTTACAAATATTACTTTTTCTGGTTTTGTAATCAATCCTTCTGACTCAGGGCATACAAAATAAACTCCCTGATTCAAGCCGTTCATACCTATCTTATCTGTTGATCTTAGTGTCTTTACTTTTCTTCCATACACATCAAAAAGATGTACTTTGTCAACTTTCCTGTTCAATCTTACTATATCTGTGGTAATATTTCCCTTTACTAGAGAAAATGGCTCTTTAACTCTGTTCTCAAGATCTTCTTTTACTCCAGTTAATTCAAAGACTAATGAATCAGCAATTAGTTGTGCATCTCCGAGTGCTTTATCAACTGTCCAATCAAGGTATTGCATAACAGGGCCTAATGTAAATTCTGATCTAATTGAACCTTCTGGTTGTGGGTCTATGTTTTCAGCATTAAAAGCATGGTAAAAATGATTTCCTAGATTTACATTCAATTCAGAAGTGTCTTTCAAAGAAGGGTTTTTGAAATTATATGATATTACCCTAACTAAAGAATCTGTTGTTCCCATCTTGTTTATAATTTTTCCTATATTTGCTGCGTGCACTGGCAATGAATCATTAGGATTGTTTAAGAATACTTCCCAAGCTCTTATAAATTCCTCATTATCAAAAGGAATCTTCGCAATTGTTTGATATATTTTGCCATCTCTATTTGCTTTTGCTAGATAATTAAGAGTGTCTCCTGGTCGTGGTTGATGAATTTGCCACTGACCATATGGAAGATGGCTTTTTCCTTCCTCATTAAATGTGCCTTGAGTATAATCAGGATATCCTGGTATCCAAAGTTTTGATGTATCTCCCTGAAGTGCTTGAACTGAATCTGTAGAAGGATTTGCATAGAATTCTAAAGCTCTAGTTCTTGGTTTATCAATTATTACTGGCATTGAAGGTTGACCACTTGTCGCCAGATATAAAATTATTTGACCAACTACCATATTTTTTATAGGCCTCTTGTGTTTATAAATATTTCGATTGTTGTCATTCGAAAGTGATTTTAAATCAAGGATTTTCTTTGGCTATATATTCTTCTCCTAAGAAGCGCATTTCATGAATATCATCATCAAAATTTTTTCCTTTTACATATTTGCTTGTGATTTCATTATAAATTTTATCTAAGAGTTTTAATTTATCAAAAGATGATTTCTTCCTTATCAAATCAGATAAGACAGTAGTTCTTTTCATTGGTTCTGATATGTCCTCCCCTATTTTTAATTTCAAAGCAATCTCTTTTCTATACTTTCTAAATTCTTCCCACAGCTCGGTTATAGAATTATCTTCATAAATTTGTGCTATGATAGTGTAATCTGGAATAATTTCTTTAATTTCCATTTTAGAAGAATTTGAAGAATTTGCGCTTTTCTCCAAAAAGTCCTTTATTGGTTATCATGAAAACAAACTCTTTTTCAGGCAGACTTCTATGTTTTCTAAGGATGGCTTTTTTCCTGTTCTGGCCAAAATTCTGAAGTTCGATTATGCATTTGCTCCAATATTTCATTATATCCCCACCAACCATAGATACAGGTTTTGGTTTGCCTGCTTCAAAATCTTTTCTTGAGATGAATTCACTATAGACTTGATCTGTTATTAAAACTGGAATTTGTTTTTTTCTTGCTATCTCACTAAGAATTCTCATCTGTCTAGCAAGGCTCCTGTTGATGATCATGATTTTTTCCTTATCTTGCTCTTGATTTGCCTGTCCAAGTTCTAATCTGTATAACATGACCATACTATCTACTATAATTAAACCAATATCTTCTTTAATTAAATCAAGAAGTTTATTGAAAGCCTCGCGTTGTTCAGAAAAGTTTGTGGCCTTAAGAAGAAAAATATTTTTCATGATTTCTTCTGAAGTAAGCTGTTTTAGTCTATCTACAGAAAAGCCACCCTCTGTATCTATAAAAACAACTTTTTTTCCTTTAGCAGCTATTGATGCTGCTGCAAGAAGGCAAAGGTTGGTTTTTCCACTACCAGCTGGTCCATAAAAAGTTGTTATGATATCCTTCTCATAACCTCCTGCAAGCCATTCATCTAAATTATGAGAGCCAGTTGATATTTTCATTACTAAAAATAGAGGAAAAAGTTAATAAGTTTTACTATATAGGAACGTAAGGTTTATAAAAAATAGATTGATAATGATAAGATGAAAGAGATAATTCCTCCTAAAATTTCAATTAATGAATTTAGGGTTGAGACTCTGAATGTAGGAAAAAAATTCTTAGATGTTTCTTTTAGCTATACTATAAGAATTGAAAATCTAAGAGATGATGGAAGAATCTATAGGAGATTCATTTTTAGGGATAATATCATAAATTTTATTCTTGATATTCTAGCTGATTTGAAGAAAGTAGCAGGAACAGAGACTGCTGAGATTGAGGATAGTGAGGATATTAAGGAGAAATTAGTTAACACAATGGATAGATTAACTCTGGAGATTAGTGATCTTAGGAAAATAAAAGATCATGAAAAATTCTTGAAAGCTTTTAACAGAGTTAATTGTTATAAGGCAAGTTTTGAGAGTGTTTAGATTTTTTCTTCTGTTCCTTTTTTTGTTTTTTCATTTTTTACTTCCTTATATTTAATTTTATCTTTATTTACATGCACTCTTATGAATGACTTAACAATCATCTAATTCACATGCATTGCTATACTGTTGCTTTATTTTTTGATACTCTTTTACTAATTCATCATGTTCCCTAAAAGTATCAAAATTGGGATTCCAACTATCTAAACGATCTTCAATAATACGCATCTTGTAATACAATGTTTGTCCGTCTTCCATTTTTGTTTAACCTCCTTATTTGTTTTTGTTTATTTTATTTTTGTTATTTGATAATAGTAACATTAAAATAGGGTATATAAATATTTGTTGTCAGATTACCTAACGAAACTTTTAAAAAGAACAGAACATTATTTTATTTATGAATAAGAATATATTAAGAAAAATCGGCCTCACTGATTCAGAGCTAGAAATTTATCTTGATATTGTTAAGCATGGAGAAAGTCTTGCTTCTGAAATAGCTCCAAGAATAAAAATTTCAAGAACCTATATTTATGACTCCCTCCAAAATTTGATTAGTAAAGGTCTAATTGTTTATGTTATTAAAAATGGCCGACGATACTTCAAAGCTCTTGAGGTAGAAAAACTTCTTGAATATCTTGATGAAAAAAAGGAGGAAATAGAAAAGCAGAAGAAAGATGTTCTTGATTTAATCAAAGAGTTAAAGGTTTTTCAAAAACCTATTAGAGAAAAGCCAATTGTTGAGATTTTTGAAGGAAAAGAAGGTTTAAAGACAATATTAAATGATATTGTTAAACAAGGTAAAGATATTGTTGCGTGGGGAGCAACAGATAGGATTAAAAATTATCTACCAGAATGGTTTTTAGAAAGATATGTTAAAGAAAAAGTAAAAAAAAGAATTGAAACAAGACAATTTTATGTTGAAGGTGAAAAGACTTTAGAAGGGCCCGGTTATATTCTCAAAGCTGTTTCAAAAGAATTCTCAAATCCAGTAACTTTTGGGGCCTATGCTGATAGAATTATTATTTTCTTTTGGTCAGAAATTCCTATTATAATACGAGTCAAAAATAAAAACATAGCAAATTCTTTTAGAAAACATTTTGAATTTTTATGGAAAAAGATTAAATAAAAACTAACTTTTTTCTTCTACCTTACCTTTAGGTTCTTTTTCAAAAAATATTTGAGCTTGGAATTTGTAAATTCTACATTCTGGGTTTAACCATATTTCTGTAGGCAATCCAGCTTTGATACAAGTTGCTCTTAAAAATTCAAGGACATTCCATTTCTGCTCTAAAGATACTTGTGGTAAGAGCAGGCCAGAAAAATGATGTGTTTGAACAATAAGGCCATCTTTTCCTATCTCAATTTTTTCTAAAATGTCCTGTCCTTTTGCTTTAATTTGTTCTGGAACTGTTAATACAGAAATCTCTATAATTATATTATCTAACTCTCCTTTCTCAAGAGGCATGAATCTTGTATCAGAAAATGCAGCAGATTTTGCAGCTTCAACAACAGCCAAAGCAAGAGATTTTATAGGATAAGGAAAGCCTATACAGCCTCGAAGTTCTCTAGATGGAAATTTATTCAGTGTGACAAAAACTCCTTGATTTTTAGAAAATTCTTTTTTCTCTTCTTCAAAATCTAATTCCTGTCCAGAAAACTGAGATTCTATTGCTTTTCTCGCTAGACTTATTAATTTAAAACCTTGATCTAGAGATAACATTTTCATGCCCCCACCGGGATTCGAACCCGGGTCCTAGCCTCGAAAGGGCTAAATGCTTGGCCTCTACACCATGGGGGCTTGAAAGAAAGAGAGGAGAGAAACTTTTAAACTTTTTTATCTAATAATTTAGGATAAACCTCTTTGAAATAAACATCCAAAAGCCTAGAATCAAACTGGGGTTCCATTTTTTTCATTATTTCGACAGATTCTTTTAGAGTATATTTTTCAGGTTCTCCCCTTGCTTTTCTGTAAGGCCTCTTTGATGTCAAGGCATCAGCAACATCTGCAATAAAAACTATCCTAGCCTCAAGAGGGATATTCTCTCCTTTTAATCCAAGAGGGTAACCGCTTCCATCATAATGTTCGTGATGAAGCCTTATTACATTAAGTAAAATCCTGTCTTGGGCAGGATTTGCTCCATATTCAAGCATTAGATGATAACCTTTCTCTGAATGAGCCTTAACAGGGTTTTCTTCTGGAGTAAAAGCTTCTTCACTATCTAAAGTATCGTCCCTAATTTTTACTTTTCCTATGTCATGCCATTGCCCTGCCAAATTCAACTTTTTAATGAATATTTTGTTTAAACCTATTACTTCGGCAATCTCACATGATCTTTTTGTTACTCTTTTAGCATGTCCTTTAAGATATGGATGTTGACTTTCTAGATAAGTATAAGTATCTTTCCCAAATTCAAGATGTCTGTTTTTTATTAATTTCATTATCTCTATCCATGGGGCTATTTGATATGTTGCTATTTTCATTACCTCAATATCAATATTTGAAAAAGCGTCTTTTTTTTCACTTATTACTTCTAAAACTCCTACTGGTTTTCCCCTTGTTTTAATTGGGATAACTAAAGAAGAATTGGCTTTTTCATAAGTAACTCCTCTATCTAAAAAAATAGGTTTTACTTTGCTTTTATCCCATTTTTTATGCAGATCAGGGGCATATAAAGTTTCGCCTGTCTCAACAGCTCTTCCAATAAATCCCTTGCCTGTAGAATATATTAGCTCTGCTGTTTCTTTGTCATAGTTTCTTGTAGCAATAGCACTTATTTCATCAGTATCTTCATCTAAAAGAAAAATTCCGCTTTGTTTGTAAGGAATAACTTTATCTAATTTTTTTAGAATCAAAGAACATCTGTCTGCAAAAGGCTCTTTTAAATTATTAAGTATTCTACTAATTTCCAAATCAACTTCTATAAGTTTTTCTAATCTTTTCTTGGAGATCTTTCCATTCATTTTCCCCTCAGCTAACAGTTAAAGAAAATTGAATATATAAATTTTGTTATTTAGAAGTAAGAAAAAAATTAGGAGAAAAAACAAAAGGTGGGCCCGATGGGATTTGAACCCATGACCACTGGCTCTCTTAGAGCTATTCAATCCAAGAATGGATTGCGGCCATATAAGACCAGTGCTCTAAACCAGGCTGAGCTACGGGCCCGACATTAAGAAGAATGATTTCTTGTTTTTAAATTTTCTTTTTCTGGAATGAGAAAGGAATAAGAAGAAAGGACCCAATAACACCAAAAATAATAGCAAGATAAAGGTTAGGGACAAAAAACAAGAAAAGCATGAACAAGGCTAGGCTGGTATGAATGGTTATTTCGCGAACTACTATTACTTCAGCAATATGTTTTCTTTTTGCCATGTCATAATTTATAGCATCAAAAGCTGATCCTCCTGCTGATGCTGGTCCAACTGCTCCAAAGAAAATATTTATACCAAGAACCCCAACAAATGTTGTAATAAATAGCCTGACAAACCAGCCTAGAGAAGAAAGCATAGCTCCTATTCTTAACACAGCACCTTTATCATATTTATCTGCTAATCTTCCAACAAAAAAAGTAGATGCTATTGCAACAACCAAACCTGCAGAAGTTAGAGTACCAACACCAACATAGCCTTTTAGTATTAAAAACATAATTATAATCCATGCTATAAACGCACACCTAAATGAGGCCTCACTAATAAAACCTGTTAAGCTAATTCCTGCTTTCTTCATTACTTTTCCAACTTTCTTGATGGAAAATTCCCTACGAACATAAATTTCTTTTGACATAAATAATGGTATCGTGGAAATAAAAAGCAGGATAGAAACAAATATAAAAAGAGGATTAAAACCTAAGCTGACAAGGATAAAACCTCCAATAACAGGGCCTATCGCAGCAAGAATTAAGGAAATAATAGCATAACCACTTATCTGTTCTGCTCTAAGTTTTCTTGAACTAAACTCATAAAAATCTATATGGAAATTCATCCAAAATAAAGAGCCATGAATTCCAGAAAGTATTGGAGCTAAAAAGAATATCCAATCTAATGAATTTGATGTTAAAAATTGTAATAAAATGAAATAACCTATCAAGAAAGGCATTGAAATAAGCATTCCATGTTTAATTCCTGTCTTAGTAGATAACTTGGCTGAGAAAAATACTGTTAAAGCAAAAGAAATAGAAACAAGAGCATAAAAAAGAAAAATATACCTTAATTCAAAATTTATTTGGAAGAGATAAATAGGAATAAAAATAGCTATTAAAGCCAAAGCAAAAGTTTTTCCAGCAATTGTAATATAAATCTCACTAAGTTCCTTGTTTAGAAGATAATGAAATATACTATGATGATGAGTGTGTGGCATCTTAATTTCCTCTTTTTAAAAATAATAACAAGAAGATTTAATAATGTTTCTTTCTTTTTGCTTTTCATGTTAATAGGAATAGTTGGAAAACCTAATGTCGGTAAAAGTACTTTTTTCAAAGCATCTACTCTGGCAGAAGTAGCAATAGCAAGTTATCCTTTTACAACTATTAAAGCTAATGAAGGAGTTGGTTTTATAAAAGTAAAATGTCCAGAAATAGAAAAAAAATTGAAATGTAAGCCAAATCATGGTTTCTGTATCAGTGGATGGCGTTTTATACCAATAAAGCTCCTTGATGTCGCAGGACTTGTTCCAGGAGCACATGCTGGAAAAGGTTTGGGCAATAAATTCCTTGATGATTTAAGGCAGGCTGATGCCCTTATACATGTTATTGATGTAAGTGGAACAACAAATGAGGAAGGAAAACTAACAAAAGATTATGATCCAAGTAAAGATATAAAATTTCTTCAAGAAGAGATAGATAAATGGTTTTATGGAATTATTGGAGAGGACTGGAAACTTCTTGTTAGAAAAATACAAGTAACAGATGTAAAACCTTTAGAAGAGCTTGCAAGAAAATTTTCAGGCCTGAAAATCACAGAAGAGATGATTAAAGAGGCAATAAAGAACTGTGCTCTCAAAGAAGAATTTGTTTCTTGGAATGATGAGCAGCTTTTTAGTTTTGTTCAAGAGCTTAGAAAGTTAAGCAAGCCAATGATAATAGCAGCTAACAAGTGTGATATGCCACAAGCAAAGGAAAATTTAAAAAAACTTCAAGAGGAATTTCCTGAAATGATTATAGTGTCATGTTCTGCAGAAAGTGAACTTGCATTGAGAGAGGCTGCCCGTGATAGTAAAATAGATTATGTTCCAGGAAGTAATGAATTTGCAATGCATGATGATAAGTTGAGTGAGAAACAAAAAAAAGGATTAGAGTTTGTTAAAGATAAAATTTTGGAAATTTATAATTCAACTGGAGTACAGAGATGTCTTAATAAAGCTATATTTTCTCTCCTAAAATATATTGTGGTTTATCCAGTAGAAAATGAAAATCATTTCACTGATGGAAAAAATAATGTCTTGCCAGATGCATTTCTTCTGCCTCCAAATTCTAGTGCTTTGGATCTTGCTTATGTAATCCATACCGATATAGGCAATGCTTTTATAGCAGCAATAGATGCCAGAACTCATAAAAGATTAGCAAGGGATTATGAGTTAAAAGAGGGAGATATTATAAGAATTATGACAAAGTAAGAACACCTCTTTTTGTCCCCCCTTTTTCCCAGGACAAAAATTGCCTTTTTCTCGGCTAGCATACTTATTTATGTTCTGCTTGTATATAAATATAGTTAAGGGAAAATATAATAGACAGAATATAAGCAAAAGAAAAATAAGTTTTCTAAATTATATTTTAGAAAAAATCTTTTAGATTTTTTTGTCTAAGAATCTTCTGTAGAAAGTTATGAGCTCTAGTTAAGAGTTGCCTGACACCCTTAACTCTAATCAATTTTAGAGCTTCATCATAAGTGCACCATTTAAAATTTTCGTGCTCATGGCTTATTTTTACATTCCAGGTTTTTGTCTTAGCCAATAGGAAAACTGCTTCCTTCCTTCTTAACTGGCCTTTTAAACGATAAAACCACTGTTGAGTCTCTCGAAAATGCGGGATAAAAACCAAATCAGTTATACCCACTTCTTCAAGAGTTTCACGAAAAGCAGTTTGTTCTTCTGTTTCTCCTGGCTCTACAAGACCTTTCACAAAACCCCAGTAAGTGGGATATTTCACAAGAAGATAGTTTGGTTGGTCTTTAGAAATATGAAATATTATGGCTCCACAACTAAGCTCGTATTTTACTTTTTGTTTTTTCATTTTTCTTTTCTTCTGTTCTGGCATTAAAAAACAGAAGAGAGAAGAGTTTTTAAAGTTTTAAGAGTTTAAAAAGAATATGATAAAATACAAACTCGCTACAGTAAAAGAGGCTTCTGGAATTGCAAAGTTACTTCAAAAAAAGTATGGAAGATATTACAGACCAACAAAGTTTACACCGCAATTTGTTAAGGAAAGACTGAAAAGAAAAGAGGTATTCTATGTGGTCACTATCGAGGACAAGAAAATTGTAGGAACTATAAGAGCAACTAAAGTAGATATTGATTTAGTAGAATTTAGACATGAAGTTTTTTCTGACTTAAAGATAGGAAAGGGACTAATAAAAAAGATGCTTTCAATCTTGAAGAAGAAACGTATGCGAAAAGTTGTTGCTAGAACCATCTCAACAGACAGACTTAACAATAGAGTTTACAGAGGTTTGAGATTCAGGAAAGAAGGTTACTTTAAGGATCATTATAGAAAAGGAACGCACATAATCCAGTATGCAAGATTTTTAAGATAAAAGCAGGCAATCCCCTGGTTTTTTATCAAATTTTAGTCTTATAAAGCTTGGTTCTTTTAGTTGTTTATCTTTTGTCATTTCTTGATATTTAACTTCTACAATAAGCTCTGGTTTAATCCATGTCACTTCTTCTTTTATCTTATTTCTTTCCTCCTCACTTAGAGCTGGCTTGTCTGTTTTTAATTTCTTCAGTTTTTTCTTTATTTTTTTATTAAAACCTTGCTTAAGTGTCCCAACATAGATAATTTCTCCTTTTTCTGGAACATATGATGCCAGAATTAATGAATCAAAATGTTTTTCTTCCTCATTTTTTGTAGATCCAACAATGAGGGTATTGGTAGTATTGATATTTTGTATATTTAACCATGACCAGCTTCTTTTGCCTTGTTCATATATACTAGAAAGTTCTTTTGCTATCATACCACTTAATTCTCTCTCTTGAATTTGTTTCCATAATTCTTTGCCATTTGTTGTGTGGGAAGCTAGAGATATGAAAGGACTATTTGTTATTATTTCTCCAAGAATTCTCTTTCTTTCCCCAAGAGATTTATTTACAAGAGTCTGATCATCCTTTTCTAGAATATCAAAAACAAATAATGTTGCTGGAACAGTTCTACTTTTTGAATTAATCGCTAGGGGATGATTTAACTGTTCTCTGTATTGTAATGAGCTATGGTTTGGCTTACCCTCCTTGTTTAAAATAGTAAGGACAGCATCAAGAACACAATCCTTGCAATTTATATTTCTAGGAATCTCAAGAAGTTCTGGATATTTGAATATTATATCTCTTCCCTTTCTATTAACAAGCTCAATATCATTACCTTCCTTATAAATTAGAACTCTTATGCCGTCAAATTTAGGCTCAAATATGAAGCCGACAAGACTCTTACGATTAAGAAGATCTTTATCACCTAACTTTACGAGCATGACTTTATATTTTTCCATTTCTATTTTTTAGAATTTTTTATTGAATAAAGAATATTAGATATATTTTCACAGTTTATTATTTTTGGGTTAAGTTCTTTAAGTAAATATCCAGGAGCTTTAGAGGGATCTGCTTCTTCTCCACAAGTTAAAAATTCCCATTGACAATAACATTTGTCATCTGTTCCTTTAGGATTATTGTTAGGAAAAGTATGAACTGCAACATGACTATAACCAATAACAGCAATACCTGTATAGGCCATACCATAATCTGTCCTAAATCCTTTTATAAATGGACCAGCCTTAAGTTCTGAATCAATTTCTTTTATTACATTTATAAGTAAATCCACTAATTTTTTTCTTTTACATCTTGGTTTAGAACACCAAAACTCAACAATAAGATGGTTTATTGATGGTCTCTTTTCATTCATTTTCTTCTCCTTTTTTCTTATAAAATAGGAAAATAAAATTTAAAAATCTTCTCGTGTTTGATTAAAAGTATATTATTAAAAACAACGGATAAATTGCCAAAAGATTTAAATATAAAAGGATTTTGAAAGAAATATGCCTCAAAATTGTCCATGGTGCGGGAAAATTCTTGAAATAAAGACACTTGATTTAGGCAATACTCTAAAACAGATCTGTGGAAGGTGTGGTTTTAAAATTAAAGAATTCGAAAAGCCACAGCCACCAAAAGAAGAGCCTAAACCAGAGGTTGTAGAGGTTAAACAAGCAGAAATCCCAGTGGCAAAGCAGACGCCAGCATGGCCTTTTATTCTTGGAGCTATAGTTCTAATAATCATAATTATAGCTCTTGTTAAGATCTTTCTAGTTTAAACAGAAAGAATTCTTCTCTTTATTCAGCTTCTTCTTCAGGTTTTTCTTCAACGGTCTCAGCTTCAGCAGATGGAGCTTCTCCTTCTCCAATAACTTCTATCTTTCCTAATTTCCCTGTTGTAACTTGTTTCTCTCCTTGGAACTCTTTACAGAAACCATTTGTCAACTTTATTTTGTCTCCTTCTTTTACTCTGTCTATATCTTCGTTCCACAAAGACATATTTATTGTTCCAGTGTCATCTTTGACAGTTGCTGTTGCCACACGAATAGGTCTCCCAAAACGAACAAATGTCCTAATCTCCCCTATTTCAGCAATTGTAGCCTCTTCTATGTCTGCTTTCTGACCGACTTTCAAATCCGCAATTTTCATTTTAAATTCCTTTTTAATATTATGTAAAAATATGTTTTTAAAGGTTTGTAAAAGGGATATTATCTTGGAAAGCTATCTCTAGGAAAGGAAGCTCTTTATATGCTCTTTTTTTTGATGTGTGTATAATCTTAGCTAATTTTTCAGCAATTTCCTTTCTTTTTGCTTGTTTTTGTTTTACTATCCATATTTTTAATATCCTTGAAGGTGGTTTGTATGATGTAAAATCTGTTTTTGCTTCTTTTTTTGAATTAGAGATACCTTCAGTGAGCAAAGCATTTATGTAAACAAGAAAACGCCAGTGTTGCCATCTTCTTATCCTGCCTCTAAAAACATCTGCCTTGCTTAAAGCATCATAAGCCTTTGCCAGCTCTTCTCCTCGATACTCTAAAGGCAGGTTTTCATCAATCCATAAAAAAATATCATTAGTATTTATATTCTGCACATTATTAAAAGCCCTTAATGTTTTGTCTTTAGCTTTGAATATTTTTCTCAAGGCCTGGAAAATATTTTCATCTTTTTCCCTGGAACACAAGTCTAGCGCATCTTTTTTTGTTATCTCATTCTCTTTGCGTACAGAAGCCAAAATCTGCAAGTCAGTTATTGCTGCTCTGGCATCCCCTCTGGCCGTGATTGAAATAGTCTCAAAAGCATCACTGGAGATTTTTAACTTTTCTTTTTTAGATGTTTTTTGTAAAAGAGAAACAATACTTTCTTTATCTAGAGCTTTAAGTTCAATAAACTGCGTTTTTGAACGTAGGGGCCTTAGTTTAGCTTGCCAGGCATCATTTGCCACAAGAATTATAGGATAGCAGGTTCCTATTATTAATCTCATAAGTTCGCTTAGGCCTCCCCTGTCTCTAGTTCCAGTTATCCCATCAATTTCATCCACAAGAATTATCTTTCCCTTAGAAAATAAACTTTTTTGTTGAATGGCCTGCCCAATAATTTCTTTTATTTGTTGTTTATTTCTAAAGTCAGAGGCATTTAATTCAATAATTTCATAATCAAATTCTGAAGCCAGGGCATAGGCTATAGAAGTTTTTCCACTGCCAGCAGGACCATATAACAAGACAGCTTTTCTCCTTTGTATAGGAAAATTTTTTACAAAATCAAGAATTTTCTTTCTAGCTTCGACATTTCCAACTATGTCTTTTAGTTTTCTAGGTCTATATTTTTCAGTCCAAGGAATCATCTTTTATTTTATTTTTTAGCAAGAATGAATGAAGCAAGCAAAGCCTCAAGTTGAACAAAATCATCGCTTCCCTCTACTAATCTAAATTCTATTTCCCCACACTTCTCTACAAGTTTTAATTTTTCTTCTTCTTTAATATCTAAATTCCATATCTCTTTCTGAATTGCTTTAACTATATCTAATCCTCCTAGACCTTGTTTTAACATAACATCAAGAAGCCTGTTTCTGGCATCAAGGAAAGAGCCTTTTAATGCCATTTCTATGATAGTTTTTATATCAGCTGGTTTAACCTCTGCAATAATCTCATATATTGTATTTTCATTTATGTTTTTTGATATACTTGCGCTGGCTTGAAGTATATTAATAACACGACGTAGATCGCCATTGCTCACATCATACAAGCCTTCTATAGCCTTATTATTGATCTTGAACTTCTCTTGCTTTGCGATTCTTTCAACAACTCTGGCCACATCTTTCTTGTCTAAAAGTTTGAATCTAAAAATACTGCACCTTGATTGTATAGGATCAATAATTTTACTACTGACATTACAACTGAGAATAAAACGACATGTTCCTGTAAACATTTCCATTGTTCTTCTTAATGCTTGTTGAGCTTCTTTTGTCAGAGCATCGCTTTCATCAAGAAAAATGATTTTGAAAGGCCCGCTAAAAGCCTTTGTTCTTGCAAAGCCCTTGACTTTTTGCCTTACTACATCTATTCCTCTTTCATCACTAGCATTCAACTCTAAAAAATTTTCATGCCATGCCTTACCAAAGAACTTTTTTGCTATAATTAAAGCAAGAGTTGTCTTGCCACTTCCTGCAGGACCTGAAAAAAGTAAATGTGGCATATTCTTATTCTGGACAAAGGCTCTCCCCCTCTTAACAATCTCAGAATGGCCAAGAACCTCAGAAAAGTCTTTAGGACGGTATTTCTCAGTCCAAATTACACTATCTTTAAATTCCTTAGCCTTCATGTCTAAAAGAAAGGGGAAGTTTTTATAAATCTTATGTTCAAGAATCATTAATTCCTTAAGAGTAAGAACAAGAAAAAGGTTTAAATATCTCCTCCTGTTTCTAATTTTATGGTAAAAATTAATTTTGAATTGAGAAATCCTAGTTATTATTACATTAGTCTTACCAATTATATTGAAAATCAAATTGATAAGGTTTTAACTAAATTAAGACAGCAGGATAAAATTAAGGGATTAGAAAAAGAAGTAGAAAAACAAAAAAAAGAGGCTGAGATTTCTTTGGACGTGGCTCTTAGAGAAGAACGAGAAAAAAGAAAAATTCTTCAAGAAAAGTTAATAGTGGAAGCACAATTAGATAAGTATTGTAATGGTGATTCTTATATAAAAAAGATATTACCAAAATCAAGAAAAGAGATTAAAATATTATCAGAATCTATCCCCTCAGAAAGAGAAAAGCTCCCTCGCGTTAAAATTAGTTCAAAACATCCAAGAAGTGAGGAATATTTAAGATTTATCAAGAAATTAGAAGGAATAAAATATATTACAGAGATTGTAGATGGAGAGGCAAGAGAAGCAAAAAAATCTAGAATTAGAAGAATAACTGAAAAAGAAATTTTATTTATTCATGTTGATAATAATTGTCGTGGTTATCGTATTTCAGTTAAGACTACTGCTGAGAATATTAGACAGCAGCATCATATTGTAGCTTTAATAGAAGAATATTTTATTAGACCCTAGAAATAACAAATCTTGATCCTGCAAAAGCTGATATTACTGCTGTTATCAAAAGATTTCCTACTTGAGTTTTAAAAATAGGTTCAGATAATGGCTGGCCTGCTCTGTCTGCAAATTTCTGAACAGCTGCTTTTATCTCATCCTCGTTCAACGTGATTTTTGTTTCTTGTATTGTTCCTTCTCTTGTTATCTTAATAGAAAGATTAGCACCATCACATTGTATTAGAGAAACACCATCATCTTTAACAAGAGAATTTAATTTTCCTAAATCTATTCCTGTGATTGCTTCATATTTTTCTTCTGGAGGGGGAGGAGGAACAGGAGCTGGAGGTGCTAGGGCAGGAGCTTCTGGGACTTCTGGAGCTTCGGGTGTAGGAAACTGCACTGTTGGTGGTGCCATAGCCTCTTCTTCAGGAGGCCTAGCAGGAGATCTTGGTTCAGGCAGAGGATATTCTTTTTCTGGTTTTGGTGCTTTTGGCAATATAGGCAAGGGTCTCTTATAAACTGGGGCCACTTCTGTTGGGGGAGGTGTTGGTTTTGGCGCTGCTTCAACTATTTCTTCCATTTTCTCAGGCTCTACTTTTTCTTCTTCTAATGTAAGAGGTTTTAATTTTTCTCTCATTTTCCTGCCTTTCATTATGCCTAGTCTTAATTTTTTCTCAACTACTGCAACTTCCTTTTCTGCTTTCTCCTTTTTCCCTATTTTTTTCTCTTCTATAATTTGTTTTTCTTTAGCAATAAGAAGCTGTTTCATAAAAGAGCTAAGAAATTCTCTTTCTCTAGCACTTTTTGCTTTCTCGGCAGCAGTTTCTACAGCTTTTATTTCAGATTTTATAGTTTTTGCTTTCTTTCTAGCCATTTTAGAAATATAATTAAAAGGAAAACTCTGGTAAAGGTTTTGGTTTGTGTGTTTCTCTAGATGGTCTTGCTGGACTTGGTCTTTCTACTTTGCTTTCCCTAAGTGTTTTTTCTAAAAGAAGCAAGCCTTTTGCTATTGTCATGTTCTGCTTGACAAGATCATCTATCTTCTCTGAAAGTTCAGCAATTTCCGACGGAGCTGCTGCGGCTCCCTCTATTCTAGCTTCCTTAAAAGCCTTGCTTGCATCTTCAAATAATTTAAGCAAAGAAGAAACTTTTTTGTTCAAACTCTTAAGTTCAGTGGCTAGGTTGGTGATAGTCTTTTGTAGAGCTATAGTGTTCTCTAAAAGTAGATCTATGGCTTTAGTTGATTTTACCCCTTTTTTTGTCATCACATCCTAAACAAAAAGGAATTTAAAAATTTTGCTCTTAACAAAAATTTATAAATCTTTAACATTTTTATCTTGTATGCGGGAGTGTCGGAGTGGTCAAACGAGCAGGACTTAAGATCCTGTGGGTTAGTCCCTGCGCAGGTTCGAATCCTGTCTCCCGCATCAGCAAGCTTTAAAAGTTCTTTCTGCCTCTTTTTAGTGGGTAGGTTAGGCTGGCACGCTAGCCCTGTGCCGTTTGTAAATGGGCTTTATGACAAGCTGCAAGAGGAGGCGTTATATGCTTGTTGGGGAGTCCTGACTTGGACGTTGAGGTCTTGTCCTGCTTGATCTTGCCCTAGCAAACCGGGTCAGTTCCGGAAGGAGGCAGCCCTAAGTTAGAGTTAAGATGCTTGTAGGGTTGCAAGGCTGAGGAAGAGTTAGGGTAGCTTTCTAGTAAGTATAGAAGCAAATCCTCGAACCTGCCCTTTTAAAATTATTTTAAAACTCCTCTAACATAACCAAGATTCTCTTTTTTTAAACCAAGTGCTTCTTTTAACCCCTTATATTCAAAATTAAACATTTTTTTGATAAATTCTGGAAAAAGATCATTTGATATCCTCACTTTATATTCTGTATAATGAGATAAATAAATATGTGCTGTTGTTTGTCCAATTGCATATTTAGAAGCAATTTCTAAACTTTTTCTTGCCTTTTCTTTTCCAAACTCTTTCAGTCTAGAATTTATGAAGGGAGTTTGAATAATTCTTTCGTGTAAATCCTTTTTAAAATTTAAATCTTTTTTATAGAATTCTTCCATGACGTTATATAATTTAATAAAATCTGAATCTTCATATAGTTCTGAAATAAAACAAACATCAAATTCACAGCCTCCCCTTTTTATTTTTCTTAAAGTCCTTTCCATTTCTCCTTTTAATCTTCTTAATTTCTTTTCTGCTTCTTCAGAACATAAATCTTGAAATGCCACTATATTATGAACATAAATTTTATCCCATGGAATAAGCAATATTTTTTTTGCATACTGAAGCAGATTTATGGTTATATCTCTTATATTTTTTCTTGAATAGTATCTTGAACCAAAACTGATGCCAGCAAAACAGCTCAAGGTTTTTGGCTCATATAAAAATTTTTTGCCAAGTCCATATGTTTCTAATATCTCTAACTTTCTAATGGGTTTTATATTTTTAATCATCATTTTAATTTTTTATATACCAAGGATAAAAATTCATCAAAAATTTTTTTATACCTTGGATGTTTTTTGATGAATTTAGAAATTCTCTTTTTATATTCTTCAGAGAAATAAAAAGTCCTTGACATCTCTCCTTGTATTTCTTTTAATTCGTTACCGCTAAAACAGGGATGGTTGAAAACTAAGTGATTTACATCATACTTTGACTTATCCTTTTCAATTAAAAATCCTTTTTCTCTTATTATTTTGTGATCCAATGTTCCTGGAAAAGGAGTATAAATTGGAAAGGAAGCTATATGAATATTATAATAAGGCAGTCTATTCATGGTTTCTTTTATCTGCTCTCTAGTTTCCTTAGGCCATCCAATAATTAAGAAAGTTTCACTAAGAATTCCTATTTCTGACGAATAGTTCAAAATTTCTTGTATTTTATTTGAAGGACATAATTTTTTTGTTTCTTTCTTGATCCATGGGGGTTGTAGTATATTCTCTAATCCCCAACTTATCTTTACGCAACCCGCTTGCTTCATCTTTTTTAATAAACCATAACTTATGTTTCTAAACCCAGAAAGAATAGTCCAATAAATATTGAGATTTTCTTGGATTAAACTATCACACAATTCTTCTACTTTTTTAGGATTTAGAGTCATATTTAAATCTGTAAAGAAGATATAATTTATTCCAAAATTTTCTTTTAGATTTTTAAGTTGCCTTGTTATTGTCTCTGGTTTTCTATAAATGATTTTTCTACCTAAGACATTTGGGGAAGCACAAAAACTACAATTAAAAGTGCATCCCCTAGAGTATTCTAAAAAAGCTGTTTTTCTCTTTTTTGTTGGTGGATAAGACAAATAAGTAGATTTTTGTTTGAAGATCTTCTCTGTTCTAAATGGGTCTGGTAATTTATCTAAATTTTCTATCCTTTGCCTTCTTGGATTAACAACAATCCCTTCCCCTAAAAAAGCAATACCTTTTATCTTTTCATAATCTTTATTTTTTTCAATAGATGTTAATAATTCTCTGAATGTTTCTTCACCCTCCCCAAGAATAGCAAAATCAAACCCTTCTTTGATAATAGAAGGCTCTGCTGAGGGATGGTAGCCTCCAACGATAGATATTAGATTGGATTTTATTTTTTTTAATTCTTTATTAAATTTTAGGTAAAAATCAATTCTATTTGTTGTACTTGAATATAAAATAATATTTGGATTAAAAGCAATTATTTCTTCCATATCTTTTGTGTCTTTTGGAATGAATAAATCAACTTCATGTCCTTGACCTTGGGCTACAGCTAAAATACATTCTAGACCTAAAGGCTCATCTAAACCCCTAATTACTTCTTCAATTGTTTCTATATCCTCATGAATTTTGTAAACTCCAGCAACTTTCATTTTATCTACTTCTTAGTGATATTTGTTTTTATTTTATTGCTCTCCAATATTGGAGAAAAATTTAAAAACTAGGAGAAGATTAAAGAAATATGGAAGAATTTATTAAAGCCCTAATGAAAACAGGACTAACAAAAGCTGAATCAAAAGTTTATTTTTACTTAGTTGGTGTTTCTCAGTCAACTAGTGGAGATGTCATAAAAAATACGGGACTGCAAAGCTCAACAGTATATCATGTGGTCAACACCTTAATAGATAAGGGGCTTGTTTCTTACACATTAAAAAATAACATAAAATACTTTCAAGTGACTGGTTTAAGTAATTTGATAAATTATTTAGATGGTCTAAAAGAAGAGATAAAAAGCTCTAAGAAAAAATTGAATAGATTATTTGCTGAAATTAAAAAATCTGAAAAAAAGGAAATTTACGAAGTAAAGGTCTTTGAAGGATGGAATGGAGTATGGAATGCATTTGAAGAATGTTTAGAAAAAACTAATAAAAAAGAACCTATTTTGATATATACCCTTAGCAAATATGTGGGGGCTGATCCAAATATGGCGAAGGCTTTAATAAATAGAATAAGAAATAAGAGATTAAAAAGAAAACTTTACGAGAAAATTATTATTAATGAATCTGAAAGAAAAACCCTTGGCAGAGACCATGAAAAATTGCCTTATACTCAAATAAAATATTTGCCTGAAAATTTATCAAATCCAGCTATAGTCCACATTTATAGTGATAGGGTTTTAATTGTGATTTCATCTAAAAAACCTATTGCAACTATGATAAAAGATAGGTTTGTTGTTGAGAGTTTTAGAAATAACTTTAAATTATTATGGAAAATAGCTAAATAATCTAGTAAAAAGATATAAATATCAAAAACTATTTATGCATTTATAAAGTCAGAAAATAAAATGATAAGTACGATAAATGGATAAAAAGCGAAGTAAGATGAATAAAAAAGCTCAATTTTTCATTATTTTTGCAGTAATTCTTGGGATAATAATTCTAAGCCTGGCAACAATATTCAATACAATAATAAAGACTGGAAGAGAAGAAACAGCTCCTAAGAAATTTGCTCTGATGTGTAAAAATTACAAAGAGGAGGTTTTCAGAGTCAGTGAACATGCAATAAACACAAGCAACAAGAGTGGGGAAGCTGGCTTGATTCTTGATTTCACTAAAGAATTTATGAGTTATGCAGAAAAAACTGATCCTAATTTTGGCCTTGTTTATGTTTATGGTAATAATAATTATGTAAATATTTTGGATGCAACAGATTATGAAATTGTTGTTGAGGATTATGATAATTGGCAGTCATTAAATGGTTATAGATTTATAGAGATTATTGGACCAGTAGATAAAATAATTTTATCAAGTGAGAAAGTTAATAAACAATATGAAATTGACAATAATGAAAAGTTTTGGTTTATAGCCTTGACAGAAAAAGATGGTGAAGAATATGTTTGTGAATAAAAAAGAAAATAAGAAAGGCATTAGTATCCTTGTTTCTTATGTTCTGCTCATCACCTTAGCTATAGCTCTTGCAGCAGCCACATATACATTCTTGAGAACCTATGCAGAAAAACCACTCCCAGAAGAAGGCTGTCCTGAAGGAACTAACATAGTTATTGAAAATTATACTTGTGAAGATGATGGAATCAATATAACAATAAAAAATCGTGGTTTGTTTAATGTTACAGGAGTTTTTATTAAAATTGGTAATGAAACAGACAGTGAATTTTTATATGATTTTTTAGAGATAAGTCCTGACTGTACAGGCAAACCAAGATGTGTTATTTGTGACAGAGATCCTTGTTTTGCCCCTAATGAAGAATTTTATCCAGAAAGTCCTTTTAGTTATTCATCTTTTAATAAAATAACAAGAATAGTGGTTATTCCATATAGGGCAGGAGAGCCTTATGCCACTCTATGCAAGAATGCTATCGCTAGTCTAGATATCCCAGAGGGAGCATGTGAATAATTTGGATAAAATATTTAAATCCAAAAATCAACTAAGTAATATGAGGAAAAAAGATAAAAAAGGAATTTCTCCAGTTGTTGCAACTGTCCTGCTTATAGTTGTCGCAATAGCACTTTTTTTGCTTATTTTTATGTGGCTTCGTGGTTTTCAAAAGGAAGCTATAACAAAAGATGGCACACCAATAGAATTAGTATGTAATGAAATCAATTTTGATATTTCTTATAATAGTGTTATAGAAACATTACAAGTAGTTAATATGGGGGATTATCCTATTCATAGAGCAGAGATTTATCGTGTGACTGAAACAAGTACAACTAAATTGGGGGATATTTCTGGAATAACTCCTGGTACAACTGGAATAATAAGTGGAATAGCATGTATGGAACAAATAAAAGTTATTCCTGTTTTGCTTGGAATAACTAAATCTGGAGCTCAAGAAGAATATGTTTGTGAAAACCAAGCACAAACCATTTCATGTTAAAAAATTATACTAAAAGAGGTAAAAAATGAAAAATAAAAAAGGAATTGAACCTGTGATTGCAACAGTTTTGCTTATAGTGATCACAATTGTTGTTGTGGCTTTAGTTATTGCTTTTGTAGTGCCTTTTGTACAAGAACAAATGAAGGGAGCAGAATTGTGTTATGGGGCTAGAGTTGAAATCAAAGAAGCTTGTTTCAATTACACAGATAGTCATTTAGTAATAAGGATTGGTCGTGGAGCAGAAGATTTTGAACTTGTAGGTATTGTAGTACAAGCCTCAGTAGCAGAAGTAACCAAAACCCATATTCTGAAAGAAGATACAGATTATGGAGATGGGCTACCAAAAGTTTTAGAGGAGATCCAATATAAAATACCTTTAACTGCATTTGATATTGCAGACAATATAAATATAACTTCAGTTGCAATTTCTCCAGTAGTTAAGAGTGGAGTTACAGAAAAAACTTGTGAGATTACTTCACAGATGACTATCAGTATATGTCCTGAGTAAATAGAAAATGAAAAAACAAGCAGTAGTTTGGGTTTCTACAGTTCTTTATATTTTAATTAGTCTGGCTATCCTTGGTATTGTGTTAGCAGCTGTACAGCCAAGGATTAAAGCAGCAAGAGATAAGGCAGCTATAGACCAGACAGTAAACATGTTGAATGAGCTTGATCAAAAGATAATTGAAGTGGATAGTTCAGCAGAAGGAAATGTCAGATCAATAAGCTTGCAGCTGAAAAGAGGTATTCTTATAATTGATAAGGATGAAGATGAAATAAAATGGACTCTTGAAGACTCCTCCTATAAATATAGTGAGCCAGGAACAACAATCATCATTGGTAGAATCAAAGCTCTCACAGAAGAAGTCCCAGGAGGTTTTAATGTTACTTTAACTTTGGATTATCAAAATAATCTAAACATAACTTCTAGCTTGGTATTGCAGCCTGCTGAAATTCCATACAAAGTTTTTATGAAAAATGAGGGTTTGTATGAAAAACTTAATCAGATTAAAATTTATTCTACTTAATAAGAAAATTTAAATATAGTTCATTACTTTTTTTATCTATGCTTGATCCAAAGTTTATTCGAGAAAACTCAAAAGAGGTAAAAGAAGCCATAAAAAACAGGCAGCTTGATCCTAAACTTGTTGATGCTTTTATTCAAAAAGATAAAAAATATAGAGAGCTAAAACAGAAAGTTGATAATTTAAGATATCAGCGTAATAAGATTTCTGAGGATATTAATCGGCTAAAGAAGTTAAAAAAAGAGAGTGAAGTAAGGAAAAAAATAAAGGAAGCCAAAGAAATTCCTAATAAAATCAAGAAGATAGAGGATGAAATAAGAAGATTCGAACCAAATATAAGAAATTTACTTCTTACAATTCCTAATATGCCAGCAAAAGATGTTCCTATAGGTAAAAGTGAGAAAGATAACAAAATAATCAAAAAATATAGTAAGATACAAAAATTCAAATTTAAAGTTAAAGGCCATGAAGAACTTGCCACAAATTTTGATTTGCTTGATATTGAAAGAGCTGCAAAAGTTTCAGGAGCCCGCTTTTATTACCTGAAAAATGAGGCTGTGATTCTTGACCACGCTTTACAAAGATTTGCCCTAGATTTTATGAAAAAGAAAGGCTATCAACTTATAGAGCCTCCCTTTATGTTAAAAAAAAGACCTTATGAAGGGGTTGCTCATCTAGAAACTTTCGGGGAAATGCTGTATAAAATTCAAGATGAAGATCTTTATTTAATAGCAACAGCAGAACATCCTCTTGCTGTTTATCACATGAATGAAGTTTTAAATAATAAAAACCTTCCAATAAAGTTTGCTGGGATTAGTCCTTGTTTTAGAAAAGAAGCAGGAAGTCATGGTAGAGATACTAAAGGAATTTTCAGAGTTCATCAATTTAACAAAGTAGAGCAATTTATATTTTGCAAGCCAGAAGAGAGCAAAAGATTACATAAAGAACTTTTGAAAAATATGGAAGAAATTTATAAGGCATTAAAAATTCCTTATAGAATTGTTGAAATGTGTACAAGTGAGTTGGGAAAATTAGCTGCAAAACAATATGATATAGAAGCCTGGTTCCCTGCTCAACAAAATTATAGGGAGATCACTTCTTGTTCTAACTGTACAGATTATCAAGCAAGAAGATTAAATATAAGATTTTTTGATGAAAACGGAGAGAGAAAATTTGTTCATACACTAAATGCAACAGCCATACCAACACAAAGAACAATAGCTACAATCCTAGAAAATTATCAGCAGAAAGATGGCAGCATTAAGATTCCTAATGTTCTACAAAAATATTGTGGATTTAAAATAATAAAAGGTAAATCAAAAAAGAAAATAAAGAAAAAGAAGTGAAAGGAGGTGTGAAATGAAAAAATCTACAGCTGAATTATGGGTGAAGATTATTGCTATTCTTGGATTTATTGGAGCAGTATTAGCAGTTATCGCTGGAATTGCTATGTTAATAGGTGGAAGCTTCTTGCCAGCTATTTTTCCTTACTTTGAACAAGAAGCATGGGGAGGAGTAATTGTTGGCGGTGTTTTAGTATTTGTTGGAATATTAATCATGGCATTCGGAGTTTTTGAGTTTATTGTGGCTCTAAATCTTTGGCAACATAAGAATTGGGCAAGAATAATAATGATGATATTTGCAGTTTTAGGAATAATTTCTGGATTAATAGCTCTACCAGGAGGAATAGTAAGCTTAGTGATTTATGGGGGAATCTTCTATCTGCTTGTCTTGAACAAGGATATCATAAAACTTTTCCGTTAAATCTTTGTTTTTTATTTTTTAATTTTTCTTTTTATTTTCCTATTTTAATTCTTTATTATTACTATTCCTAAATGACTAAAATTCGGACATTTTAAATATCCCCATTTCTTACTATATAAAATGGCAAATAAGAATCCAAGGCTAAAAGAATTTAATGATTTATGTAGGAATGTAGCACAGTATTATGCTAAGAAAGATCTTTACAAATATTTAGATCTTTCCTTAGATTTAATTGGTTTTAAAGATAAAAAAAAGCCAGAACTTCTTGAACAGCTTCTTAAGGATAAAGAGATTAAAAAAGAAGCAAAAATCTGGGGGACAGTTCATGAAGCATATGAATTAGGCTGTGATATTTTTGAAATTGAGGTAAAAGAATACAAGGAATCAAAAGAAGAAAAAGTAATAGAAAAAGAGATTCCTAAACCAAAAATTTCAGTTCCTGCTCTTGTTAAGACAAAATCCTTAATACCAGCAGTTCTAAGATCAGTAATAAAAAAACCAAAGCCAATAATATATGCTAAAAAACCTAAGCAACCTAAACCAAAACCTATTGTTGAAAAAGTAGAGCTGAAAAAAGAATACATAAAGCCTGAGCCTATAAAAGCAGAACCAATAAAAGAAAGAAAAAAGACTAAGGTAAATCCTTGGAATATTGGCATTCCTATTGGTATTGCTGCCACATCTTGCCTTATGGCATTCTTGTATTTAAGCAGCCAGATAAAAAATATAGAAGCTAATATTTATAATAAGAAACTTGAGTGTTTAGATACAATAACTTCTCAGTTAGATAATTTTAATATAGGCAGATCAGTATATCATGAATTAACTCATGATTCCTTAATTGAAGGAGAAAGTAAGGTTTCTTTAGCAAAACTTGTGAGTTATGATAAAGGAGATGAAAATATAAAAGAGAAACTTGAATCAATTCAGCTAAATCTTGATCCTGGAAATCCTCTTGGTGAAGATGGATATATAATAACAAGTGGATATTTTGCTGTAAGGCACACTGGAGGTCCTGGCAGCACTAAAACAAGACTTCATAATGCTCTTGATATGGTCGCAAAAAAAGGAAAAGTAAAACATGAACTTTATCATATAGGTTGTGGGGGTAATGTAACAAGAGCAGGATATAATAGAAATTTATGGCAATATGGGAATCTAGTAGAAGTGTTAACTGATGATGGATATTATATGAGGTTTGGCCATCTTTCAAAAATTTCAGTAAAAGTTGGGGAAAGAGTAGAGGTTGGAGAGCTTATAGGTTTTATGGGAAATACAGGAAGATGTTCAATAAGCGAGAAAACAGGAAAAAAAGCAATACATCTACATCTAGAAACTTTCTACAGAGGAAAAAGTGGTGAAAAAATATTATTCAATCCAATAAAATTTCTCAGAAAGGGTCATTTTGGGAAAGCTAAGAATGGGATTAATAAAGTGAAACAATTTATCACACAATCTTTTCCATCTCCTCCAAGCCAAGAAAAATCTTCTTATGATGCTGATTTTATCATGTTCCGAGAAATAGAATATGATTAGAATTCTTCAAGAAGTTTTTTAAATTAAATTATCTTATTCTTATCATGACTAAAAAAATAAAGAAGAAAAAAACAAAGACAAGGAAAAAGAAATTAAAAAAAGGGGAAGAGAAAAAAGAAAAACATTTCAAGATTCTAGCTATTGGTGATTTACATGGAGATAGTAGACAAGCTTCAAAATTAGCAAAAAAAGCAAAAAAGCAAAAAGTTGATCTTATCATTCTTTCTGGGGATCTTACATTTGCTGAATCTAGTATTGATTATCTCGTAGGGCCTTTTGCAAAAAGAAAACTTGATGTTTTAATAATTCCTGGAAATCATGAAACTCTTGCAACAGCAAATTTTTTAGAAAAAATTTATAGCCCTCAAGTAAAGAATATCCATGGAAAAGGTCTTAAAAAAGAAGATATAGGAATTTTTGGTGCTGGAGGCGCAAACATAGGACTTTTTCAGTTAAGTGAGAAGGAAATTTATGATACATTACAAAGAGGATTCAAAAAAGTTAAAAATGTAAAAAAGAAAATAATGATTACTCATGTTCATCCTTCAAAAACTTTAATGGCGAAACTTTCTCACTTTGTTCCAGGATCTGAGGGAGTAAGAAAAGCCATCCTAAAATTTAAACCTGACTTGGCCATCTGTAGCCATGTTCATGAAGCTGAAGGTATTGAAGAGAAAATTGGAAAAACAAAAGTAATAAATGTCGGAAGAAAAGGCAAGATAATTGTGGTTTAGAATGAGAAAGAAAAGAATACCAAAACAATTAGGAATAGTAAGAGCAGTAATAGCATCTGGTCCAGTAATTCTAAAAAACAAAAAGATATTAGTTGTGTTGGATGATAAAGATCCTTTTTTAAAATTCCCTGGTGGAAGAATTCATTACAAAGAAGATTTGAAAAAAACTTGTTTGAGAAGAACCAAAGAGGAAATTGGAGTCAATATTGAGATTATTAGGCCATTAGATCCAATGCTTTTATGGAAAAAACCACACACAGGAGAAAAAATTCCTGTTGTTCTTATACATTGGCTTTCAAAACTTAAACCAAAACAGATTCCAAGAAAAGGTAAGCTTCCTCGAAAAATCTTTTGGATTGATTCTAAATATAAAGGTCATAAGTTAGCACCAAATGTTCAATATTTTCTAAAAAACCTGAAAAAAGAGAAGAAAATTAACTGAGATATTTAACCATATAATGTCCTTCTAATTTATAACCAAGCTTTCTGTAATATTCACGAACACCTACCCCACTAATAATAAAAATTTTCTTGTAGCTATATTCAGAAGCAATTTTTTCAGCTTCATCCATCAACCACTTTCCTAAACCGGTGTGTTGAGCTTTTCCTCTTGCTCTTTTACCAATTTTAAGAGCAGGGCCATAAACATGAAGCTCTCTAACAAGCAATATTTCTGATTTATCGGGAATTCTCAATCTAATGAGGCCAAAAATAATATCATCTTTATTTATTATTTCAATAAAAAGTTCTTTTCCTTTAGACGCCTTATATTCTATCTTATTTAATTTAAGATCTTTTTTAATTTCTTTTTTCTTAAGTAAAGCAAAACCTATTTCTCTACATCTAATACAATTACATTTCAAACCTAGAACTTCCATTTTGTCATGGATAACTTTTCTAAGATCAATTCTTATTGTTCCTGCAACAAGAAAATCAGGAGGAATTTCTCTCATCACTCTCATAATTCTACAATATCTTGGAACAATTTGTTTGAATTCTATAATTAATTTGATTAATTGTTCTTTTGTGTAAGGTTTATATTTTCCTCTCTCATATAATCTTTCAAGCTCTGCTCCTTTGATAACTTGTGTTGGATAAATTTTTAATTGGTCAGGTTTAAAATCAGAATTTAAGAATAATTCTCTAAACATTCTGATATCTTTTTTAAAATTACTTCCAGGCAAACCAGGCATTATATGATAACCAATTTTAAAGCCAGCATTTTTCAGTCTGCGAGTTGCCTCAATTACATCTCTAACTGTATGGCCTCTGCAAACTTTCTTATAGATTTTATCATCTGGAGCCTGAACACCAAGCTCAACTCTTGTACAGCCAAATTCTAACATTTTCTCTATATCTTTTTTAGAACAAAAATCTGGCCTTGTTTCTATGCACAAAGCAACGCACCTATGCTCTGCTTTCTCATTAAGCTTTTTTGCTTGCTCTAGTGTTTTACTTATTTTGCCATTAAAAGCATCATAACATGCTTTGATGAAATTATATTGGTAGTTTTTAGGATAAGCAGGAAATGTTCCACCCATTATAATAAGTTCAATCTTGTCAGTAGGATGTTTCATTGCTTGAAATGCTTTTAATCTAGCAAGAGTCTGTTTGTGAGGATCATAATTTAACAACATAGCGCACATAATTGCTGGACTTTTGGGGGTATAAGATTGAGGAACAGCCAGAGTAGGACAGTAAAGACAGGTTCCGTGAGGGCATTTTCTAGGTTTAATAACTACTGCTAATGGTGTTACTCCAGATATTGTTTTTGTTGGTTTTCTCACAATAAGGGAAGAAATTTAAATCTTAAAAAGCTTCTTGATTATATGAAACAAAATCAGGAAAAAGTTTGGGATGCAATAGCAGAACAATGGTATCATTTTAGACAGAGACCTTTTAGAGATATTACTGCTGAGATTGACAAAATAACTAGTGAATTCAAGCCTGGCAAGATTCTTGATATTGGATGTGGTAATTGTCGTCACTTATTGCCTTTTTTTAAAAGAGGTTTTGATTGTTATGGAATTGATTTTAGTAGTGAGATGTTGAAATATGCAAAGGAATTTTCTAAAAAATATGATTTTAAAGTCAAATTAAAGAAGGCAAAAGCAGAAAAACTGCCTTTCAAGAACAAGAGTTTTAATTATGTTTTAAGCGTAGCTGTATTACATCATTTAAAAAAGAAAGAACAAGAGAAAGCTATTAAAGAAATATATCGAATTCTAAAGCCAGGAGGAATAGCCCTTGTGTCTGTATGGAATAAATATCCTCTTCTGTCTTTATTTGTCAAAGAAAAATATGAAAAATGGACTGTTAAAGGTAAAACATACTACAGATACTTCTACATGTTTACTTCTTGGGAACTGAAAAAGTTATTAAAGAAAAATGGTTTTGAAATATCAAAGAGTAAGGTTGGGAAGAATATCATCTTAATCGTAAGAAAAATTTTATAAGTAATATTATTTATTATTATCTATGAAATCAGCAGAGCTCAAGAAGAGATATATAGAATTTTTCAAAAAGAAAGGACATAAAGAAATTCCTAATGCTAGTCTTATTCCAGAACATGATCCAAGTGTGTTATTCACGACAGCTGGAATGCATCCTCTAGTTCCTTTCCTTCTTGGACAGAAACATCCACAAGGCAAAAGGTTAGTTAATGCTCAAAAATGTTTAAGAACACAAGATATAGATGAAGTAGGCAATCCAATGCATCTCTCTTTTTTCGAAATGTTAGGAAACTGGTCATTAGGAGATTATTGGAAAAAGGAAGCAACTGAATACAGTTATGAATTTTTAACAAAAATTCTGAAGATTGATCCAGAAAAATTATATATCACATGTTTTGCTGGAGATAAGGATGTTCCTAGAGATGAAGAGACAGCAAAAATCTGGCAATCTTTAGGCATTCCAAGAGAAAGAATTTACTTTTTGAGCAAGGAAGAAAATTGGTGGGGGCCTGTAGGAGAAACTGGGCCTTGCGGACCTGATACAGAGATGTTTGTTGATACAGGAAAAAAATCCTGTAGTAAGAATTGCCGTCCAGGATGTCCTTGTGGTAAATATTTTGAAATCTGGAATGATGTTTTTATGCAATACAACAAGACAAAAGTAAAAGCAATTCTCATCGATGCAATTCATTGTTTGTTTGACGAAAATAGAAAGATAAATAAAGAATTATTAGATTCGTTGATAACTTACGATATGTCTTTAATAATTGTTACTAATGCTAATCTCGAAGACAAGAAAAACAAACCTCTTACAGAATTAATAAATAAATTTAAAGAGAAAATAGAAATTTTTACTTGTTTTAATAATCCAAGTAAAAAAGATTCCAAATATTTTGAAATGTTATTAAAAGAATATAATCTAAAACCAGACGAAGTTATTTATTTTGATCATTCAACAGACAATATAAACTCTGCTAGAAAAATAGGTATTAACTCAAAATTATACAAATCTCCTAAACAAATCAAAAAATTCATAGAAGAAAACCTATATTATTACCAATCACTAAAACAAAAAAATGTTGATACAGGGATGGGGGTTGAAAGAACAGTTACAATACTTCAGGGGGAAAAATCTGTTTATGAAATTAAAATACTAAAGCCAATAATGGATAAAATTAAAGAACTAGCTAAGATAAAAGAGCCAGATGAAAAACAACTAAGAAGTATGAGGATAATTACTGACCATATCAGAGCCTCTGTATTTATACTTGGAGATGAAAATTCTGTTGTTCCTAGCAATGTTGATCAAGGTTATATTTTAAGGAGATTTATCAGAAGAGCTATGAGATATGGAAGGCTTCTAGGAATGCAAAATTTTATTCAAGAAATAGCAAAAATTGTTATAAAAATTAACAAAGATTATCCTCTAAAGAAAAAGGAAAAATTTATTTTATCTGAATTAAAAAAAGATGAGGAAAAATTCAGAAAAACTCTTGAAAAAGGCCTTAATAAATTTAATAGGATGGCGGTAGATAAGAAAATCTCAGGTAAAGAAGCCTTTCTTTTGTTCCAGTCTTATGGTTTTCCAATAGAAATGACAAAGGAACTAGCAGAAGAAAAAAATATTGAGATTGATGAAAAAGGATTTTATCTTGAATATAAAAAACATCAAGAAATATCAAGAGTTGGTGCTGAAAAGAAATTCAAAGGTGGTTTATCAGATGCAAGTTATGAAACAACAAAACTTCATACAGCTGCTCATCTTCTATTATATGCATTAAGAAAAGCTTTAAATCCAGATATTGTGCAAAAAGGTTCTAATATCACCCCAGAAAGAATAAGGTTTGATTTTAATTTTGACAGAAAATTAACAGATGATGAAATAAAGAAAGTAGAGAAAATAGTTAATGATAAAATCAAGCAAGAAATTGAAGTTGTGAGAAAAGAGATGCCTGTTACAGAGGCAAAAAAAATAGCAAAATCACCTTTTGAATATAAAAGCAAGATTGTTTCTGTTTATATTATTGATGATTGCATTGAAATTTGTATGGGGCCTCATGTTAAAAATACAAAAGAGTTAGGAAAGTTTAAAATAACAAAACAAGAGGCTGTTGCGGGCGGAGTTAGAAGAATTAGGGCTGTTTTAGAATCTTAATCTCTCTTTTTTTAACATAGATATCAAAAATCTGACAAATGATCCCAAATTGCCAGTTCTGTGCATTTTTTGTAAAACTTGATAATACTTGAACTTTCTTTTTTTTGGAATATTTATCATAGGATAGTGACTCTTATGCATTATAAAATTCATTAATAATCTCCCAACTCTGCCATTACCATCAACAAAGGGATGTATTCTTTCAAATTCTGTATGAAAATAAGAAGCTAAAACTAGCGGATGCAGTTTCTTTTTATTTGTACCATACCATCTTAATAATTTTGCCATTTCTCTAGGAACATCTTGCGGTTTAGGTGGGATTGATCTTCCAACAAATACCTGAATAGTTCTATATCTGCCTATTTGAGAAATCAAATCTTGTCTTAGCGCATTTATAATAACCAGCTTATGAATCTCTAAAATAAATTCTTTTGTCAGGTCTTTTTTATAATTTAAGATATAGTCAAATGCTTTTTTATGATTTATTGTTTCATTAATCTCCCTCAAGGATTTTGATTTTGGAACAATGCCTTCAAATAGCAAATAAGATGTTTCTGATAAAGTTAGGGTATTTCCTTCTATACCTGTTGAGTCATAAGTAAATAAAGAACAAAATGCCTCATATCTATTTTCATAATTTTCCTTGGGTTCTTTAGAAAAATCCCTTTTTATTTTTTCTAAAAATTCGGTTTCTTCTTTTGTCAAGATTACACTAAAAACATTCAACTTTTTATCTGCATCCTTTTCTTTTCTTTTAAGCTCTTCTCTTGTCAGATTAACCCCGAGATATATTCTTTCTTTTTTTACTCGCTTTCCTTCTCTTATTGCCTTAGCCCTATAATAATATTTTTTTTTGTTTTTTTCTTGAATTTCTGTATGAACCATGATATAATTATGACTACATTATTTATAAATTTTTCTATTATGTAGTCATATAAATTATGACTACTTTGTTGGATTTTATCCTATTTTTGTAGCCATAACGTATAAAAAGGATTAGGGCTGTTTTAGAATAATTACTCAATATAAATTGCTGGTTTTCCTGGTTTAGCTTTCTTTGCTTTCTTTTTTGGATCATAAGTTATTTTGTTAGATGTTTGAAAATCAACTTTACAATTAAATTCCTTTTCAAGTTCTTTTGGATTATAAACCTTAAGCTCTTTAGGGATAACATAAACATATATTCCTTTGGGTCTTGTTCCTAATATTTTAACAATCTGTCTTATATCTTGCTTTAACTTTTCTTGGATTTCTTCTTCTTTCTCAAATGCAAGATTAATCTTTTTTTCATTGTATTTTGGCCATGATTCAAGTGAAATGAATGTCTTATTCCATTGATGCCATAATTCTTCTGTTATGTGTGGACAGAAAGGATGAAGCATTTTCAAAAAAGCTTCTGCTGTTTTTTTATCAATTTCTGTGAAATAATCAAATAATTTTCTGATTTTTATCACAGCAAGATTATATCTAAATTCCTTTATATCCTGAGTTACTTCTTTTATTGTCTTGTTTAATTTGCTTTCTAATCTAGGATCTGATTTTCCAAATTTAAGTTTTGTGAAATAGCCCATAACTCTATTAATAAAACGCAAACTTCCTTCAACACCTTTATCACCCCATTTAAGGTCTTTATCAGGGCTAGCCATTGAAACTAAAAATAATCTGGCAGTATCAATTCCATATTTTTTACTGACTTCTTCTGGCAAAACAACATTCCCATATGATTTAGACATTTTTCTGCCATCAGGGCCATGTAATACACCCTGATTAAACAGTTTTAGAGTAGGTTCATCAATATTGAGCAAACCTAAATCTCGCAAAAATTTAGTATAGAATCTGAAATAAATAAGATGGCCTGTAGCATGTTCTTTTCCACCAATATATTGATCAATTGGCATCCAATATTTTACTTTTTTCTTATCGAAGATTTTATTTTTGTTTTTAGGATCACAATATCTCAAGAAATACCAAGAAGAATTAACAAATGTATCCATAGTATCTGTCTCTCTTTTTGCATCTTTTTTACATTTAGGACATTTGACTTTAATCCAGGTTTTTACAGTTTCAAGAGGATTTCCTTTTCCAAATTTAACTTTTTCAGGAAGTTTTATTGGTAAATCTTTTTCAGGAACAGGAACAATACCACATTTATCACAATAAATTATAGGAATAGGGGTGCCCCAATATCTCTGCCTGCTTATAAGCCAATCTTTTAATTTATATTGAATTGTATGTTTGCCTTTGTTTTTTTGTTGTAAGGATTTTGAAATTTCAATGATTGCTTTTTCACTTGTCATCTTGTTAAATTTTCCAGAATTAACAAGAATACCATAATCAACATAAGCTTGCTTCATTGTTTTCTCACTTAACTTCTTATCTTTTTTTGGCTGTATGACAACTCTAATAGGAATTTTGTATTTCTTGGCAAATTCAAAATCTCTCTGATCATGAGCAGGAACAGCCATTACCATTCCTGATCCATACTCTGCAAGAACAAAATTTCCTACATAAACAGGAACTTTTTCATTATTAATTGGGTTTATTGCATATTTTCCTATAAAAACCCCTTCCTTGTCCATCTTATCAATATCTTCTTGCTTAATTCCTCTTAACTTGCTAACAAAACTCATGACTTCTTTCTCTTGTTTTGTTCCTTTCACTAATTCTGGAAGTTCTGGATGCTGAGCAGATATAACCATGAAAGTCACACCAAAAATAGTATCTGCTCTTGTTGTGAATATTGGCCATTTTTTTCTTGAAATTACTTCTTTTAATAATTCTGGAAATTCTTGTGTTCCCATATGTTTCTCAAGAAAATGTCCTTTGTCTTTTAATGTAGTTGGGGGGACATCTAATTTCTCAGAAATTATCCTTACACTTTTTCTTATAGATTCATTTTCATTATTTGAAACAAAGATAATAATTTCTCCAATATTCTCTTTAATTTTATTGTCAATTTTAAATCTCAACAAATCTTCAAAGGGCGTTTTTTCCTTTGCATAAGCAATTGCAGGAGCAATCAAGATTAATTTCTTTATCCTTTTCTTTGTTTCTCCTAACCACCTAATCAAAAAACCTCCTCCCCCGCTATGTCCAATTAAAACACTATTTTCATTAATATTCAAATTTTTAAATTCTTTCTTCCAATCATTATATTTTGGATTCCAGTTATTAGGCATTAATGGAGCTTCTGTTTTAATTCCTTTTTTTTCAAGTTGTTTCTTAATCCAAGGAATCCAATGTCTTTCATTTTGCGGAGGTTCTCCTCTAGCTAACTTTTCTTTATCTTTTTTATTTACTCCATGAACAACCACGCAGTTAATATCCTTATCCTCAATCTCAAAATCAATATCAACACCATGACTCTTGCCTATCCAATATTTTTGCATTAACTTAATATCTTCTGGCCAATCCTTTAGTTTGTCAATTTTATCATAAAGCTCTGAAGCATATTTTGTAATTTTGAAAAACCACTGCTCTAATTGCTTTATCTCAACTTCTGTATCTTCATGACGCCAACATTTTCCATTAATAACTTGCTCGTTTGCCAGAACAGTTTTACATCTTGGACAGTAATTAACAGGAGCTTTCTTTCTGTAAGCTATTCCCTTCTTAAACATCTGCAAGAAAATCCATTGATCCCACTTGTAATAACTAAGATCATGAGTCATAACTAAGCGAGACCAATCATAACTTATGCCAAGACCTTTCTGTTGTTTGATAAAGTTGGAAATTGCTCTATCTGTATATTTTTTAGGATGAATTTTTTCTTTGATAGCTGCATTTTCTGCTGGTAATCCTAAAGAATCATAGCCCATTGGATAAAGAACATTATAGCCTTGCATTCTCATAAATCTAGCATAAATATCCCCAATAGTATAATTAAAAGCATGACCCATATGCAAGCCATAAGCAGAAGGATATGGAAACATCTCTAATACATAGAATTTCTTCTTTCCCTTCTTCTCACTAACAACAAAGATTTTTTTCTTTTCCCACTCTTGCTGCCACTTTTTTTCGATGGCTTGGAAGTTAAATCTTGCCATATGGAACTAAAGAATAAGATATTTTTAAATCTTAAGAAAAATTAAGAATATTAAAAATCAGGAAGTCACATATAAATTTGAATTTTTATCAATCAAGCTAGCTCCCATACCTTTTCCAAACCAATAAGAATTTTGTGATTGCATACTGAATAATAAGTCAAATAAACCTATCTCTCTTTGGTATTCCTTTATATTTACCTTTATTTCTAATTGTTCTTCAATATAATTTATTGCCTCTTCTTTTGTTCCTAACTGATCAACTAAACCAAGATCTTTAGCTTCCTTGCCTAGATAAAACATTCCGTCAGCTAATTCTCTAACTTGTTCTTCTGTCATTCCCCTATTTTGAGCAACTTCTTTTACAAAGTCTTCATAAATAATATCAAGTTTTTTCAGGATCATTTCCCTCTCTTCATCTGTAAGTTCTCTGAAAGGGCTCATGACATCTTTATGTTCTCCAGAAGTAAGTTTTTCATAAGTTACATTATATCTTTCAAGCATGCCAGAAATTTCTAAATATGAAGCTATGACTCCTATTGAGCCTGTGAAACTTAGAGGATGTGCTATTATATGGTCACAAGCACTTGCAACCCAATATGCTCCTGAAGTTCCTTGTTCTCTTATTAATGCTATGGTCAATTTTTCTTGTCTTGCTTTTTTTATTGCTTCTGCTATTTCACTTGAAGCAACAGCTGAACCGCCAGGACTGTTGATTTCAAAAATTATTGCCTTGATTTTTGAATCTTTTGTTGCATCTTCAATATAGGAAACAATCTCATCTGAACTTGCTGCCCTCTGAAGCATAAAATTAAAGCCTCCTGTTGTTGTGATTGTACCTTCTACAGGAATTAAAGCAACATTTTTTCCAAAATCTCCTTTACCAGCAAAAAGAACAACTATTACAACAAGAGCAATAACAGCGATAATAATTCCTATAACAATATTTCTTCCTTTTCCTCTGCCTCTTTTCATAACAGCTGAAAGAAAATTGTTTTTATAAATGTGATGATTATTTCTTTTAACAATAATGTTTATAATCTATTTTTGATTTGAAATTCTGGCTAAGGTGAAAAATGGATATAAAAGAACAAGTAAAAACATATGTTGGTGGGCAAATAGAAATTCAGAATTCATTTGAGGAGTATATTTATAGAGGAGAAATTGAGAGAATTTCTATTGAAAAAGGAAGTTGTGGCGATGAACTTCATGTTGGATTGGCATGGTTAGCAAAAGGTAAGGGATTTCCTCCGCAAGGATGGGTTAAAGATGATAAACAAGATTATTATCGTGCAAGTCTATTAATATATTCTATCTTTCCTATAAGTGATGGAAGAATATGTTGTAATTCATCTATTAATCACGAAACTGTTGTTTTATTTCCAAAAAATGGAAGTAAATTAGATCCTTCTAAAGTTGAAGGTTTAGAGGCAAAATTTGAAGAAACAGGAACTAAATGAAATGGGAAAGACCAGATATATTTCTAAAAATAAGTTAAAAGAAATTCTTGAAGAGCTTTCGCAAATTCCTATGGCTAATCCTCTTATTGAACTTTTTGCACGTGAAATAGATCTACAAACCATAATGTACAAAGAGGGAAGTTGTTATTATACAAATAATCCTAATTATAAAGATCATGAAATCTTTGGTAAAGTAAAAGAAAAGAATTTAGATATTGAAGTCGCACTAGCCCTTCGTCAACAAAATAACAAATTAAATTTGGATTTTTATTCTGGAGATATTAAAGAAGTGATGTCTACAGGTGATTCAGATTCAGCTTTCTGTAATTATTTTTGTTATATTTCAGCTGGTTCTAAAGATACAGGAGTTTGGGCATATGGAAAAGGAGATCAAAAAACTCTTGGAATCTCAGTTCATTTTTATAGTGATATTAATTTACCTACAAAAAAAGGACGATGGTTTTTTAACCTGATGAAATGGTTTTCTCTAATAGCTACTGAATTTCATCTTGATATTCATGAACAACCTATTTTTTGGGGTGGAGATAAAGAAAATCCCCCTTAATTTCTAATTTTTTTATTTATCGAAACATTTAAATAGTATACATTTGTGTGTATACACAGGAAATATATATAACAAAATGAAAATGCCAGATTTTTTTGATGAAATAGTATCTTGTAGTAATTGCGGAAAAAAGATGACTAAAAGCAAGATTAGTAAAAATGGATTTTTTATTAGAGTTCTTGAATGTAAAAAGTGTAATAAGAAAATCTATCATCCTGCTGATGTTGAAGAATATAAAAGATTTTCTAGATTAAAACAAAGACCTTTTTCTGTAAAGTTGAGAATGGTTGGTAACAGCTATACTGTAAGCATTCCTAGAGAGATAATTAATTTTCAAAAAGAGATGCATAAGGAAATGGAAAAGCATATGGATGAGATGAATAAATTTGTTCGTTTGTGTATGGATGGTCCTAGAAAAATTTCTTTAATGTTTGATGAAGAAGAGGAGGAAGAATAAAATGATAACAAAAGCTAATGATAAGTTTGTGAAGTTGAAGGTAATGGAAGCATTGCAAGAAGATGCTTATAAAGGAATTGCTCGGATAGACACTGTAACTATGAAAGCTCTTAGTGTAAGGCCAGGAGATGTTATTTTAATTTCTGGCTCAAGAGAGAGTATTGCTATAGTTGATAGAGCTTATCCTTCAGATGTTGGTGAAAAAATAATTAGGGTTGATGGTATAATTAGAAGGAATGCTAAAACTGGTATTGGAGAGATAGTTACTGTCACAAAAGCTGATGTAAAAGAGGCTAAAAAAGTTACTATAGCACCAGCACAAAAAGGTATAATGATTAGAGCTGGACCAGGGGCAGTAGAAAATTTCAAAAGAGGATTGTTAGGAAGAGCTGTTATGACTGGTGATTTAGTTGTTATAGGCGGGGCCAAGAGAAGACAAGAACTTATGGCTTCTAGTTTTGAAGATTTATTTGATATTTTTGGAGAAGCTTTTGGTGGCATGGGTAGTTTTGGTTTCCCTGGCTTTGAATCAAAATTTGTTGTAGCTAACACTAATCCAAAGCAGCCAGTTATTATAACTGAAACAACGGAACTTATTCTAAATCCTAAAGCTGTTGAAATTATTGAAGAGAGAGTTCCTGAAGTTACTTATGAGGATATAGGTGGTTTAAAAGGAGAGGTTGAAAAGGTTAGAGAAATGGTTGAGTTGCCTTTGAAACATCCAGAAATTTTCTCAAGGTTAGGAATTGAGCCACCTAAAGGTGTTCTTTTGTTTGGACCTCCTGGATGTGGTAAAACTTTGTTAGCTAAGGCTGTTGCAACTGAAAGTGAGGCTAATTTTATCTTATTAAACGGACCAGAAATCATGAGCAAGTTTTATGGAGAGAGTGAGAAAAGAATTAGAGATTTGTTTGATCAAGCTGAGAAAAATGCCCCAAGTATTATTTTTATAGATGAAATTGATGCTATTGCTCCAAAAAGAGAAGATTCTTTTGGTGAAGTTGAGAGAAGAGTTGTTTCTCAATTATTAACTTGTATGGATGGTTTGAAGACTAGAGGTAGAGTAGTTGTTATTGGCGCAACTAACATACCAAATTCACTTGATCCTGCTTTACGTAGACCAGGAAGGTTTGACAGAGAAGTTGGTATTGGTGTTCCTGACAAAAAAGGGAGGTTAGAGATATTAAAAATTCATACTAGAAATATGCCCCTCACTAAGGATGTTGATTTAAAAGACTTGGCTAGAATAACTCATGGTTTTGTTGGAGCAGATTTATCTGCTTTGAGTAAGGAAGCTGCTATGACTGTTTTAAGAAGATTGCTTCCTAGAATAAAACTTAAGGAAGATGAGCCAATCCCACGAGATCTACTTGATAAATTAAAAGTTACAAAAAAAGATTTTAGGGAAGCATTAAAATTTGTTCAGCCATCTGCTATGAGAGAAGTTTTAGTTGAAAGTCCTAATATTAAATGGGAAGATATTGGTGGCATGGAAAATGTTAAACAAGAATTAAAAGAAGCAGTAGAATGGCCACTAAAATATCCTGATTCATTCAAAAAGATAGGAATAAATCCTCCTCAAGGAATCCTCCTTTATGGGCCCCCAGGAACTGGTAAAACTTTGTTAGCTAAAGCTGTTGCAACTGAAAGTGAGGCAAATTTTATACAGGTGAAGGGCCCTTCACTCCTTAGTATGTGGGTGGGTAAGTCTGAGGAGGGAGTCAGAAAGATTTTCGAGAGAGCTAAGCAGGTAGCTCCTTGTATAATTTTCTTTGATGAAATTGATTCACTAGCAGGCAGAAGAGGGGTAGAGATGGGAACAAGAGTAACTGAAAGGGTTTTAAATCAACTTCTGGCTGAAATGGATGGAATTGAGAATTTGCATGATGTTGTTGTTATAGGAGCAACTAACAGGCCAGATATGTTAGATCCTGCATTGCTAAGGCCAGGAAGATTTGACAGGCTTATCTATACAAATGCTCCAAATGCTGAAGAAAGATTAGAAATTTTCAAAGTTCATACAAAAAACATGCCTATAGCTAAAGATGTCAATATTAAGTTATTGGCACAGAAAACCAATAGCCATAGTGGAGCTGATATTGAAGCAGTATGTAGAGAGGCTGGAATGCTGGCATTAAGAGAAAATATTAATGCTAAAGAAGTAAAGAAAAAACATTTTGAGCAAGCAATGAAAAAATTCAGTGGAAGTGTAACAGAAGATACAGTTAAAAGATATAAAGAGATAGAAAGAACTTATCTCAGAAATGCTGGCTCAAATCTTGAAAATCCTATCCAGAGATATACTGGTTAAAATTTAAAGATTTTGGTATTTTCTTATTTGATCTTTGGGAATATATAGATTATTAAAATCTTTTTTAATATCCTCAATTTTTATTTCAGTATTTTCATCTTTCCTTTTTATATCTTTCTCATAAAAAATACTATAAAACTTGAAAAGTATTTTTTCTACCCATTTTGTAATTTTATATGAAATTTTTTCTTCCATTTCATTCCCCTTTTGTCAAAACTTCACAACCATCAGCTGTCACAAGAACAGTATGCTCAGCTTGACTTACTGGTGATTTTGTCTTCTCAATAAGTTGTTTAAAATGGTGTAAGGCATTAGCTTGTTCTAAGAGTCTTAGAGAAAATAATGCACGAGTTCCAAACTTCTTTACTAGCCATCTTGATGAGAAAGGCAGTTCTTTATATTCTTTCTCTATAAATTCAAGAATTTTCCTAGCATTTATATCTCTTGTTGGTTCATAACTTGTAAATTTATAAATTCCACTCTGTCTTCCATCTTGAACAATACCTTCTCCTGTTGTTGCAAAAGGTTCTATTGCAAGAATCATTCCTTCTTTTAATTTTGTTGTATTCCCATTATCATAGTTTGGAACAGTAAGGCCAGAATGAAGTTTCCAAGGTTTAAGTTCATGACCACTTAAGTTTCTGACAGAAGCAAAATTATAAGTTGCTATTGTATCCTGGATTATTTTACCAACTTCCATTAACATTATCCCTGGTCTGATTATCTTGATTGCTTCTTTAAGAGCATATTCTGATGCAAGAATAAGATCTTTGTATTTTTGTTCAGGTGTCAGATCAAGACTACAAGCTAAATCAGAAATATAACCATTAATATTAATTCCTAAATCCACCTTGAGCAGACCAGAAGCTTTAGTCCCATCATTATGTAAGGGACTTGAATGAGCTGCTATTTCATTAATACTTAAATTAATTGGAAAAGCACTTGTTGCTCCTAAACTTTTGATTTTTTTCTCTATTTGTTCAGCTATTTCTAGCAAAGGCATTTCTGGCTTGATAATTTTCTTAGCATAAGCCATAACTTCTGCGCCAAGTTTACCTGCTTTCTTCCACTTCTCTATCTCTTTTTCTTCCATAAATACTAAAGAAAAATTAGATTTATAAAATTATAGAATTATTTTTTCTTCTGAACATAGTCTTTCTATCTTGGCCAATTTTTAGATCTAATAAATCCTGCTCTAGGAAAAAAATTGCCCCAAGGGTCGTAATAACCGTCTTCTGTGAAATAAAAAGGACATCCATCTTGTATTTTTATCTTGGCTTTCTTAAATCTTCCATCTTTCTGACCAATCAACGCAAAATATTGTTTATTTTTTCCATCGTACGCAACTATATCTTCTACACCATCCCCTGTTGCGTCAAAATAATTTATAGAAGATTGTGATTCTTGTATTTTGTTCATAACATATCCCCCGCCTTTGTAAAGTGTTGCTAAAGTTAGTGCTATAATCATAGGCCATTTTAAAGGTTTTATCACTTCTTCGACAAATGAACTACCTACAACCTTTTCCCAAAGATTTTTTTTCTTTAAGTTTATCTTCATCATTTTTTAACCTCCTGAATTTTATTTCCATTAGTATTATATAATTTATCTGCTATACAACCAAGCAAAAAGCAGGCTCCGGCAGCAACAGTCTGTCCAGCATCTCCCCTAGCGAAATGATAACCTGAGAAAAATAAACCACCATATTTATATAATGGGATAAGTTTTGGTGCGAATTCTTCAAAAACTCTACCAGGAACTTTTGCTAAATCTTCTAAATCTTTTTTCATTTTTTCTTTTAGATTTATTTTATTTTCTTTCATTTTATTTTTTCTCTCCAACAAGACGCGCACCGTCTTCGAGGTCGTAGAAGTCACTAGCACCAGCTCCGTGGCTGCCGTAGAGCCCACAGAGGTGCAAGGCGCGCATGTCTGGAACTTCCTGGGTATTTCTTAAATAAAAACCCATAGCTTCTTTTTCACCATATCTATTTTTAACTTCCTTGAAAACATGCTCAACAATTTTCTCAAGCAATTCTTTATTTCCATTTAAAGCATTTAACCATCCTAAATGTTTTAAAGCTTCTTTTTCAGTTAATCTTTCACCAAGAATCATATCTTTTCTTTTAAACTCGCTTGCTTTTGCATTTTCATACTCTTCTTGAGTTTTCTTTATTCCACCGTTATAAAGCTCGGTTTCTTGAGTTACATTTGCTAAATCTTGTGAATACGGAATAATCTTGAATTTGTCTTGATTGTTTCCTGTATAGAAAATTCCTGTTGCAGTGTCATAATAACTATCAAAAGAAAGTTGATTCTCTAGTCTTAGCTTTTGTATTTCCTCTGCTGTTGCAGGCTTAAAGCCTTTTTTTCTTAATGAAGGCATTATTTCATTGTATGTTCCTTCAAAGATTTTGATTAGTTTTTTTTCCATTTTTCCTCCTTAAGCAGTCCAAACAGTATTTCTACCCATTTCTTTGGCTTTGTAAAGAGCTGCATCGACTCTCTTGACAAATTGTTCTCTTTTTTCTCTCCTCTTTCTCTGACCAACGCCAAATGAAGCTGTGATTGTTCTTTTTGCTTTGTCTGGATAGAATGATTCAATTTCCTTTCTAATGGATTCAGCTAATTTTACAGCATCTTCAAAACTTGAGCTGACAAGTATGGCAAACTCTTCTCCACCATAACGGCATGCTTTTGCTTTCTTTGCCTTCTTCTGTAGAGTTTTTCCTAAATTAGCTAGAAGCTTATCTCCTTCAACATGTCCATAGGTATCATTATAACTCTTGAAAAAGTCAAGGTCTAGGATTATCAAATTTACACGTTTTCTTTTTTCGATTTCTTTTTCCAGCATTGTTATGAAGTATCTTTTGTTGTATAGGCTTGTAAGTTCATCAACTATGGCTCTCTTAGCTTCTTTTCCATAAAGTTTGCTGTAAAGTTTAACTATCTTTTTTTCTTTTTCATCTACTGTCTGTTTTAATCTTGCATGTTGTATTGCTGAAGCTGTCTGAACAGCAATGGCATTTAAGATTTTTAAAGTTATGACATGGAAATTTCTATATTGGGCCATTATGATCATTGTTCCTATCGGCCCGCTATAAGACATAAGAGGAGCAGAAATCAAGCTTCTTATTCTAAAATTTCTAAGTTTTGTATTAGGACGGGTTTGTTTTAAAAAAATAGGAGAAGCATTTTTGATAGTGTCTTCAGAAATAACTTTTAAAAGTTCCTCAAATTCAGGATGTAAGTTATCTTTTAATGAGCCTTTAATCTCAATTTGTCCTTTATTTTCAAGAGCTATGAAAACAAGAGAAACACGGAGCTCTTTATTAATAATTCTTAATACTTTTGTGACAAGTACATCTAAATTATCTGTAGAATGCACAGCTTTATTTATTGTTTTTAAAACTCTTAGCTCTTTAGTTGTATGAACCAGTTTTCTAACTACTTCTTCGTTTGCCATAAAAATCATAAGAAAAAAGAGTTTTTAAATCTTACTATTTGTCACTATTGTATAGTTATTACAATATCCTTCTTTCTTTTGGGACAAAATTAAGTATCTTCTTGCCAGTAGATTTACCGCAACCCAGGATATTAGAATCATATCTGAGAAGAATATAGCCTCTAATTCCTATATCTTTGTCTAAATCCTGGCCTTTAAGCCATTTCCTAGCTTCAATATCACTCAGATCAATAATATTCTTAGCTGCTTTTCCAAAAATAGTGGTAGAATCAAAACTTAATCTCAGTTTCTGATCTTTAAAAAATGCAAAATACATGCCAATAATATCTATAGTAAGAAGCTTATTCATAATTCTTAAATCCTGCGCAGGTAGATTCCCTGTAAAAATCCTTATCTTATCTTTGCCTGCCTTGATTAGATGATATTTGAATGGAATCTTGATGCCATAATTCTTCTCAAGCAGATTTTCTATCTCAATTCTTTTGTTTCTTTTTAATATCTCTAACATTTTCTTTTCATTTTTATAATTTTTTCTTTTCTTCTGTTTAATATAAACCAATATATCATATCCATCAATCTGATATCTGATAATTCTTTTATTCTAAAAAATTCAGATTCCTTGTCAGATAAAACTTCTTTAATTAATTTAATCTTTTCCTTATTTTTTGAAATAAATATCAAATATCCATTTCTGATTATTTTTTCACACCACAAATGATGGTCAGAGTTAAAATTTTTTAATTTAAAATGATTTCTTATAGGGTTATCTAATGGTATAAATTCATTTGGTAAAAAAGTATGAAAAAGTTTACAACAAAATGATTTATTCCTCCTTCCAGATTTGTCAATTCCAAATTTTTTATAGAATAAATAAATATTTTTTTTATTTAATATTTCCTTTTTTAATAATTTATAATTTTTATCAAGATAGTCTATATGACTTTTTCTTAAATGTAATGCCCATTTATTACTAAACATACCAAAATTAATTTTTTCTTTGTCTAATACTGTTTTATTATAATATTTAACAAAATCTATTGATCTTTTATCTTTAAAATACTCTCTAAATAATTTAATTAGTTTTTCTTTATCATATTCTTTAAAATCCTCTTCAATTATCTTACTCACTTGCATAGAATATATCTTATTTCCTTTTTCTTTCATTTTGTTTTTTCTAGAACCATTATAGTGTTTTTTATTTTATTTTTTTCTTTTGTTACAATGTCATCCATTTGAACTTTTGTTTGTTTTATTAAGATTTTAAAATTAGCTTTCCTAAATTCAGATTTGGTGAATATTGTTCCTTTATCATCCTGCAATATTAGTTTGCCTTTTTTCTTTAGTAGAAGATTAAGATTTTTTAGGATGAGATTTTTATTCTGGAATTTGTTATATTTTCTTTGGTATTCTTTTGAAAAAATTAATCTCGCAATTATCACATCAAAATTATTTTTATATTCCTTTATTAAATCTTGTGGTATCTTTTCAATATCGACTTTTATTAATTTAATTCCTTTAATTTTTATTGGTTTAATAATATCAATACCATAAACTAGAGTTTTTTTAGATTTAAGAAATTTTAAGAAATAAGGTCTTCCATAACCAATCTCTAAAATTTTTTTATTTTTTAGGATTTTTAGATATTTTTTTAACATATAATAAAGAGGATTATAAAATTGTAAATATCCAAGAGGAGTTTCAGAATTTAATTCACGTTTATATTTAGAAATTATTTTTGATGAAGCATGTTTCAATTCTAAAAAACATTTCTTATATAAATTATTATACATTTTCATCTTATCTTCCTCAACTTAGCTATAAAAAATCCTTCTGTGTTATTATCTTGGGGCCATATTCTATGACAATTTTTTACTTGCTCATTAAAAGTCTGGCCTTGCCATTTCACAATACCTGGCCTTGTCTTTAATGGCAGCTTGATTTTTTCAACTCTAACATTAAAATTTTTCAGGGCAAAGTCTATTACTGATTCATTTTCTTCTGGAGTAAGAGTACAAGTGCTGTACACAAGAGTGCCTTGGGGTTTTAGACATTCTATTGCAGATGAGATAAGTTTCTTTTGAAGTGCTGAGAGTCTTTTAATCATGTTTATATTCCACATTTTCAGTATTGTTGAATCACCTCTTATTGTTCCTTCACCAGAACATGGAGCATCAACAAGAATTTTATCAAAAAAGAATCCTGATTTAGCTAGTTTTTTACATATTGTGAGAGCATTCATTCTTGTAACTATAGTATTCATAACCCCACATCTTTCTAAATTTGATACTAGGGCTTTAAGCCTGTCTATTTTAACATCATTTGCTATTATTGTTCCTTGGTTTTTCATCATCATAGCTATTTGTGTTGTTTTTGATCCAGGAGCAGCGCAACAATCAAGTATAATTTCTCCTGCTTTTGGTTCAAGAATAAGAGGGGGCATCATGCTAGCAAGTTCCTGAATGTAATAATAGCCAAGATGGTGTTCTAAAGCCTTGCCTAATTGTCCTGGCAATAGTTTTGATTTGATTTCTAAAGCATCTCTATATGCTGTATTTTGAATTTCCCATCCTTTATTTTTTAATTTTTCTATTAAATCTTGTCTAGAGATTTTAAGCAGATTAACACGGATTATTTTTTTAAGTAGTTTTTTCGTATAATCAAAAAAAATATTTGATTCTTCTCCAAGCAGAGCATTAATTCTCTCAACAAAAAGTTTTTTGGGCTCCATATTATTTAAAAATATATATTTTAAAAAAATTCTTAATTCCTTTGAATATATTTCCTGTGAAAGCTGTTTTGAACATTCCAATAGGGTCTCTAAGACCACAATAAAAAGTTGCCCTTGTCTCTGCTCCAAGTGTTCCTCCCCATTTTCCTTTGTCTTTTACATGATAGATTTCATGAGCTAAAACATATCTTTTAACAGAAGGACTACGAGATTTATTTATTTTAATTATTCTTTTTTTTGTATCCACCAAGCCAGATATAGAACAACCCTTGTGTTTTATAGAATTTAAATATAATAACTTATAAGTTTTCCCATCAATTTTTATTTGCTTTGCTTTCATTTTTCATTCTTTTTTATTCTTTCTTAATTTTTTGTTTTCTTTTCATCTCATTCAAGTCAATTTCAGGAAAAGCATGACTTCTATAGCCACAATTTTTGCATCTATAAACAGTTGGCAAGCCAAGAGCTGTTAAACCACTTAAGCCTCCCTGATGGCTTATTTGGATATCAATGCTATGACATCTAGGACAGATCTTTACATAATGAGGCTTGATCTCTTTTTCTTTCTTTTTTTTCTTTTTAAAAGGCCACATGAAAGTATAAGATAAGAGAGATTTAATAACTTTTTTACTTAATGTTTCAGAACATAATAAATTTTAAATAACCTTGTTGTTTTGAATTATCGACGAAAACAAGAAAAAATTCCTGTTAAATACTTTTACCCTACGTAGTGGGGTAAAATTGCGTCCGCAAAGTTAAATTTCCATTTCTATCAATCCTGCCAAAGGCAGACTAAATGTCCGAAGGACTAAGAGGCAAGAACCCTTAATTATTGTTTAGTACCAATAATTATTTCTGTTGCTTCTGGATTAATTGTTTGACCAATTACAGGTTTATTATAGACTGCTTGATCAACACCACTTACTTTCCAACCTTCAGATTCAAGATACTCTTTTATTTGATCGGCAAATTGAAAAGCTTCCCCATCACCCATTACTGCAGTAATCCTAATTTCTCTATTTTTATTAATTTGAAGTACTTGGTCTAATCGTGTCTTTAGCTCGGGAGTTAGAGTTCTTGGTTGATTGCCTATGTTAACTTGATTTGCAGTTATTCCACCACTTTGATCATAGCTAGTTACATGAATATTCTTTTCATCTTTATTTTCTTTTTCCATTGTTACACCCCAATACCCCAAATTATTAGACCAGCAATTATTGCCACAGCTAAAGGAATTAAAAAATATTTAAACCAAGGATTTTTCCATAATCTTTGCCTTTTTGGACTCTGGTCTGCTTCTTGTGATGATTTGTGGCTATTTATATTTACTTTATTTGCAGTTATACCTCCTTTCTGATCATGACTTTCTATTTTTACCATCATAATTACATGGAATAACTTTAAACTTAAATAACTATCGATGATGTTACTGAAAGGGTTCTCGCCTCTTTTTTATTCTAAGAAATGGAAATTTTATTGGACTTAACATATGCGATTAAGAGAAGTCCGAAGCCCTCGAAAAAATTTCCCTCGTGAAATAGAGCTGGAAATTTTTTCAGAGATGGCGAGGATTTGGGAAAATTCTGCAAGAAAGCGAAACCGTTAAATCGCTGTTATATCCCCCGCTAGGGTCCGAGCGAAAGCGAGGAAGTCGACCTCGGCGAGCCATTTATAACTTAAACTTATAGACTCTCAAAACTCCTTTTGTATAATCAGTAAACATTATCTCTTTTAATTCTATTTTCAAAACAGTGTCAACAAGCTCTGGTTCATGATGAGATAAATCTCTCTTTTTAGAATAAAATTCTTTAGCTTGTTTTGCTTCTGTTCCGCTCAAAATTTCGGCGATCCCTTCTGCCTGTAAACAAGCTCTTTCTTTTTTTCCTTGATCATCAATAGCTACACTTACATTTGGATTTATTTTAATATTCTTAACTTTAATACTTTTTCCAGAAGTTACAACATATAATGTAAAACCATCAACTATATAGTTTACTGTTGAAGCTCTAGATTCATTCTCAGAACAGGTCGCAATAACACAAACATTCTTGTTTTCAATAAATTGTTTTATTTTTTGTTTCATAAATTCGTTTGTTTCTGTCATAATCATAAGTTAAATCAAAACATTTAATAAACTTTTTCTTTCTGCGAGCCGACGCCGATTAAATATAACATCAGGATTATGAGAAGTGCAACGTTCCGTAGCGAAGCGAAGGAAAAATTCAAAGTAATTTCAGGGGCGTTCTATCAAGCGAACACAGTGAGCAATCAAGAACAAGTATTAAGGGGGTAATTTTAGTTTGACATTAGTGAGGGGGGCAATTAAGTAAAACCAACATATCCAGAACTATCTTTAATAATTTCGTGTGGAAATTTTTCTTTTAATACCTTATATGTCCAATCAAATGCAAAAGAAATTAATTCGGACAATCTATACTTCTCTTCAAGTTTTTGATGCCGACTAAAATCATCTTTATGGAAGTGTAAATATCCAACAGATTCGTTATCAACTCTAAACCAGGGTTCTTGTCCGTTCTTCCAGAAATTTAAACTGAACACAATCTCATTTGTTTTTACAATAGAATGATTTGAAAGAGGTTTTTTTGCAAAATTATTTATTCGCACACTGACAGAGTGATTATTTCCTAGATCAAATTTTTTCTGTACTTGAGAATTTTGTCTCATTCCAGAAGCATCAATCCAAGCATACAAAAAACTCTCAACACCCCAAATATCTAGTGAAGAACCCATCTTATCACTTGTTATAATTATAAGATTGTTTTATCAATTCAAATAATTTTATTAATTCTTCTTTATTTTTTATCAAAACCTCATAATCTCCATTTCCCCAGTGCCCTACTATTTTTGGCTTGGTTAAATCTCTAGCTATTCCGAAAGAATCATTTAATTTTCCGCTTGGAACATTCAAAAATGCTTTTATTGCATTTTTTTGAATTACAATATCAACAAAGTTTGTCGTCAATTTGTAGGCAATATACTTTGCTTTTGCTTCTTCAATAATAGAATCGTCTAAACTTGTTATCATTTCCTTCAATTGCATAAACAATTCTTTTATTTCTTTGGAAGCAACCTGCAAATGAGTTTCAAGAGTATAATTTTTCTGTAATTTTGTTAGTATTTCTTTCTCTCTTTTTCCTTTCTTAAAAATTTTGGTTGTGCTAATTCTTATGGCTTTTTGAGATTCTGATTCTACAAACAGAATGTCATCTTCATAAATTCTGTATTTTAAAAGTTCTATTTTTATCGGCAAAATTTCTACTGTATCCAAGTCAAATTTATTATAGCTCTCTGCTACGCAGATAACTCTTGGGGAAGTCCAATCAATCTTAATATCTATCTTCTTATTTCTGCATAGAATCTCAAAATCAGCTTTATGGTCTAAAAGCCATCTCAAATAAGATAAACTCTGATTTATAACATTATCATTTTGATTTCTTTTGTATTCAATAATTACAGGAGAACCGATTTTATCAATTCCAAGAGTGTCGATTCTTCCGCCAAAACTCGTGCTGTATTCTGTTGCGAGAAAATCAACATTTAAGATAGTAAAAAGATTTTGCTCAAAAAGTGTTTGTATATTTTTTTCTTTCTCTAAATCAATAGTTGATAATTTAGTCACATTTGAATTTTTTATCTTGAATAAAGCCATATTATTAGTAAGATATTAACATATTTATAAATCATTCTTTTTCGTTCGCCCCCACCAATCGTTTTCGTTAAAATTGCCCCCTTCCTTAGCCCCTGAAATTATTGAATAGAACATCGGAATTTAACGAAGTCGCCGAAGGCGATTTGGGAGAGGAACGAATTTTGCTTGGCAAAATAGCCGAAGGCGGTCGTTTCGAACCGTTAAATTCCTGTTAGTTTCTTTTCCCATACGTAGTGTGGGAAAATTGCGTCCGCAAAGTCGGGAGAAAGGGCGTTCTATCAAATAAGCGAATGCGATACATCGAGAACAAGAATCAAGGGGACAACTTTGTTATTTGTAGGAGTTCCTTTATAAATCAATAATTATATAAATATTGAATATTAATCTCATATTATGGATCAGAAACCAATAGTATTTTTTATTCGAAATAAACCGCAAGATTCAGATATAATAGAATTAAATCTGAAACTAAAAAGAGTATTTGTTGGTTATCCTCCATTCAAAAAAGGAATAAGATTTAATGAAAAAAATATCAAATCTTGCACTTATGATATTTCAAAGGATTCTTTTACTAAAGAGGATATTGAAAATCCTGATTTTTATAGAAGGGGAATCGCACAAAATATTAATTTGGTTGCAGAAGTCATTCCAGATTCTTTCGTTATTATTCCAAGACCAGAAAGGGGTAATTATTATATTGGGAAGATAAAGAAATTTGAATTAGTTGATAATCCTAATTGGGCGGATGACTATAAAAAGATTAGACTAGACCAAAAATTAAATTGGGAAGAAAAAGATGTAGGTCATCAATACCATGTTGGAGATATTATCCAAAGTTGGATTGTTGAAGAATTTAAATCTGTTTCCCCATTCAAATTTCCTGCATGGATAAGACATTCTCTTTTTGGGAGAAGTACTATTGGAAGAATAAAAGACTTAGACAAGAATAATCAAGTTTACGATATTATTTCCAAATTATATTCTGGTAAAGATATAAACTTGGCTGATAAATCAACAAAGGATAAATTACTTTATTTTTTATCTCCTGAAACTTTTGAACATTTCATATGTAATTTACTTTTATTAGAATTTAAAAAAGATAATCAAGTATGGGTTCACATTGGTGGTTCAGGAGATGGAGGAATAGATTGTATTGGATTTGATAAAAAAAGTAGAAAAGTTGTAGGGATTGCTCAATGCAAATTAAAGAAACAATCTGTCAAGGAAATGAAAAAGTTATTAAGTGATTTAAATCAAAAATTTCAAGGTAATAAATTCATTTGTAATTATTATTGTTCTGAACATATCGAAGAGGGTAAAGATTTAGAGATATTAAATCAAGAAAGAATATTAAAATTATTTGAGAAACACAAAGATTCAAATTACTGGGAAATTATTTGATGAGGAACTCCCATTTTTTATTTAAAGTTGTCCCCCTTCTTTTTTTAGCCCTTTCTCCCGATTGCACATAACATCGCGATTAAGAGACCTGAAAGGCACGAGGCGAAGCACTCGTGAGTTTTTTACGAAGTAAAAAATTTCCCCTGAATGAAATGAAGGGTGGAGCGGAGTGCAACGGAGCGGAGTTTTAATCTGCTGTTCAACTCTCCTGAATACTTGGAAGGACGAGGAATAACTGCAAGTGGTTTTTTGCGATGCAAAAAAATTCCGAAGAGTAAGTGTAGATTTGTGGATGGCGGGACGCTAGTAAATCCCAATAAATAAAGAGGGTTTGCCGTCTTTTTGCTTCTTTTTTCTAAAAAGAAGATGGGGCACTCTCGTTAGTTTATAGAAATATTAGAGTTTATATACTGTCCTTGTTTTTTATCAAAGCTACCCTTTCCTTTTGAGTTTCTTTTAACTCCTTTTCAGTCCACAGACCACATTTTTTACATTCTATAACGCTTCGTGTTTTTCTACCACATCTTGGACATTTTACATAAGGTGTTGTTCTCATTCCTTCTTTCCATTTCCTTATCCATTGTTCAGCAGATTTAACCATTTTTAATCTCATCTAAATTAGTTTAAGGGTATGGAATATATACCCCATTACAAATAATCCCTCCATAAGGTTCAAATTTACAATCTTCAGGTAATAAATGTCCGCAATATGCTTTGTCCATAGCCATACATTCTCCATCTGTGCTACATTTTCCAACAACATTTTCTTGAATACAATCTTCTATTAATTCTATTTTGGGTTGGTCATTATCGCAGATATTATTGTTATCTTTATCTATACAGCAAAAAGTTCCAACTTTAATATAAGGAGAATTACAAATAACTTCTTGTGATTTGTTGGAATTTGATATAAAAATAAAAGCTAAAACAATAACTACAACAAAAGCAATTCCAATCCAAATGTAATTTGTCTTAGGTTTGTCTGCCATTATAAATAAATAGATAACGCCATATATAAAAAGTTTTGCTTTTCTTTTTTCGAGAGTGCCCCAATAAAAAACAAGAAAAATATTTGGGTGTAACGAAGTGAAACCTTTTATCGTTTGTTAGATGAAGTGTGAAGCATTTTGTGAGTTTTCGTTGGTCGGATAAAAGAAGTTGCCGAAGGCGATTTTGGTGGAGAAACCTGCAAGGCTCTGAAACCGTTAAATTCCTGTTATGCTCTCCCGATAGGGCAAAATCCAAAGGATTTTGAGTTGCGAGGCGGCGCGAATTTTAGATAAATTTATTAATATTTAGATTATAGTTTATGATATGGCACAAGGAAGGAGTATGGATATTGAAACTGCAAAGAAGTTTTTAAGACGAAACTTTGAAATTTTTAAAAATTATAATAAAGAATTGAGGGTTTTCAAGATAACTGGAAAAGAAGCATTTCTTTTGTCCATGTATTCCGAAGCATTCTTTATATTAGATGAGACATATCATTTTAAATTTTCAAGGAATTTTAACTCCGTCTCCGCTGACCTTGAAACAGTGGATGTCATCAAACAAGAATGGGACAATGATTTTTGTGTACCTATCCCAATATTTTCAGCCCCAGCATCCTATTATTTTCAAAAATTTATTGATTTAAATAATGAAAAATATCTATTTCTAATTGACAAAAGAGAGTTTATAAAAGGAAAGAAAAATCCTTGGTTTGATTTCAAAGAGCTGGTAGGATATCTTAAGAATAGAATATCAGATAATAAAACAATTGGACTTAAAGATTGTATTATCTGGTTAACTTCTAGCAATGGAACTTTCGGTGAAGATTTCTGGGAATATGTAGGTGGGCTAGTTTTAAAAGAAAAAGGGTATATTGTAACAGGGTACAAGTTGTCAACTAATGACTTAGCAGCATATTATATTCCAGATTATATTAATAAATTGGTTAAGAGAGGATTTTTATCCAAAGGTGCATTTATAGAGGAATTAGAAATGTTGGAACAAAAATCAAACAATATAAAATTAGACTTACCAGAAATAAAAGATTTTGAGTTAGTAGCTATAGAAGCCGAATCTAGTGATATAAATACTAAAAAGGATGATACTGGACATCACGCCATAAAGTATCTATCTGACTATAGGGCAGGGTATACTCATGCATTTACAGTAGGTCCATTTGTCAAAGCATCTAATTATCAAAACCCAAAAATTGGTTTAATTAGTTTTGATGAAACAAAAAACTTTGAATTAGTATTTCGTCCAGGAAACGGGAATGAAGATAAAGTGCGAGAAGAAAGAGTGGAATTAATTAAAAATTTGATAAAATGCTCACTACTTAAGAATCTTACTTTTGAAGAGAGATGTGAACTGATAGGAATTCAACCTACAAATCTTAGAGATTATTTTAAAAAGATTTTGAATTTGGACATTGATATCATTCTGGACAAAATAGGTGAAAAATTAAATGTTTGAAATAAGTAAAGCAATAATACAATCGAAAATTAACAATTTCATGCAAAAATTGAATATCTCATCACATGGCATATATACTGAATTGTATGATGGATTAAAAAATGGGAGTCCTGCTTATTCAAAGGGATTATACTTTCTAGGAGTATATATGGGAGGCATATTTATTTCAAAAGACATAGCACTCCACATCCTAGAATTAACAGAGGAGGAGTTTGATTTCATTATTGCACACGAACTTTCACATATTGTACTACAGCATTATCCAACATCTATAATTCTAGAATTACCAAATGTTATATTAACCAGCATTAAGGAAGACTGGGCGAAAATAACTAAATTGAGCATAGATCTTATCAGATTAATGTTAATTCTGAAGGGAAGCCTTCCACCTAAAGAAAATATTAAAAAGAATCAAGAAATCGAAGCAGATATACAAGCAGTATATTTAACTTATAACAAAGTATCAGCGATGTCATGTTTGAGAAAATTAGCCAAAGGGAATATTTTTTGTGGGTCTCATCATTCAAAAATATTTAATACGGATTTTCCCATTTTATATTTTAATGAAAGAATTTCTGCAATAGAACAATTGCAGTTATGAAGAATTCTAGCGCCGCCGAGCAATTAAATATAACTTATAGAAGTAAGCGAAGTTGAATTTTCCTTAATTTTCTCTATGACAAAGGAATGAGAGTTAAAATTAGAGTTGAAAATTCAATTTGGGTGAAGCGAGGTGCAACCGAGCGTAACCTCTTAATCGCTGTTAAACTCTCCCATCAGGGATTGATTTTTAGTGCAACGTTCCGGAGGGAAATTTCAGAGTTTGCCCCCGAGCGTCTTCTTTAATTTATCCCAAGAAATAATTTTTGCCCAATTTAATAAAGGAGGATTATTTAAAATCATTTTTGTCTCTTGTGGATTTCCAGAATACACATCAACTGCTTCTTTTAATATTTTAACATTATAACCGTGCCAAGTTAATTCTTGTGCTGTACAAAATACACAGCAATCAATAGTTAAACCAATCAAGACAACCTCATCCACTTCTTCAGGTTTACCAACTGTAGAATTTAACCACTTTGTAAAAGCTTTAGGATCTTGATATGGAAGTCCCGGTTTTTTGTTTGGATTGCCTATATTTTTTCTTGTCCAAATTGGAGAATTCATACATTTTATCCAAACATTTTTCAATTTTATATCTTCTGGGATTTCGGAAATATAACCCTCTTCTCCTGGACGAGTGGAATCATCAAGATCGCCAGGACGAGGTTGTCGGTAATCTGAAATAATCTCAGCAATTTTAATATTGTTTTTTCTTAAAAAAGGCACAAGAATTTTTTTGATAAAATCTACATTTGGATGTGGTCTGTAATGTTTACCACCTTTGGCACTAAATTCCTTCTGGAAATCCACTGAAATGATTTTTGTATTAGACATAATCTTAAAGTTATTTCTGAATTTTATAAAAGTATTGAAAGTGAGGGGGGATTCTTTTCTACCATAATAAATTTTAAATAACCTTGTTGTTTTGAATTATCGACGAAGATATCCTAAAATTTTATGAGTCAATTACAGATAAAATCACTGTTAGCAGACCGAAACCCGAACGAAGTGAGAGCCTGCAAGGCGTGGTCGAGAAAAATCTTTGATTTTTTGAAGAAGTTCATTTCTGGCGGTACAATACATCGTGAATAATTTTTCTGATTTTTGGAAGTCTTTTTGATTCAAAATCTGGATGATCTTTAAACCATTTGATGTTTTGTGGTGAGGGATGGGGAAGAACAAGGCAAAGCTCTCCTTTTAAAATTTGGTTATTAAAGATGAGATTAGTAAAGTTCTGATCGGGAAAAAGAAACTTGGCGGCGAGACCGCCAATGACAATGAAAAGTTGGGGGTTTAAAACTTCAAGCTCCTTGACAAGCCACTTTTTGGCGCAAATAATTGGTGGGTTTTTATCACCGGACTTTGTTTTTCCCGGATAGCAATGAGCAAGGGCGGTGATATAAAAGTTTTTTGGATTATAAAATTGCTTATCTGAAATTTGGTACCACTTGTATTTTAATTTCTCCCCACCTTTATCGGCCCACAATTTACCTGTGGCATGGGCAGTATTAGAAGGAGCTTGGCTGATTTGCAAAATTTTTGCATTTTGATTTCCACCAAAAACAGGGTTTGGTTCAAAGCCAAAAAGACTTCTACAATCTCTACATGCTTTAATTTCTCTAACTAATTCAGAAAAATTATTTGCCATATTTAACAAAGGAATAGATTTATATAAAAAGTTATCGCCAGAAATGAATTGCGTATAACTCATGCAATTAACCGAAGTCGGAAAATTTCCGGTTACGGTAATTTTGCCAATTTTGGAAAGCGTGGTGCAACGAGCTTTCCGTATAGTTGCTGTTAAATTCCCCGAGCGTCAGCGAGGATGCAATGTGGTCGAGGAGCGTTAGCGACGAAGAAGTAAATTTGAAGTCCGTTCTATCTAATGAGCGACAGCGATACATCAAGATAACACATTGAGGGCGAACTCATTTTTTAGTAAGATTTATTAAGATTTTCTACAAACTAATTGTTATATGGATGAAAACAAACTAATTACGATTGTAAAACCTTATTTAGATAACTGCCGAGCTGGTGATTGGAATCATGCGTTAAGGGTTGTTAAATGGGTTAAAGTATTGGGCGAGGGAAGAGATGATTTAGGTTTGTTAATTACTGCTGCCTACATTCATGATATCGGATGGTCTAACATTTTGCCTAAAGGAAAAGTGGATTTTCAAGAAATGTTAAAATATGAAGAAAAAGCAAATGAAAATACACAAAGATTAGTAAAAGAAGTTTTAGGCAAAATGGAATTTAATGAAGAAGATATCAATACAGTAATTCGATTAATTAAGGCAGCAGATAAACATGATTCAGAAAAAGATGACGAGGTAATTATCGTTGATGCAGATAGCTTGAGCAAATTATGTGTTGAGCATGTTGAGGAAAAATATACTCCCGAAAGCTATCAAGAAGTAATTAGTTTGTGGGAAAGAGAGTTTCCAAAAAGATTTAAGACAGAAAAAGGCAAATCTCTTTACCCTGAATTATTAGAAAATCTGAAAAAAAATCTTTTATGAGTTCGCCCCTTCTATTTTAGGACTTCAAATTTATTGAGTTTAACATCTGCCATTAAAAGAAGTTTTTTGCGAAGCAAAAAATTTGGAAAAATTCGCCAGAGTTTCTCTTTTAACGGCTGTTAGCAGACCCGACGGAAAGGAGGGCAAGGAAGTGAAGATTCCGCAGAGTCGGGCGAAGAGGCACTAAACTAGTTTAGAAATAATATCATCAATTTTCTTTTCTATATCACCAGAAGAATTGTCGATGGTAATATGCGGTTCTTTGATTGGTTCAAATTCTTTTCCGCGTAATTTATGAATTTTGAAATGTGGGGTACCACCTCTATCTCTATCTCTAACTCTTTCGTAAAGCCGTTTAGAAACTATTTTCTCATCACAGGTAACTTCAATTGGAATATAATTAGATCCGGTCTCTTCTGTAAGTTTTTTTGCACCCTTTCTAAATTCTTCACGATTGAATAAAGTATCTATAATGACTGATTCATCATTTTCTAGCAATGATCTTGCTTTGTCAAACATCCGTTTGTAATTTCTAACCCTAAATTCATGTGGCCAAGGTTCCGGAGGTTTTTCTTCTGATTCTGCCATAACTTCACTACCTCTAATATGTTTATAGCCTGTTTTTTGAGAGATTAAATTGGCGATGTAGGTTTTTCCAACTCCTGTATTTCCACACATTATAATTAGATTGGCCATATTCATCATATAATAGTTTAGTTATTTAAAATTTATGCCTCGGAGCCCGATTTCTGCTAATATCGGAATTAAAAGAAGTTTTTTCTTCAGAGCTGGACGAGGCTGAGGCACACCACAACCGAGACCCTCGAAGAAAAAATTTGGGAGAACAACGAATTTTGCTTGGCAAAATAGCGAAACGGTCGTTGTGAACCTTTTAATTCCTGTTAGTTTCTCCGACCCTACAAAGTGGGGTCGGATTGCGTCCGCAAAGTTTTTTTGGGCAAAATTACATCAAGAACGAAGTTCAATTAAGTTAAAAGAATAGGGGGCAAGAAGACTAAAAATGTCTTAAATTAGCCAATGACATTCTTTCTCTATTTGTATCACATAGGGCAACATAATCGTCCAAATTCCCGCAATTTTTTGTAACTACTCTTGCTGTTTGCCTATCACACCAGTCTAGAATTGTAGTTTCGAAGGCTCTGTCATCATATCCGTGTTCGGAGACTGAATTTTCTAATCTACGTCTTAATTTAAATTGTTTTGCTGTAGAATGAACACATATCAAAGAGCCGAGAATATTAATACCTATTAAGAGTGGTTTGTCATAAGTAAAGGGAATTGGTCCAGCATTCATCAGAAAGAGGGTTTCACCTACAGGAGCAGTTCTATAAAAATCTGCAATATATTCCAATCCCGCTTTAATTTTCTCAATCATATAAATATTAGAAATGCTGGACTATTTAAAGGTTTTGATTATGTTATCTTTAAATAGTAGTAAATATTTCTTGCCCCATCTACTATTTTGCCCAAAAAAATTGAAACTAACACCTATTTCCCGAAGTAATATAGCGGGAAATAGTTAGATATGATGAAAAGACGAAATGTTTAAATATTTCTTTAAGTAAGAAAAATCATGGAAAAAGAGGGGAGTGAAGAAAAACAAAGGGGAGAAAACCAAGAACAAGAATATTTGATTGAAAAATTCCTTGAAGAGCTCAGATTAAGAAAATATTCTTCTCAGACAGAAAAATCTTATCTTAGAATTATTAAGGAATTTTTAAAATCTGGTAAAACGTTAAGAGAATTTCTATTGGGTTATTCAAATAAAAGTAGATCTTATGTTAGAAGTGTTTATTTTGCCTTGAAATTTTTTTATGAAAATGCTCTTGATGAAAAATTTCAAGAGAAGATACCTCTTGTTAAAACAAAATTAAAATTACCAATTATTTTATCGAGAGAAGAAATTAAAAAAATGATAGATGTTACAGAAAATTTAAAACATAAAATTGTTTTAATGCTTCTTTATTATGCTGGTCTTCGTTTAGATGAAACAAGAAATTTAAGATGGAAAGATACAGATTTTGATAGGAAATTAATTCACGTTAAAAAAACTAAAGGAGAGAATGAAAGAATTGTGTTTTTGCATGATAATTTAAAAAAATGTCTTGAAGTATATGGGATAAAATCAGAAGGTTTAATTTTAATCTCAGAAAGAAATAAAAAATATGATAAAAGAAGTATTCAACAGATAGTTAAAAAAGCTTCTGAGAAAGTAGGGATAAATAAAAAAGTAAGCCCCCATACTCTTAGACATAGTTTTGCTACGCATCTCTTAGAGGCTGGAGCTGATATAAGATATATACAACATTTACTTGGTCATAAAAATTTACAGACAACACAAATTTATACACATGTAGCAAATAAAAATATTAAAAGATTAGCTAAACTATTATAAAAAAATAGAAGGAATAAGAAAAGGGAAAAGAAAATGCCACATATTAAGAAACTTCATCTGCACGGATTCAAATCATTTGCAAAACCAACAGATATTTTATTTGATAAAGGTATGAATGTTATTGTTGGTCCTAACGGAAGTGGGAAAAGCAACTTGGCAGATGCTGTATGTTTTGTTCTTGGAAGGCTGAAAGTCAAGAGTCTTAGAGCAAATAAGACAGCTAAACTTATTTATCATGGAGGTAAAGAGGGTAAGCCAGCCCAGAATGCTAAGGTAAGTATGGTGTTTGATAATAGTGATGGTGTTTTTGCCTTACCAGAACCTTCTGATGAGGTTGAGATTGCAAGAATAGCGAAGAGAGATGGTACTAGCACTTATAAAATTAATAACAAAACTAAAACAAGACAGGAGATTCTAGAACTTTTGGCACAGGCTGGAGTTGATCCAGAGGGTTTTAATATCATACTCCAGGCAGAAATAAGCACTATAATAAATATGCATACTGAGGAAAAAAGGGAGATTATTGAGGAAATTGCTGGAATTAAGATTTATGAAGTAAGAAAGGAAAAATCTTTAAGAGAGCTTGAAAAAACTGAATCCAAATTAAAAGAAGTGAGAATAATACTAGACCAGAGAGCAGCCTATATGAAAAATCTAGAAAAGGAAAAAGAACAGGCAGAGAAGTATGAAAGATTAAGGAGAAATATCAGAAGGGATAAAGCAGCTCTTGTTTTTAAAAAAGTCAAGGAAAAGGAAAGTGATAGGAATAAGTTAGAGAAAAAAATTAAGGAGAAAAAAGAGCAGCTAAGCAAGATACAAGACAAAATAAATTCTACTCAGAGAAAGATAATTGATTTTGATAAGCAGATTAGAGACATTGATGAACATATCAATAAAAGGTCTGGTGTTGAGCAAGAACAGCTTTATAATGAAATTTCTACGTTAAGATCTGAGACTGCAGTTCTTGGGGTAAGACTTGAAAATTATACAGAGCAGATGGATACCATTGATAAAAGAGTTGAACAGTTAAAAATAGATGAAATAAGAATGAATCAGGAACTAAAGCAATTAGAGCAAGAAAAATCAAGGCAGAAAGAGCAAAAATTAGATATTCATGATTTTAGGGCTGAGGTTGTAAAAGCTGCCACAAGAATTAAAGATGCAAGCAAAAAAGTTGAGATGATTTTTTCTGATTTGTTTGAAAAAATTAGACAGAGGAAAACAAGAATAGATGACCTTGTAAGGCAGAACAATATAAAAGGAATCCATGAAGAAGTTAATGCCCTTGTTTATTCTCTTGAAGAAAATATCCCAGAATTAGGCAAGATTTCTAAAGAAACTTCAAAAATTGCTAGTGAAATCTCAAAACTTAAGATTAGTGAGGGGGAAAGAAGGAACATTAACATGGAAATTGAGCTTTTGAAAATAGAACTTGACAGGATGAGGGGAATTGTTAAAAAAAGTTTGCAGGAAAAGAAAGATATAGAACAACTTATAGAGGAATTGAAAAAAGATGAGGGAAAGAAGAAAAAATATGTGGTAGATAAAGAAAAAATTGAAAAAAAGTTAAGAAGTACTTTTGATAAACTACTACTAAAGAAAAGCCAGCTTCAAGGAATAGTGAAAAAGCAAGAGGTTATAGTCAAGGCAGAAGAAAGTAAGGCAAGAGAGATTGAAAATGAAACTCAGACAATTAGTTTAATAAAAGCTAGAATAGATACCACACTCCAAATAGTCCAGTCAGAAATAGAAGAGTATAAAGAATTTAGGGAAGAGCTTGAAAAAGTGAGTCTTGGTACAAAAGAGCAGATTGAGATAAGAATAGAAAGAAATGAAAGGGTATTGGATGAGATAGGTTATGTGAATTTGAGGGCATTAGAAGTTTATGATAAAATTAAGGCTGATTATGAAGAAATTGAGAGCAGAGTGAATAAATTAGAAGAGGAACAAAATGAAATTATGAAAATTATTGAAGAGGTTGATAAGAAAAAAAAACAAGCTTTTATGCAGACATTTAATGCAATAAATGAATCATTCTCAGAAAATTTCATGGCTTTGAGCAATAAGGGGCAGGCTTTCCTTGATTTAGAGAATAAGCAGAATCCATTTGCTGGTGGTTTAGAAATTGTGATAAAATTGGCCAAAGGAAAATACATGGATGCTGATCAGCTTTCAGGAGGAGAAAAAGTTATTATTGCCCTGGCTCTTATATTTGCTATACAGAAATACAAACCTTATTGCTTCTATATTTTTGACGAGATTGACCCTGCCCTCGACAAAAGAAACAGTGAAAGATTAGCTAATATTTTAAGAAAGAATGTTCAAAAGAGCCAGTGTATCATTATAACGCACAATGATGCTATAATTAATAATGCTAATGTGTTGTATGGGGCCACAATGCAGGAAGGTATTAGCAAGATTATTGGTTTGAAGGTTTAACCAGGATAATGTTGTCCATCAGGGATCTCTTTTCTTTTTTTAAATATCTCTTCATCTATCATAATTCCTTGCCTAAAATCTCCTCCCAATACTACAATCACTTTATTTTCTAGATCTTTTTTTGATTTGCATTTCATCTTCTTTAGAAATTTTTCTAGATTATCTGGAGCAAGATCAACAAAATTCATTAAACCTGGTTCAGGAAGAAATTGTATTCTTAGCACTTCGTTTTCATAAAAATATGTACGAAATATTACAGCATATCTCTTTTCAAATTCGTGATAATTTTTTGCTATTTCTTTACTACGAAACCATCCACTTACAGGATGTTTATAATATTCAAGCATTTTTTTCTTAGCTCTTTTTATTTCTTTCTGTTGTTTATTTCAACTTCCTCTTCGAAAAAATTAATTTACATATCTTCTGTATTTTTTACATATTCTCTCAGATAGTTTCGAAAACCGTGATTAAGTCTGATAGGCTCACTAAAATTATATCTTTTCTTACTGCAAACTATTATACCTTGTTCGATAAGATGATCCAAATCATCTTTAAAATTTCCTTTAGAATAACCCTCAGAATATAAAATTTGTATTCTATTGAAATATTCCATCACCCTTTTATGAGATATCCCTTTTCTTGGTTGTTCTTTATTTTTATCTATATCCTGAAACATTAATTCCAAAATTAATCTTCTACTCCTGTACGCCCAGCACCCTATTTCCTCATGAAAACAACAGTCAATTACATTTTTCCCTAATTCATTTAGATTTTTGACTATTTTCTTTTCAGTATTTGCAATTAAATTTACTAATCCAAGAAATTGACTATTTATTTTTTCTGCCATCTTTATAAAAATAAGAAAATTTATTTCTTTCTGTTGTTTACTGGAGCTTCCTCTTCAAAGAATCCTATGATTTTTTTGCCTAGTCCACTAAGAAGAAGGATTATTATAATAAGGATAATTATTCCTGCTATGATTAAACCTCTGTATTGTGAGAAAAAATCAACTGTTTCTGGTTTTTCTTCTTCTTCCTCAGCCTCTTCTTCAGTTGGTTCTTCTATTTCTGGTTCTGGTTCCTCTTCTTCAGGTTCAGCTGCTTCTGTTATTGTTATTGTTACTACATTACTCTGTACAAGTTCTTTGCCATCAGAAGCATAGAAAGTTACCTCTCTTTCCTCTCCTTCCATGTCTGGTTGAGGTGTAAGCTTAATAACAGATCCAGTGATTGATACATCGACATTAAGAGGTTTGACAGTAACAAAAGTCAAATCATCTCCATCTGGATCTTCGAAATAATCAGCAAGATCTATTTCATATGATTGTCCTGCTGGAATTTCTATATCAGGAAATTCTTTAGCAAGTATTGGAGCTTGATTTTCACCTTCTACTGGTTCTTCAATTTCTTCTTCTGGCTCTTCTTCAGGAATTTCTTCTTCAAGTTCTTTAAAGGTTAAATCTGCTACTCCATCAGTTATATTATTTAATGTGATTTCAAGATCAAGATAGCCATTACCATCAGTATCAAACTGTTTAGTTTCTCCGATATTTAAATCAACTATGAATGGTTCAGATAATATTTGAATTGTTACGCTATCATCTCCAACTTCTTCGATTTCTGCTGTATGTTCTTCATCTTTAATATTAAATTTAAAAGAATCTCCTTCAGAACCACTAAATTGTTGTTCTACTTCCTCAACTTCCTCTTCTTCCTGTTCCTCTTCCCCAGGCTCAGGTTCTTCTTCAGGTTGTTCTTCTGTAACATTTTCTTCTTCTGCTTGTTTTGGTGTGAAAATATTGGCAATCCAGTTTATGATTTTTTGGAACCATGATTCTTCCTCTTCTTCAACTGGTTCTGGTATGATAGGTTCTAATTCTTCAGTTTCAACTACTGAGATTGTAACAGTGTCTGATGCTAGGATTGTTGTGTCTTCTAATCTGACTGTTACTGTAACCTTATAATCTTGAAGTTGTGTTTCAGGTGGAGGAGCTATGTATAGATAGACTGTTTGTGCCTCACCTGGTTCTATGTCAATTGCTCCAGGATTGATTTGTGAGAAGCTTGTTCCTGTTCCAGATATTTCAATATTATAGTGAGCTGGTTGTTCACCTTTATTTTCTATTATAAAAATTCCAGTAGCTGTGCTATCTTTTGCTACTCTAATGACATCGTCTTTTGCGCTGATTGATGGTTTGTAGCAATCTTCTATTGTCACTGTACTAATACTTATTGTATCTTCAGCTTCAGCACCACTTAAAGGATCTCTTGCTTTTATTGTGAAGTCATATGCTCCTCCTAGAGTATTGTAAGGAGGATGTATGTCAAGAATAAAGCTTTTTTCTTCACCTGGTGTAAGGGTGAAGTGTTTCTCAGATATTGTTGCCCATTCCTGGCCTTCTAATGTGATGTCAAAAGTATTATCAAACTTTCCATTATTTCTCACTATGACAGCATAAGTATTGCTTAAAGCATTACACATCCTATCTTCCTCTTCCTCAATTGTTACAGAAACACCATAGCATTTTTCAACATCAATGCTGACATCATATTTCTTTAAGACTTTACCATAATCAGTTAGAATTTCAATATTAACTGAGAAGTTTCCTTCTGTCATATAAGGTGGCCTTGCAATAATATTAAAAGTTTTCTCTTCTCCCTCTGCCACATTAAGTGTTTTTTGATCAAGAGTTGTCCAGGATGGACCATACATATTAATTCTATATATATTATCTCTTGTTCCTAAATTCCTGATTTTTATAGGAATACTAAGTTCCTCAGCCTCACACATCCTATAATAGATCTTCTCACTACTTAGGGTATAATCATAACAAGAAACAATCTCTATGTTAGCCACTTTGTTTGCCTGAGCATAAGGACTCTCAGATGTAACAACAAAATTTACCTCATAAGTCCCAGCAACATTACAGGGTGTTAATACATAAACTTCAATATCTGTTTCTGTACAGCTTGCTAGTGTTACAGATTCTGAAGAAAGACTTATCCAATCTGCAGCTGGTCCTTCAACTATTATGTCATAATTTTCTAGATAATTACCCATATTATTAATATTTAATAATATAGTTTCTTCTTCGCAAGCACAAATCATGAGTGTTTCAGGTTCAACACTTAAAATAGTATTATGACAATTTTCTACTATCACATTATGTTCAACTGTTTTTATGTTTCCATTAGCTTTTTCCACAGTTATTTTAAGCTTGTAATTGCCTGGGGTAACTTGACTGGAAGGAGTAATATAAGAATAAATTGATTGAGCCTGGCCTCCTTCAAGCCAGAATCCTGTTGGAACACTTGTTGTGAATGTTGCTGCTGTTCCTTCTACTGTTACTGTAAATGCACCTGCTGTTGATGCTGTTACAATATCTTCAATAACAATAGTAGAAGAAGGACAGACAGTGTTAGTTGTAATATTAGAGGTTATAGTAAATGCAGATGCTTGTGTTAAAGCAAATACAAATACAAACAAAAACATCAAAAACAATAATGTTGACCTTAACCTTTCCATTTTATTGTCGCTATGTTGTTACTTAAAAAGAGAAAGTGAGTATATAAACTTTTTTGTGGTTAAATATAACATTTATAAGATATAAAAAAAGAAAAAAATCTTATTTAGCAATTTCCCAAAGCAATTCAAAATAATTTAGAAAGCTTTTAACTACATCTTTACTTTCTAAAACAAAACCAATTGGATTTATATCCCAAATGATTATAGCAACTTTATTTCCGTAAACTATTGTTGTTGCTGGAAATTCAAATTTTTCTGGCAAAAATCTAACTTCAACTAATTTTTGTTCTTTTGTTGGTCTTTTTCCTTTCAACTTAATATTATAAATTATCTTGTAGTTTATTTTTGCTTTAATTCTTCTTTTCTGCCAATTATCAAAATACCATTTGAAAATTTCTTTGAACCTGCCCTCAGCTCCAAAAGCAACAAAATCTTTCTTTGTTTTTAGGATATCTTCAAGAATATTTTTAATTCCCTCTTTACCAATAAATATCCTAACTTCCTGCTTTTCAGTTGCTATTTTTTGTCTTTTAATTAATTCTGGTAAAATTTTTTTAATTTCTAATTTATCTTCTTTAATTTTATGCTCTTTGCTTTCTAAAATTTGTAAAATTCTTTCTGGATTTTCAGAATTGAAATATTTCTTGTTGTTTTTTATAATAAAGCTAACTAATCCAAGATCAATAAGCTTGTCAAGAATATCATAAATATAACTTCTATGCAATCCTGTTTTCTTTACAAGATCACTTACTGTTGCTGTGCCTATTTCAAGCAAAGTTAGATAGACTTTTCTATCATTTTTCGTTAATCCAATTTTTTCTAATATTTGAATATCTGTCATATATTTATATTATCTTTTGCTTATTTATAAATCTTGCGAAATTGTCGTAAGTAACTATGCTGGCAAATATTTAAATATAAACTATTAATGATATTACTATAAAGTGAATAAATAATAGGGGATATAAAAATGAATACACGTAAAATAGGGATATTGCTAGGAAAACCAATTGGAGCAGTGAAAGACCCCTTTAGGAATAAGTATCACTATTATTATGATGGTAAGGAAATTTATTTGTGGGGTGAATTGGGGATTATAGAGGATTATTTTGATGGTAGAAACGTTAATTTTAGTGAAGTTGAGAATACAGCTAAAAAGGATGGTTTAACTCTTAGAGAAATTTATCACTTTCCTCCTTTCGAAGCAACAATAATAGAACATGTGATAGGAGAAGCACTTTCACATCAAGTGCCCTTAAACAAAGCTGAAGAATTATATATAAAAAGGGTGATTGAATACCGTAAAAGAAGAAAAGAAGAAGAAAAGAAAAAAGAAGAATTAGTAAAAAGTCTACAACCTAAAATATCTAAATTAAGAAAAAAATTAGAAGAAATTGTAAAAAAAGAATTTAAAGGATTCTCTAAAGCGGAAAAGGATGAGGAGATAGTGTTTTCTTGTTGTGGTAAGGAATTACTTCCGCTCATGGAACCCTATACGACTGTTTCGTGGCCAAAGATATTTAAAGGCTACATTAAAAAAGAACCAGTATTTACAAGAATTGAACTAACAAAAAGAACAAAAAATGAAATAAAAACGATTGATGTAATTTACTATAAAAACATGGCTATTACATTTAAGTCAGAAAAAAGGTTGCTAGCCATGGATAAGTTTGCAAGATTTTTAATAGCATATCAACGAACAGATTTCGAAAAAGCTGTAGAAGATTTTAACAGAGACAAGTATTGGAATTCAGATAATTACAAAATCAAAGATTTAGAGATAACTAAAATCAAATGAAATAAAATGGAAAAAGAATATGATAATGGAAGAACAAGAGGAAATAAAATAAGAGATTTAGTTAAAGAGAATCTTGGTCTAGAAATTTTAGTTAAAAGGAACATGGATGAAGAAATGATAATAACAAACCCTTCATTTCATGTGGGAGCTTCAGCTATTACAGCAATCGAACTTGCCAAAGCATTCGAAGAAGCTTATAAAGGAGATTCAATTTCTGCAGCAGTCGAATTTTCCTCGGCACTTCATAAAGGGGGGGTCCCAGCTATTGCAGCGATCGAATTTGCCAAAGAAAAGGGAAAGATACTCGTGCCAAATATCTTGGCGGATTATATTATTACAGAACCAAGTCAATGGATTAGTGTTGCGAAGGATTGCTGCATCTGCAATGCATCGCCGTTTTGGACAGGAACAATGACTGCTTATCGCGAACCAGATAAGAGATTAGGATCAGCAATTGAGTATGAAGATACAAAATCAAAAATTAAATGGATATTTCCAATTCCAGCTGAATTTAGAAAAATGAAAAATACCATTCTTGCTGTAGAATACCCCCATTATAAACTTAAAGTATGGAGAGATCAATATGAGGATAATAGAATAACAGTTCTTACAGAGAGAAATAAGATTATTCCAGTGGAGAACTTTCCAAAAAAAGAAGGATGGTACAACTTTGATAAAAATACTGGAATACCAATTAGTGTAGGGGGTACATTGTTCAAAGGCCGAAGGTATTTGGATAGACGTGGTAAGAGAGTCGGACCTTTGGCCCGTTATGGTTTTGACTCTCACACTTTCGGTCCCGGCAAAGAGACTATTGATGCCCAATGTCGCCCATCTGTTTGCAAGGGAGTATTGGTGATCAGTCATGAAGCCTATTACAAACTAGAAGGTAAAAAATGAAAAACAATCTAATTACAAAATTAGAGGGAATTGGAGCTGAAAATATTTATTATGGGGACGGAAGGTATGATGAGGAAAAAAAGATGCTAGAAGAGATGTCTAATGCCAATGATCCTACATTTTTGAAAGCACGGCTCCCCATAAACTTTACTTATAAATCTAAGAAAGTCAAATGGCTTACTTACTACGACCCCTCCATAAGGGAGTTTAAAGAAAAGGAACGTTCTTTTTACTATCAAACTAATCCGCCTCTTTTTTTAGATTACAGCAAACAATGGAATTCATTAAAAGATCTGGAGAAAAGACTAAATAATTTTATAAGAAAAAAACTTAAAGAAATTGATGCCCATCTAGAGATTGGTGGGAAATATATTTTTGAGAAACATTATAGTAAGCATATAAATATTAAAATCCAATTAGAAGAGTTTCTTTCATTTATTAGATCTTATGAGGATATTAGAGAAAAAATAGATAGCAAAACAAAAGAAATAGAGAAAGAGTTTAATAGAAGGGTACGCAAAAATTTAATTCCTTATTTTTCTAAACTTAAAGAAAAAGTGAATAAAATGGAGATTTGAGAGATGGAATAAGTTCCTTCGGAAGAGTTTAAAAAGAAAAATAAAAAAACATTAAATAAAAAATTTAGTTTTTGAGTTCTCGGCTTTCTTTTGGTTTAGGCTTAATAGTAACTCTCTTCTACTTCTGCTTTTTCTGCACTCTTTCTGGTTGTCAAAAGTAAGATCAATAAGACAATGATTGCTGCAGCAAGGATTATACCAACAATTGTTAGTATAGTTTTAAGATCTCCTATTCCTTTGCCTTCTTCTTTTACAACGTTAGCAACCATACTGTATTGTTCACTTTTACTGTCATGCTCTATCTTAACACTAAAGATATGCTCGCCTTCAACTGCATTTTCAGAGACAGCAACATAGACATTAACTATCTTGCTCTCACCTGGCCTTAAGCTAAAAGCTTGTGGGTTGATTGTTACTTCTGCCCAACCTGCACATGCAGTTTCTCCACAACCACCTTCAGTCCCTAGAGCACTTACAATAAAATCTTCAGTCTCATCACCAAAGTTTGCGACAAGAAGTGTGTAAACAGCTCCCTTACCTAATTCAATCTCATTACTTGTTATCTGAGGAACTATCTCTACTTCCCCTTCTTCATATTCCTTTTCTTTCTTTCCAGGACCTTCTATAATAACATCTCTGAATTCTATATCAGAAACCTCATCATTGTAGGCCTTGACTTCAAGAGTATGAATTCCTGCATAAGCATCTAAAGGTATTATTAGAGCAACAGTAACAGTTTTTGCATCTTCATCATCGTCATCATCGCTTGCCTCTAAATCACCAAGATAGATTGTTCTTTCAATACAGAGCTCATTCAAGCTAACTCTCACATAAACATCTTCTGCTTCATGATTTCCTCTATTCTTGACTGCAACATCTACATAAAGAGTTGTTCCAGCCTCGAAAGTCATTGTACATCCACCACAAGAACCATAGTAATTACCAGAATCATAAAGTTCCACAGACATTATCTCAATCCAGTTAGCTATTCTTTGAATCTCTGTTTCAATATCTGCTTCATCAGTTCCACTCAAACCATGTTTTTGTTGGATATCTACATGTAAAGTATATGTGTCTCTTGCATCTATATTCTTAGGGATGAAAAGATCAAGAGTCTTAGTGTATGTTTTTCCTTCAAAAACATCAAATAAAGATGTCTCTGCTTCAATATCATCGTGATAACCACCTATCCATGCTTTAACTTTTGTCTCTTCAAAATCATCATTGGCAATAAAACTAACTTTAATCTCTGCATTCTCTTCTCTCTCTAGAGCTGGAGTTTCATATTGGTTTATTACACAATGCCATCTGTCTTCTGTTGGTGTAGGGTCATAATAACAATAACCATACCAAACCATTTCTCCATTCACATAGACAGTCATCTCATCTATGTCTGGTAAGCTGTATTCATACCAATCATCTGCCCTTGCATTAGAAAGCAAAAATACTGAAAACAATGCGACAACCAAAATAAAAGCCAAAATAAATTTAGTTTTCATTTGTTTTTATTTTTTTAGTTTATTTAATTAAAATTTAGACAAATTTAGACAAAATTTTGTCATTATTTTTGAGTTAAGTTGATTTAAAAAGCTTTCCCCATTATCGACGGTGTTGTTACTAATTGCGGGTAATTTGATTTTTCTTTTTACCGAAGAGGAAATCACTTTATAGATTTCCAGACTTTTAGTCCTTTCAAAGAATCTCTGTAAGGATTTGGGCTTTCATTGATTATTGTTATTGATAGGTTGTATCTTTTAATCCATCTCAAAAGTTCTCTAAGTCTGGATTCTGGTGTAACAAGATGTCTTCTCTCACCAGCTTTTGTCCATTCAATTCCAGAAAAATGTGAATGAATATATGAGAATCTTTTTATCTTTTCAAAAATTTCTTTGTAATTTATTTTTCCCTGAACACGAGCAAGCATATGGGCAAAATCAATACAAAAATGACATTTAGTCTCTCTAACTAATTTCAATAATTCATCTAGACTTCCAAATTGACTTGCTTTTCCAGTTGTTTCAGGAGCAAGCTTAACTTTCCATCCCTTCTTTTTAATCACTCTCTGCATTTCTTGAATTCCTTTTTTTATGATCTTATAACATTCTTTTTCATTATGTTTACCATAATAACCTGCATGAAAAACTATATACTTAACGCCAAGATAATGTCCTCTCTCACAACAATCAAGAATTCTTTTTTTACTTGCTTCAATCTTTTTCTTTTCATGAGAAGCTAGATTAATCCAGTAATGAGCATGGATACTTAGTTTTATATTAAATTTTTTAGTTATTTTTCCAATTTCTTTGGCTTGATTATTATTCATCCATACTTGATAGGTAAAAGGGATTTCTGCTGCCCTTATGTTATCTTTATTATATTTTTCTAGGTTTTTTGGAGTTTGTTTTACTCCACCAATTCCTGCGGGACCAAACCTAATCTCTTTTTTCATTTTCCTTTAACAAATCTTATTGTCTTGACTCTTTTTTGCATCTTAAACATTTTTTCTATTTCTTTTACGCTAGTTGAATCTTCTGGCTTTTTGTCTCTGATCCAACTTTTAATTCTTGGAAATCTTAGAGCATATCCTGGCTTGTCTTTTGTTTTTCCTGCTGTATGCATCGGACTTTTTGTTATTTCATCAGCCATGACTGTGAAGACATATTTTGGCTGTGTCCAGACATCTGGTTTTGTTAATGAATCTACTCTAACTGGTTTCTTTTCTATTTTTATCTTGTCTAACAGTTTTCTAATCTCTTGCCATTTTGCTTCTGTCAAACCACTTCCTATCCTCGCTATTGTCTTGAACATATCTTTCTTTTTATCATAAACACATCCTAATAAAGCGCCTATACCAAATTTTGCTCTCATTCCTCTGCCTTTGAAATAACCGACTATACAAACATCCACTGTATCTTGTAGTTTTCCTCTATATGATCTTTTTAACTTTATCCAATTGAAGTTTCTTGCTCCTGCTTGATATTCTGCTCCTAATCTCTTGGCTATGATGCCTTCTGTTCCTCTCTGGATATTTTCCTCAAAAAATTTCTCAAGTTCTTCTGGTTTGTTTGTTAAAATTTTTTCAGCTATTCTTATGGTAAATCCTTTCTTAATTATTCTATGTAATATTTTTGTCCTCTCACTATAGGATTTTTGTGTCATGTCTTTATTATTGATGTATAGAATATCAAAACTGAACAAAACTAAGGGAGCTTCTTTTGCTCTTTTTTCTATTTCATATTTTCTTTTTCTTGTTATCGTAACTTGGAATGGAAAAAATTCTCCAGTTGCTTCATTGAAGGCAACTGCTTCTCCCTCAAGTATAGCTGTTTTTGCTCTAATTTGTTTCTTTATTCCTTGGACAATATCAGGAAACATGGGGGTCATTATTTCTAGATTTCGAGAAAAAATTTCAATCTTGTCTCCTTTCTTATGTACCTGAAGTCTCAGTCCGTCATATTTTGTCTCGACTGCACATTTTCCTATTTTTTTTATTATGTCAGAAGCAGATGGAAGTCTTTCTGCGAGAGCCATTCTTATTGGTGAGCCTATTTGTACTTTGAATGTTTTTAATCCTTTGACTCCTTTCTTGAATAAAACATCTGCCACTAATCCTAAATCAGAACTTAGATTATATGCCCTTTCAATATCTGGTCTTAATTTCATTCTGTCACCAGTTATAGCTTTGCTCATTGAATCCATTATTGTTGGATCTCCTATTCCTAATCTTAATCTACCTAAAACAAATCTTACAATGTATTTTGCCTCTTTAGCTGAAACTTTGCTAAGCAAGCCAGCCAGCATATTAATTTTTCTTTCAACGCTTCCTGCTCCACCTGTTTTTGCTATTTTTAATATAGTATTATAAACTTCAATTATTGTCGGAGCTTTAGTTTTGATCAGTGTTCTTTGTTTTTTTGAAAGTTTTTCTGCAGCTATGCCTAGATCACCTGTTTTTTTGTATAATTTTGATACCTCGCTTGCTGATTTTCCTGAACACTTTGCTATGGATTTCTCAATCATTTTTTCTGCCATTCCAATCTCTATTCCTTTAAATGATGGCAGAAGTTTTTCTTCACAAAAATAAACAACCTCATCTACCTCTTCCTTGGAAATTTTTTTAAAAAATTGGCTTAGAATTTCAAACATTTCCAAGCGTTTTGTGGTTTTTTCTAGTTTTTCAAATACTTCGGCTAGTTGTAAAAAGAGCATGAAAATTAAAGGCAAGGGGGTTTTTTAGATTTTTCTTTATTACTGACAACACGCATTTCTATATTTTAGATATTTTTTTATACCTTTTTGTCTAATAAAATGAGATAATTCTTCTGATTTTTTTACTAAAGGATCTTGCATTTTAATCAAAAAAATAGCCACAAGAAGTTCGTCTTCGAAAATTTTTATATCATCTTTCTTAGATCTTCCTTCAGTATAATCTTCTAATTCTTTAATTGACCATAGTATTGATTCATACTGTTCATCGAGAGGAATATTCTCTACTTTCCGTTCTTCATATTTTGCTAATTGATTTTTGTTTGATTCAACCTGTTTTTCACAGTATTCTAAAGATCCCATCAATAAATCTTTATAATTTTCCTTACTGCTAAGGACTTTTAGGTTAGATCTTGAAACCGGAAATGGATGCTTTCGACATTTGTTTAAATCTTCAATTTCTTTATCTCCATATTTGCCAAATTTATCTCCTAACATAGAAATATATTTTTGCAATTTGGGAGATAATTTTTCTTTAACTCTTTTGTGTTGGAGCCATTTTAAAGTTATTGCAACTTTTGAATATTTTTCTATTCTATCTGGAGTCGGCTTTAAGAATTTACAAGAATATTCATGTATAGAATCCATAGTCTGTTCGTTTATAGTTAATTTTCCTTTAATATTATCTTTAAGAAAAGAATATATTTTTTCAACTTTCTTTTTTATATCTTCTTTTGGCATAAAAGGATAATACTCCTTAATTACATCACCAATCACTACTTCATTAAGATTATAAAACCCTTGTTCGAATTCTATTGAGCTCATGATACAAGGACACCAATTAATTAATGCTTCTAAGTCACGTTGAAGAGTATATCTCGGACCTATTTCTAATATATCTTGAGGCAATTCACTAATTATAGCTGGGGGTTTTATTTTATTTTCAGCATAAACCACTATATCATAAAAATTATTGAGATGTTCTATTCCTTTAACCATAAAAAAGAACATAATTTAAAGATTTATAAGTTTTTTCATTGTAACTATTTTAAAGTAATGTAAAAAATCTTGGAAATATTATGTAAAAAAACCACAATAAAATTTTTATATTCATTATTGCTTGAATTTCTATGGATTTTAAAAAAGTATTGAAAGAGAGGCGAAGTATTAGGAGATATTCCTCAAAAAAAGTTTCTGTTTCTGATCTTACTGCTGTATGTGAGGCTGCAAGATTTATTCCTGTGGCTGGAAATATTTACACTGTAAGATTAGTTATTGTTAGTGATGAGAAGAAAAAAGAACAGCTTGCTGAGGCTGCTCTAAGTCAGGATTTTATTGCTAAAGCACCTTTTGTGATTGTTGTATGCTCTGATTTAAAACAGCTTAGAAGAAGTTATGGAACAAGAGCTGAGATTTATGGAAAACAACAAGCAGGAGCAGCTATAGAGAATATGTTATTGAAAGTTACGGAGCTTGGCCTTGCTTCATGCTGGGTTGGCGCTACTGATGATAATGCTGTTAAAAGAGTTCTGAAAATACCAGAGGATATACAAATTGAAGCATTACTGCCATTAGCAAATCCTCTTGGCAAGGAAGAGGCTAAGAAAAAACCTGATTTATCCTTTATAACTTATTTTGAGAAGTGGGGGCAGAGAACTGCTAAACCTGCTAAAAAACCTTACTAATAAAATGGTTCAGACAAAAGATGATTTATTTCAAGGATTAAGGAATTATAGTACAGATGAGCGCAAAGTAGAATTTATTGAGGCTGCTATCAGAAAAGGAATGCCGACTGAAGTTAAAATAACTGCTTTAGCTATAAGAGCAGAGATCTATAAGAATAAAAAATGGTTTAATACTGCTGCAAAAGATTATTGTTCTGCTGCTGATCTTGCCCCAACTTTCAGGGAGAAGATTGATTTATATTTTAAGGCAGCAAATCTATTCTTGGTGGCAGGGGACTATTTTGGTGCAGATGATAATTTTAGGAAGGTTCTTGTTCTAGCGTCGCAGGAACAAAAAATTGCATTGCAAAAAAAGATTCATATTTTGTATATAGAACATGCACAAAAATATGAACAAGATAGAAAGTATAGCAAAGCGATAAAGGCTTTTTCTAGAATTTTGTCTATGAAAATTTCTTTTGATAAGAAGCTTGAAATTTATGATAAACTCTCTGCTATGTATGAAAAGATAGGCAGGCCAAGAGAAGCTGCACATATGCAGGAGCACAAGGAGAATTTGATTGAACATAAAAAAGAAAAAGGGTTAATAAAAGTGTAGATAAAGCAATTCTGTGAAATATGGGTAAAGAAATTTTTAATAAAATATTAGATCTTGTTCAAGAGTTTAAACAGATTAGTGATAAACAATTTAATAAATTAGCATTAGAAGTTTTTTCTTATCAGTATAAAACTAACAAATCTTATAAAAAATATTGTGACCGTCTGAAAAAAGACCCTAGTAAAGTAGATCATTGGTTAGATGTTCCTTTCATCCTTACTAGATTTTTTAAAGATGTACAAATTACTAATCTTAAAGATAAAGAAGTTTATGAGGTTGGTAGAACTGGTGGGACGGGCCTTCCTGGAAAGGTAGGACATATATTCAGAGATAAAAAAACAGTAGGATTAATGTATACAGCATTCTCAAAAGTTTTGAGTTATTATACTCCTCTACAAAAAAATAAAGGAAGAAAGTTTTTATTGTTTTATCCACCTGAAAGAGAAGAAGTAGAGGATTTAGGTATAGCAGCAGTCAAAGGTATTGGAAGAAAAGCTGATGCTAAATTTTTAGATTCTTTTGAAGAGCTCGAAAAGGAAATTAAAAAAGCAAGAAAAAGTCCAGTAGATGTTTTCTTAGCCTCTCCAATTTTACCTCACTTATTAAGAAAGGCAAAAACTAACAGATGGAAATTTCCAGAAGATACTTTCCTTATAGATCAAGGAAAAAAGAGATCTAAAGGAATTGGTAAATTAGGAATTTTAAAGCACAATTATGTAAATTTGTATGGTTTAACTGAAGTAAATTCTGAATTTTGTGACAGCGCATATATTAATTGGTTAGAAAACAATAGAGATCCAGTATATAGGCCTAATTTGCCATGGACAAGAACTATAGCGGTTCATCCAGAAACTTTAGAGAGATTGCAGGAAGGTAAAAAAGGATTATTAAGACATTATGATTTAACAAATTTAACTCATTGTTTAGCTATTCAGACAGATGATTTGGGTTATGAGATAGAAAAGGGATTTGAAGTTATTGGTAAAAAGAAGGGAGCAGAAGCGAAAACATGTTCTTATGTTACCAAAGAATTATTAGGGCTTGAAAAATAAAATGATAAATAGAAATTTTAGAAAAATAATTAATAGATTTTCGGGATTACATAAATTAAAAGAGATGAAGGACAATGTTAGATTCAAATGTCAAAAATGTGGTTTTTGTTGTCGTGCATTTCCTGTAGTAGCTACTAAAAAAGAAGCTAAACATAACAAATTGCTTATTGAAAATTCTAAGCCAATTATAAAAAATCTGAGATTACTTTCTAAAAAGAAAAATGAATGTGTTTTTTTGAATGAAAAAAATGAGTGTGATATAAATAATTCAAAACCAATCTTATGTCAAACTTATCCTTTTTATTATAATAGTAAAAATAAAAAATTCTATTATGATATAAATTGTCCAGGGATAGGAAAAGGAAGAAAAATTAATCTAGAAAAAATAAAAAATTTAACTCTCAAATTTGAAAACCAAATTTCTAAAAAAGAACTAGAGTTGCGTTATTTGCTAATATTTGAAGAAAAAATAAAAAAAGAAAAAATAAAATTATAAATTTTTCTAGATTTATTTAGCAATTGCAGCCCAGATTCCGAAGATGATTGCTAGCAAACCACCAATCCATAGGAAATATGGATCAAGTACCCATTGATTAAGAATAGCGACCAATCCACCAAGAGCAGCAACCCAACCAGTCCATCCCATTTTTTTAACCTCCCATTTAATTATTTATTTACTTAATATCTTATAATATCATAGAATCCTTTATTTTTAAATTTTTTCAAAAAAGAAATAAAGAGAAAAATGAGATATAAATAATATATACTTTAAAACAAAAAAGAAAAAGGGGCCAGCTCTCGTTAGAGAGCTAGCCGAGAACCCAAAAGGCTAAGGGGAACATGAAATAAATTAAGTTTAGCTGTGGAAAAATTCCACGCCTAGGTCTGACATTACTGGCACTGGAGCTGTTCCTTGTGATTTTGGTCTGCCCAATACATATGGGCTTTTGACACCTGTAATGATTGTAATAACTCTAACTCTACCTTTGAAGTCTCTGTTAATTCTTGCTCCTAAAATGACTTGCGCATCAGCACTCAAGTTTTCTACAACTAACTCGCCGATGTTGTTAAGCTCTTCCAGCTTCAAGTCATCTCCACATATGACATGGATCAAAGCACCTGTGGCACCTCTATAATCTATGTCAAGAAGTGGATGAGATAGAGCTTGTTTTACTGCTTCCTCGACTCTGTTCTGTGTGTCACTCTCACCTATACCAATAACAGCCACATCTCCGCTCTTCATAATAGAAGATACGTCTGCATAGTCTAGGTTAATCAACGAAGGAATTGTTATTGTTTCAACAATACCCTTAATCATTGTACTTATAAGCTCGTTGGCTACGGCAAATGCCTGTTCAACTGGCAGATTTCCAGCAATATCTACTAGCCTGTTATTATCTATTACAATAACAGTGTCTGTAGAATCTCTTAACTGCTGTAAACCAAATTCTGCCTTGTCTACCCTAGCTCTTTCTGTCTCAAAAGGCATTGTAACTACACCTATTGTAACAGCACCAATTTCTTTGGCTAGCTGTGCTACGATAGGAGCTGCGCCTGTTCCAGTACCGCCACCCATTCCAGCAACAAGAAAACACATGTCTGCTCCACTTATTGCTTTCTTTAGCTCTACTATAGCCTCTTTAGCTGCTTCTCTTCCTTTTTCAGGATATCCACCACAGCCTAGGCCTCTTGTGAGCTCTTTACCAATGAGTATTTTTTCATCAGCTTTACTCACAGAAAGATGTAAAGCATCGGTATTGGAGGCATAAACACTTGCTCCTTGGATGCCCTTATTAAAGAGCCATGTTATAGCATTGCAACCAGCACCACCTACTCCAATAACCTTAATAGTGGCTTTTCCTGCCCTAAGCTCATCAAAGTTAATGCCATACCTGTCTGCTCCCTCTACAGCCTCTTTTGCAAAATCTAAAGCCATTTTTCCTCCTTTTTCCTTTTGGTCTTTTAATTCTTAAATTAACAAGCCGCACACATACGAAAAATTTATATATATGCATGACTTATTTTTAGTTGTAGAAAAAGAGATAAAACTGAATAGAAAGCATTCAGGAAAAAATTATTCGACGACTTTCCCCCGAAAGTCGAATAATTTAAATAAATTTATTTATATTCTTAGAGTTAATTTTATTTAAATACATTATTGCAAGTTAACTATTATTTTATAATATATATCTTATAATTCAACTAACAAATAAATTTTCTGAGGAAACCTTTTTATATCTTTACTGATAAAATTGTTCATGAAAAAAGAGGGTAGTAAAGAAGGAAAGAGAGTAAAAATTCTAACAGATAAGCAGGAATTTGAAGGCATATTAATCAAGTCTTATGATATAAAAATTGTTCTTTTAAAATTATCTTCTGGATATAATATTGGTATTGAAAAAGCTAAGATAAAGAAAATTCAAGTTTTAGAGAAAAAGAAAAAAGAGGAATTTAAACCAAAACTGATCAAGCCAAAAGCAGGCTTGCCTGGAATAGCTATTATTGTGACAGGAGGAACAATAGCTTCTCGTCTTGACTATGAAACTGGGGGTGTAAAGGCATTGACAAAGCCTGAAGAGATTATTGCTGTAGCTCCAAAGATTCAAGAAATTGCAAAAATAACAACTATAGAAATTCCTTTTACTGTTATGAGTGAAGATATAACAAGTGAGAAATGGAAAAAACTAGCTAAATTGTGTGAGAGATTACTGAACAAAAAAGAGAACAAAGGTTTGATTATTTTGCACGGGACAGATACTTTACACTATACAGCTGCTATACTTTCATTCATGCTTCAAGATTTAAACAAGCCAGTAGTTTTGACATATGCGCAGAGAAGTATAGATAGAGGTAGTAGTGATTCTCTTCTTAATTTAACATGCTCAGCTCATGCAGCATTAAGTGATATTGCTGAAGTTATGTTGATAGGTCATGCTACAACTAATGATAATTTTTGTTTTGCATTAAGAGGAACAAAAGTTAGGAAAATGCATACTTCAAGAAGAGATACATTTAGGCCTATAAACACAAAACCAATAGCAACAATTCATGAAGATGGAAAGATTGAAAAGTATAGCGAGTATAGGAAAAGAAATGTTGGGAAAGTTAAGGCTAATCTAGTTTTTGATGATAGAGTATCCTTAATAAAATTCCATCCTAATAGCTCTTCAAAAATAATTGATTTTTACAGAAAACAAGGTTACAAAGGTTTAGTTATTGAAGCTACTGGATTAGGTCATGTTTCCACAGAAGGAAAAAAATCTTGGTTAGAGGCTATTAAAAGGGCTGTAAAATCCGGAATGATAGTTTGTTTTGCTCCTCAGTGTTTGTATGGAAGTCTAAATCCGTTTGTCTATTCAGCTTTAAGAAAACTTTATGATTCTGGTGTCTTGTTTCTAAAAGATATGCTTCCTGAAACAGCATATGTAAAGTTAGGATTTCTTCTAGGAAAGGAAAGGAATAAAGAAAGGGTGAAAGAATTAATGTTGAAGAATCTTGTTGGGGAATATAATCCTAGATTAACTTTTGGGGATTTTTTGGTTTGAAGGTGAATTTGATAATTCTTCACTCCATTTTTTGATATCCCTACCAACTTTTTCTAGTTTTTCGTATAAAACAGGATCATATTCTTTTAATAACCTCAAAGCTTGTTCTGTACGGGGGCTAAGGGAATTATACATTCTGATTTTTCTCTCTAATTTTTTCACACCATATTCTTTTATTAATTCAGATAAACCATCTACTTTTTCAACTACATCTTTTCCATATTCTACTGCAATATCTCCAGCCATTATTTTATCGAAATAAAACATTTTTTCCCTTACTCTTAGAGTCCTTTTCCTTTATATATCTTTCTTTTTGTTACTACACAGAAGTTAAAATAGAAAGCTTTAAATATCACTTTTTCTTTGTTATATTAACATCACCCCCCAATTATCAATTAAATCAAATATCAAAAAAACAAAATAAATTAATCAAATATCAGAAGAATCACATTTCACAAATCAAGAATAATATATCAATATCAAGGGTACTGATTAACCTTACTTCATTTTTATTTGAAAAGGGGATTATTGTATCTTAATATATTGAATAGAAATAATAGGTTTGTGTTAAGTATGTGTTCTTCTAGGAGTAAAAAATGGGAAAAGTTAGTCCACCTTCAATCAAGTATATTATAAATGCTCAATTTTTTGCAGAAGGTGTTATTGAGAAGCCTGATGTTATTGGCGCTATTTTTGGCCAGACTGAAGGTTTGTTAGGAGAAGAGCTAGAACTCCGAGAACTCCAAAAGAGAGGGAAAATAGGTAGAATTGACGCAAGTTTAGATGTAAAGGAATCAAAGACTACTGGGAAGATTGAAATTCCTACTTCTATGGACAAAGCAGAGACTACTATTATTGCTGCTGCTATTGAAACTATTGATAGAATAGGGCCTTGTGATGCAAGGTTTGAAATTAATAGTATAGAAGATGTGAGAAGCAGCAAAAGAGAGTATATCATAGAAAGAGCTAAGAAATTGCTTGAAAAGTTTAATGGCGAAATGCCAGAACTAAAAGAGATAGAAAAAGATATAATTAATCATTCAAGAACTTCTCGTATTAAAGAATATGGAAGAGAGTTGCTTCCTGCAGGGCCAAATATTGAGAAATCTGATGAAATTATAGTTGTTGAAGGCAGAGCAGATGTTCTTAATCTCTTAAGATATGGAATAAAAAATACAATAGCTATGAATGGAACAATGATACCAAGAACAATCAAGGATTTGAGTAAGGAAAAGAAAACTATTTTATTTGTCGATGGTGACAGGGGCGGAGTTTTAATAGCTACAGATGCTGTTAGTAATGCAAATATTTCCTCTATTGCAAGAGCTCCAGATGGCAAGGAGGTAGAAGAATTAACAGAGAAGGAAGTGATTATTTGTCTAAGAAACAGCATGAGTACAGAGGATTTCCTTGAGAGATATAAGAATGGAGGGAAAAGATACGGAAAAAAGATCACAAGAACAGTAAGGGAAATGAGAGAGATGAAAAAAGAAACAAAAAAGGAGCAGATCATTAAAAAAGAGTTAACAGAAGAGGAAAAAGAAACCCTAAAAAATTATCTTGAAGATATTGAGGGAACAAAAAATGTTCTTCTTGTTGATAATGATTTGAAAATAATAAAGAAAGTCTCTTCAAATGATATAGTAAGAACATTATATATTTTTAGGAGAAGAAACAAGCAAGTTTTTGCATTAGTTATGGATACTATAGTCACTCCCTCAATAGTTAATATAGCAGAAAAAATCAATTGCCAGTATATTGTGGCGAGAAACTTCGCAACAACTTCAGATAAAATTAAATTATTAAGCTTTTAATTTTTGTTTTTATTTTTTCTTTTTTTATTTATCTGAATGATTTTAAAATTTCTGAAATTGATTTTTCCTTTACATTTCCAATAACTTCTTTTCTTTCAGGATAATTTTCAAAAAATTGAGCATAACAATTACTTACATAACCATCATGGCTTATTCTTATTTGTTTAGTAAAAACATCATTAATAGGAAGATAATTTATTATAACTCTGTTAGTTCCATATTCATATTTATTAAATATAACCCCATATTCATCAATAAAAAGATTCTTTAAATCAATAGTTTCTTTTTCAACTAATTTATCCATTATTGATTTTGTTGTGTCATAATCATTTTTAATTATAATTTCAAGGTCATTGAATTTATTAAAATCAAAAATTCTTCCATTGGCAATTTTTTGATATATTTCTACGATTTTTTCATCGGAAATATTTAATTCCCCATTTCCTTTTGGTGTTGGAATATATGGAGAAATAAGAAGATTTTTTAAACCAAATCCATAACTGGTTTTAAAAAATTCAGGTAAATTTTCTTTATTATGATTATTTAATGTATGAATAATAAATACTTTTTCTAAGAGCCTAGGATATTCATGCATTAGTTTTATATTATTTATGGTTTTTTCAAAATTACCTTTTCCTCTAATATAATCGTGTTTTTCTTTTGTTCCATCAAGACTTATATCAATATAATTTGGCATAATTTCTGCTAGTTCTTTAATAATTTTTTTATTCATTAAAGTAGCATTAGTAACAATACCAAATCTTAATTTAGAAATTTTTTCTCTTTTTTCAGCAAGAAAATATAGTAATTCTTTGGTTTTATCCCAACTTAATAAAGGTTCTTTTCCAACATTCCCAAATGTTAGTGCTCCCATATCAATCAATTCACCAAAAACATTTTTCCATTCTTTAATACTTAATTCATCATTTTTATTATTATAACCAACATAACAATGTCTACATTTGAGATTACAAATATTATTAATAAAATAAGAAATATCTAATTCTTCTAATAAATTTTGTTTTGTAGAGAGAGAAGTATGACTATTACTAACACCGCCACAACTTCCTGAAAATCCTATTGCCATTTTTTTATGATTTGAGATTCCTCCATTGCTTCCTGAAAACCCCATTGCCATTTTATTCAAATGATTGCAGAAGTTTCTCTAATTCTTTGACCCCTTTTTCAAAAATTGGTTTATATTGTTTGTCAACTTGTTCTGCCAATTTTTTATATTTAGTTATTCCAACTTGGACATCTTTTTTAATCACTGTTCTATAAAAATCAGATATGCCTCCACCGCTTCCTGAAAACCCTGGTACTGCCATTTTACAATTTATCTTCTAAGGAATTGAATAATTTTTTTAGATTTGAAATTGATTCTTTAAATAAAACTTTATATTGGATTTTTGATTCATACTGGTCAATTAACTTTTGGATATCCCCTTTCTTTAGCTTCCTATACGTTCTACTTATGCCTCCATTGCTTCCTGAAAACCCTGGTATTGCCATTGTATTAGAAATAGACAGTTAGAGAAGAAGAACCTTTTCCTCATTTTTTCCTTTAAAATTAAAAAAAAATATTAATCTATTTAATAGTAGAGCAAAAATTTATAAATAAAATACCCTATTAGTTTCTATGAAAATAGATAAAATTGATAGGAAATTACTAAGTTATTTATATCACAATTATAGAGAACCTCTAACTAAAATAGCAAAAGCATGTAAACTATCAAAGGATCAGGTTGGATATAGAGTTAGAAAATATGAAAAAGAGGGGTTTATCAAAAAATATATTACTATTTTTAATTATAATCTCTTAGGTTATAATGAATTTATTGTAGTTTGGTTAAAATTAAAGAAAAATAAAGAAAGTATTAAGAAAAAACTTGAAGGTATGAAAAATGTTGTCTCTGTTGGAGATATAATTACTAATTATAATTTATTCATTGATTTTGTTTCTAAAGATAAACAAGAATTTGAAAGAGTATTTTATTCTTTTTTAAAAAAACATGAAAGGGAAATACAAGATTACTCAATTTTTATAATAACTTACGCTGAATTTTTTCCTCTCAAAGGTTTTGGAATATCTGACGTAGAAAAAACATATACTATTGTAAGTTCAGTAAAACCTATAAAAATTGATAAAAAAAGTTTAGAAGTTTTAAAAACATTAGAGAATAATGGTAGGGTAAGGATTATAGATATTGCAGAAAAAACGGGGCTTTCAAGTGAACTTATATTGTATAAATTGAAGCAATTTTACAAGAAAAAAATAATTCTTGGAATGAGAATACAATTTGATATGGAAAAATTAGGTTTTTATTTTGGGGTATTAAGAATTAAATTAAAAAATCAAACAGAAGAAATTAAATCAAAAATAAAAAAGTTTTGTAAGAATTATAAAAATATTAATGCTTTATCTTTTGGAATTTCTGAATATAATTGTTTAATACAAATTTTTTATCAACAAGAAGAAGAATTTAGACAAACTATAAGAGACATTAATAAAGAATTTAAAGGAGAAATAGAAAAATCTGAAATTGTGTTAATAGAGAATGAGGGGAGAGTTAAAACTTTACCCTATTGATTTTTTCTTAATTTTCTAAAATTCAAAGACAGCAATAGCTATAAGATACAAAAAATAAAAAAATTAGAAAGTAGATTACAGTTTTTTAGGAGTTAGGTCGATACATATGCCTGCTGCTACTGTCTGTCCAGCATCCCTAACAGCAAATCTTGCCATATTAGGATTGTCAGATTGTTTTTCTATCACTAATGGTTTAAGCGGCTTAAGCTTTGCTATAACTACATCTCCATTCTTCACAAAGTCAGGATTTTCTTGAGCCACTTGTCCTGTTTTTGGATCAAGTTTCTTTTGTAGCTCAACAAATTGTGCTGGCACTTGTGCTGTATGTATATGTAATACAGGTGTGTAACCTTTTGCAATAACAGTTGGATGATTGATAACTGCTATCTGTGCTGTAAATTCCTCTGCTATTGGTGGTGGACTTGCTACAGAAGCAATGACATCTCCTCTTGCAATATCTGTCTTGCCTACACCACGAATGTTTATTCCTACATTATCTCCAGCAATAGCTTCTGGCATTGTTTCATGATGCATTTCTATTGTCTTAACTTCTCCTGAAATTCCTTTTCCTGTTTTTGCTGGCAAGACGATAACTTGTTCGCCCACTTTCATTTTTCCTGTTTCTATCTTACCGACTGGAACTGTTCCTACACCAGTAATTGTATAGACATCTTGGACAGGCATTCTTAGAGGCATATCTGTTGGTTTCTTTGGCTCATCAAACAAATCAAATTGTTCAAGCAAAGTTGGACCTTTATACCAAGACATTTTATCACTTTTCTTTGTGATATTGTCACCAACAAAAGCACTTGCTGGTATAAAGTTCATCTTATCTGTTTTATAACCCGCTGTTTTTAGAAGTGTTGTTATATCTTCGACAACTTTCTTGTACTTAGACTCATCATAGTTAACTGTATCCATCTGGTTCACAAGAACTGCCACCTGACCAACACCCATGGTTCTGGCCAGCCAAACATGTTCTTTTGTTTGCGCCATAACACCATGCTGAACAGCTACAACAAGTATTGCTGCATCTGCTTGGCTTGTTCCTGTAATCATGTTCTTAACGAAATCTCTGTGTCCAGGAGCATCAATAACAGTAACACTATATTTATTTGTGACCATCTTCCTATATGCTAGATCTATAGTTAAACCTCTCTCACGCTCTTCCTTGAATCTATCCATAACGAATGCGAACTCAAAACCTTTCTTACCTAGCTTCTCTGCAATATCCTTCATCTTTTGAAGTTCTTGTTCTGTAAACTTACCAGTCTCGAAAAACATCCTTCCTATAGCTGTACTTTTTCCATGATCAACATGTCCTATAAACACTACATTAAAGTTTGGTTTATTTGCCATTTTATTTATCAAATTTTAAAACAAAAATTTAAAATTATTAAGAAAACAGAAAATATATTTATAAACCTTTCGTGTGTTTCTCGAGGAAATTAAAAACTACTTAAAAAAATTCCAAGGCTTTTTTTAATTCTATATGTGTTTTTGCATAATTTTTCAATGTTTTTCCTTCCATTACTGCAGTCAGGGCTTGCCTTGCAGCTTTTGCTCCTCCAAATGTACCTAAAGGATGGCCATGAATGCCTCCCCCCATTTGAATTATAATGTTTTTGCCTAAATGTTTTACAAGATAAGAAATATGCCCGGGATGAAGACCACCAGAACATACTGCAAAAGTAGGTTTGATATGATACCATCTTTGCTCTAACATGTGTCTTGATTCTAATCTATGGTCAAGGATCATTGATTGTTCCATTTCTTGATCTAATCCAACAACTTCAGTCTTAGGAGTTTCCATTTTTCCTACAATAGTTCCTATATGGAGCTGATCTAAACCAATAAGTCTGGTTAGCTTTGCGATAACAAGCATGCTGATTCCATGTCTTGGATTTCTGCTTAAGGCAGCATAACCTGCACGATGAGCATGTAATACTAACTTTAATTTTTCATTTTCTTCCCTAAGTGTCTGCAAAGCACCCCATCCACAAGAAACAATGTCAATCATAGCATACTCACAACCATGTTTCTTGACAAATCTTGCTCTTCTTAGCATTTCTTCAGTTTCTGCAGTTATATTTGGCATATACATCTTCTTTTCTCCTGTTTTTTCTTCAGCTTTATCTCTTGCTTTTAATGTTTCAATAACTCTAGTAAGAAATTTGTTGAAAGACTGACTAGATAAATTTTCATCATCTTTTACAATATCACAACCACCAATCCAAGCATTATAAGCAACTTGTGCATGTTCTTTCTCATTTAATCCTAATTTTGGCTTAATAATAGTTCCAAGAAGAGGCCTATCTTTAACTTTCAACAATTTCCTGACACCATAAATACCATACATAGGGCCTCTAAAACTCTTGATAATATTTTCAGGAAATTCTATATCCAACAATTTGAGATTTTTAATAGTCTTCATGCCAAAAATATTTCCTGCTATACTGCTTAAAATTTGTGGGATATTGTTTAATTCAAAAAGAACAGAGGGATAGGCTATTTTGATGTAATAGCCTTTATTGCCTTTTATAGAGAAAACTTTTGCAACAAGTCTATCTATTCTTTTTGGAGCTTCTGTCACATCTGTCCAGGTTCCAATACTAGATTCAGAAGCTATGGCTCCAGCAGCTTCATGAGGCTTAATTTTTGAAGCAGGCTCCATATAAAATTCACATATGAGATCTGTCTTTTTTGGCTTATATTTTAAGTCAACATAATCAGTATACTTCACTTTTCTTCACCTCTTTACCTCTTTTTATTTTATCTAATAAAACACAAACTTGATTTATTAAGTTTTTCTTTTCATCTAAGACACATTTACAATATTCATACTTAATTCTTTCATCTGAACGTTTTTTCTGTATTCTACAATCCTTATCTAAAGCACCATAATTACATAGGTATTTTACTCTGCTTTTTTTATCAAATTTTCTTGAAACATAACAGCACATGGTATCTTCTCTTTCAATAGGGTTACATCCATTGCCAAATATTTTATAATATAACACAATGGAAAAATCAGATACAAGGTTAAAAAACCAATCTGTAATATTTATATCTGACTCTGTAAATTTCTCTAACCAACTAGTTTTCCCCTTTGCCATCTTTATTATCAAGATATTTCATATAAAAATATTATTATGCTAGAGAATAAAAAATAAGAGTGGGCCTACCAGGATTCGAACCTGGATCCTCCGGTCCGAAGCCGGGAGTTCTATCCATTAAACCATAGGCCCAATAAAAACAAGAGAAGATATTTAAAATACTTTTCTTTATTATTTTTATGAAAAAGGGGATTAGTACTGCTGAAGCTATAGCTACTTTGGTAGGAATGATAATTGGTGCTGGAATTCTTGGCATTCCTTATGTTATTGCACAGGCTGGATTATTCTGGGGTCTTGTTAATATCATAGGTATAGGTCTTATTGTCCTGCTTGTTTATCTTTATCTTGGTGAAGTCATCCTGAGAACAAAAGGTAAACACCAATTACCAGGATATGCCTCTCTTTATCTCGGCAAGGCTGGAAGAATTTTGATGTTAATTTCAATGCTACTTGTACAATATGGTGCTCTAATAGCGTACATGTTTGGGGAGGGTGAAGTTTTAAGCTTTATTTTTCTTGGAACAGTTCCTTTGTCTTCACATCTCATGTTCTCAGTTATCTTTTTAGCAATGATGGCTGTATTTGTCTTTTTTGGTCTTAAAACTTTAGGTAAAGGAGAGTTAATTGGTCTTGGGGCTATTATTGTTATTGTTATAGCTATTGCAGTTTATTTCTTACCTCAAGTTCAAGTAATTAATTTCATGAGCTCAAATCCTAACTTGACTTTCAGATTTTTCTTTCCTTTTGGGGCTGTTCTTTTTGCTTATCTTGGTTTTGCTGCAGTTCCAGAGATGAATGAGATTTTGAAAAATAAAAAAAAGATGAAAAAAGCTATCATTATAGGGGGTATAATACCCATTGCTGTCTATCTACTGTTTACTATAACTGTGATAGGTTTTAAAGGAATAGCAACTCCTGAAATAGCAACTATGGCTTTGGGAAAATTTGTTTCTTTATTTGCAGTATTTACTATGTTTACATCTTTCCTTGCAGTAGGAATAGCACAAAAAGAGATTTTTTGGTATGATTTAAAATTTAAACATTTTATGTCATGGTTGCTTACATTCCTTCCTGTTTTGCTAATAACTCTGTTAATTATCTTCTTTAATCTTGTAGGTTTTATAGGTATAATTTCATTTGCCGGCGCTGTTGGAGGGGGGATTGCAGGGATCTTAATTATGTTGATGGCAATTAGAGCAAAAAAATTAGGCCAGAGAAAGCCGGAATACACTGTAGGAATAAATTGGCTTGTGGCAGGAATCTTAATTTTGCTGTTTGCCTTAGGGATACTTTATCAGTTTATGTTTTAAAAATAAAAAAGAAAAATGTTATGGTTAATTTTGGTATTAGTTTCAGTATTTATTTGGGCACTTGTTAATATCTATGATAAACATATTATTACAGATGAACTTAGAGATCCTTTTTTATGCACAACAGTTTGTGGGATCATAACTTTTATTTTATTTGCTATTATAGTTTTCTTAACAAAACAAGAAATATGGCTGCCGCGTAATATTATTCTAACTTCAATGGGGGCTGGAATTTGTCTAGGAGTGGCTATTTTTTTCTACTACAAGAGTTTAAGTCATGAAGAAGTTTCAAGAGTAATGCCAATGCTAGAGTTAGTACCTTTATTTACTCTTATATTAGCAACTATTTTTTTAAATGAATTCTTTACCTTAATAAAATATATTGGTATGGCTTTTCTTATTGCTGGAGGATTTTTAATTTCAATAAAAAAACATAAGAAAAAAAGTAAGAAATGGAAAGATAAATTCTATTTGACTTCTGTTATTATTACTGTTTTAATAGCTGCAATATTTTTTGCGACAAGAAGTGTTCTTTTAAGATATTCAACACTTTATGTTTCTACTATGCAAATAATCTTCTGGGTTGCTCTGGGTGAATTTCTTGTTGCCTTAATATTATTTATTTTTCATCATCCACATATCATCAAGAAAACTCAGCTAAAAGGTTTTGAACATTTAGTAATTATTTCTATTATTAGTGCTTTAACATTCATTCTTTATATCTATGTTATCCAAATTGCTCCAGCTGTTTCTTTGGTTAGTGTTTTTGGTGCTGTACAGGGTTTGTTTGTTTTTATCATAGCTACTATATTAAGTAAAACTGGAAAAATTGTAAGAGAACCATTAAAAAAGGGTATAATAATTCAAAAAATAATGGCTATTATTATGATTATAGGGGGCATTATTTTAATTACACTTTAATCAAATCAAGAACATAATGATCTAGAGAAGGAGAATAACTTTTTACTCTTACTGCTTTAATTAATTTTACTTTCTTTATTCTACTTATTTTCTCTACTAATTTTTTTATTTCTTGTTTAGGATTTTTTCTTAAAATCAAACAGCTATAATGAATTATTGTTCCTTTTTTTGCAACTTTGAATGATATTTTAAGATAAGGAAAAGGTGAAGGGAGATAACCCATAATAATTCTGTCTGCTTTAATCTCTAGTCTTGGAACAATCTTTTGGCAGTCTCCTCTTATGGCTTTAATATTCTTTATCTTATTCAGTTTTATATTTTGAACAAGATATCTATAAGCTTGAGGGTTCAATTCAATTGAATAGACATTATTAACTTTTTTTGTAAGAGGGAGTGAAAAATAGCCGATTCCTGCAAACATATCAATAACAATATCATTCTTCCTGGAAATTTTTGCTATCCTATGCCTCTCATTGATATTTCCTTTAGCAAACATGACTTTTTTTATATCAAGCTTGTAAAGAATTCCTGATTCTTTATGAATTGTTTCTGTTTTTTTTGTTTTTGCTCTGCTCAGTATGACTTTAATTTGCGGTTTCCTCAGCTTTCCTTTGATTTTTCCTATTCTTATGCAGATTGTTTTTATTTTAGGAAATTTTTTTAGAAATTTTTCAGCTTCTTTTTTAGTTATTTTATTAAAGATAGCAATATTGCCAATTTGTTGATAGCCCATATCAGAATAAATTTAAATATACTTTAAATATTTTCTTTGTTATGATACCAGAAAAAGTTAGGGATTTGTTCAGAAAGCAACATTATGCTCTTGTTGGCAATCATAGCGCTGTTCAGATTTGTAGATGGACCAAGAAAAGTCTGCTTGATAAAGATGTCTGCTACAAGCAAAAATTTTATGGAATACAATGTCACAGATGCTGCCAGATGGCTCCTTGTATTTCTTGGTGTCAGCATAGATGTGTTTTTTGTTGGCGTGCTATAGAATATACACTTGGAGATAAAATGCAAGGAAAAATAGATGATCCAAAAGAGATTATTGATAAATGCATAGAAGCTCAGAAAAAACAACTTATAGGTTTCATGGGAAATTCTAAAGCTAATAAGATTAAGTTACAAGAAGCATTTCATCCAAAACATTTTGCAATCAGTCTTGCAGGAGAACCAACTATTTATCCAAAACTTAGCGAATTGATTAAAGAGCTGCATAGAAGGAAAATAACAACTTTTCTTGTCACAAATGGCATGCTTCCTGAAGTTTTAGGAAAGATAGAAATGCCTACTCAGTTATATGTTTCAGTTGATGCACCAAATGAAGAACTTTACAAAAAAATAGACAAGCCAGTTACAGGAAAATGGAAAAATTTGATTGAAACTCTAAAACTACTGCCAAGATTAAAGACAAGAACTGTGATGAGGATAACTTGTATAAGAAATTTGAATATGATAGAGCCAGAAAATTATGCTAAATTTATTAAAATGGCTGAGCCAATGTTTGTTGAAATTAAAGGTTATGTTGCTGTAGGTTTTTCTAGAAAGAGGCTTGGGGTTAATTTTATGCCGCAACATTCTGAAGTTAGAGGGTTTGCAGAAAAAATTTCAAAGCATAGTGGTTATAAAATTATTGATGAAAAAGAAAATTCTCGTGTTGTCTTGTTAATGAAAGAAGATAGAAATCGTTTCATTAAGTTAAATGAATAAAATCTTTTTGGATTTCTTTTCTCAGTTTAAAACTATTGGCCCATTTTGCATAAGCCTGCCAGCCCTGATAAGATTCAATCATTTTTTCATAAGACAGGAAGCCTATTTTATATTGCTCTATTCTTAATAATATATTTCTTATATTTCTCTTTCTCAACAGTTTGAAATAATAAAAATTCCTGAAGCCAACAAAATCAACTCCTTTAAATAAAGGAATTACCCTAGATTTTTCTGGATGTAATTCCAACTTTAATTTTTCTTCTAAAAATTTACCAATATAAAATTTCCATATCTCAAGCTGAATTTTATTTTCATGTAAAATTACAAAATCATCAACATATCTAATATAATATTTTGTTTTTAATTGGTGTTTAACAAAATAATCAAGTTCATTAAGATAAACATTAGCAAAGAATTGGCTTGTCAAATTGCCAAGAGGCATGCCTTTTTCTTTAAAGCCGTTATTTAAAATCTGATTGATAAGCCACAAAACTTTTTCATCACTTATCTTCTTGCTTATTATATTCAATAAAATTCTATGGCTAACTTCCTGAAAATAATGCCTTATATCTGCTTTTAATACAAAACATGCTCTTGTATTATTCCTTGAAACTTTTCTCTTAAAAAAGTCAAATCTTTTCAAAGCAAATAAATTTCCCTTATTTTTTCTATTGGCACAACTATCACAAATGAAGGTTTTATCAAAAATATGCTCAATAACTCTATAAACTGCATGATGAATGATTCTATCTCTAAAATTGGATTTACTTATTTTTCTTGTTTTTGGATCTCTCAAGATGAAAGTTTTTAATGGTTTTGGTTGATAGGTTTGTTCTTTAAGTTCTTTGTGTAAAGATAGTAAATTTTCTCTTAAATTACTTTCAAATTCAATAACATAATCTTTGCGAGTTTTGGGTTTTCTTGCTTTTCTCCATGCAAAGTATAAATTCCTTATAGAATAAATTTTTGGATAAAGATATTTTTGGGTTTTCATATCATTAATAAATATAATATGGTTTTCTGAAGTCCCAGAAGAGACCATTCCAAACACCCTGTTGTCGTTGTTGAGGTTTCTGTCGTTGCCATTAAGGTCTGAGTCATTATCAGGATTCCTGAACCACAGGACATCTATAGCCAGTTTACCACAACAGAATTTATTTCTGCCACCACCAATCCAGGTTTCGTACAAAAACTACTTGCTGTTTTGATTGAATTTTATGACTTAAAATTAATTTGAATAATGTGCTAATAAATTGGCATGTGGCCTCTTCTATTTTAAAAATAGAGCTGAGGCAAAACTAAAAAACAAGAAGGATTTAAGAATTTATTGTCTAAGCTTATGAATAAGATTCTCTAAATTTTTTGTTTGTTCTGGTTTTAAGAATTTTCCTAATCTAGCAATTTCTTTTTCTGCATTTTTTAAATCTGACAAATTATAAGCCAAACCTTTTTGCTGACGCGAACTGGCTTCGCCAGTTTCTCCTAACACCCCAAACACCCTGAGGACGCCGTCGTCGAGGAGGCCCCTGCCGATGCCACCAAGGTCCGAGCCACCACCAGGACCCCCGAACCACAAGTAATTAATCACAGTTCCTTTTTGTTTATCAACATATGGAGAATTGATTGGATAGAAGGTGATTTTATTCTGGGCAAATTTATCAAAATATTGGGTCTCTACATCTTGAAAAAGAGTTTCTGCAGTTTCACTGCCTTTCTTAATACTAAATCTGCTTCTTTCAGGAAGAAATACTGCCCTTCTTTTTTCTGGCTCTTTATTTTTATCTTCTTCTGCAAATTTAGAATACATATCATAAATCCCCAAGTCTTTTGTAACAAAATAATATCCATTTCTGTTAGCTTGAACTGCTTTTTCAGCCATTTTTAAGTCTTCTACTAAAGGAGAAATCATTGCTAGAATAATAGGAGATTTTTTAGCATAAATAGGTGCATGGCATGTTCTTGTGCTATCTGTTGAGCCGCCATTAATTCTCATATAAGCACAATCTCTCACACTAATAGGATATTTTGCCCCTGCTTTTTTTAATGTTTTTAATTGTTCATCAAAAGGAGCATAAACTCTTATAATTTCTCCTAAACCTTTTACTTTTCCAATATGTTTTACTTTTGCCATGTTTCTTATAATAAAAAAGAATTTATAAATCTTTCGTTTTTGTTGTTATTTGAGAGAGGCTACAAAATAAAAAGACTAGGACTCACAACAGAAAAGACAGGATTATGAAGTTTGACTAATATTTTTGATTACTTCATCTATACATTTCTTACAGTAAACATTTCCATTAATGAAAATTCCAGTTTCAATATGTTCCATACACTCTGGACATGTTCGTGGATTAACAGATTTTTCAGAATTGTAAACATTAATGAAGTCTCTTACCAAATATTTAATTGCAGCTTTACGTATATCATATTTGCTTCCTATCCTAATTTCCTTAGCCATTAATTTACTAGACTAAAAAACTTTATAAAATTAGTTGTGTTTGGATTGTTATGATAGAGGTGATAATTGGTTTTATTGGGATGTTTTTAATCTTGCTGGCTTTCTTTATGAATCAAATACATAAATGGAAAACTAAAAATCCTATTTATGACATTGTTAATTTTTGCGGAGCTTTATTATTAATTATTTATTCTTATTTGATAAAGAGTTGGCCTTTTCTAATCCTTAATTTAATCTGGCTTGTTGTTTCTTTTAGAGAAGCTTTGGTGGATATTGAAGGGAGAGAGAAAGGAACAATTGGATATAAAAGAAAATAATTTAACTTTTCGCAATTTTCCATAAAAGATTAAAATATCCTTTATACGCCTGGGCTATTTTTTTACTTTCAATGATAATCAAAAAAGGTTTGCCATATAAAATTGAAATAGAAATTTTATTTCCATAAATTGTAGTTGTAGCAGGACTACCATATTCTTCTGGTAGATATTTTGTTTTTATTGTTTTAGGAAATTTTGAAAAATATCTTCTTGCTTCTTCATTAGCTATAAACCTAGCTTTTTTTACATTTTTTATAAATTTTTTAACAAGAACAGGCATTTCATATTCTAATATATCCCATGCTTTTCCCCTCATACCTAAACCGTAGACTTCTTTAAGTTTTATAAATTCCTTCATATAACTTTTAAATCCTTCTTTACCTTCATAAATTTCAACTCTTTGTTCTTCTTTTGGTTTTTTTTCTAAAGAAAGAAGTCTAGGTAAAATCTCTTTAACCAAATTTTCTTTTTCTTGAAGATTTTTTAATAATGTTCTAGGATTTGCTGCTCTAAAATATTTTTTTCCAGATTTAATAACATAACTAACAAGACCTTTGTTGATAAGTCGTTTTAGGGTATCATACACATAGGGTCTATATAATGTGGTTTTATGGGCAATCTCTGTTGCTGTTGACTGACCTAATTCAATTAAGTTTAAATAAATTTTAATTTCATTATTACTTAAACCAACTTTTCTAAGTTGTTCTTCCATATAATAATTAATTTTTTTCTCTTTAAAAAAGTTGTCATTTTTAAAACGACAAAGATTTATATACTGAAAAGCTTGTTACTCAAAAATGAGGATTTGTGTAATAGCACCAAGGACAGGCAAGGAATTATCCAGGCAAGTTCCTATAATAAGAGAACCTTTAGGTGCTTGTTGTATATCAGCTTATTTAAAAAAATATGGTTATGAATCTAAAGTGATACACCAAGTAGAGATGGTTGATGATGACGTTTTATATAAAGTTAAAGAATTCAAAGCAGATATTGTCGGTATTTCAACATGGTCATATAATTTCAATGCTGGCAAAAGAATAGCAAAATTAATTAAATCTAGATATAAAGATATTCCAATAATTTTCGGTGGTGATCATGTTACAGCCTGTCCTGAAGTTGTAAAAGGAGATTGCATAGATTATGTGGTGATTGGTGAAGGTGAAACCACAATGTTAGAATTAGTTAAAGCCTTAGAGGGTAAGAGAGATATAAATTCTGTAGATGGCATAGCTTATTATAAAAATAAAGAAATTAAATTAACAAAATCAAGAAAAAGAATTAGAAATTTAGATGAATTGCCTTTTCCTGATAGAGAAGACTTGCCAATGGAAAAATATAGGGCTACTAAGCATGATTGTAGTCTTGTTTATCCTCCTGGACAGCAAATAGGAACTCAACATACTTCAAGAGGTTGCAGATATAAGTGTACTTTCTGTTCTACACCAGTAACTTGGCCAGGAATGTGGGTTGCTAGATCTGCTAAAAATGTAGTGGATGAAACAGAAGATTTGTTGGACAACCACAATGTCAAAAGTATTTTCTTTTGTGATGAGGATTTTATGTGTAATATTGAAAGGATATATCAAATATGTGATGAGATTAAAAAAAGAAACCTTAAATTTAACTGGCTTTGTTTTTCAAAAGTTACTGATGTAAACAAAGATATCTTAAAAGCTATGAAAGATGCTGGTTGTACAAGAGTATTTTATGGAATAGAAAGTTGTGATAATATAACATTAAAAAAATTACATAAAGGCACAAATTTAAAGAAGATAATAAAGACATTTGAAATAACCGAAGAAATTGGACTTGATGTTTGGGGCACTTATATGGCGGGATACCCATGGGAAGATGAAAAGACTCTTCTAAAGTCACTAGGAAAACTAAAGGAAATGCCCATAGATTACTTATATCTTACTTTTTTAACTCCTTTTCCAGGTACAGAAATTTATAAATATTGCAAAGAGAATAATTTGTTGCTTAATGAAAATTTTGATGATTATGATTGTAGTAAACCTATAATAAAAACACAAATTCCACCTAACAGATTACAAAAAATTCTATCAGAGTTTGAATATGAATTTTATACTAGTAATAGTTATATGTTGAGAGCTCACGAAAAGATAGAAAAAAATCCGCGACTTAAAGAAATATATAATAAATTTTTTAAAAATATGGTAAAAGAGTTAAATAAAATCTAAGATTTTTCTAGAATTTGTGCTTTAATATCTTGTTCTTTGCAAAGTTTGACAAATTTTTCTGCATCACTCCTTGAGCCAACTATTGCGCCATAATGCATTGGAATAGCAAGAGTTGGTTTTATTATTGAAGCTGCTTTTGCAGCTTCTTCTGCATTCATTGTGTAAGTGCCCCCTATAGGCAGGAAGATTATGAATGTGTTTCCTTTTTTTGCATAACCTGTTAATTTTTCCATTTCCTTGATTATATCAGTATCACCAGCATGATAAATAACTAGGTTATCTGTCTGTATGATGTAACCAACCCATCCTTCTGATTTGGGATGAAATTTCTTATTAGGGTTGTAAGCTTCTATAGCCCTTATCTTAATACTATCAGCTGCTATTTCCATGCCTGGCTCTATTAATTCAAGTCTAATTTTTTCTCCTAACCTAGCTATCTTACTCTGGCTGTCTGCTGTGCATATAATTATTGTCCCATCCTTCACTATTTTTTGAATATCTTGCTGAGAACAGTGATCATAGTGGCTATGTGTGATAAGAATGAAATCTGCTTTTTCTGATTTCTCTTTTGTAGTTGTTAATTGATAAGGATCTATATAAATGACTTTTTCTTCTGTATTAATCTTGACTGTTGAGTGCCCAAGCCATTCTATATTTGTGGAATTGATTTTCATTTTTTCTTTTGTTTTTATGGCTTGTATCTCGCCATAGTTCTTGGGAAAGGAATCGCATCTCTGATATGTTCAAGTTTACAGAGCCATGAAATAACTCGTTCAACACCAAGGCCAAAACCAGAGTGTGGAATGCTTCCGTAACGTCTAGTATCAAGATAAAATTTATAATTTTCAACTTTCTCCCCAGCTGCTTTGAGTGATTTGATAAGTTCTTTGATATTTGTATCTCTTTCACTCCCTCCAATTAGCTCGCCATAACCTTCTGGAGCAAGCAAGTCAAAGCAACGAGCTGTTTTTGGATTTTTCTTATCTCGAGGCTTATAAAAAGCCATGATCTCTTTTGGATAATGTGTAACAAAAACTGGTGTATCAAAAAGTTCTGTTAGTCTGTCTTCTTCTATTGTCCTTAAATCCTTACCCCAAGAAATTTTCATCTTCTTTTTTTCTTTGAGAAGCTTGAGAGCCTGATCATAGGTTATTCTCGGCCATTTTTTCTTTATAGCTGTCTGTAAGGATTTTGTATCTCGTTTTAATACTTCTAGTTCATGTTTATTTTTTTCAAGAACTCTTTTTATTATATGCTTAACAAGACCCTCTGAAAAATCAATAAGATTATCAAGGTTAAACCATGCTGCTTCTACTTCAGCATGCCAGTATTCTGCTAAATGTCTTGAGGTTTTTGATCTCTCAGCTCTGAAGCTTGGTGCTATGGTATAAAGTTTTTCAAGGCTAAACATTCCTGCTTCAGCATAAAACTGCCATGTTTGAGTTAGGTAAAGTGGCTTTCCAAAAAAATCTACTTTAAATTGTGAAGGGCCTGCTTCAGCTGCTCCACTTGTTAGAATAGGAGATTGAAACTCATAAAATCCTTTGCTTCTACAGTATTCATGTATTGCTCTGAAAACAGTGCTTCTTACTTTTAGTGAGGATTGCATCTTTGGATCCCTAAGCCATAGATGACGCCAATCAAGAAGAAGCTCTGGACTGAGATACTGCTTTCTAACTGGAATAGGATATTTTTCTGCAATGTGGATTATATTTAATCTGGATATTAAAAGTTCATAACCAGTTGGAGCTCTTTTATCCTGTCTTAAAATTCCAGAGATTTCTATGCTACTTTCTATGGTTAGTTTGTTGGCATCTTTCCATGTTTTTGATTTTTCTTCAATTATGCACTGGATAATATTGCTAGAATCCCTGAGGACAATGAAAATCTTGTCTTTTAATTTTCTAAGCTGATAAACCCAACCTCTAAGATCTACTGTTCCTCTTTTTTTATCAAGTGCTTGCTGCACCGAAATAAACCTCATAAATGTAAAAGATAAAGAAGATATTTAAAGTTTTTGAGTTTATTTGTTTATTCTTCAGGTTCACCCATTACTAGAAGAGAATTTGAAGAAACTACCTTTCTCATGTCTTTTTTATTGATATAACTAACAACTGCTTTTGGAATTGTTATTGTGCCTACTGGAACTACCTTGCTATAGATAATGTAAGAAACAACTCTTTCTTCTCCAGGCATCAAATCTCCAAATTTCCAGAAAAGAGTGTTTTTCTCAATTTTATCAGGTTTAGAAGCTCCGAATCTCTCATAAATCTTAAGCATGTGAGGAAGCCTATCAGTACATTTAACATTGGTGATTTGTTGGCCAATATTCTTGACCAACAATACTAGTTTAATAGCAAATTCCCCGCCTTTTGTTTGAATCTTGAAAGCTTTTTTCTTTACAATAAGTCTTGGTCTTTTAACAAGATAAATTCCTACTGCTACGATAATGATTAGAATAAGAATTATTATTGGAATTGTATAATCAGTATGAATCTCAACACTAAAAGATTCTCCTGGTTCAAGTTCTCTTTGCCATTTCATGCTTACGATTGCACCTGAAGGCTCCTCAGATGTTGGGGGAATACTTGAAGAAGTAAATCCATGCTCAAATTTGTTCTTGATTATTTCTATTGTAACAAACTTTGGACTATTACCCTCATTTTTCTTTGTTATAGTCTTAGTAAAACCAAAGAAAGTGAATTTGCTACTCTCATCTGTTTTTATGCTCGTGATTTCTTCTAGTGTAATTATTTTCTTCACAACATGCTCATATTCATCATTAATTAAAAATTTCAATTCAGCTTCATAATCACCTGCTTTTGATGTCTTTAGTTTTCCTGTATCAAGCTCTAGTTCTATTTTTTGCGAAGATTTTGGTTCAAGGGAAAAAGTTTGTTCTGTTGTAGAAAATTCTGATTCAAAAGTAAATTGGATTTCCCCAAGATTAATATTTTCTTTATTTTTAACATCAAAAACCAAGACAGAATCATCTCTAGCTATGCTGGTAGGAACATCTGCACTTATAATTTTTTCAAGAGATAATATTTTTATGGTAAAACTATCTTCAATCACTCCTGTCCTATCTGCCTTGAGATAATATTGTACTTTACATGTTCCTTCTCCACATCTCTCTTTTAAAATATCATAAGGGAGCAGGATTACAGTAAATGTAGTTTCTAGACCAGCTGGGACACTTTGGGTAGAAGCTGGTCCAAGTGAGGCTTCTAATAGAGTATATATCTTAAAAAAATCATCATAATTATTAGGATTTTTAATCGTGACATTATATTCTGCTGGAATATTTACTTCTTCCATTGTCACAACATCATAAATTGCTACTTTCTCAATAATCAAAGTATTATTTTGAGCCTGAATAAAAGGCAGAGAGAATAGTAAAATTGTAAAAACCAAATAGAATAAAGTCATTTTTTTCATATCTTGTGTAAGTTTGATTTCTTTAAATATTTTTTGCATTTTTATACAACATGACTGATATGATTCTGTTTTTTGAAATTTATAACATGCTCTACAAAAGATTCTACTTTTGATTCATGACTGACAAGAATAAGCTGTTCAGTTTTTAGCTCATGCAATACATTTCTCATCTTATCCAGCTGTTCTGTTGAAAAACCATCAGTTGGCTCATCCAATATCAATAAATTACGTGTTTTTATTTTACTAAGCATGGAATTAATCACCTGGTTCAAGGAAAGCCTATATGCTAATGCAAGAGCTGTTTTTTCGCCGCCACTCAGGTAATTATAATTAATCTCATAACCTCCTTGCTCTATGATTGGCGTAAATTCAGGGTCAATCCTTGCATCTAAGTTTGGGTCATCTACAAGCATCATAAACCATTTCCTGAACAAAGCATTAAATTCAGCATTAAGTTTCAACATCACTTGTTTTTCCATCATCTCAACAACGACAGAAAAATTCTCTGTCAAAAAGTTTTCAAATTTTTGTAATTCTATTAATTTTTGAGCTACTTTTTCCTTATCCCAAATTTCTTTTTTTATCTCACTAATTTCCTGTTTAATATCTGCCAAGCCTTGTTCAAAACCAGCTTTTTCCATCAACAGAATTTTTTCTTTTCTCTGCATATCCTCTAAGATTTCCAGGGTTTTTTCATGCTCTTTCTCCATATTTTTATATTTTTTAATCATCTCTGTCTCAAACTCCTTTATTTTTTCTAATCCAGATATTTTTTTTCTTATATCAGTTTTAGAATTAGAAATCTTTAGTTTTCTTACGCCTCTCTCCTGAAGTTCTTTTAGTTTAAGTTCTAGAGTAAGGGCTTTTTTTTCTTCTTCAGCTATTTTTTTTAGTTCTGACTCTATTTTTTCTATATCTTTTTTTAATTCTTCAAGAGAGGGCTTTTTTCTTTGAAGCTCTTTTTCTATCTTTTCTAGTTCCTGATTTATATCTGTCACAATATGATCGCGATGGCTTGATTCTACTTTCTGCTTACACACTGGACAGAATTTAAGTTTTGAGATTCTTCCTAGATCTTCTAGAAATTTTTCTTTTTTGACTGTAAGCATTGTGATTTGCCTGTCAATAATTTTTTCGTTGTCTCTTCCATTCTTCAATAAAATCTCATTCTCAAATTTTATCTTTGCTAGATTCTTTTTAACAGGGCTTTTTATTTCTGATTTGAACTGTTTTATTGTCTTATCTAACTCTTGCTCCTCTTTTTCAAGTTCCTGGAGCTTAGTATTTTTTTCTTTAAGTTCTGTTTCTATTCCTGTTATTTTTATTTTTGTCTTGTTTAGAATATCAATATTTTTCTGCTCTTCTTTTAGTTTATCTTTCAAATCTCTGATTTTTTGCTGCAATTTTGACAAGGAGGGTTTTGTTATTTCAACTTTTCTAACCAAGTCTTTTCCTGACTCTATTTTCTTTTTTAATTGCTCTTTTTTGAAAGGAAGATCAATAAGTCGGCCTTCTTTTTCTTTTTTCTTTTCCTTGATTTCAGAAACAAATATCTCACTATTGTTTAGAATTCTTTTATATTTGTCAATATCAAAAACTTTTCTTAGTGTATCAAGTCTAGATTCATTTTCCTCAAGCATGATTCTTTTCATCTCTTCTTGAGGTGTATAAACAGTATATCTGTAAATAAGATTCTTTTTCTTTAAAAGAGAAGAGGGATAGTTTAATATCCCTAAAATAAAACTTTTCAATTCTGTAGCTGTAAGCTCTTTCTTTTTCCCATCAACCATAAGGATAGCATTTGATTGGGCCACTGAATTTTTTGACCTCTTTAAATTCCTTCTTATCATTATCTCATGTTTCCCTATACTAATCTCTAGCTCAACATAACCTTCCTTTTTTCCATTCCTCAAAATTGATGAGCCATCCATGATTCCTCTTTGAAGTCCAAAAAGAGCGAATTCTATAGCAAAAAGAACAGTACTTTTTCCAGAACCTATATCTCCACTTAATAAAACCTTTCCTTTAGGAAGAGTGATTGTTTCATCAAGATAGCTTCTTATGTTATGTAGCTCTATTTTTTTGATTATCATTTTATTTCCACAACTCCTCTAGTTTTAGGGCTTTGACAGCTTCCTTTGTAAGCCTTGACGTGAAGATGGATGTAGTTTCTCCTTCTAACTTTTCAATATTAAATATCCTGAAAAAAGAGGGAAATTTATCTTTGTCTTTTTCTGTGATTATATTTTCTTTTATTGCTGTAATTAGTGAAGCCTTCTCTATTTCCTCTATATTTTTTGTTTCAATTGCCTGTATTTTTATTTCAAATTCCTTGCTGCTTAGTTTTGAAGTGTTCCTAAGTAAAATATAAGCCCCAATCTCTCCTGCTTTTTCTTCCAAGCTCATGAAATCAAGTTCTGAAGGTTTTCCTTCCTCTAAGATGCCAGAAATTCTAAGAGTGATGATAGCATCTTTCAGATTATTTTTTTTAAATTCGCTGAGAATTTTTTCTTTCAGTGATTGTGGATTTTCCTTGTTTGCATTAATATCTAGATTTATCACTTTTTTTAGGTTTATGGAAACTTTCTTTATACTTTCCTTTTCTCCATTCTTTTTTTCGATAATCAGAAAATTAGATGTGTGTTGTCGTTCAAGCTCATTAAAATTGCAAGGGAAAAGAGAGCCAGGATAGACAGCTATTTTTTCTTGATTATATATTTTAGGGGAGTGTATATGGCCTAAAGCATAATAATCAAAACCAAGGGGCAGGTCTTTGATAGACAAAGCATCTATTTTATCAGTCAGAGATTGGGAAAGAAGTTCGAAAACAGAAGTATGTAACAAAAGGATACTGTAGATATTTTTTTCTTTTTTTAATAAAGAAATTTTCTCATTTAGTTTTTTAAAATAATCTCTATGTTCATTGATTTCTTTCTGTTCAAACCCTCCTTTTTTGCCAGCTATTCCATAAAGTAGTACATTTCCTTGAATAATTTCTTCTCTTTGAGATAGATCTACACAAAGACCAGCTTTATCAAGAACAGAAATCATGTTCTTCCCACTAACACTGTAATCGTGAGAGCCAGGAACAACATAACAAATTATTCCTTTTTCTTTTATTTTTCTAAGTTTTTCTGCCACTGTTTTTAATATTTCAATTGATGGGACAGCTGTATCGAAAAGATCACCCACAATAAGAAGGAAGTCAACACATTCAGAAATGCATTTATTAATAGCTTTTTCAAATGCCTCTATATTCAAAGCCCTCATGTTGGGCTGTCGCCATGAACCAAGATGGCAATCAGCGATGTGAGCAAATTTCATTTTCTTCTTTTTACCCTAGCCTTAAAAATATAATAAACAAAACTAAATAAATTTATGTAAGTTTATGGGCTTGGAGGTGGGAGAGGTTTAAATTTTGGTTTGGGAATGAATTCTTTCTTGACTCTTAATTCTTCTATGACTTTGGCTGCTTTTTCAACCTCTTCCCTCTTATAACCTGCATTCAAGAGGCTTTTCTTAGCATCCTCAAGAGTTTCGCCTCTTTCTAGAGCATTCCTTAAAGCTGCTATTAAATCTTCTTCAGCCATTTTCAAATTAAGTTTAATTTTTGACCATTCTGCAGGATATGAACATTTTTTCCTACTCTATAACCCATCTCTGTTGCCAATTCTGCAAGAGCACTTAATTTTGGTAAGTCAGCATGTGCGGGAATTACATGTCGTGGTTGTAACATATCAATCATATCCCTTATATCCTCTCTACCACAATGCCCGCTGACATGAACATCTGTAAAAATTCTAACTCCCCTGGCTTTTAATTTCTTTTCCAGCTGTTTTCTATTAGCTACATTTATAGGATTAGGAATTATGCTAGAGGAAAATATAACATGGTCTCTTGATAAGAATTTGAAAGGTAACACCCCTCTAACCATCCTGTCAAGTATCGAGCCTGGTTCACCTTGATGACCTGTACAAACAAGCATATATTTTGTCCTGTCTTTAGAAACTTTTTTCAGTGCTCTCTCAACTTGTGTTCTATAACTAAGAAGCTTGATATCTTTCATAAAAGGAACTAGCTTAACTCTTGAAGCAGCTGAAACATATCTATGTAAAGACCTGCCTAAAAACAATATTCTTCGGCCAAGTTGTTTTCCACAATCAACAATACTCTTAAGTCTAGCAATATGGCTCGAAAAAGTTGTTACAATGATACAAGCATCCTGGTTAGCAGTAGTGAGCAAAACATCTTCTAGCAATCCTCTAGCAATCTTCTCACTAGGAGTTTTTCTTTCATGATCAGCATAAACAGAATCTATAATCAGAGCAAGAATTCCCTCATTAGCAAGCTCTTTAAGTCTTTTGTAGTTTGGTTTTTTTCCTAAGATTGGAGAATTGTCAAATTTAAAGTCATTAGCATAAACTATAGCCCCTTTTGGAGTGTGCAAAACTATGAGAGCTGTCTGTAAAGTTGAATGTGTTATATTAATAAATTCAATCTTGTGATCTTTCTTGCCTCTTACTGTAAAAGAAGAATTAGGAGTCACTGCCCTTATTTTATTTGTAAATTTAGCTTCCCTATCACGAATCAAGGATTTTAGAACTTCTACGGTGAAAGGAGTAGCTATAACCTCTGCTTTATAACGGTGAGCAGTATAAGGAACAGCCCCGACATGATCAAGATGAGCATGACTAACAAGAATTGCCCTAACTTTATTTTGTATATCTTTCAAAACAAGATCATTAGGAATAGCATCTATCTGCCTCAGCTTTTTTTCTGTATAAGGAGTCTTCTTGTCTTCTATTTCAACTATCGGCGGTAAATATAGGCCAGAATCAAAAATAAAAGCATCATCTCCAATCTCAATAGCTGTCATATTCTTTCCTATTTCACTATAGCCACCAACTGCATGTAATTTTATCATTTTTTCTTTTTAATAAAATAAGAAGAGAAGGTTAATTTATAATCCTTCGCACAAGAACAAAAAAATATATTTTGTTACTTAAAAGTAGCACAAAAGGAAAGATTTAAATAATAGTTTTTCTTTATAAAAAAACAATGAATGGGAATTGGTGGAGATGGTTGGCGTTGTTTGCATTAGTAGGATGCCTCGGATGTGCGACAAAGTATGCAAAAAAACCAGAAACAATAGAAGAAGCAGATGAAATAAAAAAAGAAAAAAGAATTAATATAGATGATATTAGAATAATCAGCCCCAACTTGGCTGAAAAACTTGATCCAGAAATAAAAAAGAAAATTCAAGGTTTAGAAGAATCCGAACTTCTTAATTCTTCATCATTAGAATTCAAAACAGATTCTGTTTCAGTTCAACTCATGAAAGATGCACATTCAGGTATCGCAACTATAGAAATTCTAAAGTTAAAGAGAAAGCCTTATAAGGATCTTGATGAAGATAACATAAGTTTTTTGACAATACTTGGACATTATCACTACTTCCATGATGAACATGATAAAGCTTTAGAAAATTTTTATCAGGTTTTGAATGAATGCAAAGAGAGAAAGGTTAGTATTGGGGGGATAGTTTTTAGAGAAATCGCTAAATGCTATAGAGAAAAGAAAGACTATCAGAAAGCGAATACATACTGCTTAAGAGCATGTGAAGAGGATGAAAAATTAATTAATAGCCAAGACAAAGCAGAACAAAAAGAAGGAAAAAAAGAGCTGTGTACTGATTATCTTATATCCTACAAAATTTTATCTTTGCAAGGAAAAGGAAAAGAAGCAGAAGAAATAAAAGAAAAATGTATTAATTTATCAAAAGAAATTGAAGAAATTAAAGGAAAAAAAATTCTCCTTTCAATTTATGCATTTGATTGGCAATTCTACAAAGATAAAAATCCAGAACTTTCAGAAGAACATAAAGTCAAAGCAGATTCTTTGTATGAAGAAATAAGAAATGACTATGATAGAAGATTAAGAGGAATGTTTGGTTTAGACAAAGATAGCGGGAACGGAAATTAAATCTTTTGCTGTACTTGTATCTTTAGGTTGTATTACCTCAGAATTCTCAGACTTGATTGAAGTTCCTATATCTAAAAAAGCCATCAACGCATCACCTAAATTTTCTAGATTAAAACCTGTTCTTAGTGGACAGATATCATAATAACTTTTCTCTGAACCATCAACTAAGAACTTACCTTCAAAAATACAATAATCCCTATTTTTCTTTTTTATTAAAGTCCTTTCTTTTGTTTCAAATGCAACAGCTCTGGAAACTATGCTAAAATAAAGAGGATTTCCCTCCTTATCTTCAGGATAAAAAGCAAGATAAGCCTTAAAATCTTTATTTTTATCTGCTTCAGGAGTTATATTTCTTTGATAACTTAATTTTAAATCTGAGCTTTCTAAGAACAAATAATCATCGCTAGTTTCATGTTGTAAACCAATAAAAGATCCTCCTTGATTAAGTAAAATCCAATTCTGATCTTTTTCAAAATTTATTTCAGCACCAGAAATAACTATTTTTTTAGAATCAATTCTGTCTATTATTCTTCCTATCCATCCTGGCTTATCTTTTTTAGTAACAGGATAGATAAGTTTTCCTCCCCCAATATATCCTGCATCATTAATCTGCAGCTCTTTTGGAGTTAAAAATTTTATTGTGCGAAATTCATAAAATAATGGGCGAAAAGCATTATTTAGAGTATTTGCTGCACGAGGACCATAATCAATAGATGCATCTTCCACAGCTTGTATACAAATAGGAAAGTTAGTATCAAAATCACCAGTATAATAGAAATAATTATCTTTGTATGCAAAGCCACATCCTTTAAGAGATGCTTTGAATCTAAAATTGACATCTATTTGTGCTGGCCAAGTTCCTGCCTTCTCAAAAGTCAACCCAAGATTTCCATTCGGTAAACCATTCGGTAAAACTTTCATTTTAGCGAAAGCTGCACTTGCTAGACTTAGATTGAACAATAAAACTAATACTAAGAATATCAAAAGCAATTTTGATTTCATTTTATATCTCAACAACAAACCTCCAAGTTATATTTTTATCATCAAACTTTATATCTTTATCTGTGATTAAAAACCATATATGCTCTGGTTCAAAAATATCTTTTGTTATTGGAACTGCTTTAATCGTAACATTATTCACTGTAGCAATTTCATCAATACAAGCCACACAAAGAGACCCTGGCTTTTTTTCATAATCTTCAACAACCTGGTCTGAAACATCAAGTAATTTAACAACGGGAGCTTCAACACTTGTTGTAAAACTCTCTAATCTTGCTGTTGCCATACCTTTTTTAATTGTTATAGGACAATCAAACAAAACATCAACATTTTCTGTTATTTGTGAATTTATAGAACATTCCTCAGACATTATATCATAATCTTCTAAAGTAAAACAATCATTAATATTATCATCGAGATATTTATCCAATTCATTAGCAACTATATCAACAGAAGGAACTAAACTCTGCTCAGCTTTCCAATAATAAGCTGTTTGTTCATCAAGGAAATTTATACTTTCAACACCCTCAAGATTATAATAGCCAGCTTGTTTTCCTAAAAATAAAATTCCTTCCTTGGTCTTTAGCTCAAAACACTCGCCAAGATAGGATTTTACTGTTGCAACATCATTCTCACTTAATTCAACACCTGGAAAACCTCTCTGGAAGAAGATGACAAGAACAATTAAGGCCACGATAACTATTGCGATAATAATGAATAAAGTAACCTGCCCTCTTTTTTGCATGATTCTATATGTTTTTTTAATTTAAAAAAGTTTCTTTAGAAAATTTTAAAAGCAAAAACAGCATGATTCATTAGAGGGAAAGTAGCTCAGCCTGGGAGAGCACGTGACTGAAGATCACGGTGTCCGGGGTTCAAATCCCCGCTTTCCCATTTAAATAAAAAATGAAAAAAGAAATTGTTTTTATCTTCTTGATTTTAGGTCTGATAATGGTTAGTGGAATAAGCTGCCAAGATAAAGCGAAAATTCTTGAATCAGCATGTAGGCAAGCATGTTATCAAGCTCTTAATGAGGGAAAAGACTTGAGTGAAGGACCTTGTCTTCTTGATCCAATGCCTGAAGACAATAACTGGGTTTGTGACATTGCTCATGACCCAAGACAGCCAGTAGATAATGAAATGCAAAATCAGTGTGATGCCTGGAATAATGGAACAGCAAAACACTTTATTGAACTAACTCCAGAATGTGAATTTATAGCAGCTTATTAAGAAGAAAGTTTTATAAAACTTCAAAACTTAAAAGCAATAGAATAAAAAGAGGAAAATGAAAAACAAAAAAGCAGCTTTTGAGATGTCTATAACCACTATAATTATCATAGTAATTGGTGTAGTTATGCTAATTTTTGGTATGGTGTTCGTAAGAACAATTATGTGTGGGGCTTTGAATATAGCAGCAACTACTCTAGAAGGCGCTCAAGGAGAAATTAACAAACTTTTTGGTGAACAAGCAGGGGAAGAGGTAGTATGTATGGGCACTAAAGGTACTATGGATATAATACCAAACAGATACAATGTAGTAGGATGTGGTTTTAGCCCTGACATAAATAAGGACTTTGAATATACATTTACTATTGAAAGTGCATTTATAGTAGGCACAAATCAAGATATAAAAAATGAAGTAAAAACTTGGATTCCAGAGACATTGACAGGAACAGTAAAGGCTGGACCTGGAGAAACATCTTATGCTACTTTTGGTATACACCCCCCAAAAGATGCTCAGCATGCAATCATAGTAATTAAGCCCACTATAAACGGTGTGGATAAAACAAAAATGAGGTTTGAAGTCAGAAGAGTTGGCTGGCTACAACAGACAGTTTGTTAATAAATAAATTTTTAAGTTATTCTTTCTTTTTTAAATAAGATGTTGAAACTATATAATACCCTAACAAGGAAAAAAGAGGCATTCAAGCCAATCAGAGATGGTTATGTTGGCTTGTATACTTGTGGTCCTACTGTTTATGATTATGCTCACATAGGAAATTTCAGAGCATATATAGCAAGTGATGTTCTTAAAAAATATCTTCTATATAAAGGTCTTAAAGTCAAGCATGTGATGAATCTTACTGATGTGGATGATAAAACAATAGCAAAATCACAGAAAGAAAATATTCCTATAAAACAACTGACAGATAAATACATCAAGGCTTTTTTTAAAGATCTCAAAGCCCTGAATATCTCAGAAGCAGATATTTTTCCGAGAGCAACTGAACATATTAAAGAGATGGTAGAACTTGTGAAAAAGCTTCTTGCCATAAATATTGCATACAAAAGTGAGGATGGGATTTATTATGATATTAAGAAGTTTAAGGGTTATGGAAAACTGTCGCATTTTAAAATTGGCAAGCTAAAGACAGGAGCAAGAATAAGAGCTGATTTATATGAGAAACATGAAGCAAGGGATTTTGCTTTATGGAAATTCTGGACTAAAGAGGATGGAAATGTTTTCTGGAAAACAGAGATTGGAAAAGGTAGACCAGGATGGCATATAGAATGTTCAGCCATGTCTATGAAATATCTTGGAGAGCATTTTGATATTCATACAGGCGGTACAGATCTAATATTTCCGCATCATGAAAACGAGATTGCTCAGAGTGAGGTTGCGACAGGAAAAAAATTCGTGAATTTTTGGATCCATAATGAATGGCTTCTTGTTGAGGGAAAAAAGATGTCAAAATCATTAGGCAATTACTATACCCTAAGAGATTTGTTAAAAAAAAGATATAATGCAAGAGCAATAAGATACTTGTTAATAACCACACATTATAGACAGCAGCTTAATTTCACATTCAAAGGATTAGAAGCAGCAAAACAAGCTATAAAGAGACTTGATGAATTCATGTTAAAATTACAGAGAACAAAAAAAGGTGAGAATGAAGCAAAAATTAAAAAATTGATAGAGAGAATAAAAGAAGATTTTGAAAAAGCTCTTGATGATGATCTTGACATAACAAAAGCCTTGGCCTCATTATTTGTTTTTGTTCGTGAAATTAATAAAGCTATGGATAAAAATAAATTAAGTGAGGAAAATGCAAGAAAAATTCATAATTTAATGCTAAAATTTAATTCTGTTCTTGGATTAGGGCTTGATAAAGTTCAAAAGATAAGAATTCCAGAGAAAATTAAAAAATTGATGAAAGAAAGGGAAGAGGCAAGGAAAAAGAAAAATTTCAAGAAAGCAGATAAAATTAGAGAACAGATTAAAAAAGAAGGGTATATTATTGAGGATACTCTTGATGGGCCACAGATAAAGGAAATATAACTGAATGAGGTATGCTAGCACTTATTCTTACTTCATCTCCTTCTATACCAACAAAATATGTCCCTTTTTTCTGGCCATTCTCTTCAACCCCCATGAAAAAATAAGGCAATTCCCCTTGAGGAAAGAAAGTTATATAATAAGTTCTTTGTCCCTTAAAGAAGTTGAGAAAGATTTTGCAGTGGATAGTTCAGGATTTTCTACTTCAAGATTTGCAAGATGGTTTGATTATAAGTGGGGTAAGGAAAGAAAATATAAAATTTGGTTAAAGGCCCATCTAATTTCTGGAACTAAAACAAATATTGTTACAGGAGTTAAAATTACAGAAGGAAACAGAAATGATAGCCCTCAACTAAAAGGTCTTGTTAAGAAAACAGCAGAGAACTTTAATATTTCAGAAGTAAGCGGGGATAAAGCCTATTGTGGAAAAGAGAATTTTAAAGTTATAGCAAAATGTGGTGGAATTCCTTTTATCCCTTTTAAGAAAAATGTTACAGGAAAAAGAGGAGGTTCTGATATTTGGAAAAAAATGTATCATTTCTTTATGTATAATCAAATGGAATTTTTAGAACATTATCACAAGCGTTCAAACTCAGAAACAGTTTTTCATATGATTAAAACCAAATTTAGTGGAGAGATTAAAAGCAAAAAACAAACAGCACAAGTGAATGAATTGTTGATTAAGGTCTTGTGTCATAATATTTGCTGCGTAATCCAAGAAGTTTGTGAATTGGGTATTAAGGCAAAATTTAAATTAGAGGAACCTATTAGAATATGATGAAAAACGAAAAGAATCTCCCAATATCAACAGAATGGCTTCTTGATTCAATTGGACAAACTGGGAGAGGTTTGATTAGTGATGTTTTTATGGTTTATTGTCCAAAAACACATAGCAAGGGGACTGGATTTCTTTATAAAAGCGGATATGTAATTACAAACTGGCATGTTATTAACGATTGTTCTGAAAAAGAGATTATTTTAATCTCAAATAAGGGGGAGGAAATAAAAGTTTTAGAATTAATTTCAGATAAAGATATTGATTTAGCAGCATTAAAGCCAGAAAAAAAATTACAAGGAGGTCTTGAAATAGACAACTCAAGCGAAATTAAACCAGGAGTTCAAATTTCAACTTGGGGTCATCCTTTAGAATATCCTGGTCCCGCACCTTTATTATCTGTTGGCTATATTTCTGGATTTAGGGACCACTATGAAACTAAAACATCACAAATGATTAAACATATTGTAGTTAATGGGGCATTTAATCCTGGAAATTCTGGTGGGCCCCTCTTTATTTCTGGAGAGAAAAAAGTAATTGGAGTAGTAGTTAGCAAGCATGCCCCTATGAATTCTTTTCTGAATTCAGCATTGGAGGCTCTATCTAAAACAAAGGGTGGTTTTGTTTACACTGCAACAGATGGAGAAGGAAACAAGAAAGAATTCATGGAAGCCCATCTAGTTGCTGAATTATTGAAGCACCAGAGAAAATTAACTCAAGTTATGATTGGAGAAGCAATAGACCGTTCTGAATTAATAAATTTTCTCAAGAAGAATAATATTGAATAAGCTATCTGTTTAATAAGTCGAACGATTTAATTACTTTTTAAACAAAGCCGGGCATTAAGTTTTAAAACATTATTTTCTTTAATTAAGTATGAAATATAGATGGTTTTACACTTCAAGAAACAAGTTAGTATTGGCAGGAAAAAATGCTCAGCAAAATGAACAATTAGTTAAAAAAGCAGAGAAAAAAGCTATCATCCTGCATACTAAAGCTCCTGGAAGCCCTTTTTGCATACTAAAGGGAAAGATTACTGCGCAGGATATCAGAGAAGCTGCTATTTTTTGTGCTTGTTTTAGCCAGGGATGGAAAAAGAAGAAGAAAGAGATGGAGGTTCATGTTTTCAAAGGAGAGCAGATTTTGAAAGAGAAAAGACAGAAAGCTGGAACTTTTAGTGTTCTCGGCAGAGTTCAGAAAGCAAGAATAAAATTACAGCTCGGAATTAAAATTCAAAAAAAGAAAATTAGGGCAGTTCCTATAATCCAAAAAACCAGATATTTAATTTTTCTTAGACCTGGAAAAATTCCTAAAGAAAAAACTGCTGGAAAAATAAAAGAAATTTTAGAAAAGAAAAGATATAAATTCACTAGGGAAGAAATTTTACAGGCAATTCCATCAGGAGGTTTTTTAATAAAAGAAATTAAAAAATGATCATTTCTTTTCAAATAGGAAAACAAGGCCTGACAAAGAATTTTCTTGATAATCTTGAAAAAACATTTAAAAAGCACGATTTAATTAAAGTATCTGTATTAAAGACAGCAACACGAGACAAGAAAGAATTAAAGAAAATAGCTCAAGAGATATGTTCTGAGCTTAAAAAGAGAAAAAATAAAGATTTTACAGCCAAAATTGTTGGCTTTACTATGTTCATAAAAAAATGGCGAAAATTAAGAAAATAACCCTAAGGGAAATCCCAGCAGAAGTGTTTATAGAAGCACTAGCCACAAGATTCAAGGCAATGGATGAATTCAAGATGCCTGATTGGGCCACTTTTGTTAAGACAGGGATGGCAAAAATGAGGCCACCTGAAAGAGATGACTGGTGGTATATAAGAGCAGCTAGCATTCTTAGGGCAGTATATCTTTCTGGTGTAGTAGGTGTATCAAGATTAAGGGTAAAATATGGTTCAAGAAAAGAAAGAGGAGCAAGACCTAAAAAATTTTATAATGCAAGTGGAAAAATTATTAGAACAATACTCCAACAGGGAACAAAAGCCGGATTTATAGAGCATATAAAAGAAAAAAGAACTGGAAGAAAACTAACAAAAAAAGGCAAAGAATTTCTTGAAGCTCTCGCAGCAGAATTAAAAAAATAAAAATCAAAAAATGGCAAAAAATAAACCATTGTCAAAAAAATTAAGATTAGGAAAGCAGAAAAAACGTACGAGATGGACTCCTTTCTGGGTTATTCCTAAAGCTCTTGGCAAAGGTAAAAGAGTTCATCCTTCAAGACTAACAAGAGTAAAACGTTCATGGAGAAGAACCAAGATAAAAAGAAGTATCAAAAGACGAGAGAAAAGGAAAATAAAACCTGGAAAAATAAAGAGAAAGTTCTAAAATGGCAAAAGCAAAAAAGGAAGAGAAGAAGGAAGAAAAAATTTATACTATTCCATTAAAAAAAGAATGGTTAAAAACTCCAAGACATAAAAGAGCTAAAAAAGCTATGAAAGCAATAAAAGAATTCATGGTGAGACATATGAAAGTTCCTGATCGAGATATAAATAAAGTTAAGATTGATAGGTGGATAAATGAGGCTGTATGGTTGCGTGGAATAAAAAAGCCTCCTCAAAAAATCATTGTTAAAGCTATAAAAGATTCTGAAGGGAATGTTAAGGTAGAATTTCAAGGATTACCCCCTGGATTTAAGGTTGAGGAAGAAAAGCTAAAGAAGAAAATAGAAAAGACAAGGACTAGAGAAAAGAAAAAAGAGGAAGAGAAGAAAAAGAAGAAGGAAGTTAAAAAGAAAAAGGAACCTGAAGAGAAGACTGAGGAAGAAAAAAAAGAGGAAGAGGAAAGAAAGGAAAAAGAGAAGGCACTACATAAAGAAATATCAACAATGAAGAAAAAACCAAAATTTATTGAAAAACCAAAACAACCTCAACCAGTTATACAAAGAAAAGCTCTTGAAAAATAACTAATAAATTAGATTTCTCCATGATCTTTTTTAAGAATTTCTACTAGCCTATCTTTTTTATTGTATAAACTTTTGACTATATCAGTTTTGCTGGGTCCCCCCTTCGTATGAATATATGGTATTGGATATTTTTTTAGCGCTTTGTGAATATAATAACCAAATGTATTTTTTTTGTCAGGCACCCCTATAACAATCTTAGATTTTTTAACATACTTACAGATTTTGTGTCCTTTACTATCTTGGGGAGCATGATACACTTTTTTAAACCCAAGAACTGGCCCTAAACCTTCATAAGTATCTCTAGCTGTCCTGCCTAGAATCAAAGTGATATCAATCTCATATGTTTCAAAGATTTGTTTTAAAATTATTGTTTCTATAGTTTCTTGCATTTTCCCTTAGCCTCAAAATAACATACATAAAGTATTTAAAAAAATTTTTCCATATCATTATCATGGAAAAAGTCATGATTATTCTAGACAAGCCAGCAGGTAAAACATCATTCCAAGTATGTGATGCTGTAAGAAAAAAACTCAAAGCAAGAAAGGCAGGCCATGCTGGTACTCTAGATCCTAATGTAACTGGTATCTTGCTCATAGCTTTAAATCGCGCAACAAAATTAATGCCTTTATTAGAAAGATTAAATAAAGAGTATGAAGGAAGAGCACATCTTCATAAAGACACCACAATAAAAAAAATAAAATCAACGATCAAAAAGAAATTTCTTGGAAAAATTAAACAACTGCCGCCAAGAAAATCAAGAGTAAAGAGGCAAGAAAGGGAAAGGACAATCTATGAATTTAAAATCACGAAAAAGAAGGATAGAAATTTCAATTTCAAAGTTAAATGTGAGGCTGGAACATATATAAGAAAGTTAATTCATGATCTCGGTCAAGAGCTAAAGGTTGGAGCTCAGATGACACAACTCAGAAGAATAAGACAAGGTCCTTTTTCAATAAGACAAGCAACAAAAATTGAAAAATTAACCAAGAAAAATATAATCCCTGCAGAAAAACTAATTTCAAAAGTTTCAGCAATAATTTCCATAACAAAGAATGCTAAAGAAAAATTAAGACAAGGAAAATTTCTAGAAGCAAAAGATATTAAGAGAATTAAGGGAAAATTTGAGAAAGAGAAAGTGGTGGCTGCTTTTTCTGGTAAAGATGTTATTGCTCTTGTAAAACCTTTTTTCAATTCTAGTAAAATTAGAAAACAAAAAGATAAGGTATTAAAGCCAAAAAGAATTATTTGAATTCTATTGAGTTTATATTATGGGGCGCTTTTTCAAATGTGCTATATTTATCTAAAGCCTCATTATGAACTTTTCCTTTAACATCAATTCTTCTGTATCCAAAAAAGAAATCTGCTTTTATTTCTTTTTTATTCTTAAGATTAATTTTTAAACTATCCATTATCCAGTATTTCATTTTATTCCAAAAAAAAGTCATTTCATCTATATCTTTAAATGAAATAATGTAAGGTGCTCCATCGATTTTAGCTTTTATGCTTTTAAAATTAAGAAATCTCCCACTAGTGCCCTTACTTTGGGGATAAGGGTTAAAATATTCAAATGTTAAATCATTAACAAAAATTGATTTTCCATTAGTAGTTATTACTGTAGCATCAAAGTCTCTTACTCCTTCGTAGACTTCTTCATAATATTTATTTGGATATTCTTCTCTTATTAACTTAAATTCTCGTCCATCTTCTATTTTATATGTTTCCTGGGCATTTACAATAGAAGCAAGCCCAAAAAAGAGTACTGGTAATAAATTTCTAATATTCATATTTTTTATACTCATTAAAAGTTTTTAAAGTTTACTTTCTTGACTTAAAAATGAGGGAGTTTATTTATTTTTCAAAAAAAGCTCGAACAAGCGGAGCATTTAAGGAATTGATGTCTGCTGGAAGATTAGATATAGCGTGCCATGTTATTATTATGACCTTCTTTGTTTCAAATGCTATAAGAAAGAATGTTAAACTGCATTTATTTTTTTATGGCCCTCCTGATCCTCCAAAACATCTTGAGATAATGAATCCAGAAATAATAAGTAAGAAAGACATTAGTGGATTAATTAAAAGAATGTTGTATAAATACAAGAAAAACAAGAAGAATGAGGCATTACCTGGGTGCTGGATTGAAAAGAAATCTTTCCAAGGTTTTGTAGAAGAGTTAAGTGAGCAAGATAGAAATATTTATCTGCTTGATCCAAAAGGTGAGGACATAAGAAAAGTTGAGATAGATAAAAATTCTGTTTTTATCTTTGGTGATCATGAAGGAATACCAAAACAAGAATTAAGAAGGATAAAGAATAAAGTTAAAAAAATATCTATAGGAAATATTGCATATTTTTCAAGCCAGGTTATTGCCATAGTTCAGAACGAGCTTGACAGAAGAGGAATTGATTAAATATTTAAATGATTTTTTCTTATTCAAATTATGGGTCGTGAAGAGCAGATAATAAAAGAGCGTGAAAGAAAACTTGGTGAATTGAGAGAAAAGGGGATTAATCCTTATAGACATAAATATAATGTTAAGAATTATGCTTCTCAGATTTTGAAAAAATATTCCAAGCTAAAGCCAGGACAGAAAACAAAAGATAAGGTTAGTGTTGCTGGTCGTGTCTTGTCAGTAAGAATACATGGCAAGATAAATTTTGCCCACTTACTGGATTCAACTGGCAAGATTCAGATAGGTTTGGAAGAAAGTACATCTGGAAAAGAGCTTAATAATTTTTTCAAGAAATATATTGATTTTGGTGATATTATTGGTTGTGAGGGGATAGTTTTCAAAACAACCAGAGGAGAAGTGACAGTACTTGTAACAAAACTTGACTTGCTTACAAAATCTTTGATGCCTCTTCCTGAGAAATGGCATGGTTTGAAAGACAAGGAGGAAAGATACAGAAAAAGATATCTTGATCTTATAATGAATCCAAAAGTCAAGGAAGTTTTTCTGAAAAGAAGTAGGATTATCAAAGCAATGAGGGAATTCCTTATCAAGAATGGTTTTATTGAAGTTGAAACCCCTATATTACAGCCAATTTATGGAGGAACTAATGCAAGGCCTTTTGAAACAAGATTAGAGGCCTTAAAAATAAAGCTCTATTTGAGAATTAGTAATGAACTTTATCTAAAAAGACTATTAGTTGGGGGTTATGACAAGATTTTTGAATTCAGTCCTGATTTTAGAAATGAGGGTATTGACAAGTTACATAATCCAGAATTCTTGCAAATGGAAACAATGTGGACTTATGCTGACTATAAAGATAATATGAAATTCTGTGAGGATATGATTTCTTATATAACAAAAAAAGTTCTTGGAACCACAAAAATAAATTATCAAGGCAAGAAGATTGATCTTGGAAAATGGCAGAGATTAAGTTTTCTTGAAGCCCTGAAGAAGCATACAGGAGAGGATTTTGATACAGATAACGAGAATAAAGCAAGGAAGCTAGCTTTAAAGATGAAGGTTGATGTTTCTGGATGTGAGAATTATGGAGAAATTCTGAATAGGGTTTTCGAAGAAAAAGTTGAACCTAACCTAATACAGCCAACAATAATATATGATTATCCTGCTTCTATAAGTGGGCTTGCCAAAATAAAAGAAGATGATCCTAGATGGGCAGAAAGATTTGAGCCTTTTATTAATGGATGGGAAATGGGAAATAGTTATAGTGAAGGGAATGATCCTAAAAAGTTAGAAGAGTTTTGGAAAAAGGCTGAGGCTGCTTTCAGAAAAGGTAGGGTAGAGGAACAGAGATTAGATACTGATTTTGTTAGAGCTTTAAAATACGGAATGCCTCCTGCAAGTGGATTAGGAATTGGTGTAGGCAGACTTATAATGCTGATAACAGATTCACCAAGTATCAGAGATGTTATATTCTTCCCATTCATGAGACCTGAAAAGTAAGGTTTATAAAATAAAGAAAATAAATACCGATATAAAAAGGAGGAAAAAATATGGCAGAAAAAAAGAAATATCAAGCAAGATGTATGAGATGCAAAAAACAAGTAGATGTCAAGGATCCAGAAGAAGTTGAAATAAAAAAAGGCACATGGGCAGTCAAAGGCAAGTGTGTAGTTTGTGGAACCAAAGTTTATAGGATCATTGGAAAAAAGAAATAAGATTTTTCTGAACTTGTAAGAATGGTAGAAATCGTGATAAAATCAAAAATCAAGGAAGTTATAAAAGAATTGAGAGTTTCAGCTAACCTTGCAGAAACTCTTAACAAAAAAGTAGGGGAAATTTTAAAGAAAGCTGAGGAGAGAGCAAAAGCAAATCATAGAACTACAGTGATGCCCCAGGACCTCTAAGTAAGTGGGGCATAATAAGAGCTTTTATTTCTTCTGTTAGCCTCATTCTATTGATACAGTACATTTTTATATCTTCTTGGCTTGTTTTTCTTATTGCTTCGTCATGAAAATATGAAGCATTATTTGCATACTGTAAACAGCTGACAAGGCTATCATAATTCTTCTCCATCATAGGTTTTGTGACAGTTCTTAAACATAAATCTCCTGTAGTAACTAACTTTTTTACTTCTGGTTCTTTTTCTAAAAGATTCATAAAATCTTTGTCATATTCAGATTCTATGGGTAAATCCTCTAATTCCATTTTCAAATTATCTGAAAAACCTTTAAATATATTGTTGTACTAAAAAGAATATGAATAAGAAAAGAGGAAGTGATGCTGAAAGAGAACTTTTGCATTTATTAAGTCAGCAAGGTTTTTCTGTTGCAAGAGTTGCTGGCAGTGGAATGATTTCTGAAACTAGCTGTGATTTATTTGCTGGAAATGGTAAGAAGAAGTATGCCATAGAAGTAAAAATTTCCTCAAGTCATAAAAAATATTTGAGAAAAGAACAAATATCAGAACTCATAAAATTTGCAAAGAATTTTGGTCTAAATCCTGTTGTTGCAATCAAATTTTTGAGAAAAGGTTGGTGGTTCATAACGCCAAATAAGATAGACAAGACAGAGAAAGGCCTAGTAATCTCATTTGATGATATAAAGAAACAAGGAAAGAGTTTTGATAAATTTGTTAAATAATAAGGTTTTAAAATAACTTATTCTTGAGCATACTAGGGGCCATAGTTCAATGGTAAAACAGCCGCCTCCAGAGCGGCAGTCGGGGGTTCGAGTCCCTCTGGCCCCATTTTTTTCTGATATATTAAACGTAAAAGAAAAAACAACGAAGGAGATAAATAGAAAATTAACTTATTTATTAACAACAATTTTCATTAACAATAGAATCACAAAGGAGGAACTTCAAAAGGATCTATGATTGTTGTGCATACATCTGCTTCTGGACTTCCACCAGGATAATTCTCCCATTCATCTACACACTTGATATAGTATAAATGATCAAGCTGCCAATAAGCTGCATGGATTGTTTCATTATTGCCGGTCATTGCTGTTCCATCACTGAAATTATAATTGCATGCAGTTGAAGTGCTTGTTCCATAAACACAAGTACTATTTTCATCTGTTTCAATAATTAGATAATCCCCAATAGTTGTGTCATGATACATTCTGATAACTATTGGATCATCTTCATCCAGCAATGTATAGAATTTTGTAAAGTTTATTGCTTCCATATACCATTGATCCCTGCATCTAGCCCATAGAGTATGAAGCATGCCTATTTTTGTTGCATTAAGAGTTTCATTGTGCCTTCCTTGGTGTATTGTGTTCATTACTTCATCTATGTAATACATCTCATCCCAGCTTGGTGGGGTCTTAGGACCATTTCCTTGATAAGTCTTGTATTTACATTCAGTTGATCGTGGCTCGCTTGTTACTTCAATTTCAGGCTGTCTGTCATAAGTTCTTTCATCCATTTCTGGCCTTATCACAGTGATATTATATCCAGGCATTGTCATGAAAGAATAACTTAAAGTGTCTTCCTCTAACATAATATTTCCTGCATTATCTTCACATCTTATCATGAAGTTAAAGATTTTTGTTACATTGTATAAACCATTCTCCTCAAGCTGTTGTTGCATCTCAGGAGGCATCTCACTCCATTCAAGGCTCTCATAACCCTTGGATAAATCAAGGTCTAGTTCACAGTGAGTACATTTTACATTAGTTAGATGTATACAATCAGAAGGATAACATTGGCCAAATATTACACTTGAATTTTCATTTGGTTTTTCTCTAAAGTATTTCATTTCTTCATAACTAGTAGTGTAGTTCATTGTTTTATCACTGTATTTACAATTTCCTAACTCATCTAGCCAGAATGTTGCTGTTAGATTCTTCCAATCATCATTTACAACAGCTTTATTTTCAGGATCAATATGTGCTATGACAGGAGGCAATTGATCTGGCTTTTCCTCTAGTCTAAATTGCACATAATTTTGATCATAACTTGCTCCATGGGGAATATCACAAGCATTATTACATTTTATGAAAATTCTATGTTCTTGATCTCGAGTTATTTCTCCTGGTAGCATTATAGTTGTATATTGCCATCCTGGTACTCCGGCAGACTGCATAGGATAATAATTTTCTTCAAAATCATCCATCTCAGAAAATTCAGCTTCTCTTGTGTCAAGAATCCATCTACACTGAGCTGGTTTGTCTGTTGTCAGATTAATTAATATCATTTTTGTATTAAATGGAATCTCCCCAATATCTGTTCTTATATTTCCTTGACTGATTTCTGCTGGTATTGAGTTTACAAGTTCACCATTAATATACCACTCAATAAAACCTTTATTCATTCCCACTAATCCAAGTTCCTCACACTCGCCAGGAATACAATTATATTGATCACCTTTTTCAGTTGGAACAGCAATACAAGTTCCTAAAACAGCACATCTTTCTTTAGTGCATATTCTATAAGGATCTTCATTACAACTTATACAAGCATCTGTTCCAGGCAATGGTTTTTCTGCTGAACAAGAACCCATAATATCATATCCTTCAGCGCCACCAGAAGTTAATCTAAATGCCTTGATAGTTGCAGATGTACATGACAAAATATTAGCTACCATCTCAGGAATAGTCATAGCAAACACTGCTTCTGATTTTTGAAGATCATCTTGCGCAGCTTCTAACTCCTTATCTATTTCTATATATTCCTCTTCACCAAGCTCCTCTTTTTTTCCTGCAAGATCTTTTCTTGCTTCAACAATAGCTTCAATCTGCTCATTAATTTTTTTGGTTTTTAAATCTGGATCCTCTATGCCTTTGATTGTCTCTAAAGTACTTGCTATTGAACCATATCCTGCGTCAGTTAGATGTTTTTTCGCACCATCTATAAATTTATTAGCATTTTGCTTGTCCCATAACCAATGTCTTCCTATGCATACAGAAAGTCTTCCTAAAGTTCCTGGTTTTTTTACTCTTTCTCTCTCAGCTTCTTTTTGTTTACAACAATATTCTCCTTCTTTTAGACCTTTGATAGGAATTATGCTGTTAGGAAGACATTTTTCTGTTTCTTCTTCCCTTGACTTTACTATGATGCCATCCTTATCTCCGCATGTTACTGTTATACAGCATTGAATATTATCTGGGCCTGGGCAAAGATTTGGCTTACAATCTTCTGTTTCTACTACATCAGTATCAACACAGCTATAATCTGCGCCCCTTTGAGAACATATAGAATTTATATCAATAGCGCAGCATAGTAATTTTTCTATTTTTAAAATACATTCTGTTCCTGGGGTTATTCCTAAATTTTTAAGAGCATTATTATGCCATAGAAGTTTGTCATCACATGTTAATTGGCATCTTCCTAATCCTCTCTCTTCACAAAGATGTTTTGATGGTTTAGGTGGGAGTCCTGATGGGGCTGTTGATGGTGTTGGTGTTTTTTCTAGTTCGCTTCTTATACCTTCTTTTTCATTGCGATGTTTCTGCCAGCTAAAGTATCCTGTGAAAGATTTAATGGCATGAGCTGTTCCTGGTAAACCAGTATCAGTGGCTAATGCACCTTCTCCTTCTTCTTTGAGTTCTCTTTTATAATTTTCAAGATCTGTTTCTAGGGCTTCTATCCTTGGAATTAAATCTCTCCTACCTATATCCTCGGCTACTTGCTTATAAGCTCTTATTTCAATCAATTCTCCTTCTATATTTTGAAGTTCAGCAGCTACTTTAGATTCTTCAGCTCCAGCTCTTCCCACAGGTATTGGTGGTTTAGTTATAGCACTACCAATAATACTTCCTTCAGTGCATCCTATACCATGACCCTTAGTAATTAAACTGAATAATCCTCTTGGTAAGCCGCCGCCCATAGTTCCTGCAGAACATACTTTGCATTCTACTTGAATATAACATAATTTTTTTTGGTCTTCTTTTGAAAAATATTTCCTCAAAAGCCCCCAGCTATGCCAGGCTGCTCCAAAAGAAACTACAAATTTTTTGTTATGGATTTTCCCTATTTTGTTATTATCACAATCTAATCCCCACCACCAAATCTCTACAATCTTATTTGAAAAAAAGTTTGTACTTACAGGGATAGTAGCTCCTTCTCTAGATTCAAATTCACATCTCAAATTAAGGGGTTCATTTAATTTTACAGGATCATATTTTATTCTAAAATCTAAGCTGGGGCCTGTGCTTTTTGTTGGTGCTATTTCTGTTTGGCCTAAAACAAAAGTAAATAATGATAAAATTATTAGAACCACTGCTATGGTTATTGCAAAGATTTTTATTGTGTTATTTTTATTTTTCATTTTATTTTTTCTCCCAGCGCTCTTTCAACTTTTTCTACTACCGCATCTATTTCCTTTTGAAGTTCTTCCTGCTTTTTTTCTAATTCTACCCTTTTGAGGCTGTCTTTGTAAGCTGATATTTGGTATTGTTGTTCATTTATTTTGTTTTGATATGGTGGGACAGCTATGTTATAAACTATAACTCCACCAACAATAGCTCCTACTATAGCTCCTGTAACATATTTTACTAAATCTGACATTTTTATTTTATTCCTTTTCTAATTCTTTTTTTATTTTGTCTTTTTCTTTATAATGCTTTTCCCAACTAAATCCTTGTGACTCTGCTTCTTTTAGCAGTTCTCCAAATTCTTTTTGATTTTCTTCTGCTTCCTGCGTTATAAATTCAAGACACAGTTTACTTAGAGCTTTATTTTTTTCTTTAAGTTGAGATTTTTCTGCTTTTAAAAAATTTATTTTACTTTGATACATTGGTTCAGCTATACCATAATAAACTATAACTCCACCAACAACAGCACCTACCACGCCTCCTATGACATATTTTATTATATCTTTCATCTTAACTTCCACCCCCTTGTTCTCCGCCTTGCTGTTCTCCGCCTTCACTACCGAAGACAGCTCCAGTTGCTTTATCAATAACAGTCTCTGTCACTTTTCCGCTTAAAGCATTCCAGGCTGCTCCCATAAGTTTGCCATTTATTATCCATAGTGGAGCATAAATTGCGTAAGCTTTTCCTCTGTCAGCTAAACATTTTAAAAAGTTAGTATTTTGAGGCAGCCAGCATGCTGGTTGCGTTTTGCCCCATGTTTTACAATAAACTAGTGTTGTGAATGTACATTCTGGAATAATAAGACTTATTCTATCTCCTAATGCAAGTCCTGGCCAGAACCAAGCAAATGTTCCTAGCTTAGTTCCGAAACCTGCTTCTTGGAATTGACAATCACCTTTACTATAACATTCTGCTCTTGTACATAAATTCCATATAGCATCTCCTCCTCCGCCACATTCAGTACATTTACTTTCAGCAAGTCCTGGAGGATAGATAGGATCACAAGAGCCTACTGGTGTTCCAAGACCTACTCTTCCCATATCTTCATGATAAATACAATCACCATAATCACCAGACTCACATTTTTCTTTATTACAATAATCACCAAACCAGCTTGCCCACATTCTTCCTGTTGGGAATGGGAAAGATGCTGGTCCTAGAAAATCACCAACTTCATTACCAAAACCAAACAAGGCTTTTGAAGCTCCACACTGAGAACAGTTTTGCCATTTATTTTCTTTGACTGTTCCATGTATTAGGGCAGGAGCCTCTCCTCCCATCTCACATAATTTTTGCCTGTCTGCTCCTAAACCTTCAATACCTATATCACCAAAAGAGCAATGAAGGATTTGGTTTTGCAGGCCTGTTGATCTTTCTTGCATTCTCTCGTCTCCGTATTGAGTGTAGAAATTATAACATATTGAAGTTCCACTAAGTAATGTTGTTCCTTCTATAGTGGGAGCTTCATTCACTTTTGGGGCATAATCTGAAATTTCCTGGCTGCCTAATGAGCCTTCAATAATACATGTTGTGTCCTTACAATAAACATTTCCCAAGATATCTTTTGTACATAGGGCATGAGGATAATTACAATTGCCAGATTCATCTGTACCAGGATCACTCCATATTTCTTCTTGATTTCCTTGGCTGTCATACCAATAAATATCTGTTTCAGTTCCTGGAAGCTTGCCACATTCAGAATAGAAATTAGTTTCCACAGCACAGTCTGCTACATCTCTACAATAATATCCTCCTTGTAAAGGCACGAAGTTTCCTTCTTGGCAATCTCTTCTTGGGCCATAACCACACTCTCCTCCTCCTAAAACACAACAGCCAAGATCTGTTGGCGAGCCTACTTTTTTACATTCTATCTGGCTTGTTATATCATCTCTAAATTCCATCATCTCTAGATCATAACCTAGAGCAAGAGTCAAATTTTCACATTGTCTGAATTGTAAAACTTCTGCCTTAACTCCTTGAGCAATTATACAACAGCCTGGTTTACATTGAGGAATTGATTCTAAAGGAGATGGATCAGGAACTCCATTCATAGCTCTACATTCTGCAGCTTGCTTATTTCTCAAACAAGGTTCTGCCTTGTTTTTTGGTATACAAGTTTGTGGCTTACATTCAGGAATATTACTACAATCATAAGGAGGGCCTGTATAAAACCTTCCTGGACATTCAGTTCTTGTTGTCTGAACACATTGCTGTCCTGTTCCAGTATCAAGACAGCATCCTTCCTGCTCTTGTGCTTGAACTTCTTGTGATGAGACAGTAAATAGTATTATAATCATCAAAATTGTTATGATTATTGCAAATATTTTTTTCATTTTTTTCTTTTTTATGTTCTGTCTACTGCAAAATTAAATTTATATGGGAATTCTCCTATTCTGTGAGGAACAGATTCTAGTATGAAGACTATCTGATCTTTGTTGATACTTCGAGCATCTCTGCTAATGTATTGAAGTGTGTAAGGATCATTCCATGTCTCTTCATCCCATTTTAAACCTTCATAATTACAATCTACTTGAGTTTCACAATCAACAATCCTATTAGCTGTATACCATAAATTTCCTAAAGGAACAGTGAGAGTGGCTGGAATCTGGTTGATTGTCTGCTCAGCTTCTGCCCTCGCTGTCTGCTTGCTTATTTTTATAGGCCAATCAACATTAATCATTATGGAATCGGGATTTATCGTTGCTGTCATCTTTCTTTCTCCAGGTTCAACATTCATATTTCTTTTGAAGGAAGCAAAATTATTAAGGCAAGAATCAATTTCAGCATAACCTTCTCTTTCAAGAAAAAGAGAGAATTGCTCCTCTATCTGGGTTTCACTTGGAAGTTTATTTATTCTTTGTTTTGCAGCATCTTTGTACATAACAACAATATAACTGTTTCCTGCAAAATCTAATCTTTCTAATCCAGTAGTATCATAATAGCCTGCTTGTAAACCTATCCTCTCAAAAGCAGGATAACTTGTAGCAAGAACACAGTCATAAACAGCATCTCTAAGTGATTCTGCTTGGCTTGCTAAAAAGGATTCTGTTTGTTGTTGGGACATGAATAAAGTTGAGATAGTGGGCCAGAAAATAAGGCCAAGAACTACAACTGCTATGATGACAATGGCGATAATAATGAATAAGGTAACCTGTCCTCTTTTATCCATGTTTTAAATAACAAATCTGATATTTATAAAGTTTATTCTATTATTCGTTTTTATCCCTCTTTTTGAGCTTATTCTTCTTCTTCTACTCTCGGTGCAAGAACAAAACTTAACTCTACTCCCTCCTTATTTACAAAATCAAATCTTGCAGGATAATCGTTTGAGAAATTAACAATGACTTTATCTGAGAGTTTTGATGCTTTTGCAAATTTGGCAAGATAGTCTAGACTGTATTTTGCTTTTGAATTTTCTTTTGCTTGAATTTTTATCTCATCACTGTTAAATTCTGTCTTGGCTGAATTTAAGGTTCCTTTTGCCTCTATCAAAAAAAGATCTTCTGAAGCATTTAGAGAGCAAGAATCAGCGACTATTGAGGCATCATTTATTGATTCTGCGAAACTTTTTGCATCTAATTCTATCTTGGCTGAAAAATTAAGACTTGGAATCTGTTTTTCTTCTGCTTCTACATTTATAAGAGCAAGACTGAAAGCTCTTTTTGATTTTTCTCTGATTCTTAGCTTGATAGTATTATCTTTTCTCTCTATTATTAGACTTGAACTAAATGCAACACGTCTTAATACTTGTTTAAAATCTTCCAGGTTTATACCAAGTTCTTCATCCTTATCTATTTCAAATTGTGAAAAAGCTTTAGCTGGAATCTTCAGAGAGATTAGAGCTACATTAGCAGGATCTATTGCTGTTATTTCAAAACCATTTTTGTTTATTTTTGCTTTAACCTCTAAAACTAATTCACTAAGTAAAGAGATACTATCAGCAAGAAGCTTTGGATTGTCTAATTTGAGTAACATAAGTGAGTGAGAATTCAAAAGTTTTTAAAGTTTGTTGTGCTTCTTATTGTGTTACTTATGCCTGAGAAAGATATCTTATTTTATAATAAATTTTAAAAAGTAGGGGATATTTTAATTTCAATGACAGAACCATTATCTACTTTCTTGTTATTGTTTTTCCTTGGTAATTCTAATCACGAACTTGAAGCAAGAGCGCATGTCCCTTTAGTTAATAAAGTCACTGAAATTGCACAGAGTGTACAAGAGATAAGTGTACAAGAGAATGCAGGAGAAATAATTTTAAATATGGGCTATAGGCCTTCTCAGTATGGAATTGTTGAGATTCATAGAATTGATACTCAAAAGTCATTAGTAATAAGATCTCTAGAAGAATTGAACAAAGTGTATAGAATTTTCTATCCCATTCCTTCTGATAATAAGATAGTAATTGGAGATCTTGATCCAGGAATCTATAATTTAGAAGTCAGCCTTTTACAAAAAACTTGGAAAAGTAGGAGGGAGCACTTTAAAATATTTTACAAGTTTGAAGAGGTAGTAGAAGTAGGCTCAGGAGAAACAAAAAAAACAGATCTTACAAAGAAGAAACTCCAAACATATAGATTAAAATTTGACAGAAAAATTACAACACAAATAATGAAAGAAGACCTCAGAAGTAGAGTGGGAAAGAAACTGACAGAAATCTCAACAAGAAAAATCTATGAAAGTCAGTTGATTGATGTTGGTGGTGAAGAATATAAAAAAGAATTAATTGCGGATGGAGAAAAACTAAATATAGAAGTTTATATTCCTACTTATTCTATTTCTGGTTCAAGAGGCATTGGCTCTGGTAGAGTTAATGAATCAGCTCTTTTTGAACTAGTCAAAGATAAAGAAGCTGTTAGAATTTTTTTTGAAGTTGATGGAGTAAGCAAAACTAGAAATCTTTACTTATATAATCAATCTTGGAAATGGGATCATTTAGGTGGCTATACATATTATCGAAGTTTCTACACTGATATTGAAATAAATCCCTTTACCCTAAAGATTAGTGGGGGTCTAGGTATAGAGGGGAAAATTGACCATGGAATTTTTAGTACTAATCTGGAATTTAAAAGAGCTAATGGTGCTTTTTCTTTTTTAATAGAACAAGAAAAGAAGGGTAAAGTTATAATAAAAAAAGTAAATAATAAATGGATGTTAGGTAAATATTTAGATATCCGAGATGGAGATGTCCTAGATAACAGAAAGTGGTATCTTGATTATTGATTTTTGTTGTTATTTATTGAATGTTTTTTGTCACGAATAATTATTTAAATTTTCATTGTTGATTTATTAGATGAACAAATTAGAAAGGCTAAGAAAACGGGCTTATAGGTATTATTCAAGAAGAGATGTTCAAGCAGCCATAGCTGAGCAAGCAAGAAATAAAGAAACTATTCCATTTTATTTTGATCCAGTTTATTCTGATACTTTGGGTAATTTTGGTAAGAGGCCTGATATTATAGAGTATCCGCAAGATGTGGCTAATCTTGCTGCTAAAGGAGCTACTAGTTTTCATGTTTCTGAAGAGTTATGGAGTAATCCTCTGGAACTTAGCACAGATTTAAGACTAGAGCAGTTGAATAAGTTAAGAAAAGGATGGGATTTGATTCTTGATATTGATTGTAAGTTTATTGAATATAGCAAGATTGCTGCATGGCTTTTATGTGAGGCTTTATATTTTCATGGTGTTAGAAATTTTGGCTTAAAGTTTAGTGGAGGAAGTGGTTTTCATATTGGTCTTAAATTCAGGGCTTTTCCTTCTAAGGTTTATGATATAGATATAAAGAACTTTTTTCCAGAAGGTCCTAGAGTGATAGCTTCTTATTTGAAAGAAATGATTTCCCAGGATCTTGCCAAGAGGCTTTTAGAATTGAGTAGTTTAAAAGATATATCAAAAGCAACTGGCAAACCTATTGAGGCTTTGATTGATGAAGAAAAGAAATTTAATCCTTTTAGTATTTTAGAGATTGATACAGTATTAATTTCTTCACGGCATCTTTATAGAATGGCCTACTCACTTCATGAAAAAAAAGGTTTGGCTAGTATTGTTATGAGACCTGAACAAATCAAGGCGTTTCATCCTGCATGGGCTAAGCCAGAGAGAGTTTTTGTTAAACCTTTTATGCCTGAGCCCAAACAAGAAGAAGCCAAGGAATTACTTGTTCAAGCATTAGATTGGAAAGCACGAAAGGAGGCAAGCAAAGAAAGAGAAAAAATTGAAAAGAAAAAAAGAACTCCTTTGCCAAAAATCAAGATAGAAAAATTAAATGAAGAAATGTTCCCTCCCTGTATAAAAAATATTCTTCTTGGAATGAAACATGATGGGAGAAAGAGAGCTTTGTTCATTCTTATTAATTTTTTCAGGTCTCTTGATTTGAGCATTGAAGATATTGAACTAAAAATTAAAAAGTGGAATAAATTAAATTATCGCTCTCTGAAAGAGAATTATATAGCCACACAATTACAATGGTTTAAAAAACAAGAACCAAGATTGCCTCCTAACTGTAATTTGAATGCTTATTATCTTGATTTAGGTGTCTGTCCTGCTGATTCTCCTTCTTCTATCTGCAAAAAGATAAAGAATCCTGTTAACTATGTTTTAAGAAGAGCAAGGATTGCTGAAAGACAGAGTAAAGAAGAGAAAGGGAAAAGGAAAAAATGGAAGGGTAGAAGTAAACGAAAGTCTTTTAAATATACGAGATTTTAGAAAAATATGGTAAAAAAGAGCGTAGTTTTTTGCATTATTCTTGCCTTGGTTTTTATTTCTAGTTCTTTTGCTTTAGCACAAGAATCTGAAGAAGACAAGGTTGCTGAGGCTTATGATTTTCTTATTGACAGAGTCAGGGGTAATTGGAATGAATTAAGTATTAAACAGCAGGCATTTTCATTACTTGCTTTAAATTGTAATACTACTTACACAACTCCTGGTCTTGCTTCATTAAATTCCAAAGCTTTTATTACCTCAGATATCAAGTGTTGGGGGGCTGGTCCTAAACCAAGTTCAGAAACAGGATGTTTGTTGACTGAAACAGCTCTCAGTAAAATGGTTTTGGATGTATTTGATGAAAATACAACTAAAGTGAAAAATTGGCTTCTTGGACAGAATATGACCCAAACACAAGGCATAGATTGGATTTTACAGATAGATGTTGAAAGAGGATATAATGCAACTTGTTCTGTAATTTATGCAGGGCAGGATGAAAAACTTGTCTTTAAAGTTAATGATGATAAAACTGTTGAGATGTTGAATACAACAGATTGTTTCAAAAGAACTCATCAAAATTATTGGTTTGAAATAGAAAAAACTCCTCAATGTTATAGTAATGTTTATACATTAAAGTGTTGGAGTGATGCTGAAGTTTATAGAGCATCTCTGCTTTACAAAAAACCTGGAAGTCAGGTCTGGCACGTTTCAAGTGAGACAAAAAGCGGCCGTCCTGGAGTGCCTGGCTCAACCAGAATAGAGGATCATCCACAGCCTTTAGAATTAAGAATGTCTTCTTTCTGTTTGGCTAATCCATACAATGTAGGAACTTGTGATTACGAAGGAACTGCATGGACAGCTTATGTTTTATCAAGACAGGGGGATTTTGAAAATGCAAACTTGTTCATTCCTTACCTTGTTGTTTTTGCTAATGAGAATACTAAATGGTTCCCAGAATCTTTCTTATTCCCTTTAACAAGCCAGATAAGATATTCTGATACTATCGTGAATGCACAGAAAATTGTTGGCTTAGATAAGGGATACTGGCTTATACAACCTATTATTTACGGAAGAGTTTATGACACTGCTCATGCTGGCCTTGCTTTAGAAGGGGCAGGACAAGATGCAATAACAAAAGCTAAGAATTATTTGCTTGCTAATCAAGAAACTAATGGAGATCTTGTGACTAGTGCTTATGGAGAATCTGGAAAGGATTCTATTAGAGATACTGCTTTTGCTTTGTGGGTTTTCTGGCCTTACCTTTGTCCAGGAATTGGAGGACCTGGAGCATGCGAGGAGTTAGCAGGACATTTCTGTAAAGAGATCTGTATTCCCGGAGAAGAAATTGAAATTCCAACATTAACATGTCCTGTTGGTCTAGTTTGTTGTAAAATGATTGGTGCTGGTGTTGAATGTGCAGATGCTGGCGGAACTTGTAGAGAAGAGTGTGATGTAGAGGAGTTTGAGATATATGAATTGAGTCTAACTTGTCCTGGTTGGCAGTATTGTTGTAAAAAATATGAAGATGCAGAATGTTCTGAAATACCAGGTGCTGAAAAATGTGAAACAGGTGAGGAGTGTTCTGGTGATGAGGTATATGTCAAGGATGGGCTTTGTTGTCTTGGTTCCTGTATTGCAAATGTCTCTGAACAATTCTGTATAGATATTGGGGTTGAGTGTGAGATTAATGAGGTATGTATCAGAAGTTTGGATTGGGAACTCTTAAATTTTATTGCAACAAAAGACACTACAAGATGTTGTACAGATACATGTGTCCAGGATGTAACATGTGATAGTATTGGTGAAGAATGTGGTATTGGTGAGGAGTGTTCTGGAACTTTTGAAGAGACAAGAGATGTACAAAATTGTTGTGTTGGGATATGTCTTGAATCCTGCTCAAGAAAAGGAGGGGGATATTGTCTTATTGACGAGGATTGTACTGGAACATTTGTTGAATCAAGTGAAGGACTTAGATGTTGTATCAATGGTGAGTGTAAAAAACCAACTAGTTTGTGGTGGCTGTGGCTTATAATAATTTTAATAGCTATTGGAGGTTTCCTATTATATTACTTTAAACTTAGGCCAAAGAAACCAAGGAAAAAGAAAGAAGAATTATTTGGAATCAGACCAACAATGCCTCCAAGAAGGCCAGTTATGCCAGCAGCTAGAGCTCCAGTAGGAATGATAGCGAGACCAATGCCAACAGCAACAGTAGCTCGACCAATAAGACCAGGAATGGTTGCACCTAAACCAATGGCAAGAGCAAGAGTTCCAGCAGCACCAAAAGCAAAAAAAGCTGGAGGAAAAACAGAATCAGATCTTGAGAAAACTCTTAAAAAGTTAAAAAAGATGACAAAGAAATAACAAGAAAAAATTTATTAACTCTCTTTTTCTTTTAAAAATAATGAAAAAATGAGGTGGAATTACTTAATTTTTGTCATGGTATTTATTTTTCTACTTTGTATACCCAATGTCAATGCTTTAGAATGTATCAGCCTTAATACTGCAAAATCAAGTTATCTGCCAGAAGAAACTGTTCAGATTGAGGTAGATGCTGATACTATAAGAACTATCCTTGCAAGTGATATTTTTTTCTATAAAGACGGAACAAGATTGCCTATTAATATTTTTATTTCAAAGGTTACTGAAACAAAATACTTTGTGTGGTTTGATCTTCCTACTAATTCTGGAAATTATATATTGAAGGTTAGAGGTAATTGTAGAGATGGAAGCTTATATGTTGCAGATATCCCTATAGTGGTTGAAGAAATCGTAGGATCTCATTATGAATCTTTAAAGCAAAAAGTTGAGGGAAAGTGGTCTACCTTATCTCTTGAAAATCATATTCTTTCAGCAGGAGCTCTATCATATGTACTTGCTGAAGAATCTTTGATAGCATATATAGAAAGAACTGATTCCTGCATGAATCAGGAATGTAATACAAAATTCAAAGCTTTATCATTAATAGCTTTTGAGGATGGCTTTGTTAGGCAGAGAATGCAAGACTCTATAGATGCCTCTCAAAATTATGTAAAAGGTTTATGGAAATTGGAAATAGAATCTAGCATAGCACAGCAATGTGATTTTAGTTTAGATAACAAAACCTTATCTATCAATCTGGTTACAGGAGAAAATAGCTTTGATTTAACTTTTGAAAATATAGAAGCAGATGAATTAATAATTTTAGTTGATTGTAGGGAAAGTATATCTGGAAAAATAACTTATTCTTATAAAGATTTTAGTAAAGAATATGAAACAGAGCCAGGACAAAACTTGAGTTTTTCTATAAACAATAAAGGTTGTTGGGGGATTGGATTGAGAACAGGATGTGATTCTGAAAGTACAGCTTATGCTTTACTTTCTCTTGCAATGGCAGAAAAATTAAATAAAGAAAACAAGGAGCATGCTGCTGCAATTTCATGGCTAAAAGAAAATGCTGTTAGTGTTAAAGAAAAAGTAATTAGCTATTATCTGACAGAAGATCCTGAAACACTTTCATGGATTCTCAATCTGCAGACTATGAAGGGTTGGTGGCCAAAAGATGTACAGACTTACGAGCAGGATATTGAGACTACATCTATTGTAATTTTTGTTTTAAAAGAATCTAACTATACTGGCATTGTGGAAAAAGCCAAAACATGGCTTCTTGGTCAGGATTTACCATTGAATAAAGAAGCTTTAATGCTTGTTTTTGCTTTCCAGTCTAAAGATATAGAACCATTACTTGCATTCTGGCCAGGAATAATAAAGACAGAAAGCATGGGAACTTTTGATTTAATTTTGTTGAATAAAGGTACAATAGGCATAATATTGAACACAGAATTACTTAACTCCACTACTGCAACTATCTTACCAACAAACAGTGTAAAGAATGTGAAATTTAATATCCCACGCATTACAACAATTGATGGTAGAACAATCTCTGAAAACCTTGTGATTGATTACAAGCAGGAAAATTCCTTACAATACTATAGTTATTCTGTTCCTATATTAATTTTCACAGAAAAATCTTCTCGAGAAGGAATGGAAGGAGAAGTAAATGCAAGTGAACAGGAAGTTAATGAAACAGAACAACAGGAAATTATTAATGAAACAGAGTATGAATGGGAAAATAAGACAACAGAATTGAATGAGAGTTTAATACAGAGGAGATTTAAGTTTGTTGAGGGAGAAATAAATAAAACTGTAGATATATCTGAAGGAACTTCAACAATAAGTATAAGGTTAGAAAATAAGCTTGATAGGGACATTAGTGATGTTTCAATAACCTATAGTTCTAGTCTGATTGGTGTTGTTGAAAGAATCAATCCTAGTTTTTTAGAAGAAATTTCAGAAGGAGAGAAAGAATCAATAACCATAACAATAACCCCTACAGCAATAAGAGTTTATGAGGGGTATATAATAGCTGATGCAAAGTATGACTCAAAAACCATCACAACTAAGCTACCATTAAATATAAATGTCTCTGGAATTGCTGCGGAGAAAAAAAACTGTTCTGATATAGGTGGAAAGATTTGTGAGGAAGATGAGATTTGTGAAGGAACTATAACAGAAGCTGCAGATACTTTTTCTTGTTGTATTCCTGCTGATGCTTGCAAGAAAAAACCAACTCCAGGAAGGACTATAGGCGTTATCATAGTTCTTGCTATTGCACTTATCCTAATTGTTCTGTTCTTTATTCTAAGGAAAAGATCAAGAAAAGAGATGAAAAAATTTCTCGAGAAATCAGCAAAACAATATGAGAAAAAATTTCAGAGACCAGCAAGCATAAAACGTTAAAACACTTAATTACTCACTTTTTTCTTTGCCCTCTTTCTTTTTTAATTCTTCTGAAAGTCTCTTTATGAGAACTGTTCTTTCAATTTTTAATTTTTTTAAAATAGCGTCATACTGATGTAATCTTGCGGCAAGGTCATTAATCAAAGCATTCATATCCTCATTCTTGAATGCAAGGTTTGTTGGCTCTACTATCTCGATTGAGGAGGGCATGTAATCAAAAATTATTTCAATAATACGAGGAAGTTTATTGATAAGAATCTCAACTTCTGCAAATGCTGTAAAGACCTTTTCTGTTTTTTCTACAGGTTTGGCCTTATGAATCTTCTTCCCTAAAAATTCTAAATTTTTTTCTTTTGACAGCTTTTCTAATAACATCTCAAGTGCATTTTCAACATAATCTGCTGGTTTACCAAGAACTTCAAAGACTAGATGAACATTTAGCCATCCGCCAGCAATCCTATCTCTTATTTCTTTTTTGTCCATATTATTCTTTCTTTTTTTATTCTTTTTAAATTTTCTTAATTATCAAATAGATGACAAGAAGCAAAGCTATTGAACTTAAAATGTAAGGCATAGTTCTATTAATCAAAAAACTTTCTGATTCTGCATAACCAGGATATGAATAAGTTCTAGAACTATATTTTTGTTCTTCATTTTCAGATTTTATTGAGGTAGTAGTTGTTTCTGTCTCTTCTGTTGATTCACAAGGCTCTAATTTTATTTTTTCCATATCAGAAGTGTCAAGTCCTTCTGCAATAATTTCATAGATTCCTTCTTCATTCTTGCATTTTAGAGTTATTTCCACAGTTTCTGTCTGGGTTTGAAATTTCTCATCAAAATGCAAGCTGATTTTATCACTAACTTTTATTCCCTCATTATCTTGAACATAGACATAGATGGAATATTTTGCTGTGTCTCCTCTATAAACCTCAATTTCTATTCTAATTTTTTCACCAAATTTTGCTTTTTCAGGAAACTCAATAATATTTATTTCAGATTCTTCTTGAATATCACATTTAACCTTTATATCCTCATCATCAAACTGCTCATACGAGCTTGAACCTGTTTCCCTTATCTTGGGCCTCAATATTGCATCACCCTCAAAATCCTCAATCTTAAATTTTAATTTCACATCTCCTTCACCATTTTCAATTTCTAAAGCCTTTATAATATACTTATTTGTGGACTGCCATTTTTCTTCATCATCATTCCAGACTTTTCCAATACGATCTTCGCTATCTTCTTCTAGAATGTCTATTTTTACATCATAATCACCATCTTCAAAACCACTGGCCTCAATCTCTATATAAAATTCTTCATTACATTCAACTTCAGATGGATAATCTAAATCAATTTCTTTTTCCTGCTGTTGCTGCTGTGTACAATTATTTTTCTGTCCAGGTGTTGGTATACAAAAAGTCCAATTATCTGCTCCATCAGGATTTCGAGAAATGGAATTGGCCGGACAATTTGACTCGGTATTATAACTCATATTTGTAGAATAATTATAATTTTCAGAAAAGAAAATGAGACTATCATTCTTTGCTAACCCATTTCCTATTTTTTTATCGTCAACATAAAAAAAGATTATAGATGTATTAGTTATCGATGAAATATTTGTTGAATTACCAAGAATTATAAAAAAAGAAGAATTAGGGACTATAGAACAATTAGAACTACCACAAATTATATTGTCAGTTTCATAATTGTCTCTTATTTGCCATTCTGATAAATTTAATAATTGCATAGAAGGATTATATATTTCAACCCATTCCTTTGTTTCATTACCACACTGCATTACCTCATTTATCACAATTGCAGATACTGAAGGAATTAAAATAAATATTATAAAAATGAAAATTAAAAGGGTAAAAGGTATTTTCATTTTTACTTAAAAGATAAGAGCTATAAAATTTTTACTACCTACTTGTCACTACTTCAGGGTTTCGAAGAACGAAAGTTTTAAAAAAGAAAAAAAATAAATAGTTTAGAATCATCAAGGAATTATTAAGATTCAGGCTAAGGGAAAATGTTAGGTTTAGAATATTTGTTATCGGTTTTAATATCCACTACTCCAGCTGATAAAGATCAAAAAGATATTAATGAATATCTGAAAAATCTTAATCCATGGGAAAAAGATAGTGTTGAAGTTGTACAAGAAGATAGCATGGATATAACATTTCCAGCAATAGATGCAATAACCGAAGAAGAGCCTTATTATTTCTTTGGAAATTTAGGTACTCCATTTAATTTTAAAGGAGCTATTGGAAAAGAAACAAGATTTGGGAAAGCAAAAATTAATGCACTAGCTTATATGGATGTAGGAATAGATCCGAACAGAGGCGAAGTAGGGGGAGGAATAGGAAGTGAATATGCAGGAACTAGAGGAGCTTTTAATATTGGGGTAAATAGAGGAAGCTTGCATACTACAGATTCAACTTTAATGACGCAAAGTACACCTTATGGAAGAATAGCTGAACAAACAATTTCAAACCAAGATGATAAGAAATTAAAAAAATTCTTAGGTTTGAGTTTTGGTGCTGGTGAAAAAAATAAGATTTATGTTGGATTTGGAAATAAAAATACAAGTGAGGATGTTAAAGATGCTACTTCTAATCATTATGATGAAATTTTCCATGATGTAGAACAAAAGAATCAGAATGGGGTGATTATTACTACAGAAACAAATCTAGTCACAAGAGTCGCAACTGATGTAAGATCAATAATCAAGACTGATATGAATGAAAATCGTTTCTTAGTGCAAGGATCTCATGATTTTGGGGATCTAGAATTGGGGATGGCTACTTATCTAAATAACAACAGAGTTAGAAATACAATTGACAATAGAATAAATACTATTACTAATATAAATGGTGAGATTATTGTAAATGTTGATGTAAATGGTAATGTTTATGTTGATACTATTCCAGTTTCAAGCCATGACAAAGAATACAATAGGTTTGTTACAAGAGATTTTATAGATTCTAATGCTGATCTTATCGGATTATGGCTGAAATATGGAAGAAAAGATAAGGTAAATGGTGTTTTTGATTTTGAAAAGGGTGTTTTTAATTCAAGAGACTGGAGTTTTAGAAACAGGTTAAATTATATGATCAAAAATAAGATAGTTAATTCAGTAGATTTTAGTGTGAATAATACTTCAATTGGTGGCAGCTTGCGATTTGATTTAAATATGATTCCTAAAGATTATATTAAACAAGAGAAGCTTCCCAATCCATTAAAAAATTTGACAAATTTCTATGATCATAATAGGGAAATTGATAGAAGAGTTGATCTTAGTGATAAGCAGAAAAAAATTCTAGAGTAGAAAAATTTTATTGAACATCTAGGAAAAAAAGATGGTCCTTGGTTTGCTTTTGATATAGAGAAAACTTATGGAGATCCTAGCCAGCGGAGATTTGGGACATCATTAGGATATGATGTATTAGGGAAATTTAGTACTTGGGCTAGTTTTGGTTATGATTCTTTCCAGAGCACAAAAGATATTTCAGCTTACCTTGCCCTCAAAAATGGTATTGGGTTTAATGCCGGATATAAATGGAGTAAAGAGGATAAGGAAGGCAATTTAGGGATACTTTATGTTCCAAGATAAATAAAAATAAAAAATGAATAAAAAAGCTAGGTTAATTTTGAATTTGATTCCAATCTTTATACTTATACCTCTCTTACTTGGTTCTTTTGTTGTTCCTAATGATATTAGTGAGGGTTTTTATGAGTCTAAGATAATAAATTCAGTAAAAGAAGAATTGGATATTATTGATCCCCCACCTACATTACAGTTTTTTTCTGATACTCAACACACTAATACTACGGCTGTTCTAACTGCTATTGCAACAGATTATTTGGAGAATGCTGGAATAAGATGGATTAAAATATATGAGGATGGCCAAGAATGGGAATATAAAGATTGTGGTGGACAGACAACTTGTACTTTTGTTAAGGTAAAAGTTGAGACACAGCCAGCAAATCACACTTATTATGCTGAAACCAAAGATTTAGGTAATCATGTTGTTCAGTCTGACCCAATTACAATATGGTTTGAGGGTTTAAATCAGCTTCCTATTATTGATGATTATGTCCCTCAAGATTTAACTCCAGAAATTAATGAAGGTGAAACTTTACATTTTGAAGTTTGGGCTCATGATCCTAACAATGATCCTTTATTCTATACATGGAAATTAGATGGCCAAGAAGTTTCAACTATAAGTTCTTATGATTATAATCCTGATTACAATGCTTCTGGACTTCATGATGTTTATGTTATTGTTTATGATAATAAAGGTGGGACTGTAACTTTGGTCTGGAATGTTACTGTTATCAATGTTCTACTTAATACAACTTGTTATTTGAATTTTGATCCAACAAGTCCAATCACTTATAGCACACCATTAAATGCCTCATGTTATTGCACAAATCCTGAAGCTCCTGAAAGATTATGGAGAAATAATATTAATATAGATAATGAAAATAATGTGTTTGTTATTATTGAAGCTGGAACACATAATTATACTTGTAATGTCACACAAACCCCAAATTATCAAGGAGCAAGCAATTCAAGCCTTTATGTGATTAATCCTGTTGATCATAATATCCGTTTGACTTTGGATGGACAGGAGAATGATTTGGCTGTCCCTTATAATTCAACAACTAATGCAACAGGATGGTTAGAAATAACTCAAGGAGCATCTAATGCTTTACTTTACAGAGATTTTCAAGTAGTAGCAAGCGGAAGTCCTGCTACTGAAATTGCTCTCTTGGGTGTTGACCTATATAATTATACATATTATTATCCTGCATCACAAAACTATACTGAACAAAGCCTAACAAGATGGTTGAATGTTACACAAGGAATTAGTTCTTGCACACTTAATTTTGTTCCTCCAAGTCCTATCACTTACGACCAACAGCCATTCATAGCTTCATGTTCATGTACAAATCCTGAAGCTGGCGCAGAATTATGGAGAGATGGAGTTAATGTAACTAATGAGAACAACCTACCTATAACTTTAGTTGTAAATCCTGCTGGTTATAATTATGTATGTAATGTTACAGCAACTCAAAATTATACAGGGGCAAGCACTTCTGCTCTGTATGTAATAAACCAAGCTACTACAATTTTAACTTTGACAGCTCAGCCAAGTTGGAATGTTACTTATGGAATACAAACAAATGTTTCTTGTAGTGCTAATAATAATGAAGTCACAATAAATCTTTACAGAAATGGACAGATTGTAAATAATCCAGATATTGCAACATTAGGGGCTGGAAATTATAATTATGTTTGTAACACAACTGGAAGCCAGAACTGGACAGCTGCTTCTGTAAATAATATTTTGAATGTTAATCAAGCAGCTTCTATTGTTGATTTGAGACTTAATGGAATTGATAATAATATAACTGTTAATATTAGTGAGCTTGTGAATATGACTGGCAGACTTATTATCCCATCTAATCCTAATCCTCAACAACAACCTATAATAGATGGTATTGGGCATAATGAACCTGAAACAGATGCTATACCATTACCACGACAAGGTCTTTATGAAATTTATCTTTACTTGGATATACAACTTATCAATATTGGCAATCATACTGTTACTAATGTTACAAGTTTCAATCAGACAGGGATTCATAATGTAACTGTTATTTATCCAGGCAGTCAGAATTTCTCAAGTTCTTATGAAACACACTGGATTAATGTTTCAGGTGTTGGCGATACTGAGCCTCCTGTTGTTACTCTTATATTCCCACCTAATAGTTCAACAACTAGCGAAAATGTAACGGTGATATATAATGTAACAGATAATATTGATGTTTTACTTGATTGTAATATTTGGTCAGATACATCAGGAATATGGCAGATAGATGGTTCTCAGCAAACAGCTAATGCAACTAATGGGAATTGGAATTATGTTAACCTGGTAAATGGTATTTATACTTGGAATATTGAATGTATTGATGATTCTGCTAATAGTGCTTTTGCCATAGAAAACTGGACATTTATAGTTAATGTCAGTGTTAATCAGCCACCTGTTGTTACTTTATTGTCTCCTGCTAATGGCTCTGTGATTAATACAACAAATAATGTAACTGCTGAGTTTGGTGTTGTTGATGAATTGCTTCTTATCAATTGTACTTTATGGCATAATATAACAGGAAGCTGGCTACCAAATCAAAGTCAGATGGCAATGACTGGCGTAGTTAATAGTTTTGATATAACAGAGATACCAAATGATTATTACATCTGGAATGTTGAGTGTAATGATACAGAGTATAGTGTATTTGCTCCTGATAACTGGACTTTTACAATTAATTATACTGGTGACTTAATTCCTCCAGATGTTTGGAATGTGAGTGCAAATCCTCAAGTAATTAACCAGTCAGATTCAACACAAATAGAGGCTTTTGCAAGAGACAATGTTGCTATAGATACAGTTCTTGCTCAAGTTACATATCCTGATTTAACACAAAACAATTTCACCATGATTCCTGGAATGGTTGTATTTCAATATTTATACAATTTCACTGATACTCTACAAATTGGAAATTATAGTGTTAGAATTTTTGCTAATGATACTAGCAATAATTGGAATACTACAGAAACAACATGGTTTTTTGTTCAAGTTATTCCAGGTTATGGAAATACAACAACGATAATAATACAGCCAGCAAATAATTCTATATTTAATTTAACTGATATATTTATCACAGAAGCTAATGTTACAGCTGTTGGAGGAGATGTTGTAAATTGTAATGCAACAATAACCTTTTCAAATGGAAATGTATTAACAACTCCACAAGCAGTTAATGTTCTTGGAAATATTGCTAATGGCACTACAAAAGTAACACAATGGAATGTTACTGCTGCAGCTGTCGGAAGTTCAGACATAACTATAACAACAACTTGTGAATTTGGTGGAAGTTCTTCAGATACTGTTTATAATATTACTGTTACTGAAGATACTGAGCCACCTGTTGTGATAATTGAAAGTCCTTTAAATATTACATATTCTGTAAATGATATTTTAATTAACATAACTGCAACAGATGATAATGCTGTTGATCAAATATGGTTTAATTATAATGGCACTAATGTTACTTATACAGTACCATTTATTGAAACATTTGAAGATGGTTTTTATATAATGGATGCATGGGCAAATGACACAAGTGGAAATATTGGTAGTGATCAAGTCATGTTTACAGTAAATACAACAGCTCCAGCTGCAAACTGGATTGTTTTTAGTGAAGTACTTTATGATGCTGTTACACCTGAAGATGATAATGAATGGATAGAACTTTATAACCCAACTTCTCAAGATATTGATATTTCTGGTTGGACAATACAAGATAATAATGGAACATGGGTAATACCTAATGGAACAATTATTGGTACAGGAAAATTTATAAGCATTGCAAGAAATGGCACAGCTTATTATAATATGTATAGTTTAATTCCACATCTAGAAGGCTTAACTTTAAGGTTAGCTAATAGTGGTGATATCTTAAGACTTTATAATGCAAGTAATGAAATTGATATGGTATCGTGGGAAGACTTTATTGCTGGATGGCCAAATTATGCTAATGAAAATTTTTCAACACAAAGACAACCACCATGGCAAGATACAAACACAAGTGCTGATTGGACAAATAATTCTATACCAACGCCTGTAGGAACAATTCTAAGCTTAGGAGTTGACATATGGGCCGACACATATTATCAAGAAATATTGCCAGGAATAAATGCAACTTATACTATTTTTGTAAATAATACTGGAACATCTCCAAATACTTTCAATCTTAGTGTTCAGAATTTGAATAATGCAGACATTGCTGCTCTTGATATTTATCAAATGACTTTAAATGCTGGAGAAACTCAAAACACAACACTATATGTTTCTGATACCACCCCAGGGATTTATAATGTAACTGTTACTGCAACTGATTCTGATAATTCTTCTGTATTTGATATAACAAATAACATTACAACAAATGTAACTGTCTTGCCTGATATGCCACCTTGGTATTTGAATGAACAAGTTAATCCTACAAGCCCTACTGTTTATGGTCCAGGACCTTATAATTTTACTATAGAATGGTTAGATAATGTTGCTGTTTATACTGTGATATTTGAATTTGATAACCAAAATTACACACCTAATTGTAATCCTGGATTGCCAACAGCAGACACAAACTGTAGTTATGTTTTTACTGACTTGGGTGTAGGAAATTACAACTATAGATGGTATGCTAATGATACAATTAATCAATGGAATTCAACTTTATCACTAGTTTATATTATTAATAAACAAACTTCAACCTGCTCATTATCCTTTGCCCCTCCTTCACCAATAACTTATGACCAACAGCCTTTCATTGCACTATGCTCTTGCACAAATCCTGAGGCTAATGCTGAATTATGGCGTGATGGTTTGAATGTAACAAATGAAAATAATTTACCTGTAACTCTAACTGCAAATCCTCCTGGTTATAATTATACATGTAATGTTACAGCAACTCAAAATTATACAGGGGCAAGTGTTAATGCAATGTATATTATTAATCAAGCAACAAGTGAAGTTAATTTAACATTAAATGGAACAGATGGTGATATAACAGTAAATGTTTCAGAAATTGTAAATATAACTTGCCATCTTATTATACCAACAACAGGTTATATTGAAGTTTATGATAATAGTATCTTAATAAATAATGGAAGTGCTCCTCTAGAAAACCTAACAAGTTACTCATCTGAAGGATTACATAATATAACTTGTGCTTATCCTTCAACACAAAATTATACAGCAAGCAGTGAAACACACTGGATTAACGTAACTTCTGTTATGTTGCCAGGAGAAGTTCATTTATGGTTGAATGGAACAGAAGGAAATTTAACTATAACCTATAATAATGAAAATTTGAAATTTAATGCTTCAACTCCTTATGGAAATGTTAGTATTAGAAGAAATGGAACTCTTATAGCTGGTCCTGCTGCTAACTATGTAGAAGTTTTTGAAAACTTGCCTGCAGGTTACTATAATTTTACTGCTTATAGCACAGGAGACGAGAACCACAGTTCAGCTTCAGTAACATATTTTTTAACAATCAATAAATTAAATTCATCTCTAACCTTATTATTAAATGATCAGAATAATGATATAACAATTATAGAAGGAGAGAATGTTAATCATACTGGTATGCTTAATATACCAACAACAGGTGATTTAAGCTTGTTAAGAAATGGAACCCAATTTGCTTTTGGTCCAAGTCCTTTAATTGATATCTCCATATACAACAATCCTGGTTATTATAATATTACATCTTATTATGCTGGTAATGAAAACTATAGTGAAGGAAGTGCTACACATTTCATTACAGTTCTTGAGGCTATACATGATATCAGTGTTGATTCCATAGAATTGATTAAGGAAGTTAATGGAACAAATAAAAGCATTTCAAGTTCAACTGTATGGCTTTATGATATTGTTTATGTGAAAGCCAATGTAAGTAATGTTGGTAATCAGAATGAAACAAATATTAATGTTACACTTGAGGATAATTCAGTTCCTGTAGATTGGCAGCTAATTAACTTGGATGTTGGTCAGACCCAAGAAGTAACTTTGTTATGGAATGTAAATAATGATGGATGGCGTACTGTCAAAGTAAAGAGCTTGCCTGTTCCTGGTGAAACAAATTTAGCAAATAACGAACAAAGTCAAGATATTAGAGTTTGGAAAGTTTGTGATGTTATTGACTGTTCAATATTTAGACCAATAACTAATCAATCAAATTATACTCTAGGAACACTATTTATTGTAAGAACACCTCTACAAAACCTATGGGCTACTCTATCATTCTATGACCTAAAAGTTGAGTTAGAAGTAAGTCCAGGTCTAACAATATTACCAACATGGCCAGCTGTTCAGTGGTATGATTTAGCTCCTGGTGAATTTAAGATAACATACTGGAATGTCACAAGCACAACAACTGGAAGCAAGACACTAACAAGCTGGGCTGGAAATCATGAATTTGGAAATAGCACTCAAATAATAATCACATAAAATGGAAAGTAAAATTAAAGTAAAATTGATAGTGATTGCATTTTTGATAGCTGTGATTATAACAATCATGACAGCTTTTGGACAGGCAGTAGAATGTGGAGGTAATAAAGACATAACATATGCGCCTGGAAATTTATCAGTTGGACAATTATTTGATTTAAGATATATTGATTATAATGGAGGAGTTGGTCAACAAGTATGGCTTAACTGGACACCAGCTGGCTTAAGCATAGTTTCAGGAAATAATCCAGCTACTTTACCTGATTTTGGTATGGGTGAGGGATACTATGTATGGCAGATGAATTCAACAAGTCCAGGAAATTATACTATTCAAGTTATTGTTGAATATGAAGCAAACTGTACTGTTACAAGAAATATAAGTATTCAAGGGAGTGTTGATCCACCAAACATTCAATTAAATTATCCATTACTTCCAGCAAACATAGTTGCTAAACAAAACAGTCTGATAAATTTACAAATAAGCAATATAGGAACAGACACAGCTTATGATGTTGATGGCTATACAACTCTAACAGCTGAAGGCATGATTGATAATTTCTTCTACACAACAATAATTCCTGGAGATACGCAACCAAGACAATTTAATGTTAATACTGATTACTGTGGTGTTCAAGTTTTAGAAACAAATGCAGATTACAAAGATAGTGCAGGTTATCCTTACCAGCCTAGCCATACAAATGCTGATCTTAATATTCTAGGTTCAGATCTTGGAATAGATATTTTCACTGTTTCAGATAATAATGTAAATAATGGCGAGCTTGTTACATTTAATGTTACTATAACTAATATCAACAGAAATACCTCAATAAATGCATCTAATGTTGTTGTAAGAATCTATAGAGGAAATCTTTTAGTGAGGACAAAAAATATTGGGAATGTTGCTGTAGATTCAACAGTAAGTGCTTCAGAAACATGGGCTGCAGCTGGGGATGGAACTTACACAATGAGGGCTGTTGTTGATTCTGATCAAGAATGTTCTAACTGGGATAATAATAAAGCTACTTTACAAATGACAATCACCTCTGGTGGCGGAGGTGGAGGAGGTGGCGGTGGCGGAGGTGGCGGTGGAGCGCCAGCTCCAGTATGCGGAAATGGAATTTGTGAATGGGGTGAAACCTACTATAATTGCCCTGAAGATTGTAAAGCACCAGCTGAAGAAGAAGAGGAAGAGGAAGGACCTGTCACTTGTGAGGGAATTTTAATTGTAGAGAGTAATGATGGGATGGCTTCCCTTGTTATTCCAGACTGTTCAGAAATTAGATTACAAGGCAGTAAGATAAGTAATCCTCAAAATACAATTAGCATAAGAGCTGCAGGAATGATGCCTACCCTGCCAGCAAACATGATGCTAGTTAGAGGATATGACTTTTTGCCTTCAGGAATAACTTTTGACCCAGATGCTGAAGTAAGAATAAGATATCATGAAGATGAAGCAAAAGGAAGGCTTTTCATTATTATGTATGATGAATCTTTAGGAAAATGGGCCACTCTAAGCAGTATAGATGATAAAAGTGTTCATGAGGTTAGTGCAAAAATAGGCCATTTCACAAAAATTGGATTAGCAACAAGTTATCTTCCAAGTCTAACAGGATTAGCATTCCTTGATGATGCTCTTTACTTCATTAATGATAATTGGTGGTTTATTCCTTTAGTTATTGTGGTAGTATTTGCTCTATGGATTATTACTAAGATTTTGAGGAAGTAAGGTGGGGGAGCAACATTATTGATTTTTTCATTTCTTTATATGGAACTAATGCTCTTTTTCTTTTCCTTTTTGATCTTTCTAAACTAACCCCATACAAAAAAGTTTTAACATCTATATTTTCTCCAGTAATCTTCTTATGATAATCTAAAATTTTCTTAATCTCCTCTTTTCTTTTTGAGCGATTGACAAGAGCACTCATAATTTTTGATCCATAGAGTCTTGAATACCCCCAACCACATAACTTATTTGTTTTACAAATTTCATATGAATTTTCTCCCCTGGATAATCCTTTAATAAAACAAGGAACTGTTTCATGAATAGCTTTCTCAATTTTTCTATCTAATCTTTCTCTGAAGAAATCTTTCTCTTCTTCAGGATATCTTTTTTTAATTATTTCTTCCTTTGACCTTCCTGCCATCACATCAACAGCAACAGATAGTATGACTGACCAATCATAATGAAATAAGGTTTGCGCTATCTTTTTCATAGTTTTAGAAGAATCCAGATAATGATTTTGCATTTCAGAAACAAGATTATCTTTCTGATATTTCCAATCTACCTTAAATCCATATGTAGAATTGCAAGATATCATTATTCCTGATTTGTGTTCTGATTTTAGATTAAAAAATTTGTGTAGAAAGTCATCTAGAGAGAATTCTCTTTTTTTCGGATTAACCAATGGTGCAGAACTTATAGAGGCCCGACTATAAGCATACTCTGAAGGAGGATTTATTGTTATTATCTTGTAGCCTCCTCTGATAAAATTTTTTGATAAAATATTTTCATCAATTATCAATTCTAAAACTATAGGAATGTGTCTTGTCTTTTCTTCAAAAAAATAGGTTTCTCCTTTATGACGTAAAATTACAGTTAAGTCTTTATAACAAAAGCGATGAATAAAGGAAACCATATCTATTGCAACACCAACTAATTTTGCTTCTGGAGAAACCCTTACTTTAGTGTGGCCATCTTCTACTAAAGATTGGAAAATGGGTAAAGCATAATCAAAAACAAGTTTAGGCCTATCTATAATATATTCTTTTACTTCCCTCATTTTATTTTTCAACAGTATCTATTAAATCTTTGAAATATTCCTTTAAATCTTCATGTTCTTTTTTTAAAGCATTATATTTTTTTTCCAATTCTTGATATTCTTCTTTAGGTACAATTTCCTTGACTTGCTCTGAAATTCCTGTTATATCCATCAGCTCTTCTTTTCTTTTTTCTTCAAGAATTTCTGCAGGGGTAGAAACTTCATCTAATATTTTTTTAATTCCTTTTTTCTCTTCTTTAGTTGATTTTTTTCCTTTTCTTATCCTTAATCCTAACCAAATTTCTCTCAAATTTCTTACATCAATATTTAGATTAGGATATTTTTCTCTAATTAATTGCATGTATCTAAATGGAAATTCTGAATCTTTTTCGTCATATTTAATCAGACCCACACCATGATCTCTTATTTCTTCAATTTTCTCATTTTCTTCTTCATAATATCCAATTAAAGGAATTGTATATAGGATTCCTAATTTTCTACTTAATTTTTCTAGAATATTTTTTGAAACAAGACCATAAAAATGAGGCACATTGGAATTGCCTATAATTAAGTCTATATCTTTTTTTTCTTTATAAAATCTAACCACAAAATCTAAAGCCTTACCAGGAGAATCAACAGGAATAACTCTCTCCCTATGAATTATATCACAGAGTTTTTTTGTTTTTTCTTTATCAGGCTCTATTAAAATAATCATATAAAAAAATAAGGAAAACTAGTATATAAGTTTTGTTATTTTAGAGTGATTAATTATTTCCAAACTCCTGCTATCTTCTCACCACATTCAGGACATCTACCGTCAATAAGTCTGTTTTCTTTGATATAAAATCCTTGCCTTATAATAACCGGTTTCTTGCATCCAGGGCAGAAAGTTGTTGAACCTTCTTTATCAGGGATATTGCCTGTATAAACATATCTCAAACCAGCTTTCATTGCTATTTTTCTTGCCTTAATCACTATTTCAGGCTTTGTTGCTGGAGTTTCTAACATTTTATAGGTAGGATAAAAGGCTGAGAGATGTAAAGGAACATCAACAGAAAGATTTTCTTTTATCCAATTTATTATTTCAAGAATATTTTTTTCTTTATCATTATAGCCTGGGATAATCAAATTAGTAAGCTCAAGCCAGATACCTTTCTCATGCATTATTTTTATAGCTTCTTCTACAGGTTTTCTCCAAGCTCCAGAAAGTTTTTTGTAAAATTCATCACTACCTTTAAAATCAATATTACTTCCATCCAAATATTTACATAATTCTGTGAGTGGTTCTGAATTTATGAATCCATTAGTTACAATTGTATTCCTAATCTTTTTTTCTCTTGCCAGTTTTGCTATATCTATCATATACTCAAAAAAAATTGTTGGTTCTGTGTAAGTATAAGATATTATATTGACTTCTCTATTAATTGCTTCTTCTATAACTCTTTTTGGGGGCATACTAAAAGAAGCGACTTTTTCTGGTCTGCATTGAGAAATCTCCCAGTTCTGACAATATAAACAATGTAAATTACAGCCAGCTGTTGCAATGCTTAAAGCTTGTTGTCCTGGAAGGAAATGATATAAAGGTTTTTTTTCTATAGGATCAAGAGCTATAGAAACAGGTTTTCCATATACAAGACTATAAAGCTTGCCATTAGTATTTTCACGAACACCACAATTTCCTCTGTTTCCTGGCTTGATAACACAAAATCTAGGACAGAGCTGACATTGAACTTCCTTGTCTTTTAATTTCTTATAAAAAAGTGCTTCTTTCATATTATAATTTTTTAGCAATCTCAATTTCATAATTAGAGATTGCACATCCTTTGTACTTAGTTGCATAAAGAATAGCCCTTAAAGCGTCTTTAGATTTTGCAGGAAGTTGAATTATTCTTTTTTTGTAAGCAATAAAACCTAATTCGCTTGAACGAATTATTTTAAAGTTTTTGAAGAAAGAGTAGTTTTCTTCTATTGCCTTAATTTTTTTCTGCAATTTTGTTTCAAGCAATCTGTGTAGATTTTTAGGAGCCTCACACAACATCCTTGTTGTTCTTTCATCAATAACAATGGCTTTATCTTTTGCATCAATTAGATTAAAGAGGGCAAGACAAGATGTTTCTCCTTCATGAATTAACCTGATCCATTCACCCTCTGTTTTAAAAGTGTGGTTGGCTATATCAAGAATTTTTTTTGTTTCTCTTTTTAAGATTTTTGAAGAAGGAATTACTTTTAGAATGCCTTTATTAATAAGAGATTTTATCATTAAAGCTTCTAACATGAATTTCTTTGATTGAAGTGACCTATCTATTACCTCTTTTTTTACAGGTTCAGGAATGTAAAATTCCCCTCTAAAAACTCTCTTGAGTGGCTCAAGAATATAAAGCAAGTCATTTAAAGCTAGGGTGATTATTGCTCCTGAATCAAAAATAAGGGCTTTTTTAGCTTCCATTTTATTCAAAGAGTTTGGATGTAAATTTTATTCTTTCTTTAATTGGCATTGTGAGGCTAAGAGTAACATCTGGAATTCCTGTTTTACCTATATATTCAGCAAGTTCCCATTGTGTTATGTCAAGAAGACTGGATGTCTCAGATCTAGAGATTCCATGCTCATATAATCTAGATGCTTTATTTATTTGGGCTATTCTAAAAACATCTTTTATATAATATTTTAAACGTCCACTCAATTCACTTACTGCTTGTCTAATGTTCTTCATATCTTCATGGAATTCTTTTATTTTATTTTCTTCAAGGTGCTCTATTGCTTTGTTGACATCTTTGCTAATCCTGGAAAAAAATGAGGGCCAATCTTTATGTTCAGCATAATCTCTACGCGCAATAATCTTGCTCAAAGCATAGACAGTTACAGCAATAACCACACTTGTAGGATCTTTATGAATAGAAGCGCAGTGAATTGTCCTATTAGACATCTCCCTAAGAAGCAGGGTATCTTTAGTTTTAAGGGCTTTCCTAGTATTATGCAGAATCATAAGAACATTCTTCTTCTCATCCTCTTTTTCAAGTATGCCCATATTCTTAGTGAACAAATAATTTATTTAAAGGTTTCTGAAAAATGATTAAAAAAGTTTAAAAGATAACGTACCTTAAAATAAAATAAGAATATGGTAAAAAAGAAGGTAAATAAAACTAAGAAAGAATTAGGCATCAAGGCAGAAAAAGATGAGTATAGTGAGTGGTATACACAAGCAATTATAAAAGCAGATTTAGTTGATTACAGCCCTGTTTCTGGATGTCATATTCTCAAGCCTTATGGTTATGCTATATGGGAAATTATAAAGGAGGAAACAGACAAGAGATTCAAGAAGTTAGGAATAGAGAATGTTTATTTTCCCCTGTTTATTCCAGAATCTCTCCTAAAGAAAGAGGCAGCACATCTAAAAGGATTTTCTCCAGAAGTAGCTTGGGTAACTGAAGCTGGAAAAAGAAAGTTACAGGAAAGATTGGCAATCAGACCAACCTCTGAAACCATAATGTACAGTTCATATGCTAAATGGATAAGAAGCTGGAGAGATTTGCCTTTGAAATATAACCAATGGAATAATATTGTAAGGTGGGAATTTAAGCATCCTATCCCTTTTCTCAGAACTAGAGAATTTTTATGGAATGAGGGCCATACAGTCTATGCTACAAAAGAAGAGGCATTAAGAGAAGAGAAACAAATCTTAGGAATTTATAATGAAATCTTAATAAATTATATGGCTATAGCAGGTTTTGTTAGCAGAAAAACAGAATCAGAAAAATTTGCTGGAGCTGAATTTACAAAAGCAATAGAATGTCTGCTTCCAAATGGCCGTGTAGTGCAAGGACCTGATTTTCATTATGACGGACAGATATTTGCCAAAGCATTCAATATACAATTTCTGAACAAACAAGGTAAAAAAGAGTATGTATGGCAGAATACTTGGGCAATAACAACAAGAATGATAGGAATTATGTTAGCAATCCATGGAGATGATAAAGGCCTTATTATTCCACCAAGAGTTGCTCCTATTCAAATTGTTATAATTCCTATTTTTAGGACAAAAGATAAGGTAAAAGTTCTAAAGAAAGCACAAGAATTAGATAAGAAACTAAAATTCAAAACTTTTCTAGATGATAGAGAGGAATATAGTCCTGGTTACAAATTCAATGATTGGGAAATGAAAGGTATTCCATTAAGAATAGAAATTGGGCCTAGAGATATTGCAAAAAATCAGGTTATAGTAGTGAGAAGAGATACAGGAAAGAAAGAAGTAGTGAAGTTAAAAAATCTGGATAAAGAACTTATTAAAATTCTAGATGATATTCATAAAAATTTGCTCAAAAGATCTGAAGAGATGCTCAAAAAAGGAACTATAACAGCAAAAAATATGCTAGCATTAATTAAAGCTATCAAAAATAAAAAATTAGTTATCAGTGAATGGTGTGGAGGTAAAGAATGTGAGGATTGGATTAAAGCTAAAACAGCTGGAGCTAAAATCATAGGTATAAATGAGCAAGCTATAGCAAAAGGAAAATGTATTTATTGTGGTAAAAAAGCCAAATATGTTGTATGGATAGCTAAAACTTACTGATAAAATGAAAAGTAAACAAATTGTTATATTGATTGCAATCTTGAGTATTATTATAATTCTAGCATGGTTTTTTTGGCCTTCAATATCAGAACAAACATGTGAACAAAAATGCAAAAGTTTAGGGTATGAAACAGGGATTTGTAGAAGTCATGCTGTAGTGCCTAATATGACAATATGTGAAGAAAATGAGATAAGTATAGGGCAGACAAGAGATTGTACAGCAGTTAAAAAATTTGGCAGAGTAATTTATAACGTAGTTATTGGGGTTGGAAAAACTTGTTGTTGTAGTTAAAAATGAAAGAAAAAATCATAGGCAGAGGAGCAGAAGCTTTATTAATAAAGAGGGGAAATTTACTTCTTAAGAGAAGGATTAAAAAAGGCTACAGGCACGGGAGGCTTGATTGGATGTTAAGAGCAAGCAGAACAAGAAGGGAGGCTAGAATCTTAAGAAAATCAGCTTCTGTAATTAATGTGCCCATGGTCAAGGCAATTGATGGCATGTCAAGAAGATCGCTTGAGCCAGAAACAGAAATTGAAATGGAGTTTATTCAAGGTAAGCTCTTGAGTGAATGGCTTGATAAAGTTCCTTTGATTAACGCTTTGAATGTTTGTGAAAAAATAGGCCAGAATACAGCTTTGATACATGATATTGATATTATCCATGGAGATCTGACTACTAGTAACATGATTCTAAAAGGCCAAAATTTGTATTTTATTGACTTTGGACTTGGATTTCATTCATCAAGAGTAGAGGATAGAGCAGTAGATTTGCATCTTTTAAGAGAAGCATTAGAATCAAAACATTTTAGGAAAGGGGAGGATTATTTTAGAGCTGTAATTAAAGGATATAAAACTTCTAAGAAAGCGAGTTTAATTATAGAAAGAATTAAAAAGGTTGAAGCCCGTGGAAGATATAAGGGAAAGGTTAAGGGTAATGAACTATTAATTCCATAAACTTTATACACATTCACGCTAAAATTTAATACAATGGGCCGAGTGAAATCATTATCTATCAAAAGAACAACAAGAAAATTACTAGAGAAACATCCAAATCTATTTACAGATGATTTTGAGAAAAATAAAAAGATTTTAGATGAAATACTAGAAATAAATAAAAGAACAAAGAATAGTATTGCTGGATATATCACAAGATTAGTCAAAAAAGAAAAAAATAAATAAGTTATGCTAAGCTTAGCTTAGAAACAGAAAACAAAAGACAAAATTTGGAGGTAAAATAAACAAAATGGCTGAAAGAACAGAAGAAAACATTGTTTTTATTGGAGGAAAACCTTTTATGAACTATGTTACTGGTGTAGTGATGCAATTTACAACTAAGGGAGCTAAGGAAGTTACAATTAAGGCAAGAGGTAAGTTCATTGCAAGAGCAGTTGATGTGGCAGAAGTAGCAACAAAACGTTTCCTTAAAGAACAGGGAATTGAAGTGAAGGACATAAAAATTAACAGTGAGGAATTTGAAAACAAGGAAGGTAAAAAGGTCAATGTTTCAACAATAGACATCATTTTAGTAAAGAAATAAGGTCAGTTTTTCTTTTCTTTTTTAATTTTTATTTTTCATGCAAGATACTTAGTCCTACAAATATAGCTATCAGAATAAGTACTATCCAAATTAACGTCCATGCAGAAAAAACACTACCTATGACTGCTCCTGTTATTGTTGCATTAAAAGAGATAATCAAAAAGACAAAGAAAGTAATCACTATAGCCAAAATCAACAAAAGTATTGGGAATTTTTTATCTCTATTTTTCATTTTTAAAAAATGCCGGTGAGGAGATTTGAACTCCTGACCCCGAGCTTATGAGACTCGTGCTCTAACCAACTGAGCTACACCGGCTCAAGAATACAAAACAGGGGAAATTTAAAAATCTTTAGTAATTATAATAAAGAACTAATTTCTCGTCGGAATCTCGTAAAAATAAGCTATCTCCATCATTATTCCAGACAACAGGACATTTTCCTCCTCTATTCCAGTAAAGGTCTGTTTCATTATCATTGCCAGAGCCGCTGTGTAGTGTAAATGAAGCACCTGAACTCAAAATAAAATCTTCAAATGTATAGACATGTCTAGCAGAATCTTTTATTATCCAGCCGTTCATATTAATATCATCACAGCCATTCTTAATAATAACATACTCTTCATTAGGAATTTCACAATCACTACCTTCAGGATCATAATTGAATTCTTTTATAGAAAAGCAGCCAAAAAATGAACTTTTTTCAAACAAGCAGCCTTCTGTCTTTTCTATTGTAGATTCAAAAATAGATTTATATTTCATATTTGGCTCAATAATAAGAAGAGCAGCTAATCCTTCATCTATCAATATTAAATTTACAAAATCATCATAATTTTCTGGATTTGTATTATATCCAAGAAAAATATATCTCAATTTTCTGTCATATTGATCTGTATTTTGCATATCTCTTTCTAACCACACAGTTTTATTTTCCACTAATTCCTTTAATCTTTCTTTTGCTTCTTCATAACATCTCTCACCTTTTTCTGCTGTATTAATATGTAATAGTCTTATTGTATCACCATTTTCTAATTTTACTGTATCTCCATCGATAACTTCAATAACTTTGGCTGATTCAAGAATTCTTTTGCTTGTTGTTGGTTCTTGGATACAGCCAGAAATGAATAAGATACAAACGAGAAAGATTAATATTATTTTTTTCATTTTTTTGAAAGTTCTCTTAGAGCATCATTAGCAATCCACTTAGCTGTTCTAGAATCTTTTTTTAAGATTTCTTTTGTTGTTTTGATTGCTTCTTTTTTCAATTGAGAATTTCTCTTACCAATCTGTCTTAAAGCCCAATTAACTGCTTTCTTTACAAAATTTCTTTCATCAATAGATTCTTTTTTAATTATTAGTAGAAATCGAATGAATTTTTTATTTTCTGCTTTTTTATCCTTCCAAGCAAGACAAGCCATTAAAGCAAATCCAGCTCTTTTTTCAAACTCTTTTTTTCTTTTTGACCACTCCATTGCTTTTTCGTATGCACATGGGAGTTGATAAAAAAGATTCATACATGTTTGATCACAGACATCCCAAGAATCAAAATCTTTAATCCATAAATCCATCTGCTTTTCTGTAACTTTTTTTGGCTCATCAATAATACTAGCTAAAATCCTTGCTTCATGAATTCTTGATTTCCATAACTTTAGTGCTAGTTCATGATTTTTACCTATCTTTTTACCAAGGTTTCTAATATTTGGCATTGAGATTCCAAGCATAGTTTCTCCTTTAATCCCAAATTGCTTCATACCTTCTATATTTTTTGGATTTCTAAATTTCTTTAATTCTTTAATAATTTGTTCATATTTCATTTGAAATGCCCCCACGCGGACTCGAACCGCGATCACCGGCTCCGCAAGCCAGCAGTCTATCCATTAACCTATAGGGGCCAAAATAAAAAAGAAGAGAGAATTAAAAAAGCTTTGGACTTTTGTAATTTTCTGAAAAGAAAAATTAGAGGGGATAACTGAGTTATATAGCTTCCAAGGATGCTTCACAGATTTTTATATATTTATTCATGATTTTATCCCAATGTAAATAGCTTTTTATTTGTTCTCTAGTTCCTTCTTTTATTTTTAAACTAGTGGTTTCTATAATTTTGTTTAAAACTTTTTCTGCTGAACTGAAATCCTCTAATACCAAATTTGTTAGCCCAAGATCTCTAAATATTTCTGATACCCCCATATTTTCACTAACCAATGCAGGAGTTCCTGTTGCAATAGCTTCCAGAGACACATTGCCATATGTTTCAAAGTGAGAAGGACATACTATTACTGTCATTTTCATGAAAAATTGCCTTAATTTATAAGTACTCATCTCTGGGACTATCTCTATATCTCTATCTTCTAATTTCTTTCTTATTTCTTTATCTTTTTTTATTTCTGACACTGCTAAAATATGATAGTTACTGCTCTTTTTATCTAATGCTCTTGCTAAGGATATAAGAAATTCTATATTTTTTATTGGATGGGCTCTGCCTACAAATCCTATTGAATTCTTTTTTTTAGTAATACATTCCTCTTTGAAAAATTCTGGGGCTACACCATTGGGGATGACTATAGAATTCTTGATTTTCCTTCTGAATATTTTTTCTATTTCTCTCTTAGTAAGTTTTGAAGGGAAAACATAGAAATTATTTGGCCTATCAAAATCCAGTTCTATCTGTTTAAACAGGTGTAATAGGGGGGCTGGAGTACCCGCCTCTTCTTTTGTTAAAATTCCTGCATAATTAACTATTGTTGGTTTATTAAGGTTTTTTGATGCTTTATATATCATCCAAGGAGCATAGAATGTTCCTTCAGACAATACCACATCTATTCTTTCATCTTTCATTATTTCTTGAATTTCTTTTATAGTAGGTTTAAGTCTTCTTTCCAAATCATTAATATCCCTAAGTCCCCTATAAATATCCATCGAACAATTTACTCCTTTTCCGACAGTAAGGTGATAAATCTTCACAGAGCCTCTTTCTTCTATTTTAGGTTTTTCTTTTGTTATGCCTATGACTACTAATGGGATTCCTTTTTCTTCACAATAGCGAATCATTTCATTAGCTCTTCTCGCTATCCCCCCTCCAGAATGTAAATTTGTGTTTGTTAAGATTCTCATGTTATTATTGACCAAAAAACCTGTGGAGTATCAAAAAGGTAATTCTTTAAAAATTTTTCCTAAAAAACATGGCTTTGCTACCACCTGGGAACAAAATTAAACAAATTCAAATAACTAAACCAAAGTTTCTTGTTTTTCAGTCTCAATTATTGCTTCTCCATACTGGCCATCAAAACCTGGTTTTACTTTAATTTTCTCCCCTCTATTTTTCAAGATAGCAGATGCAATTTTATCTGTTGTTATCTTTCTTAAATCTTCTACTGGAACATTTAGAAGAATATTATATTCGTCTTTGAATTTATCTATCAATTTATTATATTCAGCCCATACTTTTTTAGTTGACATTGCTGAATTAAGTAGCTTAGAGAGAATTTCATGTAAAGGTAATAAGGTATAGAACTTTACAGCTTCTTTTGGTTTGTATCCTTTTTTTCTGTCTGCCAGCTCTTCAACTCTATGTTCTACACCTATTGTTAATGGCTTCTTACATATTGGACAGATATTATGGTATTTTTCTATAGCCTCTTTTGGTGAGCATGAAAAGTTGCAAGTCCTGTGTCCATCAAAATGATATTTACCATAAGCAGGATTAACTTCAATTGTTCCTTTATAACCTTCTTTTGTTCTTATTGCTTTGATAATGTTTTTATATGTTAGTTTAGGCAGATCAAAAATAGTTGCTTCTCTTCCTAAACGCCATGGCCAGAATGAGTGTAGGTCTGAAAAAGAGGTTATTGTGTATTTATCTAATATACTAAGTCGCCAATTCATTTCAGGGTCAGAATTTCCACACCAAACAGGGATCCCATTCCTTCTAATATAAATGATATGATTTGGAACCTCAAGACAGTACACAAAACCATCATAATTAACCCACGATTCTTTATAGTTATATTTTTTGACAATTGAAGGTAGAACTGTATGGGTATTCTTCCTGATAAAGTAGATCACCCACGAATCTTCTGATTGTCTATAGCTTTTTAGTTTAGCATGTGGTAACGAAGTAATTGGCGTGCCTTTTTTAAGATGTAATTTATAATATGCAGAAATACCCATTTTCAAAGCAATTTCTTGAAGATCATCTCGTAGCCTAGTAGAAATAGTAGTTGCAGATAAACCTTTTCTATTTCTTCCATAAATATGACCATCCCCTTTAATGTAATACTCAAAAAAGATTTCTAAAAGTTCTTTTGATAAAGATTTTATTTCTAGAGGGATAAATTTATTATAGCTTTTTCCAAATTGCTTAAGATAATGAAATAATTGATAATCTCTTACCCTAATCACATTATTTCCCTGGTAAATACTATAACCAAAGCTTTCGAGAATTTTCTTCATTTCAAAAAGTAAATCTGTATTTGAGTTAGCTAAACAAACATTATAATCCCCATTTTTGCCTTTAGTCGTCCATCCCTCTGCCATCCAAAATCCAAAGAATTTTAACCAAGGTTTTATGGGAATGTGCTTTTCTTTTTTAACTCGAAATCCTTTGTAATGACGACTTCCATGTTTTATTTTAACAGTTGGTAATGTGAAATATTTTATATTTTTGCCAATCCAGATACCATCTTTTTTAAATCTCTTTGATTTGTTGAATAAAAATTCTGCTTCTTTAAGAAAAAAATTAGGGGGTTTACGAAAATCACACTTGCTAATCAAAAGTTTATGATTAGGAGTAACTAATAAATCTACCCTTTTAGTTTTTAATCTATACATCTTTCCTTTATGTTTATAAGTAAATATTTTTCGTGGTTTCTGAAATTCAATTTTATTATTTTTAATATTTAATGTGCAAATTTTGTTAGTTTTTTTTACTTGAGGAAATTTTTTCCAACCATTATTAGTTAAAACTTCTGTTTTTTCATCATAACAAGACAGACCTGTTTCAAGAGCATATATATGTTTGACTTGATCTTCAAATGCCTCTTCAAAACTATCAAAACCTGATTTACTGCCTAAGACGCCAAACCAGGGTGTCCAAATATGTGCTGGTATAACTTCTATATCTTGTGATATGGATTTTAATGCTTCTGTAACTTCAGGTAAAGGCATTCCAAAAATAGGTCTGCCATCATAGTCTAAACGGCCTTTTTTTCCTAGATAACTATTGATTTGTTCTACTATTTCAAGATTTGGGGCTAAGATGACGATATGAACTCTCCTTCCTTTATTTCCTTGAGTGTACATTAATGAAATTTCTGTTTGCAGAATGAAAGGAAAGCCATTTGCTGTTTTTAAGATTCCTGTATCTTGCTCTTCTAAATATTGCTTTATCTCCTGAAGCCATAAAGGATGTGTAAAATCACTTGTTCCTAGCAAGTTAACACCTTTAATTTTTGCCCATTTTTCTAGGTTGGGAATACTAAGCTCATGACTTGTTGCTCTTGAGAATCTGCTATGTATGTGTAAATCAGCTATAGTTTGCATTTTATAGGAAAGTAAAAAAGATTTTTATATGTTTATATACTCTTTTGGATATGCCGGGATGGCCCAATGGTAAGGCGCAGCCCTGGAAAGGCTGTTTCCGTAAGGATATCTGGGTTCGAATCCCAGTCCCGGCGCTTCCCAAGAAAAATGAAATATAAAGAGCTAAAAACACTAAACCAAATTATTCTTTCTACTAGAGAACCAGGAGAACGCCAGACTTTATCTCCAGTAGTGAATATACTACTTCCAACACAAAGATACTTAATTATTAGTTCTGATCCATCTTCAGATACCGACAAAACTAAAGATCCTCTAGAGAAACATTCAGGATTTGAAGCAAGAATACTGGCCCTCATGTTTTATGGTTCAGATGATGCACAAACTGTAGTCAAAATTAGACCCCACTACAAAGAATATAAGGAACTATTTTTTAAGAATTTTTACTGGACTCATTTTTCTAAAATCTATGCTAGAGGAAAACCTAATTCTTTCTGGGCCGACAAGTTTTTGATTAAGGAAGTTAAGTTATTTGAGCCTGAATGCATAATAGTATTCGGCAGTATTGTGACAGATTTCCTTTTTGGAAGGGGAAAATTCATTGATAGAATAAACAAGGTTCTTTTGTGGAATAATATCCCAACAATTTGTTGTCTTCATCCTTCAAAAGACTGGAATATTCGTCGTCGTAATGAATATAGTTTTTATGCAACTTGGAAATTGATAAGACAAAAATGTAAGTTCTACCATAAAGAGGAAGTTGAAAAATTAAAATAGATAGCTCGAGGGCTCGCTTAGGATAACTTTTTATAATAACAATTTTTTAGATAAATAAGGTTAGGGGAAAATGATAAAAAATATTGAATTTATCTGCTCTGGTAATAAAGATAGAAGCCCAACAGCACAAGGCTATGCAGAATTAGTGCTATCAAAAAATAGAATTTATGAAGTAAAGATAATTTCTAGTGGGACACAGGTTGATATAGCGAAAAAGTTTGATGAGTTTGATGAATTAGATGATCTCAACTTAAGAGAATTTGTCTTGCCTTATATTCCTACTGCATCTAATAATGGATTTATTTCAGAAGAAGAAGCAGAAAAAATAAAAGAAGGTATTGAAATAAGGCCAATCATAAAAAGAATTGTGGGGATTTTTTTAAAAAAGAGTGAAGAATATAGAAAAAAAATAGTAGAAGAAAAAAGTTATTTAGCACCTTATTTAATTAATCATTCACCAAATCAAACAATAGTCAGACCACAAACAGAATTAATTCTTCCTATATCAAAAGGAAATTTAGAAAGAACAATCAAGATTTATGAGAACACAAACAAAAAACCATGGATAGAATTATTAGCAGATATTTCTGATCCTTTTCCTTCAGATTATGGAATGTATAAGAACACCCTAGAAAGAGTAGAATCAGCTGTCTTAAATAAGTTAAAAGAAATTTATGAATTTTGATAAAATGGATTTAGAGCAAATCAAAAGAGCACAGTTCGCAGCAAGAGAACCAGATGTCCCTTTATTTTGGCAGACGTTATCTACATATGCTAAAGGAGATTATCTTATGTTGGCGAAGCCACCCCTTTCAGAAGTCTATTATTTAAATAGTAGTGGGAATATTGAATCAGAAATAGGTTACAATACTTTCCGGAAAGTAGAAAATGTAAAAGAAATAATTTTGAAATACAGCTCATTTTTAGATAGATTGGAAGATTTCTCAAAACGATTAAAAAAAGAGAATATAAGGGGTATAGAAGATGAAGAAATAAAGAAACTTTTCTATGAGATAATAGAGTTTTTATCTGAAGTGATGGAGATTTATAAATACACGGAAGCTGCACGATTTGAGAAGATTGAGAAACATATTTATAATTTTTTAGATAAAAAAATAGAAGATAAAAATAAGGTTAAAGAAATTCTTCTTAAATTAATTTCTAATGAAAAGACTACTGGAGTTATGAATGAAGAAAAATCAAATCTTTTGAGGGTGTTTGGAGCAGATGATGAAATCTATAATTTTGTTTTTGCTGTTTCTAAGCTGTCCTATCTTAGATTTAAATTAAAAGAAAATCTGATGAAAGTTGTTCAAGAAGATATTTATCCGATACTTCAAGAAATAGGGACAAGATTTAAAATAACACTAGAAGAGATGTTTATAACTAAAATTGATGAATTTGAAAAAATTTTAGATGGAAAAACTAAACCATTAGAGGAAATATATAAAAAAAGAATGAAAGGATATGCATTTCTCCAACTGAATGGAAAAAGAGAAGTTATTGAAGGAACTGAATTTGAAAGATTAGATGAGCACATTCATAATTTAACTATTAAAAAGGAGATAACTGAGATTAAGGGCCAAACAGCTATGAAAGGAAAAATTATTGGGAAAGTCAGAAAAATAATGGATTACGAAAGAGAAATGAAAAATTTTATAGAGCGATTTAAAAAAGGAGATATTATAGTTACTGGAATGACTCAACAAACATAACCGTTCTTACTGGGAAGGCTGGTGCGATAGTAACTGATGAAGGAGGCATAATCTGTCATGCAGCGATTATCTCTAGAGAATTTGGAGTTCCTTGTATTATTGGTACAAAAATTGCTACAAAAGTTTTAAAAGAAGGCGAATTAGTGGAAGTTGACGCTGATAATGGAGTAATAAAAAGATTAGAAAATAATATCAAGTAAAAAGATAAAAATAAATAACTTGAGGGCTTGCTTAGGCTGGGTTTTCTAAATATAAAGAATACCATTTAGCAAAATTTCTGCCTGTAGCATTAGCTTCTAATGAAGTTTTAGTCCACATAACATATTCTTCATGTGTCATTTCTGCAAGAGTTTTATCATAATTTTCTGGGATAAATATTAAGCCTATTTCAGACCATAAATGTTCTTGCATTTTCCCTCTTATCTTCTCAGCAAGTATTCCTTTAATATGACTAATAAAATATTTCGGATTTTTAAGACTCTTATCAATATATGCAAGGCATTCTCTAAATTCACAATTTCTTTTTTTATTTTCAACTAATTTTAAGATTCCTTCAAGACCTATTGTCTCTAGAGCAAAGTTAGCAAAAGCCTTTGGAAAACCATTTAATGAAGGAATATAAAAACCAGCATCTAAAGCTACAACTGGTTTCTTAAGTTCATTATAGGCAAATAATACTTTTTCTTTTGCAATCTTAACAACATCATCAGACCTAGGTTCATGAATCTCTAATGGGGCTTGAAGAACTTTTACATTATATTTTTCTAATTCTCTCTGCAAAGATTGTATTTTGCCTTGATTTTTAGTAGCATAGAATAATTCCATTTCAATGTCAGCTTTTTATTGTTAATAAAGACTATTATAGTAAAATATTAGAACACAAAAATATATAAATTCCTGTACATTTTAATAAAAAAGTTAAAATGTCACACAATATGTATAGATTAACACCAGATGGACATTATAAAAAGGTAGATATAACAGAAGAGATGAAGTTACTAAAACGAGCAGGAAAGAATATGGAAAATGCAAGAAAGGAAGGATATCTAGAGAAACTTAAAATAAGAACAGAGGTTGTAAGAGGAATATTAAAAGTTTTTATGGCTCGATAATAAAAGAAATAATTTTAACATTTATAAGATATTTGGTTGGAGGTATTTATGACACACTATTCAGAAAGAAAAGTTCCAAAAAACTTTGAAGATACATCATATATGCAATCTACAAGAAAGTATCTTATAGAAAAGATAGCAAATGCATTATCAGAACCAGAAAAAACTATTTTTATGGGCTTAAATAACATAATTATCTTTTTTGATAGGAATGTTGATAGCCAAAAACTTCCTGATTCAACTTTTGATAAAATTCTAAAAATCTTACAAGGCAGAGATATAGATTTTGAATACAAAGAAAGATTATATAATTTTTTAGAAACAGTAGATAAATTACCTTCAGAGAAAAGAAGAAAAAGAATTTATTATCTTCTAAGAGAACATTTTGAGAATTCAATAAAGAATGTTAAGAGAAGATATCAGGTATTAGATGCAAATAAGATCGAAGAGTTAAGAACAGGAGAGCACCCGACATTTACTATAGAAACAGTTCTTTTATTCCCAAAACTAGATTTTGATATTTTAGACAAGATAAGTAGGAAATATACAATGGGTGCAAAAATGGGAGATGACATGACTGATTTTCAAGATGATGTAAAACAAGGATTTTTATATGTTCCTAAAAAACATGTAAACAAAGTTAAAGGAATTGAGGTAATAGATGATCATTATAAAGTAACTGGAGAGCCCATTTTAGAAAAAAATTATATTCAACAAGAATTAAAAGAAGCAAAAAGAATATTTAAAGAGGGGGACCTTATAGCTCGAGGGCTTAATTTCCCAACTCATTTTGAATATTTTAGAGGGATGATGTATTCTTGGATTGAAGAAGCAGAAGAAGAGGGCATTCTGATTTGAGATGGCCAAGTGACTGAGGAGTTGCGATTGAGAGCTCAAGCTCAGTCCCGGCGCTTTTAGAATTCTGATATTTAGAAACCCTTGCCGATATTCTTGTGGTTTTATAAAGAATGAGAGTAAGAAATGATTAGCTCCCTGAGGTTCGCTAGAGACTGTTTTTCAAATAATTCCTTTACTGTTATGATCTGACCATCTAGTAAATCATACTCTAAGCTAGCTTGTCTTTCCATAGAAATCCCTTCCGCATATTTACATTTTCCATTAACTAAATTATCACATAAACCACATATGTGATCTTTATTATTTACAATTTCTATTTTTGTACTTGGAGAGTTAGATAAAGTTCTGAAAAAATTTACCATTCTTTCAAGGCTATCTTTAGTGAGCTTATAATAATCTGGGAATAAGTAATTTCCATCTACAAATTCATATTTCATATAATTTTCCCACCTCTTATAATTATCTTCCCTTTCTTTCAAAAATATAGCTATGTGGTGTGGTTTTAATCTTATTTCTTCTGACATTTTAATTCTCCTAGAACCCTTAGAGGCCCTAATCACCTCTTGATTTGTCAGTTAATGGAACTTTAAAAATTTATTGCTCGAGGGCTCGCTTAGGTTGGGTTTTTGGATATTTTATCTACAAGTTTGATCAATTTTGGAAGATTGCTTATGAATAATTTTTTATCCCAATCACTTTTCTTGAGTTTTAGTAGCAAATTCACTAATTCTTTATCTTTTTTATTAGAATTTTTTATTAGGGTCTTATATGAGAAGATATGAGATCCTTTATTGATTTGATTAATTAAATAGCAAACCCTAAATAAATTTTTACATACATACTCTATCCAAGAGAAGTCTCCCTTACTTATTTTAGGCATATGAAAACTATAAAATTTTTTAAGCATGTTTCTTATTGCTTCTTCATAGGTCCATTCTTTTGTAGGAAAATCTGACCTAGAAAATTTTCTTCCACATATATGCTTCCAGTATCTAAAGTCTAGAAGAAGTAAATTTGGATGGATAAGTCTGGCGAGTCTGCTCCTAGGCTTTTTTCCTTCGAGTTCTTCTAGGAATAAATAATTTATTTTGAAATGTTTTAATCCAGATTTTTCTTCTGATAAAAAATTCTTTATTTTTTCCCTATATTAGAACCAAAATTATTTTTTACAATAGCTATAGAATCTATATCGCTCTTACCCAAATTAAAATCTTCACTTAAAATAGATCCCCATAAATAGATAGATATTATTCCTTTCCCCTCATATCTCAAGAAGATATTCTTGAGAGCTGAGTAAGTCTTTGCTAATATTTCTTCCCTATTCATTTTATTATTAAATCTGTTTTCTTATTAAACTTATATATTTTTTAATTTTTTAGAATTCTATATCATTAATCCAAATAAAAAAATTAAATTTTTATTGACTTTGCTTTTTTCCAAAATTGTTCAAAAATAAATCTTTGTGTTAAATTCACAGCTTTATCATGAATAATTATACCAATAAAGTTTTCTTTCTGAAAAGACAAAATAGCAACTTTATCACTATAAATATGTGTCCAGGTTGGTAATTCTTTGAGTTCTTCCAGAATTCTAACTTGAGTTAATCTTCTATAAGCTGGTTTTTTCCACATTTTGATGTCTAAAATACTTGAATCAGAAATTCCTCTTAGTTTAATTTTTTTAGAAATTCTTTTCTTTCTAAAATCTATTCCTTGATACTGTAATAGTTTATTAATAATAGTAAAAGAACCATAAGCTAAAATTTCTTGTTTTTCTTTTAAAACATCTAAATGAACTACATCAATTCCCTTTTTGCCTTCGTAAAATTCTACTAGGGGTTTCTTTCCAATTATTTTTTGTTTTTCTTTAAGTTTGGGCAAAATTTGTTGCAATTTTTTTTCTTTTTCCTTAAGTTGCTCCAATAATATTTTAGGATCAGAAGCATAAAACTGCTTAATATGTTCTATGATTGTGTAACCAACAATGCCTTTTTTAAGCAATGCTTCAAGAATATCATAAAGACTTGTTCTGTTGATTCCTGTAATTTCAGCAAGTCTTAAAATAGGACTTTGACCTAGTTCAAGCAACCTAAGATAAACTTTGATTTCCTTGTCATTTAAACCTACTTCCTTTAGTATATCTTCTTCTGTCATGTTTTTTCTTGTACTTTCGTATTTTTAAATCTTTTCGTGGATTTTCCACAGCATAAATTTAAATCAATTTGTTACTGAAAAATAATAAAATGAGAATGAAAGAATTAAGGCAAATAATAGAAAAATTTCCTAAGAGGAAAGGGACTCAAAACATAAATCAAGATCCGATAGTTAATGAAGGTTATCCTGGAACTTTTAATTCAAGTTACTCAGAAGGATATTGGTCAGAATTATTTGGACCAAATTTAGAGATATATGATTTAATTGTACATAAAATACAACCCTGCATTAGATTTAGTGATTTCATTAATAAAATATTGAAAGATACTTCTAAAATTCATTTATCTTGCTTCGATATGGGTGACATAAGTGGGGCAGTTAATTTTACATCAAGTAAAAACCATAAGAGAATAAGCAGAGAAAATGTAAATGCAATGTTGACTTTCTTAACAAATTTAGGTTTCAAGCTTCTAGATATTTATATTACTTGTTTTCCTAGAGGAAATTTAAATGAAATAAGTAAACTCAATTATGGAAGAGAATCATTTAATTTTTATATAAAACCAGACCCAAATATAGATGAATTTAAAAAATTTTTACCTAAAGAAAATATTATATTAACAAAAAAAGATACTTTTTTATGTATAGATCTTGAAGGATTTAATAAAACACTTAATGGGTACAGAAATGAGATTTTATTTAAAACAAATAAAGGGATGATAGATATTGGAACTATGGAAAATCTTTATCTTATGCCACAAAAAGAAAATAATAAAATTAGAGGTTACATTAATAAGGGTTTATTTTCAATTGCAGGAATTGGCCTTGAAAGAGTTTTACTTTGTAAAAATAATTTTAATCATATTATAGAGTGTGACCATATTTATCCTTTATATCAACAAATATTAAAAGACTTTAAGAAAAAAGACGAACATGGGGCATTTATTTATACAGAATCATTAAGAAGCTTGCATAGGGTATTTAGTGAAAATAACTACAGAAATTTATCTAAGAATAGGAAAAGAAAAGTTAAAAAATTTTTACAGCAGATTTATCATATTTCAAAAGAAAATATTAAAAATTATTTAGAAATTAATGCACAATTGCAGGATTATTATCCTGAATTAAAAAAAGGAATAGAGAATACTAATAATGAAATCATTGGATATTTTGAAAGGAGAAAATCTTCTTTTTTAGAAAGAAAATTAGAAAGAAAAAATATTAGAAATCTTGGTACCAAACAAAAGGCTGTTCAAGGCTGAGGCCTGGGCATGCTGTATTTATCCAGCACTGGATTTTTGGGAAATTTTCCAGCTGATTTATATCCAGAGTGTCGAATGTGAAGATGTAAGCTTTCTTTTTTTGTTTTTCTAGTTTCTTTTTTAATTCCATGGCTTGCTTTAATTTGTTTTGTCCAGGCTTTATTGAGACAAGAATACCATAAGTTTGCGCTGACAGGAATTTAAGCTTTTGGCCTTTTTTCCTTGCCTTTGCTTTGTTTATATCTTCTGTTTTTAGTTTTGAGAATTGATTTGTAAGGGGATTATAGATATAGATTGGTTTGTTTGTTGCTAATGCGAGCTGTAAAGGGTGAAATTTTCCTGATCCTATATAGAGAAAGGCTTGAACTTTATCTTGTATTGATATAGCTGCTTTTACATTGCAACCTAGGATTTGGCCTTTTTCCAGAAACTTGGATTTTCCTATTATTACTTTCTTCTTGTGTTTTTCTAGAAAAGCTTTGATTTTTTCTAAGCTATTTGTGTGTTGGATTGTTGTTATTAATCCTATGGTTTCTGGTAGCTTGTTTGGTTTTATATTTTTAAGAGAACAAGAAGCTGTATATTTAGAAGGTAAGAATAGAATTTTCATCCTTGTTTAAATTTTTTCTACTTTTCCTACTTTTTCACCCCTATAGATATCAACAAAAGAAGGTGTTGCCACAATCGTATTTTCTCCAAAGCCGGCTATGTTGCCTTCAAGTGCATCAACTGTCTTTTTTAACTTGCTTATGGCCCTCTTTAATTCAACAACATCTTTTTGTTTAAGGGGTTTAATATCTACTAAAGCAATAGTATATCCTTCTCTTAGAACCTCAAGTATTCTTGTAACATCATCAAAACTCTTAAGAATAAAAGGTCTTACAACAATATTGACTCTCTTTTCTTCCTTACCTGTATCTACCTCAATATACTCTGGAGATTCTGGGGTTTCTCCCCCTTTTCCGCCGAAAATTTTCTTGAATATGCCCATTTTTTATGATATACTTATAAAAATTTCTTTAGTTTATAAATTTTTTGATGATATTTTTAATATATCCCAAAGTATCTTTTAGGCTTTTTTAAAGCCTTTAATTATCTCTTCTCTAACTTTCATCAGCTTATCTTTAATGCCTTCTTCCTGCTTTTCAATAGCTTTGATCCTCAAATTTAGGATATCTCTCTTTTTTTCAAGATCCTTTGTCAGCTGTGTTTTATTTGATTTGAACATTAAAGTACCAACAATCTTGAAAACATCCCCATCATTGCTTTTTTTTAGCTCCTCAAAAGCATTGTTTGTTTCATTAAGCTCAAGCTGAAAGACTTGTTTTTGCAAAAGCAGATTCTGAAGACTTTGTTCAGCTATTTGAAGCTGGCCTAATCTTTCTTCTGGTTTTTCTTTTTCTATTTCTTTTTCTTTTGTTTTTGCCATTTTATACTGCTTTAACCCTTTTTATGGCAGTTCTTGGCTTGAAAAATACCTTAGAACCACAGTAAGGACAAGAGAAACGTTCTTTTAAAGCCTTGGTTGATATTGTCTTACCACAGAAAAAACATTTGTATGTTGCCATCTTTCTATTTGTCTTTTAATATTTATAAATTTTAGGATTTAATATAATAAGTTTGTGAAGTGAACTTTTTCTTGCATGATCTGCATAACCATATTCCCTTTGAAAGCCTTTTGACTGTTTGTTTTTTACAGAAAGGACATTTTTGTTTTTTTCTTTGTTTTGATTCTATTGCTCTCACTCTTTCCTTAACTACAGATCCATACCTAGGGCCAAAACGTGCTGTTGATTTTGTCTTTTTTGTTCTCATCTTATTATATGGGGCTGCCCGGATTTGAACCGGGGTCGAGAGGTCCCAAACCTCTAATGCTAAACCAAGCTACACCACAGCCCCTGAGTTAAAAGCGTGGTGTTTATATTTAAATCTTATCAAACTTATTTTTTCTTTTCTTCCTTTTTTTCCTCAGGTTTTGCCTCAGTTGGAGCTGGGGCACCTGGAGCAGCAGGAGCTGCTGCAGCTTTTTCTTCCTCTTTCTGTTCTATTTCCTTAATAAGAGCTTCTTGATCCTTCTTTACTTCCTCAAAATCAGAAGCTAGCTTGTCTAATTTTTCTTTATCTGCTATTTCTTTGCCTTCAGAAATAATTTTATCATAAACTCCACTATCTACTTGTTCTATAACTTCCTTAGGATCTTTGCTCTCAACAAGAATTCCATTACTCACACATGAGCCTAATATAGATTTAACAGCTGATTTCAAAGTATCTGTGAACATGTCTTTCTGTTTCACCTTAGCGACCTTGATTATAACCTCTATGGCAGCATTAGCTACCTTGATTTTATCTGGTTGCTGAGAGCCTTTTTTTAATCCAAGCTCCTTCTTTAATAATTCAGTTGCAGGTGGCGTAGAGACAGAAACAGTAAAATTCTTTGTTTTTGTATCTATGTCGAGTGTTACAGGAACCTTGATTCCTTTGAAGTCAGTGGTTGCTTTACTAACCTCTGCTATAACTTTTCCGAGATTGATTCCTAAAGGGCCTAGTTTTTGACTTAAAGCAGGACCTGGTTTCATTTCTCCACCTTCAACAAGTAATTTGATTTGCATCTCCTTTTCAAAGAAAATCTAGTTTTAAAGACTTTTGTTTATATTTTAGAAACATTTAAATATTAATCAGATTATTTTTTTGATAGAAAAAGAGTAAAAAATTTCTTTTTATTTTTTATTTTATCTCGCAATCAGTATTAATTGCTTGCCCTGGCAGACCTTTTTCAAATACTACTCTAAGAAGCCCCTTATTCCCGTGTGATGCAGTTATCTTACCTTTAATTATTTTTCCTGCTGGGCTTTTCCACTCAACTTCCTTACCCAAATATTTTTCTGCATCTTTCTTGTTTTTTACTTTTTCAGTCTGGATAATAAATTGTCTTGGTTTATAAGTGTGCCTTCCACGTCTAAAACTTACAACTGTCGCTTTCATTTTAAAAAATCAACTCAAACTTTCCAAAGATCTTTCTAAGTGCATCTACCAATTCTGGAGAAATTCTTTTTTCGATTTTCTCTTTCTTTGCTGTGGCTTTTCTAAGTTCCTCTTTTGTGGCATCTGTAACCTTGCCATCTTTAAATTTCTTTATTCCATCTAGAGTTATGTCAGGGATAATGAAGGTGATATCTTTAAACAAGAATATCTCTCCTTTTTTCCTAACCTCCTTCCTTTCCTCGTTTGTTTTATAAATCAATATTATTCTATGTTTTTCTGCTTCAAGAAGTTCACGTCTTTGGCTATATTCTGTAAGCGCTAATGTCAATTGATAAGAAGCTTTTCTTACTTCAGAAAGGTCTTGTTTTGTTATTTTTCCTTTCTTATATTTTTTCTTGGCATCTATTATCTCTTTCAAATATATGAGATTTCTTGGAGAAAGCTTTGATTTTTTAATTAACTCATTTTCAAATTTTTTGACTATGGCTGCTTCTCCACCTTTTCCTAAAATTCCTTTCATGAGCTTAAGGGTAGTATCATATATCTGTAGAATCTCTATCTCACCAGCTTTTTTCTCTATCTGCTTCATCAATTCTTTAAGTCTTTTGATATATTCTGAAGATTGTTTCAAGAGTATATCTATTTCCCTTCCACTAATTGTTTTTATCTCTTCATGCTCATATTTTTTATAGATATCAATTATTTTCTCCAGGATATTGATATATTTTGGTTCAAGAAGTTTTTCCTTCTCAACAAAAACTCTTCTCATTAATTTTACTGCTTCTTTAGGTACTGGGGGAGCAAGACCATATAACATTAAAGCTGCTTGACTTGGTGTAATGATGCCCCAATAGATATCTTCAGTAACAATATCATTCAACTTTCTCTGTACATTTTTAGCTACTCTCTCACCAAGACTCATGAACATATCTATAGCCTCAGGACTTGGTTTAATCTTGCCCATCTTAAGGAGAAGTTTCCATGGCATGAAAGCTCCTCTGTCATAAAGAGGAACACCATCACGAATGAATGTAAAAATTACAGGATGTGCATCTTTTACTGCTTCCCAGAACTCTGTCAATATATAAATCTGAGGATTTAACTTGTTCTCTACTCCAGCTATCTCACTTGCTTCCATAGTGTAGCTGTAAATTATAGCCCTCAATTTCTCTTTTAACTCATATCTTGACATTCTTTTAACGTCTGTATCATCTATAACCACAAAAATATCAACATCACTCGTCTTTGTTGCATCTCCCCTAACTAAAGAGCCAGCAAGAACATAACTAACAACATACTTCTCAAACTTTTTTAGGACAAGAGTTTTATGAATAGAGGATGCTCTTAGTGCACCTAAAATACCTTTATCACATAAGGGGAAAGACATGGCTATTGCCTCTATTAAAGCATATTTTCCATCAAAACATGTTTCCCAAACCTGCTTTATGTTCTTGATATGAAGCCACACTCTTGGTTTCATGCCTTGAATGAGTCTTATTCCCTCTACCTTTATCTTGCCTACTTCCTTGGATTTTTCTTCTGGGACTATGATAACAACATGGATTATTCTTTCATCTTTTTCTTTTTCCACCTCTTCTTCCTCTTCTATTATTTTTGCAGCTGGAGGGGGTAGAATTCCTATAGCAGAAATATAAGGGAATTTTTTTATTAGAGCCTTCTTGAAATCCTTTAAATTGTCTCTAATTCTTTCTATCTCTTTTTTAACTTCCTTTGGGATTTGTTTCTCAATATCCCCAATTTTTTCCATTTCATACTTCTTTCCCTCTTTGTTTTTTTCAGTTTTTTTCTTCATTTTCCTCAAGTATTTAAAAGGGTAAAAACCTTTTTAAAGTTTTACTCTAAATAAGAATATAGGGCCTGTGGTCTAGTGGTTACGACGCCACCCTTACAAGGTGGAGGTCCCTGGTTCGATCCCAGGCAGGCCCATAAAAAGACACAAAAATGTTCATAAAAAAGATTTTTCAAAACAAGGTTGATGAAACTGTACATAAACAATTCATAAGATTTGGTAAAGGGGAGTTTGGAAGCAAAGCTATAATAAATATAAGAAAAACTAGTGTGGTAAAGCTAACAACAAGTTTTGAACTAGCTGGGGATATCATAATTTTCATCAGTTCTCTTGCTCCATGGTTTAGAGTTGAGGGACTCTTGTCCAACAGGGAGCAGATTCCTTGTTTTGAAGGAAAGAAGAAAAAAGGGCTTTTTGTTTATAATATAGCAAAAGAGTTGAGAAGTGAAGAACTTAGAGATCTTGTATTAAAATCATATCCTACTTTACTTGATTGTATTTCTGGAGATGAAAGTATAAACTTGAAGATAAAAAAGAGGATTCCAAAGCCAGGCAAGAAAACTGAAGCTAAAGTTGATGATAAGTTTTGTCAGTTAAATCTTGATGCCAAATACTGGCCACAATTACATAATGAGTTTTTATTTGATCTGCCTTTTGAGATAAAGAAAGCAAGAATAGTGCATACTTTCATCATCAAAGATATAAAGATTCCGAAAGAGCTGGAAAAAGAGGGGGATTATGAAAAAATTAGGTTGGGGGCCAAGCGAATTGGAAAGGTGATAAGGAAGGTCGTTGTAGACGGTAAAGAGATAGTAAAAGAGAAGGATTTTATAGCATAAACTTTATAAAGTTCGTCAGATTCATTTTTATAGGTTCATACCTTTTTGGGGTTGTACTGGGTAGAATGACGCTAAAAATAAAATTAGCTATTAGAAATGCCAAAGACACACAAGCCAAGAGCTGGGTCACTACAGTTCTGGCCGAGAAAGAGAGCTACTAGAATTTTATCTAGTGCGAACTGGAAACCTCTACAAAAAAAACATTCTGGTCTTCTTGGTTTTATATGTTATAAGGTGGGCATGATACGTGTTCTTGCTCGAGACTTAACACCTAATTCTATGACTAAAAATAAACAAATCATTATTCCTTCTACATTTGTTGGATGCCCCCCAATGAGAATTCTCGCAGTGAGATTCTACAAAGATGATATGGTTGTTTTTGATATTCTTAATGAAAATCTTGATAAGGAATTAAAAAGAAAAATAAAGCTGCCTAAAGAAAAATCAAAAATAGGGAAAAGGCTGGTTGAGGTTGAGAAGAAAATAAATGAGTTTGATGATATTAGGCTTCTTGTTTACACTCTACCTAAAGAAACTGGCCTCAAGAAGACACCAGATATAGCTGAAATAGGTCTTGGAGGAAGTAATTCAGAGAAATTAGATTTTGTTAAGAAATATATTAGCAAGGATATTAAGATGGTGGATTTTTTAAAGTCAGGACAGGTTGTTGATGTGAGGGGCGTGACAAAAGGGCATGGGTTTACTGGACCTGTAAAACGTTTTAAGATAGGTCTAAGGCAGCACAAATCTGAGAAAGGCAGAAGACGCCCTGGAAGTGTTGGCCCCTGGACCCCTTCAAGAATCACTTTTAGAGCGCCTATGGCTGGCCAGTATGGCTTTTTTAGCCGAATTCAATATAATTCTAAACTTTTAAGTTCTGGTTCTGCCAGAGATATAGAAAAATTTTCTTTTGAATTTCCACACTATGGTAAGATAAAAACAAACTATATTATTATTAGGGGTTCTATTCATGGGCCTGCTAAAAGACAGCTTCTTCTTACACTTCCTTTAAGAGAAACAAGATCTGCTACTAAGAAAAATTTTGAAATTTTAAATTTGCTAAAATAAAATGAAGAAAGTATCTATTATTGGATTAGAAGGAGGAAAGGTTAAGGAGATTGAATTACCAGCTGTGTTTAATGTTCATGTTCGTGAGGATATAATCCACAAAGTATTTGAATCAACTAAAAAACAGCAGCTCTATGGTTCCTATACATTAGCTGGAATAGAAGCTGCTGCTAGCAGCAAGCAGAGCCATAGAAGACATAAGTATAAGACTCTTTATGGTCATGGTATTTCCAGAGTTCCAAGAAAAGTTCTTACAAGAAGAGGGGAAAGATTTTATTGGAGGGGTGCTTTCATTCCTGGAACTGTAGGAGGTAGGGCAGCACATCCCCCAAAAGCATTAAAAAGAAGGATAAAAGTGAACAAAAAGGAAGGAAAGATTGCTCTTCAAGGCTCCATAGCTGCAACTGCTTCAAAAAAAATACTCGAGAAGAAATATAAGAAACTTAAAATCACTTTTGAGCTTCCAGTGATAATAGAATCCTCGATTTTGGAACAAAAAGCTAAGGACATAGCTAAGTTCATATCAAAATTATTAAACATAAGAATAAGGTCTGAAAAGAAAATAAGGGCTGGAAAAGGAAAGATGAGAGGAAGGAAATACAAAAAAGTTAGGAAAATTTTGCTTGTTACTTCAAGCAAAGAAAAAGCAAGCAAATTAAAAAATTTTGGTTTGGATATAACTCAAACTAGCCAATTAAATGTCTCAACTCTTTCTTCAGGAGGAATCCCTGGAAGAATTGTAATCTGGACTGAAAGAGCCATGGGAGAATTAAAATGAAAAAAATATTACTATATCCTTTAACAACAGAAAAATCAATTAGGATGATAGAGATTGAAAATAAAATTACTTTTGTGGTTAATAGGAAAGCAGGCAAAGTAGAGATCGCAAAGGCAATTACAGAAAATTTTAAATCTAAGGTCAAGGAGGTAAATGTTCAAATAATAAATAATAAAAAAGTGGCTTTTATCAGACTCAAACCTGAAACTCCTGCCATAGATATCGCAACAAAGCTTGGAATCATATAAAATGGGAAAAAGAATAATATCACAAGCGAGAGGAAGAGGAAGCCTTACTTATAGAACAAGAAAAAAAGCATTTAGGATCAGTGTAAGCTATCCTAGCACAGAGGGGATAGGTAGAGTTGAGAAGTTAATAAATGTTTCTTGTTACAAGGCCCCGGTCGCTAAAATAAGAATAGATGGAAAAGTCTTTTATAATATTGCTGCTGAGGGTATATATGAAGGACAAGAAGTTAGTGTTGGAAAAAAAGCAGATATCATACCAGGAAACATAACTCAGCTAGCAAATATCCCTATAGGAACTGAGATATTCAGTATTGAAACAGTCCCTGGTGATGGACCAAAATTAGTCAGAGCCAGTGGTTTAAATGCAAGAATCACTAAAAAAAGTCTTAAAGCTGTTTATGTTTTATTGCCTTCTAAAAAAGAAAAGATATTTAGTCCTAATGCTAGAGCCACTGTAGGAGTCACAGCTGCATCTGGAAGACACGAAAAACCTCTTCTTAAAGCTGGTAAGAAGTACCACATGGCTAAGGCCATTGGAGGCAGGATTTATCCGAGAACAAGTGCTGTTAAAATGAATGTTGTTGATCATCCTTTTGGTTCTGGCAGGGGTAAAAGAATTAAGAGCAAAATAGCTAAAAGAAATGCCCCTCCTGGAAGAAAAGTTGGGTTGCTAAGACCAAGGAGGACAGGAAAGAGGAAATAAGATGGTAAAAGAATTTAATTATAGGGGTAAAACACTTTCAGAATTGAAAACTATAGATCTAAGAGAGTTTTCAAAGTTTTTGCCTTCAAGAGAAAGAAGAAGTTTATTGAGACAATCAGAAATAGTAGAGAGATTCTTAAAACATTGTGAGAAAAAAATGGCCAAAGGAAAACCAATCAAAACACATTTGAGAGATCTGATAATTGTCCCGCAGATGGTTAACTTAACTATTAATGTTTATAATGGCAAAACTTTCTTGCCTGTTAAAATAGTTGAAGAAATGATGGGACACCGTCTTGGAGAATTTGCTCATACTAGAGGAAAAATTCAGCACGGTACTCCAGGTATTGGTGCAACAAGAAGTTCAGCTTTCCTATCAGTTAAATAAAGATAAAATGGAAAAAACAAAAGAAATGAAGGAAGTAAAAAAAGAAGAAAAGAAAAAGGGAAGAAATATAGTTGCAAGAGCATTAGGAAAAGATTTTCCTATTAGTACAAAACACTCAATTGCTATATGCTCTTTTATTAAAGGAAAGAACCCGCAAGAAGTTATCACTTTTTTAGAACAGGTTATTAGAAAAAAGGTTGCTGTTCCAATGAAAGGAGAAATACCTCATAGAGCAAATATGCCAAAAGGAAAATATTCTGGAAGATATCCTGCAAAAGCATCTAGATATTTCATTAAATTACTAAAAAATTTGGTTGCGAATGCCTCTGTAAAGGGGCTCGACCCAGATTCTTTAATAATAAGTAAGGCGATAGCAAACAAAGCTTCAAGACCTTTTAGAGGAACGAGAATTGCTTATGGTAGAAAATTTTTCAAAAGAACACACATAGATCTTGAAGCAATTGAAATCAAGAAAAAGAAAAAAGAGGAAAAGAAAACAAAAGAAACAAAGGAAGAGAAAAAAGAAGAAAAGAAAGAGGAAAAAAAGCCAGAAGAAAAGACAGGAAAAGAGAAGAAAAAGGAGGAGAAGGAGAAAGAAAAATGATTAAAAAGAAATTTATTGAAGCAAAAAAGCAGGAATTTGAGATAAAGGAGTTTATAAAAACACAGCTTGGGAAAGGGAGGGTGAGTGATATTAAGATTGAGAGAACGCCTGTTGGAGAAAAAATAGTGATAATAACTTCAAGACCTGGGCTGGTAATCGGTCGTGGAGGAGAGATTATTCAGAAAGTAAATACATCATTAAAGAAAAGATTCAAACTTGAAAATCCTCAGATTGAAGTATCTGAAATTCAAGAGGCAATATTTGATGCTCAAACTGTTGCTGATCAAATAGCTTTATCATTAGAAAGATTTGGCCCGCTTAGTTTTAAATTAATAGCATATAGAGAACTTGATGGGATATCAAAGGCAGGAGCTCTTGGTGCAGAAATAAGGTTAAGTGGCAGGCTTCCAAGCGAGAGATCTAGAAGTTGGAGATTCGCTTTTGGTTATCTCAGCAAGACAGGGGCAATTGCAGATATTATAGTTAACAGAGCCCAAGCAAAGGCATTCACAAGACCAGGAGTGGTTGGTGTAAAGGTAGCAATAGTTCCTAGAGATGCTAAGATCCCTGATAAAATAAGCATCAGTAAGAAAATTATAGAAGAAGAAATAAAAGAAAAGTTAAAGAAAGCTGAGGAAGAGGCAGAAGTAAAAACTAAGAAAAAGGCAAAATCTAAAGAGAAAAAGAAAAGGAAGAAAACAACTAAGAAAAAGAAAGAAGTAAAGGAAGAGAAAAAGGGAGGGGAGGAGGAAGCAAAATAAAATGGCAATACTTAGAAATAGAGAAATACAAGTTTGGAATAAGAAAGAATTATTAAATAAAAGAAAAGAGCTTCAGCTTGAATTATTAAAATTAAAAATTCAAAAAGGCCAGGCAAGCGCTGGAACTAAAAAATTAAAAGAAATTAAAAAAACAATAGCAAGAATTAATACTAAGTTAAATCAACTTAAAGAATAAGATGGATATATGCCCAAATTGTGGCTTACCAATAGAAACTTGCATTTGTAAGGAACTAGCAAAAACAAAACAAAAGATAAAGATACAGACAACGAAAAGAAGATTCGGTAAAATTGTTACAATAGTTTCAGGGATTGAGAATGACATCAAAGGAATAGCAAAAAAACTGAAGGAAGAGTTGGCTTGTGGTGGAACAGTAAAAAACAACACCGTTGAACTTCAAGGAAATCATATAAACAAAGTGAAACAGAAATTGATAGAGATTGGATTCAATAAAGATAATATAGAATAAACAAAGCAAGAAAAAACAAGAAAATGAAGGAAGTGCCGCAGTTAGTCATAGGTAGCATAATAAGAATAACAAAAGCAAAGAACAAGTCACTTAGAGGGATGGGAGGAAAAGTGATAGATGAGACAAAAAATTTACTCATCATCGAAACAAGAAAAGGAATAAAAAAAATAATTAAAGAGCAAATAGAATTTAAGATTGAAAATGAAAGAAAAGAAGAAAAAGGAAGAAGGAAGGAAGAAGGATAGTGCGAAGTGTGATGACAAGAAATGTCCGATTCATGGCCAGTTAAGTATAAGAGGAAAATATTTTAAAGGAAGTGTTAAGAAAATAGTTGGCCAGAGAGCTGTTATTGAATTTAAGAGACTCATTTATGTGAAAAAATATGAACGTTTTTCCAAGGCATCCACAAAATTGCATGCTTATCTACCCAAATGTTTGATTGAAAAAATAAATGTTGGAGATAGAGTAAAGATAGGCGAATGCAGGCCCTTGAACAAGATAATGCATTTTGCTGTAATTGAAAAAATAAAAGAAAAATAAAATGAAAGCAACAGCCGCAAGAATTGTGAAAGGAATCAATATAGGAGCGTTGATAAATGTCGCAGATAATAGTGGAGCAAAAATTGTAAGAATAATTGGAGTAAAAAGAGGCAAGGGCAGAAAGGGAAGGCAGATAGCTTGTGGTGTGGCAGATCTTGTGAGAGTCAGTGTTCGTAAAGGAACTATTGCAGTACGTAAGCAGGTTTTTTTTGCTGTTGTAGTGAGGCAGAAAAAAGAATATAGAAGGAATACTGGTGAACGTATTAGTTTTTTTGATAATGCTGTGGTTATACTTAAAGATAAAGAAGGGAATCCAAAAGGAACCCAAATTAAAGGGCCTATTGCTAGAGAGGCTGCTGATAGGTGGCCTTTTGTGTCTAGAGTGGCAAATCTCATTGTTTAAAAAATGAAACAAAAATTTTCACGGAAATGGAAGGCATCAAAACAGCCTAGAAAACAAAGAAAATACAAAGCCAAAGCTCCATTACACGTGAAACATAAAATGTTAGCTACTCATTTATCAAAAGAGCTTAGAAAGAAACACGGTAAAAGATCTATAACTTTAAGAAAGGATGATGTTGTTAAAATAATCCGTGGAACCTTCAAAGGAAAGCAAGGAAAAATTTCAATAGTCAACATGAAAAAAATAAGGGTTTATATTGAAGGGATACAAAGAACGAGAAAAGACGGGACAAAGGTCAATGTCCCATTTAATCCTTCAAACCTAATAATTGTAGAATTAAATTTAGATGATAAAAAAAGAAATAAAAAATTAAGGAGGAGAGAAGGAGAAAAATAAAATGCATCTTAAAAGAATAGCTATGCCAAGAAGTTGGCCACTTCCAAAGAAGGAAAGAACATTTATTGTAAAAGGTAGGGGTCCCCATCCTTCAAAGATGTCCCTTCCTCTACTAGTGGTTCTTAGAGACATAATAAAAGAGGCTAAAACAAGAAAGGAAGTTAAAAAAATATTGAGTGAAGGTCTAGTTCTTATTGATAATAGGGTTATAAAGGATGAAAAATTTAATGTGGGATTATTTGATAGAATTTATATTAAAAAGCTTGAAAAGGCATTCACTGTACATCTAACAAAAAAAGGGAAACTTAAGATTCAGGAAATAAGCAAGGAAAAAGTTCATAAAAAACCTTGTAAAGTAGCTGGGAAAAAGATTCTTAAAAAAAATAAAGTGCAGATTAATTTACATGATGGCCGAAACTTGATAATAAAAGAGAAGGATATTAGGGTTGGGGGGAGTATAATTCTTGATCTAAAAACAAATAAAGCTACTGATTATTTGAAACTAGATAAGGGTTCTTTAGTATTGGTTATTGGTGGAAAACATACTGGAGATAATGGCAAAATTTCTGATATAGATGATAAAGTATCTGTGGTGATAGGGGAGAAAATATTCAAGATATCAAAGGAAAATGTATTTGTTATAGATAAGGGAGAATTAAAATGAATGAAGACAAAATGAGAGAGATTAAAATAGACAGTATAACATTGCACTGTTCAACATCAGACCCAGGAAAACTGGATAAATCTATAAAACTCCTGAAGTTGATTGCCAAGGCAACTCCTGTTAAAACACTGGCCAAGAAAAGGATCCCTGCATTCAAGATAAGGCCAGGACTGCCGATTGGTTGTAAGGTTACTGTTAGAAAAAATACTAATGAATTATTGAAAATGTTATTTACAGGTATACCCTCCCTTAAAGATAAACAGTTCAATCCAGGCTTTTTAAGTTTTGGAGTAAAAGAGTATATTGAAATTACTTCGATACCCTATCAAAGAGATATTGGAATAATAGGTTTTGATGTTGTTGTTAAATTAAAGAGGCCTGGTTTTAGAATAACACAGAGAAAAAGAACAAAAAGCAAGATAGGAAAAAAACATAGAATTACAAAGGTTGAAACAAAAGAATTTTTTGAAAAAAATTTTGAAATAAATATTGAAAAATAAAATGACAGCAAGCGATTGGAGAAAAATATTGAAGCAACTGGAAAATAAGCCAGCAATAAAAGCTCGCTTTTTGAAATTTTGTAAGCCAAAGGACCGTAAGTTTGGAATTGCGGCGCGTAAATGTGTAAGGTGTGGAAGATATGGAGCACACATCAAAAAATATGATCTCCATCTCTGCAGACAATGTTTCAGAGAAATAGCTAAAGAAATTGGTTTTAAAAAATATATGTAAAAATGGTAGTTAGAGACTGGCTTTCGGCGATGCTGAATGATTTAATGAATTGCAAAAAAGCTGGAAAGAAAGAAACTATAGCGATGCCTGTATCCAACTTGATGTTGGGGGTATTAAAAATATTAAAGGATGAAGGGTATATTGAAGATTTCAATATAGTGGAGGATAAGTTTAAGCATGTTTTAATAAAAATCAAAAAAATAAACAAGTGTGGGGCAATAAAGCCCAGATTTTTTGTGAAAAAAAAGGAGTTTGATAAGTATATTAAGAGATACCTTCCTGCAAGAGGTTTTGGGATACTCATAGTTTCTACGAATAAAGGTTTGATTACCCATCGTGAGGCTATAGAAAAGAATATTGGAGGAAGCTTGATAGCTTACTGTTATTAAAATGAAAAAGAAAATAACAAAAATAATCAAGATACCAGAAAAAACAGAAATAAAACTAGAACTTCCGAAAATAGTTGTTAGTGGCCCTCTTGGAAGTATTGAGAAAAAATTCAAATTTAAAAGAATACAGATAAAAAAGGAAAATAATGAGATGATAATTGAACATGAAAAAGCCACAAAAAAAGATAAAAAAATAATAAATACGATGGCAAGTCTTGTTGAAAGTATGATTAGGGGGGTTAATGAGGGTTATGAGTATAAACTCCAAATATGCTCAACACATTTTCCTATAAGTGTCAAAATAGACAAGGAAAAAAATCTCTTGGTTATAAAGAATTTTCTTGGTGAGAATAAAGATAGGATAGTGAGATTACTCCCCGAAGTGGATATAAAGATACAGGGAGATATCATATCTATAAATTCAGTAAATAAAGAACTAGCTGGACAGCAGGCAGCAGATATTGAAGTTGTTTCAAGAATCAAAAGACGTGATAGGAGAGTTTTCCAAGATGGAATATGGATAATTAAAAAAGAAAAAGGAAGACCAAAATCAAAATGATAAAGAAAAAGCCCAGATTTTTGAGAAAAGACACTTTCAAGAAATCAAGATTAGGGAAAAGAAAGAAAAAAAAACAGATATGGAGAAGGCCTATAGGTAGGCATAGCAAAATAAGGGAAAAAAGAAGGGGTTATGGGAAACAGCCATCAATAGGTTATAGTTCCCCACGTAAAATCAGAGGCTCTATGAGGGGATTGAAACCTGTATTAATTTATTCTCCCAAAGATATTAATGAAATTAAAAAAAATGAAATTGTTATTGTGGGCAAGGTTGGTAAAAAAAGAAAAATAGATATCGCTAAGAAAGCTCTTGAGAAAAAGATTATTCTTTCAAATCTAAATGCTCAAAAATTCATAAGGAAAATTGAGGCAGAAAAGAAAAAGAAAGAAGAATTAAGGAAGAAAAGAAAAGTGGAAGAAAAGAAAAAAGAGGAAAAGAAAACAAAAGAAACAAAGGAAGTGAAAAAAGAAGAAAAGAAGGAGGAAAAGGAAAAAGGAAAAATCCTGCGTAAGGAAACAAAAAAAGAAAAGCCAGAAGTAAAAATTAAGCCAAAAGGAGGGCCTAAAGAAAAAAAAGAAATGTTTAGAAAGGCGCTTGAAAAATGAAAACACTAGCTTTACAAAAAAGACTTGCAGCTGCCGTACTTAAAGTTGGACAGAATAAGGTATGGTTTGATCCTTCTATGATTAGTGAGATTCGGGAAGCTATCACAAAAGAGGATATAAAGGCTCTGATAAAGGAAAAAGCAATTAAGAAAAAACCTATCATTGGAGTTAAAAGGAGAGCTGGTAAAAAAAGACAGAAAAGGAAGAGAAAGGGAAGGGGCAGAGGAGCTGGAAGAAAAAGAAAGATTGTGAAAAAAAGGAAAAAAGAATATATGATAAAAATAAGAAATCTGCGCTCTTATATTCATGAACTAAAATTAGGAGGAAAAATAGATTCAAAAGAAAGCAGAAAATTAAGGAGGCTTGCAAAAGCTGGCGTATTCAAATCTAAAAAAGATATTAAAGAAAAGGTAAAAATAAGATGAAAAGAAAATTCGCTAAAGTAACATTCAGGAGAAGACATGAAGGAAAAACAGATTATAAAGCAAGAGCTACTCTCCTTAAATCTAAAGAACCCAGATTGATTATAAGAAAAACAGATAAGTACATCATTGCACAAATCGTGAAAAGTAAGGAAGCTCAAGATTCAACTGTGTGTTATGCTAACTCAAAAGAATTAGGTAGGCTGGGATGGGATTTAAGTTTCAAAAATATCCCTGCTTCATATTTAACAGGGCTTTTGATAGCTAAAAAGGCTAAGGAGAAAGGAATAAAGAAAGCGATAATTGACATCGGCCTTTATAGGTCTATTAAGGGCTCAAAACTATATGCTGTTGTTAAGGGGGCATTAGATGGCGGATTAGATATCCCACATGAAGAGAAAATGATACCAAAGGAGGAAAGAATAAAAGGCTCTCATGCCAAAAATGCTGAAAAAATAAATAAGATATTTAATGAAATAAGAGAAAAATTAAAGGGATAAAATGTCAAGAGCTGGAAAAAAGGAAAAGGAAAGAGAAGTTAAAAGAATAGAGAAAGAACGTGAAGGTCAACAAGCCAAAGTAGAAGAGAGAATAGAAACAAAAGTAAAAGAGGAAGTGATGAAGAAGGAGGAGAAAAAGGAAGAAATTAAGCAGGTTAGAAGATCAGCAAGGAGGGAGAGAGAAAGAAAGAGCACTTTGGTTAGTTGGGTGCCTAGAACCCAACTTGGTAGAGATGTAAAACAAGGAAAAATTAAAAATATAAATGAAATTTTTGAAAAAAATTTAAAGATTCTAGAACCACAGATTGTTGACTTCCTAATCCCAGAACTTGATTCAGACCTATTACGTATCGGACAAGCTAAAGGCAAGTTTGGTGGTGGAAAAAGACGCCCTTGGAGACAAACACAGAAAAAAACTTCGGAAGGAAATGTCCCAAGTTTTGCATGCATGGCTGTTGTTGGAGATAAGAAAGGATATGTTGGTTTAGGTCATGGTAAAGCAAAAGAAACTGTGCCCTCAAAGCAAAAAGCTCTAGCTAAAGCAAAGGTAAATTTAATTCGTGTCAGGAGAGGCTGTGGAAGTTTTGAGTGCGTTTGTAATGAACCACACAGCATTCCTTTTGTTACGGAAGGAAAAAGTGGAAGTTCTAGAATAAAACTAATGCCTGCACCAAAAGGAACAGGACTAGTTATTGATGATGAATGTAAAAAAATTCTAAGATTAGCAGGAATAAAAGATGTTTATAGCAAGACTTTTGGACAGACAAAAACAAAATTCAATCTAGCTAAAGCATGTATGATAGCTTTGGAAAAATTAGGCGGATATATTTAAAGAAAATGGTAAAAATAATTGTTATCAGAATGAGGGGCATGGTGAATGTAGCCCCAGATGTGAAAAAAACTTTGGATATGCTGAGACTGAGGAAAAAATTTTCTTGTGTGATAGTTGATGACAACCCAGAAACTATTGGCAAGCTAAAAAAAGTGCAAAATTATGCTTCTTATGGCCCTATAAAGGAAAATACAATAAAACAATTGATTCTAAAGAGAGCAAAACTTCCAGGAAATAAACCATTTAAAGATGAAAAAAAAGTAGAGGGTTTTGTTAAAGATTTTATTGAAGGAAAAAAGAATATGAAAGAATTGGGAATAAAACCTTTCTTTAGATTACATCCTCCAAGAGGAGGATTTAAGAGAGAAACTAGAAAATTATTCCCTAAAGGTATCTTGGGGAATAATAAAGAAATAAATAAACTTGTTTTGAAAATGTTGTAAGATGAAAAAGAAAAGATCCAAGCGTTCAAGATTGAGAGGAAGGAGAAGTTGTGGTTATGGAGCTAGAAAAAAACACAGAGGCAAGGGAAGTAAAGGTGGTAAAGGAATGGCTGGGACTGGAAAAAGAGCAGGACAGAAAAGAACATGGGTTTTAAAGTACGACCCAGATCACTTTGGTAAAAGGGGCTTTACAAGTTTAAAAAAAATAAGAAGGAAAAAGATGAAAACAATAAACTTTTCACAAATTCAAGATCAGATTGATAGTTTAATGAAAAAAGGTTTGGGAAAAAAGACTGCTGAAGGAATAGAGCTTAATTTGAAGAATTATAAAGTTTTGGCAGGAGGGGATTTGGAAGATAAATTTATAATCAAAGCATCCTCATTCTCTAAAAAAGTTGAGGAAAAAATAAAAACATCGGGTAGCAAAATCATGAAGATATAATGTCTTTTAAAAATTTATTAGCAAATTTGCCAGAAGTCAAGGGGCCTGAAGAGAAAAAGCTTAGTTTTGGTAAAAAACTTAAGTGGACCCTCATAATTCTGATAGCTTTCTTTGTCTTATCTAATATTCCTCTTTATGGCTTGTCTGAGAATGCATTGAGCAGATTTGAATACCTTTCTATCATCTTAGGGGCAAGTTTTGGTTCTTTAATGAGCTTAGGTATAGGACCTATCGTGACTGCATCCATTGTTTTACAACTTTTGGTAGGTTCGGGTATCTTGAATATAGATATGACAAGTACTGAAGGAAAGAAATATTTTCAAGGTTTGCAGAAAGTCTTGGCAATCTCATTTGCTATATTTGAGGCTGTTATTTATGTTATGATGAAAGGGCTGCAAGCAACCCCTGGTCTCGAATGGCTTTTAATTTTCCAACTTTTCTTGGGTGGAATGTTGATCATTTTTATGGATGAAGTGATTAGTAAGTGGGGTTTTGGAAATGGTGTTGGTCTTTTCATTGTAGGAGGAGTGGCATGGCAGCTTATTGTTAGAGCATTCAGTTTCTTAGGACCTGAAAAAACAATACAGCCAGTTGGTAAAATTCCTGTGCTTATTGTTTCTATAATAAATGCTGATACTATTGGGGCATTAGCAGCATTCGTAGCTATTGCAGCCACAATTATTATATTCATTATAGTTGTTTATACCCAAGCAATAAAAGTTGAAGTTCCGCTCTCGTTTGGAAGGGTTCGTGGTTTTGGTATTAGATGGCCTCTTGCTTTCTTTTACACTAGTGTTATTCCTGTTATTTTAACAGCTGCACTTCATGCAAACATAAATCTTATGGCCACTCTAGCAGAAAGAGTAGCTGGCTATGCAACTTTCCTTGGGGGTTTTAGTCCTGAAGGTATTCCAATAAGTGGTCTAGCATTCTGGTTCAGTGCACCGCCAGCAGGAATTATTGAGCATATAATAAAAGGATCATTTATGCCAGTTATGATATGGCAATCTTTAATGTATATCTTATTTATGGTTGCTGGCTCTGTAATGTTCTCCATTTTCTGGATGAAAACATCTGGAATGGATGCAGCAAGCCAGGCTCGACAGATATCATCTTCAGGATTACAAATTCCAGGATTCAGAAGAGATAATAGAGTTATAGAAAGCATTTTATCAAGATATATCCTGCCTTTAACAGTCATGGGAGGTGCAGCAGTAGGCTTATTAGCAGCTTTATCAGATGTGACTGGAGCTTTAGTTAGGGGGACTGGTATATTACTTAGTGTTATGATAATTTATCGTTTATATGAAGAAATTGCCCAACAGCATGCTCTTGATATGCATCCTCTTGCAAGAAAATTTATTGCAACATAGCATAAGATTTAAATAAAACAAAATAAAAATTAGAAGATAAGATAGATAAAATAAAATGAGTATATTTGTGGATTTTGTTCAGTGGAGCCCTTTAGCTAGCATAATCATATTTGCTTTTGTAATAACATTCATCCTCACATTTCTGTATAAAAAATTGATCAATAAAAAAAAGATGGACGAACTAAAAGAAAAACAGAAAGAAGCAAAAGAAAAAATAAAAGAATATAAGGGTAATCCTGAAAAAATGGCAGAAATTCAGAAAGAGATGATGGAGGCAAGCATGCAGAGTATGAAATTAACCCTAAAACCCATGTTAATCACATTCCTTCCCTTATTACTTATATTTTATGGGCTTAAAATTTTATATATGGATGCTGTAAAGGTTGGAAATATTATAGAATGGGGGACTAATCTTCCCATAATTGGAAATGGTGCAGGTTGGCTTCTTTGTTATATTGTTTTTGGTTTTGTCTTTAGTCTGATTTTACGCAAATTATTCAAAATATAAGATGGATAAAGAAAATAAAGAATTTGAGAAAAAGATAATTGAGTTTAATATTCTTGATGCTAGAATTAGGGAGTTAGAGCAAAATATAGTTCTTTTGGAAAAACAAATTACAGAGATACAGAATTGTCAACTATCTCTAGATGAACTTAAGAACACAAAGGAAGGAACTGAAACATTTTCATCCATTAGTCCAGGAATCCTCGTGAAATCTAAACTATTGGATAATTCAGAAGTTATGATGGATGTTGGAGCCAAAATTTTCTGTAAAAAAAGTGTTGATGGAGCTAAAGAAATAATACAGAAAAGATTAGATCAGGCTCTTGAAATTCATAAAAAACTATCTGAGGAGATAACTCTATTATTACAGGAAATAACTAAGTTAGAGAAGGAGATAAGAGAAAAACAATTAAAATCTATTTCTTAAACATAAAAGGATAAACTCTTCTAACCTCGCTGATAAAAGATTTTTTCATGAAAACTCCAAGCTCTGAAATTATTGCTGTAACAAGTGCTGGATCTATTTTTTCAAAAGCCATGTTAGAGATCTTAACACCTTTTGGAGGATTAGACCAAACTTCCTTAATACTTCTTTTTTCAATTTTTTCTTCTATTCCATAAATTGTTTCTGGATCAAATTTCCAAGAATCTGTTGCTACATAGAGAGGAACATCATACTTTTTCGCAATAATAGCAAAAAGTTCGCTTCCTATTTTATTATATATTTTTGTTGGTGTAATAGCATCAGTACCATAGAAGGATATGTCAGCTTTCTTGAGAGCTATCCTTGCAGCAGAATCCACAAACATTGTAACAGGAATTCTTGCTTTAGAAAGCTGTGATGCTGTAATGCGGCCTTGATACAATGGGCGAGTTTCAGTACAATAAACCTCAAACTTTTTTCCTTGTCTTTTTGCCTCCAAGAAAATGTTTATAACAGTGCTAGAATGGCAGTGTGTGTAAATTGTCATGCCATTTTTAATAAATCTAGAACCATATTTTGATATTTTTTTCTGGCTTTCTTTGAAGTGTTCAAGAACAAATCCCACACCTTCTTTAATTGTTGGTTTAGCAAGAATAAATTTGATAGTATTTCTTAAAGTGGGTTCAGTTGGTCTTAAATTGATGAGCTTTCTTACAGCTTTCTTGTCATGTTTTATTAACAAGGCTTTTGCTGCTGCCATAGCAACATTTCTTGCTCCCTGTATTTTTACCTCTTTTATGTCTTTGCATATCTTATCAAAACGATTCATAAAAAAAACAAGGGAAAGGGATTAAAAAATCTTTTTATTTTAGATTTTTGGAAACCTTTTTAAAATTAAAAGAGCTGATAAAATTATAAAAGAGGTAAGAAAGGAATGCTTGAGACATTAGTTAATCCTAAAAAAGCTGAAAGACGCCCATGGGAGATGTTCTTTATAGGGGCATTATATGCTACAGTTTCACTTTTTATCGCAGATTTCCTCTTCTTGAAAAATCCTGTATTTGAAAAACATATCAGCATTTTAATAGTTTTTTTCACTGTCATGTTCTCCATACCTTTTTTCTTTTACATTATTAAAATTGAAGAGGAGAAAGATACAAAAATCAAAAGCGAGAAGAAACTAATTAAGGAACATGGAAAAGCTATCAGTGCATTACTTTTCTTATTCTTAGGTTATGTTGTTGCTTTTGCTTTATTATTTGCTTTAATGCCCATGGAAACGACAAGTACTAATTTTAAAATCCAAGTAGAAACTTACTGTATGGTTAATGCAAGGTTTGGTTATGAGGAATGTGTTGAAGGGCATTTAACAGGAGATGCCACAGAACTACGTATGAAAGTACCAAGTATAAAAAATGGCATGTCCCGAGTTTCAACCATCCTTTCTAATAATTTTTATGTTCTTTTGTTTAGCCTTTTATTTTCATTCTTATTCGGAGCTGGAGCAATATTCATTCTTGCTTGGAATGGAAGTGTTATTGCAGCAGCCATAGCTATATTTGCTCGTGATAATCTAGCACAACTTCCTTTAGGATTTTTACGTTACCTTATTCATGGATTGCCAGAGATTGCTTCTTATTTTATTGTGGCTCTTGCAGGTGGTATCATAGGGACAGCAGTAATAAGACATGAATTTGGACATGAAAAGTTTTGGCATGTTCTACAAGATTCTTTAGATCTCATAATTATCGCTCTCCTTGTTCTAATAATCTCAGCATTTATGGAAGTTTTTTTAACCCCAGCTTTGTTTTAAATAATATAAAATGAAAACACAAACACAGCTGACAAAACGAACTTTCCTTTTATGGACAGGTTTAATCCTAGCTGCCATAGGAAGCTATCTTTTCTATTTCATTATGGCTAGGATGTTAAGTGTAGAAGACTATGGGCTTCTTTATTCACTCATCGCACTTACCTATCTTTTTACAATACCTCATGAAACTATTAGGACAGTGATATCAAAATACACAACAGAGTTTTGGGTAAAAAAAGAAAAAGGGAAGATTAAAGAATTAATGATCAAAGCAATAAAAACCATCTCTCTAATTTCAATCATTACTTTTGTGATATTTTTGCTTTTGCTTCCCTTATGGACAAAAATTTTGCACACAAATGTATGGTCCATATCCCTAATTGGATTATCTCTATTAATCACATTCATGCTTCCGATAATTTGGGGGGTTTTACAGGGGACTAATCGTTTTGGACATCTTGGATTAAATAATTCTGCTGAGATGGTTGTCAAACTTGCTCTTGGTATAATTTTAGTGTCCATAATAGGCTTAGGAGTTAATGGAGCTATCATAGCGATTCCATTGTCTATTGCTGCTGCATTTTTTATTGGTTTTATCCCAATTAGAGATATAATAAAGGCAAAAAAGAAACCATTTAAAGCTGAGAAGCACCTCTTTAGATATTCTATGTCTGCCTTGATCATCTTTACCTTTTTTGTGGCTCTTTATTCAATTGATATAATCCTAGCAAGATATTTTTTCAGTCCCCTCTATGCTGGCCTTTATAGTGCAGTTTCTGTTATTAGTAAGGTTCTCTTTTTTGGATCAACAGCTATAACAAGAGTGATGTTTTCTGAGATTATTGAAAAGCATGGAAAAAAGAAGACAGAGGATAGCAGGAAAAAAAGTAGAAAAGTTTTGTTTAGATCTCTAGGCTTCCTGGCAATCATGTGCGGAATTTTCTTATTTATTGCTTTCATCTTTCCAGAATTAATTATTAATGTAGTTGTCGGTAATAGATATATTGCTGCAACACCACTTCTAAAGTACATGATGCTAGCAATGGCATTTTTTTCCTTCTCGTCATTAATTGTATTTTATAATTTATCTATTGATTGGCATAAGAAAATTACAGCAAAAATCCTTGGAAGTGTCGCATTTTTAATGATGGCCTTCCTTATTTTGTTTCATGCAAATCTGGAACAATTTGTCAAAGTAATTTTAGCCATAAATATAGGGCTTTTCCTAGCTCTTTTAACAACGTTAAAACGTTAAAAAAGCGTCAACAAAAAGTATAAAAGTCTGGTTAATATAATCTCAAAATGGAAGGAGAGGTTAAGGAAGAAATTAAAGAGGAAATCAGAGAAGAAACTAAAGAAATCAAACAAGAACCACAAAAACAACCAGAACAGCCCAAAATAGAAGAGATTACAGAAACAAAACCAAAAAGAAAACTATTTGCTAATATAAAATTCAAACCAGATAAAAAATTCTGGATAATTCTTGCTTTAATCATACTTTTAATTGCTATCATATATCTAGGGGTTTGGATTAGAACTCAAAATATCCCTCAACTAAAAGATGTAACAACAGGCCAATATACTTTAGGTCCAGACTTAGATCCTTTCCTCTTTCTGAGACATGCTAAAGAAATTTCTGAAAACAGATTAGAAAATCCTGATATGATGAGGGCAGCACCACTTGGAGTGCAAAATTATGCTAAAACAAGTTTGATGCCATGGGCGATAGTCTTTATTTATAAAATTTTGAATATTTTTTGGGAACCACCAACAGCAACTGTTGAATTTGCTGCAATTATTGCACCAGTCATTTTTTTTGCTTTAACATTAATTGTTTTTTTCTTTTTTATAAAAAAGCTATTCTCTTTTATAACAAATAAAAGAAATGCATTAACTATAGCTTTGATTGCAACTGTTTTTTATGCTGTAATTCCACCTATGTTGCATAGAACAACAGCAGGCATTCCTGAAATTGAAAGTCTTGGCATGCTATGGTTTTGGTGTGCATTTTTATTCTTTACTTGGGCATGGCAATCAAAAAAAATTAAAAAAATAATGCCTCTTGCAATTCTTTCTGGTATTTTTACTGGCTTAATGATTTTCACATGGGGGGGCAATAAATACATTTTTATGACATTTGCCTTAGCGTCTTTTCTTGTTTTTTTCTTTAATAAGCAAAAAAAGAAAAATTTTCTTATTTTCACTTCATGGCTTATTCCAACCTTAATTTTTGCTTTTGCTGAAAATCCTACTTTTGAAGCTCTTACAGTAATATCTGATACTGGTTTTGCTTCAATAATATTTTCATTATTGCTTGTTGACATGATAGTTTTTAATACAAAATTAAAAAAAATAAGAGAAAAAATAAAATTACCAGAAAGTGTAATAACCATGATTATATTAATAGTTATTGGATTTATAGGTCTTTTAATAATTAATCCAAATTTAATTTCACAAACTGCTTCTAAAGTTGTAGAAGGTTTGCTTTATCCTTTTGGCAGAGGCAGAGTGAGCTTAACAGTTGCAGAGAACAAAGCTCCTTATTTTGTTGAGGTTTTTGGAAGCTTTAGTTATCTTTTTTGGCTTTTTTTCTTTGGCACTTTACTCTTATTTTATGAAGCAACAAAACATTTTGATAATAAAAATAAAATTCTTCTAAACAGCTTTTTTATTATTTTTATGATAACTTTTATTTTTAGTAGAATTTCACCTCAAAGCTTGCTTAATGGAGAAAATTTCATATCAAAGTTTTTATATTTTGGTGGCCTAATTATTTTTGCTTTTGTCTTGCTTTATATTTATATTAGTGCTTATGTCAGAAAAGAATATAAGATATCAGAAAATTTCAAAAACATCAATTTTTCTTATATTCTGGCTCTTGCATTTATATTCTGGATGATTGTATCAATGAGGGGAGCAATAAGACTTTTTTTTATAATAAGTCCGGCCTTGATTATTGCATCAGCCTTTTTACCAATTAAGCTAGCTGAATATAGTTTTAAAACAAAAGATAAATTATACAAGATACTTTTGTGGTGTGGTGTTATTTTAGTAGTTGTATGCTTGATTATAACTTTTATAAATTATACAAAAAGTACAGCTCAAAGTGCAAAATATACTATTCCTGGACCTTATTATCAACAATGGCAAAAGGCAATGGAATGGGTTAGAGAAGAAACTCCAAAAAATTCAATTTTTGCTCACTGGTGGGATTATGGTTATTGGGTGCAAACTTTAGGAGAAAGACCCACTGTTTTAGATGGAGGTCATGCATATCATGGAGGCTTCTGGAATTATTTAATGGGAAGACATGTTTTATGTGGACAAAATGAAAATGAAGCTCTAGAATTTTTATATGCACATAATGCTTCATATCTTTTAATTGATTCAACTGAAATAGGTAAATACAGTGCTTATGGCGGTATTGGTTCTGACGAAAGTGGTTATGATAGATTAAGTTGGATAAATGCTTTTGTCCTTGATCCTACACAAACACAGGAAACAGGAAATGAAACAGCTTATGTTTATGTTGGTGGAACTATGTTTGACCAAGATGTTGAATGGGAGGGGCAGATTTTCCCAAGAGGAAAGGCAATAATAGTTGGCTTCTTACTAGTCATAGACAAAGAAACTGGAGAGATAAATGAAATTAAAAACATAGTTTATTATAATGAAAAACAATACAGAATTCCAATAAAATATGTCTACATTAATGGGGAATTAAAAGAGCTGGAAAAGAAAGATGAAAAATTAATGAATGGGGCTCTTTATCTCATTCCAAGTGTTGGTCAGCAAATTAATAGTATGGGGGCAGCCTTATATTTAAGTGAAAAAGCATTAAATGCACAATGGGTCAAGCTTTACTTATTTGATGAAAGTGAAAATTTTGAGCTTGTTCATAGCCAAGATAATTTATTTGTTGAACAACTAAAACAGAATAATATCACTATAAGTGATATCATATATGCTGGTGGCATTCTCGGACCAATAAAAATATGGAAAATAAATTATCCTGAAAACTTTACCATTCCAGACAAAAAATTAAAAAGGTATTTACAGCCAAAAAGCGATTTGCCTTTTGATTTATGGTAAAAATATATAAAAATATAAAATGATTAGCCAAGTTTTAATTACTGTTTTGTATCTTATTTTTGCATTTGTAGTTACATTGCTATTAATAAAATGGTGGATTTCTATAGCTAAAAAAAATAAATTGCAAGGAAAGGATATGAATAAGTACAAAAAACCACTTGTTGCAGAAGCAGGAGGAATAGCTGTTGTTCTTGCTATTGTTTTTACATTATTCTTATATATATTTTTCAAAACTTTTGTATTAAAGACAGAAACACACTTTGTTGAAGTTTTTGCATTAATTGTCACTCTCCTTTTAGCTTGTTTTATTGGTTTTATAGATGATATTCTTGGATGGAAAAAAGGTATAAGGGGGTGGAAAAGAATTTTAATGACAATTCCAATTGCAATTCCATTAATGGTTATAAATGCAGGCCATAGCACAATGTCTGTTCCTTTTTTAGGTTCTGTTGATTTTGGCCTTGTCTATCCACTTGTAATTGTTCTTGTTGGGATTATTGGGGCAACAAATGGTTTTAACTTGCTGGCTGGCTATAATGGACTTGAGGCTGGTCTAGGAATAGTAATTTTTGCTACTCTAGGAGCAATTGCTTTTTTTGGAGGAAATGTCTGGCTAGCTTTGATAGCTGGGATAATTATTTTCTCTTTACTAGGTTTTCTAATATTTAATCAATATCCAGCAAAAATATTTCCAGGTGATTCTTTAACATATAGTATAGGAGCTCTAATAGCTGTTTTTGCAATACTTGGAAATATGGAAAAAGCAGCTTTCTTGCTTTTTATCCCATTCATTATTGAAGGCATATTAAAAGCAAGGTCAAAATTTAAAGCTGAAAATTTTGGAAAGCCGAATAAAGATGGCAGTCTGGAGGTGCCTTATAAAAAAACCTATAGCTTGACGCATGCTTCAATTTTGTTTTTGAAAAAAGTAAAAAAGAAAGCTTATGAAAAAGATGTTGTAAGGCTACTTTTGATAATTGAATTAATTATAGCAGTTCTGATTATGGCAAGCTATGTATAAATTCATGAAATTTCTAGCTTATTTCTTATTATAATAGCAAGAATTACTAATTGAGATTATTCTTACATCATTATGCTTATCTAATTTTGATTTAATAAAAGATTACGAATTTAAAAAGATTAGTTTTATAAATTTATAAAGCAGCAGTTTAATATGAAAATTTGGATTGATATAACCAACACACCCCATGTTCTGTTCTTCAAGCCAATTATAGAAATGCTGAGAAAAGAAAGGCATGAAGTAATAATAACCGCGAGAAAACATGCACAAACTCTCGGCATGTTAGATTTCTTTCATCTTCCTTATGTCACAATAGGAAAACATGCTGGCAAGTCTTTGATAAAAAAGGCATTTAACACTATTCCCAGAGTTTCTTTATTAAAAAAGTTTATAAGAAAAGAAAAGCCGGATTTGGGAATATGCCACCAGTCTCCTTATCTTGTCCAGGCATGCTTTTTATTGGGTATAAAAAGTATTTATATTTTTGACAATGAAACAGCAGCTTTGCAGAATTTGCTTTCCATACCTTTTGCTTCTAAAGTGTTATGTCTAGGAGCAATAAAGAAAAAAAGGCTTTTTGGAAAAAAGCTTATTAAATATCCTGGAGTAAAAGAAGCTGTTTACTTAACTAGCTGGAAATTTAACAAAAACATATTTAGGAAGTTGGGTCTAAACAAAAACAAAAAGATAATTGTTTTGAGACCAGAGCCTTATACTGCGGCCTATTATAAGAAAAATAAAGATATATTATTGAAATTAGTAAAAAGCATGCCAAAAGAATGGCAGGTTGTGTTAATAGCAAGAAGTGAAAAACAAAAAAAAGAATACAAAAAAATAAATCCGAACTTGATAATACCCAAAAAAGCAATTGATGGCCCTTCCTTAATTTACTATGCAGACCTCGTTATAGGTGCGGGCGGCACAATGAACAGAGAAGCTGCTGTTTTAGGCACACCAGTAATAAGTACTTACCAGGAAAAATCGCTTGCAGTTGATGAATGGCTTATAAAAAAGGGTTTAATGATTCATTCTCTAGATCCTTCTCTTAGCTTGATAAAAAAAGTTATGGGAAGGAAAAAGAAGAGCATGCTAAAAGAAGGCAAGCAAGCTCTAGATCTTATAATTGGAGAGATAGAAAAAACTAGATGAACCCCCTCGCCCTAGAGGCATGTATCATATCATAAAAAATGTACAAAAAGAAAAAAATTTTATTTGTTTATAGAGATTTTTTCTCTTTTGTAAAAAGAGATTTTGAAATATTAGATAGCCAATACAATGTAACCTCTCTTCATGCTACAAAAAACTTGCCTCTGTTAATTTTCAAGCTTCTGGCTTTAGTTCCAAAAAATGATCTTATTTTTGTATGGTTTGCTGATTGGCATGCATTTCTTGCAACTTTATCTGCCAAACTTTTCAGAAAAAAAATAGTTGTTATAGTGGGGGGTTATGATGCTGCTTGTGTGCCTGAAATTAACTATGGTGCTTTCTGTTCCTGGTGGAAAAGCAAGGTAGTAAAATGGACTCTCAAGAATGTTACTATAGCTTTAGCTGTTTCAAAACATGTAGAAGAAAATATGTTAAAGTATTCTAAACCAAAAGGGGCAGAGGTCTTATATCATGGATTTGATTATGCAAAAATTAAACTGAGACCTCAAAACAAAAAAGAAAATTTAGTAATATCAGTTGGAACTGCAAAGATTAAGAGGCCAGACATTTTTATTAAAGTGGCAAAATATCTTCCTAAAATTAAATTTCTTCTTGTAGGATCTATTACTAAAGAAATTGAACAATTGCAGAAAATAGCTCCTTTAAATGTAAAATTTACTGGTCTTTTATCTTTTGATAAACTGCTTAAAAAATATCAAAAAGCTAAAGTATATGTTCAGACATCAGCCTATGAAGGCTTTGGATGCGCGCTAGCAGAAGCTATGCTTTGTGAATGTGTTCCGGTTGTAACAAAAAAAGCTGCCTTGCCAGAAGTTATTGGAAATACTGGTTTTTGTGTTCCTTATGGAAATGCGGAAGCAACTGCAGAAGCAATTAAAAAAGCTTTAATATCGAATAAAGGAAAAGTGGCTAGGGAAAGAATTAAGAAATTTTTTCCTATTTCAAGAAGAAAGAAAAAATTAATTGAAGTTATAGAAAAACTAAAATGAAAAATAAATTGAAAACAGTTATTAAAAAAACACCTTTAATCAATAATGTGGCAAGAATCTTATTAAATTATATAAAAACTATTTCATTCCCTGGATCTAAAGAATATTGGGAAGAAAGATATGCTAGTGGAGGAACTTCGGGTGCTGGTTCTTATGGAAAACTTGCAAAATTTAAAGCCGACGTCATAAATTCGTTTGTAAAAAATAATAAGATTAATTCAGTTATAGAGTTTGGTTGTGGAGATGGCAATCAATTATCTTTATTTGATTTTCCTGCTTATATTGGTTTGGATATTTCAAAAACTTCAATAGAATTATGTATGAAACATTTTAAGAAGGATAGAACGAAAAGTTTCTTTTTGTATGATTCTGAGTATTTCAAAGACAACCACCATATCTTCAAAGCAGAGCTCGCTTTATCCTTAGATGTCATTTATCATCTTGTTGAAGAGAATATATTTGAGCTTTATATGAAACATTTATTTTCAACTTCTGATAAATTTGTTATTATTTACTCTTCTGATACTAGTAATAAGCAAAAAGTTCACCAAAGGAATAGACAATTTACGAAATGGGTAAAAATTAATTTTGCCAAATGGAAATTAATAAAAAAAATCAAAAATAAATATCCTAATGAATCAGGTGCTGATTTCTTTATTTACAAGAAGGCAAAGTAAAGAAAGGATTTGGATTTGAAGCAAAAACCAGTTTAAACAAAGGATTATAAAATTATTTCCCTTAGAAGAAAGAAAAAAATTATTGGAATTATTGAAAAAATTTGAAAATGAAACGAGTTTTTATTATAATAGTTAACTGGAATGGTAAAGATTTGCTAAAAAGATGTTTGAATTCCTTAAGAAAGAATACAGGATATCCTTCGTATAAAGTTATTATTGTTGATAATGGATCAACAGACGGAAGTCAGGAAATAATTAGAAAGAAATTTCCTTGGGCAGATTTAATCTCTTTAGAAAAAAACTAGGGGTTTGTTAAAGGAACTAATATTGGAATCAAACGTGCTTTAACAAAATATAATGCTGATTATGTTTTTCTTTTGAATAATGATACTGAAATTATTCAAAAAAACTGGTTAAGAGATATGGTCAAAATTTTAGATTCTTACCCTAAAGGTGGTATTGCTTGTTGTAAACTGCTTTCTCTAGATAAAAAACAACAAATAAGTGCTGCACATTCCATACCAATTGGGAGATCTCCAGAAATTTTAGCAAAAGATGTTGTTGAAATTGATTGGGCCATAGGAACTGCATTTCTAATTAAAAGAAATGTTATTAAAAAAATTGGTTTATTTGATGAAAATTTTTCGCCAGCTTATGGAGAAGAATCAGATTACTGCTGGAGAGCAAGAAAATCAGGTTATAAAATTTTATACAATCCTTTCGTATCTATAATACATTATGGGGCAGCAACTGCAAAAAAATTTGATCCAAATTATATTTATTTTATTAAACAAAGAAATCGAATAAGGAATATACTGCTAAACTACCCAACATCTTGGTTAATAATAAGACTCTTAGCTGAAATTAAAGTTATATTAAGAGCGCTCTTTGCCATGAAAATTTATTTACTTATAAAAGCTTATTGGGCCAACATAAGAAATCTAAAAGAAATTCTGGAAAAAAGAAAAAAAAGAACTGCAAAAATCTTGTATTAAATTTTATATTTCGATGCCTTAATGATAAATTGATAACCAAACAATGGGGGATTAGTTTTGGTAATAATCTTTCCTGCTTTTCCAAAGAATCTTGATAGATTTGTTGTCATATCTATTTTTTCGATTACAAAACCCGCTTTTTCAATTAAACTTTTGGCTGTTTTAAAAGTAAAAAATCTTAGATGTGTTTTATCTAAAAGCCCCATTTCTTTGTATTCCCACCTACCAAATAAAAGTTTAAGGCGTATTACCCAATTAGCTACATTTGGAATAGAACAGACAATGTAACCAGCATTTTTAAGATATTTTTTAAGTTTAATAATAACATCCAACGGCTGTCTTAAATGCTCCAAAATGTCACCAAAAATGATAATATCAAAATATTTTTTTGGAAAGGGTAGTTTGGTTAGAATTTCAATGTCCCCAACAATTACTTTTTTACAGTATTTTCTAGCTAATTTGGCAGCTTGCCTATCTTTTTCTATTCCAACAACTTCACAGTCATTTTGTGTTAGTCTCTTGTCTATTTGACCAGTAGCACATCCAACATCTAAAACTTTTTTATTCTTACCAACTAATTGAATCATCTTCCTATGGGATAAAGTAAATTGGCTATATTTTCTCATTTTAAACTCCTTAATCTTTTAATTAATAAACTTTGGCTTTTAGTTTTAGTACTTGTATCTTCTTTTTTATTTCAATCTGTCAGTCGATTCTTCTATATTTTTAATAGGTCTGTATCCTTTTTAACAAAATTTTATCCAAGATACTCTTATTATTATAAACAACAATTATTGATATCATCTTTTATATTATCTTACAATTAAGGGTTTACCCGACAATATTTTCACTAAGGCTATTAACAAACGTTTTGGAATTTTTAAAGGATTTTTTAAAGTATTCTTTATTACTATTTTTAGTTTCTCGTTTCTGAAAAGTAAAAATAGCTTATATATTTCATCTCTTGTTAACTTTTCTGATAAAATTATTGCATCATTATGACTTTCGCCAAAATTCACATTTAAAGAATTCCAATTCATATCTTCACTTACTAAATTCCTTGCTTTTGCATATTCCCAAACAGGTGTTCCAGGAAATGGCGTCAAAACATATATAGCAAAGCTAGCTAATCGATTTTCTTTGATAAATTTAAGAGTCCGCAGGATATCTTCTTGGCTTTCTTTTGGCGAACCGATAATAAAACTAGCACCAATCTTTATTCCATACTTTTTAAATATATTAATAGCATTTATGTGATCCTTTATGGTTATATTTCTTCCTTTGAGATATTCTAAAGTAGTAGGCGAACCCGACTCTAGCCCCATACTAACAGACTTCACGTTCATTTGCTTTAATAACCAACTTACTTCATTATTAACTAAATTTGATCTAACACTGCAAGTAAAATTCACTTTACCTAAAATGCCCTCCTTCTTCAGTAGTTCCAATATCTGTTTTAATCTTCTTTTATCGGCTATAAATATGTCATCCCAAAAGGCTATATTTTTTACTTTATATTTACTAATAAGGTATTTTATTTCGTTAACAACATATTCGGCTGAAAAAAATCTAACATTATCCCAAAAGCGAGATGAGGCACAAAAAGTACACCTATAGGGACATCCTCTTGAAGTAAACATAGAGGTAGACTTTTTAATTGTAAATAGATCTCTCGCTGGCATTGGTATCCTATCTAGAGGTTCTATTGGCTTTCTTTTTTTCGTTATAATAAGTTCACCATTTCTTCTAAAAACAATTCCGTCAATCTTCTCCAGTTCATCCCCATCAAAACACCCCTTCTCTTCAAAAAGATTGAAAAGTTCGATGATTGTTTCTTCGCCTTCACCGATAACGCCCACATCCATATCCCTACTTAATGTGGATGGCAATGCAGAAATATGTACGCCACCAATAATAACAGGTATGTCATGTTTTTTGGCAATTTTAGCATACTCAATTGCTTTGTTATAGTTCTGGGTTACTGATGTAATACCAATAATATCTGGCTTAAAATTATTTATCTCCTGTTTAATATCTCTATCCACAATTTTGAATTTAATGTGATTGAAGCCAAACTCTTTCCTTAGCGAACTTGCTAGGTAGCCCAAACCTAATGGTGGAATAAAAGCTTCAATCTTTTTCGTTATATCCATTGCATTTATAAACATAATTTTGGGTTTCATTTTATTGACATTCTCCTAATTTTTAAAGAAAATCTTAGATCTGTGAAACCTTCTTGTCCAGCAATGGAACTTATTCTAACTTTAGGTTCTATCATATTAAATATTTCGGGAACTATTTTAACAAAAGCTCTTACATTTTCTTTCATTTTTCTTTATTGTTTAATTTTTTATTTGGGTTTAAGATACTGAACCAATTTAAAATCTTCTTTTGTTATTCCTTTAATCAACCACATAACAACAAAATAGATTATAACTGCAAGCAAAATCTCAGTTATACCAAGCAGCAAATTAAGCCTGACAAAGTAATTATAAACTATCAAAAAGCCAAGCATGATAAGGCTTGCAGCTAAAGGCTTCCATAAAGATGTTGCCCTTGGCACTATCCTTAATTTTCTTTTTGATGAAATCGCCAGAGCACCAAAATAAAAATATCTGCTAATAAAAGTGGCAAGAGCAGCTCCTATTAAACCATAAGCAGGCCCTATTGTGATAAAATAACGAATAAAGAAGTAATTTAAAACAATATTAAGCACTGTTGCAATAACAATAATTTTTGCAGGAAATTGGGGCTTTTCTTTTGAATAAAATAAAGTGCTAAAGTATCTGCCAGTTGCTATTTCAATAATTAAAAAAGCAAGTAGAGCAGAAGCAATATAAATAGGTATTCTATATTCAGCTGGAACATAAGCAGCTCCATAAACAACTTTTAGAATCCATGGAGCAAGAGCTGCAAAACCAAAAGCGCATGGAAATGAAAAAATAGCTGAATAATGAAATGCTTTTTTAAATGCTCGCTCAAGTCTCTGGCCTTTAATTTGAGTAAAGACTGGAAGTAAAACATCAGCCATAAATATAAGCCCTGCTACAGCGCCAACAATAGCAAAAATAGCTGTATAGAAACCAACAAATTCAGAAGGAAGAAATGCTCCTAACATCAATCTATCTATATAAATAAAAAAAACCCCTGTTATGCTACCAATCGAAAGATAGCCAAAAAACTTGAGAAGTCTTTTTTTATCAATTTTAATCAAAGGCCCTTTCAAAAGAAAATAATAGCTTTTGCTTATAATAAAAAAACAGAGTAAGAAAGCAACAAACGCTGCTATGCTCAAAGCAATAAAAACAGAAGGAACACTTTTTATTGTGACAAGAAATGCTATAACAAGACCTATTCTAGTTATCTGAAAAATTATTTCTTTTACAGCTACAAGTTTTACTTTTTGGATTGCATAAAATAGTGAAGAAAAGAAACCAAGCAATGCAGTAGCAAAAAGATATACTGAGCCTATTTGTAAAGGCAAGATTAGAGCTTCTTTATGAAAAGCATATAATGAAAGAGGTCTTGCAATCAAAAATAGTGCGAGGGCAAAAGCTCCAGCAATCAATAGTTTAAAATTCAGCAAAAATCTTGTATAAGATCTAGCTTTAGTTTTTTGCTTTTTGCCAAGAGCCTCTGAAGTGTATCTTATTAAAGTGGAATTAATACCAAGGTCCGCAAAGGTTATTAAAATGAGAATTACAGCAAGAGCCAAGGAATAAATACCAAAAAGTTCTGGAAAGAGCATTCTTGCTACAATAATTGTGAAGATGAATCCACCTAACTTTGCAATGGCAGTTGCAGTAATTTGATAAAGAGAATTACGCAAGACTTTTTGTGTAAGGCTTGGCTTTTTTGGTTTCATTTTTTAGTTATATACCAAATTAAAGAAGGGGCTTTTATATATTTTTTATGTTTCTGGAATAGACCACAGATTATATCTATAACATCATGAAATAGACAGCCAAAGAAAATTGGCCAGAAAAAGTTAAGAAATAAAGATAAGATTAAGAGCAGAAGGAAAAATTCAATTGTATGGAAAATAAATAATAAAGTCTTGGGTTTTTTGATTCTTGCTCTATTTAATTCATATCTAAAATATTTATATGTTTTTCCTAAATTAAAATTTTTCTTTTTTATTATATAGAAAAAATAATGATCTATGTCAATTAAAATTGAAGCTAAAAAGAAAAGAAGGATAAATAAAAAGTCAAAATTAAGAAGATATAAAATTATTGTTAAAATTATAGAAAAGATTATATGATATTTAGGAAGCATTTTTATTTATTAATTTATTTTTATTCTTTAGTTATTTTTCTAAGAATATCTGCAAAAGCTGGGCGAGTTATGAAAACACCAACTGTTATTCCAAGTAATGTAGTTACAACAAAACCTCGCAATAGGCCTGCTCCTGCTGACCATAATGGCAAGAGTGCTAGAGCTGTTGTTGCATAAGCAGCGAAAATCATGAAGAATGCTCTTTTGATTCGCTCCTTGATACTGAACTGTTTTGATACTCTTGTCTCATCTATCATAATAATCTGATCATCAACCCCTGTTCCTAAAGCAGCTATAATTCCTGCTATAGATGCTAAATCAAGATTCCATTTGATTACTGCTGCTATTGCCAATACAAGAAGAGCTTCTGAGATTAAGGTTATTATAACAGGGAGGACAAGTATAAATTTTCTATATCTCAAATAAATAATTAGACAAACAGCTAAAAAAACCGCTATAGCAACAATAAAAACATTTTTTGTAAACTCTCTGCCTAATAGAGGAGAGACAGAATCTAATTTTACTATCTCTAATTTGAATGGTAAAGATCCTGTGATTAAAACTGTCTGTAGTTTCTTCATATTATCTTGAGCTGCTTCATAAGCTTGAGCTCTTGTTTCTCCTACACCGCTTCCTGTTATTGCAATCCTTGTAGTTTCCTGTCCTTTTAAGCCTGCATCTATTAGTAAAGTATCAACAAGATTGTCATCCAAGTAAAGATCAAGAGTCTCATTCAGATAACGTTCTCCATCAGATACATTTTCTTCTAATCCTGCTGTGAGTTCAGCATGTTTTTTTGCAGCTTGCTCTGAAAGATGAATTTCAAAATGGAACCTACATGCCTGGCCGCCTTCTATTTCTCCGCATTGTTCTATGTAAGCACAAGAAGCATCATTTCTACAAACAAAAGTAATATCATTCTGGCCGCCTACAAAAACTGTCTTATTACCTATCCTAGCCTCAAACTTTCCTTGTTTTCCTATTAAATCTTGCAATTCTTGTGGTGTGGCTCCTGCCAGTTCGACCATCATAAATCTTTCTCCAGCTAGATCAGAGACTTCCTTTACATTAATATCAGTTAAACCATAAACATTCAAACGATAGCGGACAGTTTCAAGAAGACTGGCCATTTCTTGGGCATTAAGAGACCTTTCAGGCTTAACTAAAGCACGAGCGCCTCCTTGCAAGTCAAGTCCCATCTTTAATCTTGTTATGGATATCTCAGAGACTGTGATGCCAGTATCAGAAGTTGTAAGGAAAACATATTCTTGCTTGTCTGTTAGTATAGTTATTTTCTCTTTTTGCTCCTCTTCATTCCCATTTTTAGTTTTATTAGTAGTTTCATTAGTCTTATTCTGATTAGGAGGCTTAGGTTCAGGAGCTGCAGGGAGATATGCTACAGCTTCACAATAATCTTCTATGCTATTTATCTGCTTGCCATTTATTTCTTTAATGATTTCCCCAATTGCTATGCCTGCTTCTGCTGCAGTTGAATTTGCTTGAATCCCTTTGATAATAACTTTTCCAGAAAAGTATTGCCAATTTATTATGAAGAGAATTGCTACTATGAATAAAATAATTAGCAACCAGATTCTCCAACCTATTTTTACCATTTTAGCTTTCTTAACTTATATTTTTCTTTTTGCACCACCATTTAAGTATCGAAGCATTTCCAAGCCATGTTGAGATCAGGTCAATAAAAAGCCCTGCTGACAAGATGAAGAAAATTTGTTTAAGTACAGAGGATTGGGCTACAAAAAATCCTATAAGAACAGCAATTAAAGAGGTTATTGTCATTGTCAAGCCTGTACGAGCTGCTGATTTTATTCTATTGTTTAGCTCTCCCTCTCCTCTTCTCTTGATAAGTTTTGTTGTTAACATTACATCTGTATCAACACTATAACCAACAAGCATTAAGAAAGCTGCTATGCCTGCTGTTGATATATGAAATCCAAATAAATTAGCTATGGTTAAAGCTCCTACAATATCCATGACTGCAGCAAGTATTACAGCTAATGAAGGAACAATTTTTCTAAAAATAATGAAAACAACTAGGCCCATGATTACAAATGCTATAGCCAAAGCAATAATCATCTGTTTGTAGAAACTCTCACTTAAACTAGCTCCACTTATCTCTAGACTTGAATTTGAACTATCTAATTGATAACCTAGAAATTCTTCAAGAGAGCTGGTTGCAGTTTCAGAATCAGATTTTGTCTCAACTACAATACCTATCTGCTTTCTTGTTGTTATATCCTCTAATTTCCTTACATTAATATCTTCTAGCTTGCTTGCCAAAGTATTTTCCATATTCTGGAGATCAATCTCTTCTTCAGTATAGATTGTAATGACTGTTCCTCCTGTCAAAGTCACATCTTTAAACATAATATCACCATGTTGGGCATAAAAAAAGCCAACATAAGCAAAACAAGCAATAAGAATGATAATAGATATTAGAAGAAGTTTTTTATAATTCTTGTCATACCATTCAGAACCACTAAGCTTTGGTTTTTTAGGTTTTTCTTCTTTCTCTATTTTCTTTTCTAGCTCTTGTTTTGGTTTTTCTTCCTTTTTCTCTTCTTTTATCTCTGGTTTCCCTTCCCTTCTCTCCTCTGGTTTTTCTTCCTCGTTCATTTTAATGTTTAGGTATTTTAATTTAAAAACTTTCTCACTAAGATTTTTAAAGAAAATTTTCCTGTTATTTATAGGCGCCAGTAGTCTAATGGTAGGACATTAGCCTTCCAAATAAGGGCAAGCCCTTATCAACCCAAATGCTTACCTAATAAAGAAAGCTAATGATCTGGGTTCGAGTCCCGGCTGGCGCATATTTTTCTATAGTCTTTTCGATAATCTTAAATATAAATTATTCATTCTGATATTATGGTTTTTAATTTTTTAAAACGCAAGAAAGAAAAAAAAGAAATTACTTTCCCTGAACTAGAAAAATGGTTAGACGAAGATGGAAATGTTATAGATATTTTAAACAAATTTAAACAAAAAACTGAAACATACTTTGAACAGATAAATGAAGCTCTTAATAGAATAAAGGAAAATTTAATAGCATTAAAATCAGTAAAGCTTACCGATAGAAAAGTTAATGAAAGAATTAAATTGATGGTATTACAGAATAGAGATGTTTATGTTAAATATCTTGAAAAATTAATAGCTGCTATTGAAAAGCAGACAGAAAAAAGTAATAGTTTAAAGGAAATTGAAGATTTTGTTGTTTTTACTTCCACACAACTTGATAACTTTTCAAAACAGAGTTTTAGGAATTTTCACATAATGACAGAACTCATAGGTAAAGAATCAGAAATTATTGTTAGGGACATAAAAAAAATCAACAATGTAATTAACAAACTACAAAAAATTGATAAGAAGGAAATCAAAGTGATTGAAGATATTAAAGAAAATATAAAAGATATCAACAGAAAAAAAGAGAGAAATCAAAGCTTAATAATAAATCTTGAAAAAAATCAAAAAAAGATAGCTGATATTAATGATAAGATAAAAGATGCTGAAAAAAAGAATGAAAAAATCAAAAAAAGTGATGATTGGAAAAAAAGAGAGATGCTAGCAGAGAAAGTTAGTTTATTAAAAAAAGAGCTTGCTAAAAATGATGTTGAAGCAAAAGCGCTTTTCTTGTCAATAGAAAAAGCAATTAAAAAATATGCTTGGAAAGAGAAAGATAAAAAATTACTTGATTACATTAAAAATCCGATTGCAAGACTTAAAGAAGATAAGGAACTTAAAATAGTTCGTACCTTAGAAGAGATTGAAACAGATATAAAAGAAGGTAGTATAAAACTTGATAAAAGAACAGAATCTAGAATATTAAAAAATATTAAGGTTCTTAGTAAGGAAAAATTGAACGAATTCTTAAATAAAAAAGAAGAATTAAAACAGAATATTCAAAAATTTAGTGTAGAGGTTGATAGTATTAAAATTGTGTTTATAAGTTTAACAGAACTAAATAATAAAAAAGATGAAATTACCCAAGAAATTCTGAAACTTGAAAAAATGAAAAAAGATTTTGAGCAAGAAATAATTAACAGAAAAAATGAAATTAAAGTTATTATAGAAACTATCGGTGGGAATCTAAAATGAAAATATCAATAAGAAAGGGGTTTGGTTTTGGGCTTACTTCTGGAATCATCACCACTCTTGGCTTGATTGTGGGGCTATATTCAGGAACTCACTCTAAACTGATTGTTTTAAGTGGAATCTTAGTCATAGCAATAGCTGATGCCTTCTCAGATTCTTTAGGCATTCATATTTCTGAAGAAGCAGGAAGTAAAACTACTACAACAAAGGAAATTTGGGAAAGCACTTTTTCCACTTTCTTGTTCAAACTTCTTTTTGCTTTAATTTTTATTATTCCAATCTTACTTTTAGAATTGCAGACAGCGATAATTGCTAGTGTTATTATTGGTCTATTTCTTATCTCTGTCTTTAGTTATTATGTGGCCAAGAGCAAAAAATTAAATTCCACCAAAGCAGTAGTTGAGCATTTGATTATAGCTATAGCTGTGATAGTAATAACTCATTTTATTGGAGATTTGGCCTCAAAAATTATTTAGAACTCTGGAAATTAATATCTAATTTCTAAATTTCTTGATTTTGCTTCCCTGATTAATGAAGAAGGACATCTCCTGTTAGAAAAAGCACATACCAAACAACATTTCGCTTGTGGGGTTTCTACTTTTTTCTTACATTTTTTGCATTCGATAGAATAAATTCCTTTTTCTGAGGAAACATAAATCCGATTGCCTTTTCCACAAAAAGGGCATTTTATCGTTACTGTTTTTGGTATTTTCATAATTCTTTTTCTAGCCATTTTGAAATTAAAAAACGCTCCCGGTGGGAGTTGAACCCACAACCTACAGCTTAGGAGGCTGTCGCGCTATCCAATTGCGCCACGGGAGCATGCGGGAGACAGGATTCGAACCTGCGTAGGCACTAAGCCAATGGATCTTGAGTCCATCCCGTTTGACCACTCCGGCACTCCCGCATAATAGAATTAGTTATTCTTTACTTATAAAATTTTAGAAACAGTTATAGAAGGTAGAAAGGATCTAGGTAATCTTCCGAAGAAGATATTAAGTAAGCACCGAAGTGCCATACTGCAAATCCTAGATTATCCCCACCTTCTCTTCTTGTGGGAGTTTTTATTTATTTAAAATTTTTGGTATTAGAAAAGATTTAAAAGTCTTTTTTGGTTTATATTTATGAAGACGGCCATAGTAAGCAGGAAACACCCGTTCCCATCTCGAACACGGAAGTTAAGCTGCTTACGTTATAAGCTGTACTGGCTTCGGCCGGGAAACTTATAAGTTGTCTTCTTTTCTTTAATATGATAAAATGAGAAAAGAAGCTGATAAATTAATTCTTGATAATATTTGGAAGTTATTCATGTTCGCAAAAAAAGAGTCTAAAAAAAGACCAAAGCTTGCAAAAAAATATGTTATGATGGTAAGGAAGCTAGCTAAAAGAAGTAATATTTCTTTGAGAAAGTATAGGAGAAAATTTTGCCATAAATGTAATGCTTATTTTGTTCCTGGCAAAAATATCAAAATTAGAATATCTAAAGGTAAGGTTTCTGTGAAATGTCTTGAATGCGGTCATTATTCTAGATATGTTTTGAAAGGAGGTATAAAATAGAATGGCTTTTTTAAGCGTGGGTATCTCAGGACTTATTTTAGGAATACTTGCCATTATCTTTGGTATATTGGTTTTGACTTTTCCTAAAATATTGAGGTATTTAGTTGGATTTTATTTTGTAATAGTAGGTATTATTGCAGTAATTAATGCTGTGTTGTAAAAAGAATTAGAATTTTTTGAATTTGCTTGTTAGCTCTAGCAAATCAACATGTCCTAAAAATATTGCCCTACAGCAATATCTTTCTAATCCTAGATCATCTAGCACTTTTTTAGGATCTTCACCTCTTGACACTCTTTCTTTGAATTTTTTCCATAAATGTGCTATAGGCTTACCACATGAAAAACATCTTATTGGGATTATCATCTTATTCTTTATGTTTGTTCTTAATGATTTTTATTTTTAAATTTATCTATAGGATTTTTGTCTTTTTCTCCTAGCTTTGCTGTCCCCTGGCTTATACATCTCCTTATGTCTGGTATCAGCAATAAGCAAAGATCTGTCATAATTTAGGAATGCCTTTTTTAGCTCCTGATTTTTTGTGAAAACTACCAAAGCGCGTGCTATAGCCAGCCTAGAAGCCTCTACCTGGCTTTCTACTCCGCCACCCCTCACTGCTACTTCAATATCTATCTCTTTCAGCTCTTCTTTAAGTATGTTTTCTGCTATCATTAATGGCTCTTTTAAAATTAAGTTTTGGAATTTAGTAAAGAGATCTATTGGTTTTTGATTTATCCTAATTATGCCTGTTCCTGGCTTGATTGTTGCTCTAGCAACACTTCTCTTACGCATGCCACTAACCACTATTATTTTTGGTTTCTTTTCTTTTGTTTTGGATTTTCTTGGCATTTTTATTTTATTTTTGTCTTATTAATTCACTTAATCTGCCTAGTGTGATAAAATTTAATGCTTCTCTCTTGAATACAGATATTTTTTCATCATTAGTGTATTTTTCAGGCATCCCTTCATAACACTTGACACGTTTGAAAGCCTCTCTTCCTTTTGTTTTTTTCCAGCCTATCATTCCTCTTATAGCTCTCCTTAACATTGCCTCTGATTTTCTGGGAAAAAGAGGCCCTTTTTGTACTCCTCTACCAAGCCTAAATTTCTTTAGATAGCTTTCTAGTATTTGTTTTGGTCTTCCGATGATTATTGCCTCTTCACTATTAACTATAATGATAAAATTGCCCTGCAAAGCTTTTTTAGCAGCAAAACTAGAAAGCCTGCCAACTACAGCTCCTTTTGCGTCAATAATAATTTCTTTTATTTTTTCTTTCATTTTATATGATTATTCTTACATTTAGTCCTTTAAATTTAGATATTTTTTCAGCCAACTCTTTTATAGATAAAAGCTCGGCTTTTTTGGTAAGTCTTTTTTTTGCTTTATCGGAAAATTTAAATGCAGCTATGATCAATTTGTGATTTAAAGTGCCTCTACTTAATATTTTTCCTGGAACAATCACAACTTCATCTCCTTCAGTCAGCTTGTTTATTTTATCTATATTAACGCTGATTGCTTTTTTTCTTGGTCTTGATAAATACTTGGCTGTTTGATGCCATAGAGGCTTTTTTTGTTTGTTTAGAAAAATAACTAAGTCTTTTACTTCAGGATCTGTTTTTTTGCTTATTCTTTTCCTTATTCTTGTTTTGCTGATTTTTTTCATTTTCTATGCGGAAGACAGGATTCGAACCTGCGTAGGCACTAAGCCACATGGACCTTAGCCATGCCCGTTTGACCACTCCGGCACTCCCGCGCCATTATTTGCTTATTATTTTGTGGTCTTAAATTTTTTAATCTGCTTCTCAAATTCTTTGAGATTATTATCTAAACTATTTATAGCATCAACAAATATTTCTTCTGATTTAAGCTGACCAAAACTTTCTATATAAAAAATAAAGTCTTCCTCACTTGGCTTTATGCTTATAGAACATTTTTCTTTATTTTTTAAGAATTCAACACAAGCTTCACAAATATCACATTTAAGAGGATCAATTATTAATTTTTTATCTTTAAAGCTGATTGCCTTTCTAGGACAAATATCAATGCATTCTGTACATTCAGAACAACCTTTTATGTCAATAATAGGAAATGAATTAAACCATACTAACCCTGGTGTAAATTTTGCATGCTCTCTACCTGTTCCTAATGTGGCTTGCGCAGTTAATTGAAGCTCTTGATCTTTAGCAAGTAAGACAATAGGCATCTCAGGATAAACTATTTCCATACCTTTTGTTTTCAGGTCTTTAGCATTTACCATAGCAGGTCCTTTTGCCTTAAGCTTAAGTGCTGCAGTGCATTTTAGACAGCCTTTTCCCTTACAAGTACATTTTTTCCTTGGTGTAAATGTTTTTGTTGATTTTAGTGGAATCAGGCCTATCCTATGAGCAAGCATCTCATCATAAAGAGCTGAATCATTCTTGGAAAACTCAACTGTATCAATAGCTAGTATAGGAATTTCAAGAACATTCCTCCTAATTGAATTTGCTATGCTATTATTTATTCCTTTAACCAAAAAACTTATCTTTTCCTTAGTTTTAGATATTTTTTCTATTTTTATTGCCATTATACTCTCCTTCCCCTTTTACCGCCTTTTGGCTTAGGACCTCCCCTTGGCATCGGTGTTACATCTGTAATATTCAGGATTTTTAAACCTTGTCTTGCCAGACTTTTGATAGCAGCATTTGCTCCAGGCCCAGGAGATGGAGATAACTTGCCTCCTTTTCCTGAAACTCTCACATATATAGCCCTAATCCCCTGATCTTTTGCTTTTTCAGCTGCTCTTTTTGCAGTAAACATAGCAACAGTGGGATTAGCCTTTAGTCTATCGTGTTTTGTAACCTCGCCACCTGAAATTAAAGCTATGGTGCTCCCTGCCATGTCTGTAATATGAACTATAGTATTATTATAAGTAGCTCTAATATAAGCTATCCCAGTCCCTTCTAATTTCTTTTCTGCCATTTTATTTTACTTCCTCCTTCTTTTCCTTTTTCTCTTCTTTTTCTTCCTTTACTTCTTCTTTAGGTTTTTCTTCTACTGGTCTCTCTTTTTTGATTTTTTTGACAGCAGAGATTTTATTTTCCTCTTCTGTTCTTACAATATATCCAGGGACATCCATTATTTTATCCCCTACTTTTATTTTTCTATGAACAATCAGCTGTCTTGCCCCTTTAAGTGTTTTTGCGATTCCTTTTTTGAAAACAACTGTCTGTAATCTTCTTTCAAATAATCTTTCCTTTGTCAGGGCAAGAATATCATCAATAGTTGCATCTTTATTTACCAAGCCCAGCCTTATGAGACGATTAATAAAAGTCTCTTTTTGCTCAGGTTGTAGAATTAATTTTTTGGCTTGAGAACGAATTCTATCTATATAGTTCTCTGAACGCCATATCTCTTTTTTGTTCTTTAAACCATATTTCCTGATAAAAGCTTTTTCTTCCTGTATTCGTGATTTGTCAAATGGTGTTTTTGGTCTTGAATATTTTTTGTGCTGTCTTTTTGGATCTCCCATTTTCTATCTTATCTTTTTTTTCCTGGTTTAACTTTAGCTCTACTTACACCTATGGCTTTTCCTTTTCTAAAATGTGCTCTAGTGCGCTGGCCTCTTACAGGCAATCCTGCAGCATGTCTAACCCCTTTATAGCTTTTGATTTTTTTCATTCTTCTTATGTCAAATTCTCTCCTTAGATCAAGTTCTGTGGTGATAAGATGTTTATCAATTCCAGATTCAATGTCTTTTCTTCTGTTAAGAAGCCATGTTGGAAGATTGGGGTTTTTGATAAAGGCTAGTATTTTTCCTATCTCTTCCTCACTTAAGTCAGAGATTTTTCTGTTCTTATTAATTTTAAGATTCTTGCAGACAGCGTTAGAAAATGTCCATGATACCCCTTTTATTTTTGTTAAGCCAGCATAGACAGATAATTTTCCTGGGATATCAGTTGCAGCAATTCTTACTAAAATTTCTGCTTCTTTTGATTCTTCTTTTTTTTCTGCCTCTTCTGCCATTTTAAGCTGCAAATAATTTATACCTTATTTCCTGGGTAAGTTCTTCTATAAGTTTTTTCTCAATTACTTTTTTAGGATCTGGTAGACTTTTAAGTCTTTTTTTCATATCATTAAAAGAGGTAAATGGTTTTTTCTCTCTCTCTTCTAGGATTGCTTTGGTGTATTTTTTGCCAAAACCAGGCAAAAGCTCTAGTTGATGTAATCTTGTATTTAGCGCCTGCGCCCTGTTAAAGAATTCAACAAATTTCTTCTCCTGTTCAGAAACAATCTTTTCAACAAAATCCCTTATCTGTAATTTTGCAGTCTCTGTAAGTTTTGCTTTTGGGAGTCTACCCCTTATGAAATAAATTTTGTCCCTTCTAGAAGGGCCTATATAAACCTCTTCCTTAAGTTGAAGTTTGATTCCCTTTCTTGGGACTAATTCTAGAAGTGTGAAGTATAATGAGCCTATGGCTTGAGCTATTGGAATCCTCTTCATTTCTAGAGGATAGCCATTGGGTAAAAAATCTATTATTATGGCTTTCTCTTCTCTCATTTCTCTTGAATTCATCATTTTTCTTATTTTGCTTATTTCTTTTGTTTAAGTACCTCAAGCACTTTTGTAATTTCATCTTGATCTAAGCTGAATTCGGATCCAGCAAAAATTTTTCTTATATCCTCTACATCTTCTGGCTCAAAATCCACTATTTTTACAATATCCTCTTCCTTTAGCCTAAGGATATTAAGCCCTTCTAAAGCTTTTCTTAATTTTAAAGCCTCTGATGCACTAAGTTTTGTAAATTTTTTAATAAAATCTGATATAGCTTTCGCTTTATCATTTTCTGCTTTCTTTAGCAATTCTCTTGCTTCAGCAAGAGTTATTGTTTTAGATTCTCTTATCATTTTTCCTCTTAGCCTCTTAATTTCTTCAAATGAATAGGCCTTATTACTAGTTTTTTATAGACTTTGCCATTTTTAAATCTCACTATATAAGCTCTACCTCTCTTTCCCTCTATTACTCCAGTTAAACCATGGAACTGTTTTGGAAAGCCATTTTTTTGGCTTAAATCATGGACAAGGCAAACTCTATCACCTCCCCTAAATTCCTGGAAAGCCTTGCTTAGCCTTATTTTTCCTTTCTCTCTTATTCTTTTTCTGTGTTTCATTTTTATCCTATATGATTTTTTTGCGTATTGGTCTCTGTCTTGGGCCTTTTTTCTCTTTATGTATAATTTCATTAACAAGTTTGGTCATAACCTGCGCGAGAGCTCTGTAAGGATTCTTATGTGAAGATTTAGCACTCAAAACTGCCCCTGGATTGATAAAAAGCTCTGCTTTTATCTCATGAACAAAGAGTTTATTCCTTTGATGCTGTTTTAATCTAATTTTTAACTCATCATAATCCATCCTCTCTTCAATTTTCTTGATATAAGTATTCATTACTTTCAAAATAGAGTCTTTTTCTGTCTTGTCAAACTTGTTAAAACCAACTAGACTAACATTCTTTCCTATGACAATTGAAATTTCTTTTTCTTTTCTTGGCATGATTTTTTAAGGGAAAAATGTTTTAAAAGTCTTTCTGAAAAAAATAGAAAAAAGTATAAAAAAACTTAAATACTAATTAGGCCTTATATTTCAGTAGAGGTGAGGGGTAAAAAAATAAAATGGTAAGAAAAGTAGATGCAATAATTCTTGCAGGTGGTTCTTTAGGCAGGGAAAGGATATATCCCAAAGCTCTTATTGAAATTGAAGGAAAATCCCTTATTCAAAGACAGATAGAATGGTTAAGGCCTTTTGTTAGGAGAATAGTGATTGCTTGCACAGAAAGAGAGGCTGAACAAATTAGGCAGTATCATCCAGGTATTGATGTTGTATTTGCAGCAACTCCTGAATTACCAGGAACTGCTGGCTCTTTAAAACATGCCTTGAATTCTACAGAAACAGATGATGTAATTGTTGCTAATGTTGATGACATGACTGATATTGATTTAGCAGGATTAATAGATTTTGGAACAGATACAATATGTGTAGCCAACCCAAGATTAAATTTTGCTAAAATTGAAACAGAAGGACATAACATAATAACTTTCAGGGAAAAACCACAATTAGAGAATGTTTGGGTGAATTGTGGAGTTTATTTTTTAAGCAAAGCAATTTTAGAAAAGCTTCCTGCAAAAGGAAACATCGCCAAGGATTTTTTTCCTTATGTGAAAATTAGGGCTTACAAACATTATGGAACTTGGCATACTGTAGTTGGAAGGCATGTATAATAATCATCCACGAAATAATTTCTTTAGAATATCAAGAGTATAAAGTATAGAAGCTTTTGATTGTGACTTAGTTGGATTAAACGGCCTTTTGCTCTTATGCACTGAGGCTACCCTTAAATGATTTATTAAATGAATCTGATTGCTCAATCCAGGATCAAGATTAATTTCTTTTTCCTTAAACTTCAGAACCAGGTTACCTAGACCAATATCAGGGCTTTTTTGAAGCAAATCCCTTCCAGTCAAGTCAAAATATCTCTTGTGTAAAGCTATCTCAAGAATTCTGCCACATAAAATCAAAGCACTACGATAACATCTATGCTCATAACATTTAACAAGCTCATCAAAAGATGCTTTTGTTTCAGAATAAATATCACGAGGAATATAAGGCAGGTAAAATTCCCCTTTAGGCAAATCACCATCTGGCACTCTCACTGATGGAACTATATCAAAAATTTCTTCTATAGATACAACAGATTCAAGAAATTTGTTGGAGTTAATCATCTTTTTTAAATCTTTAATCTTCATTGATGCCTCTGTCAAGGCCCTTTTCTCTGTAGGGGCTATAGTAAAGCTTTCATTTAATACAGCTTCTAGCCTTTTCATCGCATTTTCTATCTCTCTAGAATAATACTCTCTCTCACGACGCTTAAAATGAAACTCATCTCCAACTATTCTAGAACTAAAATCTATCCTTCTGGATAAAACATTATTGATAATATCCTTTAATTCCAGAAGCACCCCTTTTAAGCTAGCCATCTAAAAATCAAGCAAGGAAAATTTTTAAGCTTTTGTATAGTAAAATATAATCTATTTGAAGTTCTTAAAAGCCTTGCTTATGCTTTCATTCCAAAATTTAGGAAGCTCATAACTAAGCATGCCCTGAAATTCATCACTCCAGACATAAAAGAATTTTTCCCCCTCTTCCTGTTTCTTAAATAAAGGCCTGATTTTTTCATACATTTTCTGCAAAGCACGCCTCTCAAATTCAGCCTGTAATAAGGATGGTTCCTTCAATAACAAAATATCAGCAAGCCTTAAAACATTAACATCAAGCATAGCACTACTTTGAGCAATCAGAAAGAGGGTAAGATCCTTATGACGGGCAATAGCCATCAACTTGCCTAACATTTTATTAGCATCTTTCATTGAGTCTCTAGCAGAATAAACTATTGCTCCTTCATCAACAAGAACAGCAGAATGAAGAGGTATTTTATCAAGAGATTCTTCTTTCTTTATCCATCTAGGCAGCTTAGCTTTTCCAAAACCAACAGCATAACATTTTTTTCTATAAGAGTTAAGAACAGAAAGGAGAACCATACCTAAACTTGTCTTCCCACTTCCTCTTTTGCCTGTAATTAAAATGATCTGGCTATATTTAAGCACCCTATTAAAGAAGCTATCAAACTCTCCATCCTCAGCCTTAACAATAGAAAATGGCTGTATTGGCTCTATTTTTTTAGGCTTTTTTCTGAATATATCAAAGATTCCCATTAAAATCCTCTGTTTTAGGAATATAAAAGCTTTAGAAATCACTCTAAAGTGGTATCAAAAGAAAGGTTTATAAATCAGGAAAGAGTTATAATTTTATGTTAACAGATAAAGCATTAGTTGAAGAAATACTGGATAAAAAGAAGTACATAAAAAAGAAAGGCTCTGATATATATGTCGTACTCGAAGAGCTCTTTGATGGGGCATTAGAAAGAGAGGCTCTGGAACATTCATTGAGAATAGAGTATCCTGTAGCAAAAGCGCTAAAGAAAGGGAATACTAAAAAATATACTAAAGAAATTAAAAGATTGAGCAAAAACCTAAAGAAAGCGTGGGAGTTTGGAAAAAAGAACTTCACGATACCTTTTGATAAAGATTTCTTAATAAAATTAGCTTATCAGATAGATCCTGAAGCATTTAGAACAAATGGTGGATTGATAAAAGATTATAGAAAGTTCAATGTTAGAGTGCGTGGTTCTTGTATAAAACCTCCTTATCCAGAGAAATTAAGACTTTCTATGAAAAGGTTTTTTGATGGTTTAGATCAACTTTATGGGGAATGTAAAAACAGAACAGCATATGTGCCTGAAAGATATTTTGATATAGGTTCTTGGATGCATTTGCATCTTGCTAGAATACATCCTTTTGAAGACACAAATGGTAGGACATCTAGAATGGCCAATAATCTTTATTTAAGAAGTTCAAATTCTTTTCCTCCTATCATAATTTATGAAGGAGAAAGGCAGGATTATGAAAATCATATAGAAAAAGCGTTGATAGGATTTAGAGAAAGAGATGGCAGGAAAAATTTGGCTGCAAAAAGAGATGAGCTTTCAGGAGGAGAAAGAGAATTTTATGATTACTTGGCTGGTAAGCTTAATACCAGTCTTGACAAGGTTATTGAAAAGAAAGGCGCTTAAGAAAAGAATTTTAAATTCCTTTTTCTTTGTTTTATTATGATTGATTTTGATGAATTAATTGATGAGCATATAAAAAGAGAGTATAAGCCGAAAGGTATAGGAAGATATTATCCTTCTGAGGCTGGTAGCTGTTTAAGAAAGGTGTGGTATTCTTATAAATATCCTACAGAAATAGCTCCTGAATTGAGAAAGATTTTTGAAATGGGCAATATAATACATGATTTTATTGTTCAAGTCTTAAAGTCAGAAAAGACACCACAAGTCGAGCTTCTTAAATCAGAATTTCCTTTCAAAGAGCAAATTGAAGATTTCACAATATCAGGAAGAATTGACAATCTTATCAAAGTTAAAATTAGCGGCAAAATCTATCTTGTAGAAATAAAAAGTAGTGCAGGCATAAGGTTTGTTAAAGAAGCTTCCCCACACAATGTCCAACAACTTCAATTATACATGCATTTTATTGGAGTTCATAACGGTCTTTTAGTCTATATTGACAAATCCACACTAAAAACAAAAGTTTTTGAAATTAATTATGACAAAGAAAAAGCCCAAAAAATCCTAGAGAGATTCAAACTTCTTCATAAATTATTAACAACAAACACACTACCAGAACCAGAGGCAAGAAAACATGAGAAAACTAAGTGGATGTGTAGGTATTGTGAATATAAAGATAGGTGTCATAAAGACACCTCAAGAATATAAAAATTATTTCTTGACTGCTAAAAAATATTTAAACCTTTCCCAATAATTAATAATATGAAACAAAAGCTATTAAGCAAATCTTTCTTCAACAAAGATACAGTAAAAACTGCAAAAGCTCTGCTTGGGAAAATAATCAAATATAAGAATACATCTGGAATAATAATAGAAACAGAAGCTTACAAAGGAAAAGAAGATGGTGATGAGGCAAGCCATGCATTCAAAAAAACAGAAAGAAGCGAGTTAATGTACAACAGTTATGGCAAATTCTATATTTATTTTATTTATGGAAATTATTACTGTCTTAATATCACAGCAGAAAAAAACAAACCAGGAGCTGTATTAATCAGAGCAATTAAACCAATAAAAGGAATAAAGAATATGGAAAAAAGAAGACAAAGGAAAGATAACTTGACAGATGGTCCTGGAAAATTATGCCAAGCCTTAAACATAACTAAAGCCTTAAATGGAACAGATATTAATGACAAAATTAAAATACTAAAAGGAATAAAAATAAAAAATTCTCAAATAGGTTGTTCAAGTAGAATAGGGATAAATAAAGCTCAACATTTAAAATGGAGATTTTTTGTTAAAGAAAAAGATGCCAGCTAATGTAACCCCTCAATTCAAAAAAGCTCAAGCAGAATTTCTAGCAGCCAGAACTATAGAAGAAAAAATAGAAAGACTAAAGATAATGATTTCGCTAGCTCCTAAACACAAAGGGTCTGAAAATTTACTAGCAAATCTAAAGTCAAGATTAGCAAAATTAAAGCAAGAGTTACAGAGGCAGAAGAAAATCAGGAAACATAAAAAAGGATTAGGAAAAGAAGGAGATGCTCAAATTACTTTAATAGGATATGCAAATTCAGGAAAATCTTTATTACTAAACAAACTAACCAGAGCAAGGTCAATAGTAAGCAAATTTCCTTATACAACAGCTAAACCAGAGCAAGGAATGTTAAATTTAGGTGCTCTCGTACAAGTTCTTGATCTTCCGTCGTTAAAAGATAATGATGAAGATAATGAAATCCTTGGCTATGCAAATAATTCAGATCTTGTCCTTGTTGTTGGATGTTCAATAGATAAAATAAAAAAAATATTATCAAAGATAAAGAATAAAAATGTCTTAGTAGTAATAGATAAGGCTGATATAATAGATACAGAAAAGATAAAGAAAGAATTTTCAGGATCAATAGATATAAGTGCATTAACAGGACAGAATCTTAATTTACTAAAGAAAAAAATATTTACTTCTTTAAACATCATAAGAATTTACACAAAACATCCAGGAAGAAAGCCAGAAAAAAGACCAGTGATATTAAAAGAAAATTCAGTTGTCGAAGATTTAGCAAGGAAAGTTCATAAAGATTTCATAAAACAGTTTAAGTTTGCTAAAATCTGGAGAAAAAATACCATCAAAAGAGTTGGTCTCAAATATATTTTAAAGGATAGTGATGTTATTGAACTCCACATATAAATTTATAAACTAAACCTAGTTCTTTAATTTTTAAAAATGGCAACATATACAGGATTATATATAGAACTTTATAGTCATCTAGCAACAAGGATAATGGAGGAGCAAGAAAGGCTAGGGCCAGAGAATGAATTAGTAAAAAAACTTAAAATAGTTGATACTAAGAAAGGGCATTTTGGTCCTTTTGATCAGCTAAAAAAAGAATATCCTAATTTGAGTGAAAGGGATATTTTAATAGAATATCTGAAAAAATTAACTGATGAAAACAGAAATTAAAGATTAAAATGGAAGACATTGCCTGATGAAGAAAAAAATATGTTATATATGTCATTAATATCTATTTGTATTGGTAATGATTTCTATCTTAAAGCTGATAATGGTGGTTGTTTGGTAGTAGAAACAGCAAAAGAAAAAGAAGAGTTAAAACATTATTAGAAAAATCATTGTAAATAGGAATATAAATCTAAGTGTAAAGCTAATAAATCATAACTCATCCAAAAGATTCTTTACTTTTTAAAGATATTTTAATTCCAAGTTTTCTTATTTCAGCATAATTTTTTAATTTATCTATGGCCTCTTTTAACATAATTTATTTAAAGTGAACTTCTTTATAAATATTGCCAGGGAAAATGCCAACTTATGAAGAAAAACAATAAGAAGTAATAGCTCTCTTGAATTATGCTGGGATAGATTTGATGAATGAAAAAGTTATTCTTGGTTATTGTACATTTTCAGGCAAAGAAATAATAAGTGAGGAAAGTAACTGGAAGGGGAGCATCCTGTAGCATATGGATTATATAAATTTGGTGACAAAGATAAACCAAAATATCTTGTTTTATCTGCAGTATTAGATAAGAAATATAGTGATGAGGAAGGAGTTTTTATTTTAACTCATGAAATTTTACCAGAAGCACCAGATTTAAAAGAATATAAGATGCCAGATATCAAAAACAAGGAAGCTTACAATTATGGTGGAAATCATCTGGAAAATTTAATTGATGGCATTATAATAAGAGAACAAGAAAAGGGGATTATTCACTAAGATTTAGATTTTTTCATCTCTTCCATCTTAGCCTTCCCCAGAAATCAGCTGAGGCTCAAATCACCTCTAAACTAGCAAGATTGTGGAATTTTTAAATATTATGGCTTGTGAACGAGAAAGATTTATAAATAAGGACCAAATTGATATCTAATAGGAGGATTTTTGAAATGCCATATAGAGATTCTAGAAGAGGCACTGGAAGAGGAAGGAGCGGCCCCCGTAAATTTGGTGGTCAGAGAAGGTTTGGCGGTCCACGTAGATTTGGGCCACGAGAGATGCACAAAATAACATGTGCTGAATGCGGAAAAGAAGCAGAAGTTCCTTTCAAACCTTCAGGAGACAGGCCAGTTTATTGCAAAGAGTGTTTTATGAAAAGGAAAGGAATAAAACCTAGAGAAGAAAAAGAAGAAAAGGAAAAAACTGAAAAGCCAGAAGAAGTCGAAGAAGCCAAAGAAGAATAAGTATAAGAATAAATCAAACTATTTCTTATTTTTTATTTTTATTATATTTTTAATAATTTCTATGAGTTTTAACTACATTCAAGCCTTGCTTTTTAAGCCTAGAAGCAAGATTAATAGGGATAGTCTCTTCATCTAGTGTTATTGGAATTGGCAAAACATTATAGCCTTTAATAATATAAGAATCACATAAACCATTCTTATTCTGGTCATAACATTCTAGAACATATTGTGCTTTTTCTTCAAGTGGGCCTTTTGCAGGAATCACTACCCTATTTACTCCAGTACTAGTACATCCTCCTAATATCACTAAAACACCAACAGTTTCAATTATTTCTTTTAATGACATTTTAGTTATTTGTAACAATAATAAATTTCCTCAATTTAACAAGCATTTCCAAAGGAATATTTGTTTTTATTGCTTTGTCTCTTAATTCTCTTTCATCAAGATCAACAAGTCTCTTTCCTAAGCGTGTTTCAGTAAATCCCCCCCTATTTTCCAGCAAAACATCTTCTTTGTCAGTAGAATACAAAACTAGAGCTTTTTTAGAGCTGACATCTCCCAAAGACCTAGTTTCATGAATACCAATTAGATTTTCCCTATTTATCTTGTCTCTAAGATGGCTTGCAAGATAATGAAAATCAGTATAACTATTCCATACCTTATCTCCATGCCTTCCTATAACATATTGCTTTTCCATTTCCATTATAATCTCAATAGCTTTAAATTGATTTTTGTATTATAAAATATATCTTGCATTATAAAGTGTAAAAATTATTAAGGCTGGGGAATTTAAAAGCAAAAGGTTTTTAAGCGTATATCAATTGATATACATATAAAATTGATAAAGGAATTAAAATGCCGTTGCAAATTCAAAGAAAAAATGACTATTGCAAAGAAATATCAAGATTATTCAGATCCCCAACTCTAGAGACTGTATTGATGGTGGAAAAAACTATAAAGAGGTATAGTGGAGAATTTAATAGAAGAAAAATCTGGCAAAAGCTTCCTAGAAAGGTCATGTGGCAGACATATGTAAAGATATTAGATTATTTACAAAGTATAAATAAAATAGCTATTTCTAAGAAAGGCATATTGGTCTATATTTGGAACCCAAAGTTAGCTAAGAAATTCATGAAATTAGGCAGGAGAAAATTATGATAAAGCCATCTAAGGTGATATTTGCAGATGCTAAATTGGAAAAGACCTATTTTCAGTTAAATAATTTAGATATTGATTAAACAAGCGTAAAAGTTATAATCTCTTTTTTATTCTTCTTAATCATGAAAACATTATCTTTAAAACAGCCATGGGCAGAATTAATATTGCAAGGCAGAAAAAAGATAGAAATAAGAAAATGGAACACAAAATTTAGAGATCCTTTTTTGATTCATGCTTCTAAAATTCCTGATGAAAAAGCTATGAAAAAATTCAACTTCAAAACCCTGCCCTGTGGCTTTATTATAGGAAAAGCAGAGTTAGTAGATATCAAACATTATAAAAATGAGGAAGAATTCAATAAAGACAAACAGCTTCATTTAGCAACAAGTGGCTGGGGCAATTATGGTTTTATTTTAAAGAATGTCAAGAGAATCAGACACATCAAATGTAAAGGCTCCCTAGGTTTCTGGGATTTTAAGTTATAGTAAAACTTAAAAATTGTGAGTTCTAAAAACTCTTACATCAGGAGATAAAAGAAAGATATGGTCTTCTCTGCTTCTTAAACCGCGATATATTCTTTGTAAAAACTCTCTTCTTGCTTTGTCTATATAAAACATATTATAATATTGGGGTTTAGTTCTCTTTAAAATTCTCCAAAAAAGCGAATTAACATTTGGATAAGGATATTTAGTCAGAATTATACTATTACATATTTCTCCTGGAAAATCTACCCCCCTATTACATTTTGTGGAAAATAAAATTTCTATTTCTCCTTGCTTGAATTTTTTAACAGCTTCTCCTACACTATCTTGTTGCTGTAGATATCTAAGTTTTTTCTGAGTCATAATATTCAAATTAAACTCTTTTATTTCTTGTTCAGTTGGAAGATCTTTAAAAGAATTAACATGAACCAAAACAGGTTTCTTTGCCTTTTCTATACTTTTTGATAATGCCAAAAGATACTGTTTTCTTGTTATTCTTCCTTTTTGAAAATTTTTATATCTACAATCAATTTCAAATTTTGTTTTTAAAAAGTCGATTTTTCCAGGAGTTTTAGTTTCTGCTTCAATAATCTTGAAATTATCCAGACCAAAAATATTTTTTAGAACATCTTTAGAGTGTATTGTGCCTGACATCAATACAATAATCTTATTTTTATCAAGAAGCTCTTTAAACTTTTTCTCAAGATTTGTTGTTACTAATCTAACAATAAACTCTTTTCCTTTATCTCTGTATGATTCTTCTTTACAAAAAGAAAGATATGTTTCATCAAAAAAATTATCAAAAGTTTTAGCTACTTCTTCTATATGATAACAATAATTTTCTTCATCACATTCAACACAATTCATAAGATCAGAATCTAAAAAATATTTCAGCAAATCAAAAATTTCACTATTCTTTATATGAATGATTTTCTCACTCAGAATATATTCCTCAATTTGCTTATCTTTGTCTTTTAAAATTTCATTTGATAGAGCTATTAATTTATTAATTATTTTTTGTGTTTTTTCATCTTCTGTAAACAACCCTCCTAAAGCCAAATTAAGTCTATTAAGATTAATTTTCTTAGTATTTGAGAAACTGTCTAAAAATTCATCACATTCATCTATAATCTCTATTTCTGTGGTTGGCTTTCTGTTCATCAATGTTTCTAATTTATATTTCTGGCTGTTAAAAATTATTACATCTGCATCAATATAAGCATTAAACTGGTCATAATAACCACAACCTCGTTTTCTTTGATGAATTGTATAATTTCTATCCATCAAACCAGTATAATTCCTTTGATTAGCCTTTAAATTAAGTTTTATTTCAGAAGGAACAATAGGACTCCAGTAAGGACATATGGGGGCTATAGACATTCTTCTCACATCATTTATAGAAATAAAAGCTGTGTCTATTTTAGGATTCTTTTTTAAATACTCTCTAATTTTCTTGGAATTTTTTTCTTTAATCTCAATTCTACAAGGAAGAAATGGATTATCACATAAAATATAGTCCTTTTCCAGGTTATATTTTTCATTTAACTCATTATCTTCATTATTCTTAAAATCATCTCCAAAATCACTTAATTTAGAGTCCTTTTGCTCTTTTTCCTTCTGCACTAATTTTTGCATCTTTTCTTGTTCTTGTAAATAAGGACATATATGATTAACTCTTCCTGTTATAACTTTGATTTTTAATTTTTGGCTATTTTCCTTTAATAGATACTTTTTACTTGTATAATCATCTTCATACTGCTTTTGTAAGGCTTTGGATGGAACAACAATAGAGGTTTTTCCAATTTCTTTTGCTAAATTTAAAGCCACTATGCTTTTTCCAGTGCCACAAACTCCTTTAATAAAAATAACTTTATATCCTTCATCAATTGCTTCAAGGACCTCTTTAACAATATCTTCCTGGCTTTTATTATTAGAAAAAATCAATGGTTTCAATATCTCATTTTTATTATTTTCATATAAACTCCACATGATTATATTTAAAACAAAAGCCTTTTAAGAATTTGTGTGATGTGGAAAGTGCAAAGGAAAGGGATTACAAATTAGCAAAATCTCAAAATAAAATCAAATTAGAATTAAAAAAACTTTTACTTTTCTATTTACTTTATTCTTCTTTCTTTTCTTCCTTTTTACCTTTTAGCTTTTCAACTTCTTCTGCTTTAGGGCCTTTATCTCCCTCAACAGCTTTAAAAGAAACCCTATCGCCTTCATCAATTTCAACACCTTCCTTTAATCCGTCTCCATGGACAAAGTAAGATTTTCCATCATCTCCATTGATAAAACCATAGTTTCTTGTTCTGTTAAAAAACTTTACTGTTCCTTCAACCATCCCAAAATCAAGAATTTTCATCTTTTAAATGTTTAGTTTGACAGAAAGCGTAAGAATTATAAATCCCAAATTCCCTTACAAAACTGAGGTGGTGGCGCCTCAGAGCCTAATTCTGAGAGAGATTATAATGGCAAAGAAATTAATAGATATGAAAAAGATTTTATTGTTTCCAGGAAGCAAAGGAGAATTAGAAGAAATTACAGGGAAACAATATAGGTTTGTAAAAACTAAATATTCTCAGGGATATACAGGTGAAACTGAAACAGAGACTCATATCAAAAGAATTCTATTTAAATCTCTTTTCGTTGGTGTTCAAGGAAAAGATTCTAGAGAAGCTTCTAATAGATTCTCTGATGAAATTGATTTATTGAGGGAACATCATCATCTAAAAATTGATGCTTTTGTCTATTATCAGGTGGGACAAGGAGATGGTATTGTTTATACGATGGGAGTTCCAGTAGCAGAAAAAAGAAAGAAAGCGTAAAAGTTATAAGATTCTTTCTTCTAAATTTAGTATGATTAAGCAGATACTGAAAGTAAAGAGGGGGATTTTTGAATTAACTTGGCATGATCTCACAGATTTCTCAAAAATTAAACCAATAAGCCAGGTTTATGGTGTTTGTTTTAGTAAAGAGGGAAAAATATGTATTATTAAGAATCCAAGAAAACACTGGGGTTTGCCCGGAGGAAAACCAGAAAAAGGGGAAAATTTTGATCAGACATTAAAAAGAGAAGTAAAGGAAGAAGCAGATATAGAAATTAAAGATATAACTCCTTTAGGATATCAAAAAGTATATCATAAAGACACAAAAAAGACATTTTATCAATTAAGATATGCTGCTATAATTTCAAAAATAAAGCCTCAAACAATAGATCCCAGTGAAAAAAGAATTCCTAAAAGAAAATTCATAAAGCCAAAAGATTTCTTGAAATACTGCCCTTGGGGTCCAATCGGCAAAAAAATAATTAAGAAGGCTGTTAAAATGTATAAAGAGAAAAATTAAAAGGCTAGGGGAATTTGATATTTTAGAAAAATGGGTGATAGATTAATACATCCTGAAAATGTAAGAATAATAGCCAAGGGAAGTATTGGAGACATAGAAAGAATCCAACAAAGAGAAAGAAGACGAAAATTTCATATTTTTCTTAATATTATTATTGCTATTTGTGCTATTTTAGGAATAATCTCGGCGATTAGTAAAGATTACTTGTTTAGTATGGTGTTTTTTGTAATTGCTATATTAATTATCTTGTTTTTAATTTTCAGAAAGAAACGTAGAAGATATTATAGAAGAAAATCCTATAGAAGAAAGTCAAGAAAATTTCGTAAGAAAAGAAGATAGTAAAAATTAAAAGGCTAGGGGGGTTTGAGGGGGTGTTCTTTAAAGAAAATTTTATAAAGTATACTTAGTATACTAAAAGATGGCTAAGGGAATTAATGGAAATAACAAGAGCACTATAAAACTCAGTAAAGAAACTAAAGAAAAACTAATTAATTTAGACATCTCCCGAAAAAATAAGTCTTTTGAAGAGATAATTCTAGAATTAATTAAATCTTATGGGGAGAAAAATGGAAAATGACAAATAATGGTGCAAATCTTGGTTTTGAACAAAAACTATGGCAAGCTGCTGATAAATTAAGAAGTAATATGGATGCTGCAGAATATAAGCATGTAGTTCTTGGCCTTATATTCTTAAAGTATATTTCTGATGCTTTTGAAGAAAGACATGAATATTTACAAGAGCATTTGCATGAAGGATGTGACCCTGAAGAGCCAGATGAATACAAAGAGGAGAATGTTTTTTGGGTTCCGCCAATAGCTAGATGGGATTATATTAAAAAAAATGCAAAAAAGCCAACAATAGGCGAAATTATTGATAAGGCTATGGAAGCCATAGAAAGAGATAATCCTTCTTTGAAAGGTGTTTTGCCTAAAAATTATGCAAGGCCTGGATTAAATAAACAAAGATTAGGAGAATTAATTGATTTAATTGGATCTATTGCATTAGGAGATTATGACAGTAGGTCTAAAGATATTTTAGGAAGAGTTTATGAATATTTTCTTGGCCAGTTTGCAGATGCAGAAGGAAAAAAAGGCGGGCAGTTCTATACCCCAAGATGTATAGTTAAAATTCTTGTTGAAATGATTGAACCTTATAAAGGAAGAGTCTTTGATCCTTGCTGTGGTTCTGGAGGAATGTTTGTTCAATCTGAAAAATTCATTAAAGAGCATAGCGGGAGAATAGGGGATATTTCTATTTATGGCCAAGAATCAAATCAAACAACATGGAAATTATGTAAAATGAATATGGCAATTAGAGGAATTGATGCTAATATTAAATGGGGAGATTCTTTCCATGATGACCAGCATAAAGACTTAAAAGCAGATTTTGTTCTTGCTAATCCTCCCTTTAATGATTCGGACTGGAATGGACAGCTTTTACAAGAAGATGTAAGATGGAAGTTTGGGGTTCCACCAACAGGAAATGCTAATTTTGCATGGGTTCAGCATTTTATTCATCATTTAAATCCTTCAGGAATAGCTGGTTTTGTTTTAGCTAATGGCTCAATGTCTTCTAATACATCAAATGAAGGGGAAATTAGAAAAAACATCATTAATGCTGATATGGTTGATTGCATGATTGCTCTTCCTAGCCAATTATTCTATAATACAATGATTCCTGCTTGCTTATGGTTTGTTACAAGAGACAAAAAAGACAGTAAATTCAGAGACAGAAGAAACACAGTTCTTTTTATTGATGCCAGAAACATGGGAAAGATGATAGACAGAAGGCATAAAGAACTAACTGATGAGGAAATAAAGAAGATTGCAGACACGTATCATTCTTGGAGAGGAGAAAACAAACAAAAATACAAAGACATTCCAGGATTTTGCAAATCTGCCTCATTAAAAGAAATTGAAAAAAACAATTTCATCCTCACACCAGGAAGATATGTCGGAGCAAAAGAAGAGGAAGAAGATAAAGAAGTCTTTGATGAAAAGATGAAGAGATTGACTTCTGAACTTTCAGAACAGATGAAACAAGGGCAGAAACTAGATGAAGAAATAAAGAAGAATTTGGGGGGCTTGGTTGGAGGATTTAGAAGATGAAAAGATTCTTTGCTTGGATTAAAGAAAACGTTTTTCTTATTTTAGAATCAATTATTTTATTACTAATTCCTATTTTTAATTTTATTAGTTCACAAATTTTAATCTATCAGAAAATTATAAGTTGGGTTTTGTTTCTACTAATTCTCATTGATGTTTTGTTTAAGATAAATGAAAAAATAAGGGAGAAGAAGAAAGAAAGAGCACTAAAAATGGAAAATGAAAAAAGAGGGGAAACTGAAAGAAAAAGATATGAAACTATAGAAGAAATGAAAAAGAATTTAGAAGAACAGAAAAATTTTAATTTAGAATACAAAGAAAAAAAGGAAAGATCCATAAAAATATTAAATAAATTCTTTAACGAAAGTCTACTAAATGAAGAGGATATTTTAAGTCTAGCGAAGTCATCTAGTTATTATATTCTTTTTATTTATAGTTGGCCTTTTCCAGAAATCAAAAATAAAAGATATAAGTTCATAACAACTAGACAATACCCCCTCTTTTTAAATGATATCGGATTTACAAGAATGGGCAGTTCAAGAAGCACCTTTTTCATTATAAAAAAAGATAGATTAGAAAAGAAATACCACAATATTGCAAGTTTTAAAAAATTTCTCAATAAGAATTTAGAAGAGATAAGAAAAGAAGAATTTAAAATGTATTTAGAAGAATTAAAAAAACAAGACAAGAAAGTATATACTAAATATTCAAAAAAGAGTTACTCTGAATATTTGAAAATAAATTTTCTACTACTTGAGAATATCATCCATTCTGGGAATCTTGGTCTTGTGAGTGGGGAGTATATTGGTCTTGGTGGGAAAAAACAAGTTGAAGAAATAAACAAACAAATTTTATCAGGAATAGAACTTTCTGAAATTGACTTAAAAGAAAATGTTAAAATAAAGATTAGAGATTATTTTCAAAAGCAGGACTTTAATCTCTTACTAGAAGGAATTAAACAAAGAACAATAAATAAAATTTCAAAATCGAGAGTTAAACTAAAAGACGAATTAAATATTGCTAATGTATTAGAAATAGCTGGAAAAAACAAACAGGATTTACAAAAAGCATTAGATAAAATTGGTATACCAAATGCTAAGAATCTCGCTACCAAGATGAAACAAATTGCAGAAGAATATTTAGAAGCATTAAACGATTTAAAGATAAACCTTTAATAGAAAATGAAACAACAAACAAAATTCAAGCAAACTGAAAATAAGGAAACAAAATGCCAACACAAACAGGTAAATCACTAATTGTAGTTGATACTAATATTATAAGAACCAAGCAAGATTGGGAATCAGATTTTTTTGAACTCTCGCCTAAAGGAACATTTACCGAATTAATTTATTACATAGAAAAAAATAACTTACAAAATCTAGTTAATATTGCAATTCCTGAGATTGTAATTGAAGAGTTTTCTGAGTCTAAAAAAGAGAATTTTAATAATTCTTTAACTGGATTAAAGAAGAAGTTAGAACTTTTTAAAAAAATGCCTTGTTGTGATTTTTCAAATATAAAATTACCAGAAGAGTCATTTGATTATGGAAACTATATAACCCAAAAAATAAATGAATTAATCACTGCTAAAAATTTTATTAAGATTATTAAGATAGATGCTACCAAGTCTCATGAGGTGTTAGAAGATCTAAAAAAAAGAGTTTTCGAAGGAAAAAAACCTTTCAAAAAGGGAAGCGATAGAGGATTTAAAGATTCATTAATTTGGCATTGTTTTTTGCATAATGTAGATGTAAATACTTTTGATTATTTTTACTTTCTAAGTGAGAATTCAGAAGATTTTAATGAAGAATTAAAAGAAGAATTTGAGAGCAGATTTCAGAGGAATTTAAACTTCTTTACGGATGTAAAAGAAATGATTTCAAATCTAAATGAATATTATTATTTATATGAAGACTACCCAGAAATAATTGCTCATTTGCAAACGGACTATTTCAAGGGGCAATTAATGGATTTTATATCTGATATCTTAGGTATAGGAATAAATAATTTTGAGATTATAAATTTTTGTAAAGGGATAGAAGAGATGAGTTTAGAAAAATTCTATGAATTAGAATTACAAGAAGAATTCCCAGATGAAATAATAGAAATCCTAAAATTAATCCAAATTGAGATTAAGAATGAGGGTATTGAATATCTTGCTTTAGTCATTTTTGATTTTTCATCGAATACAATAGTTGATGTAAGATTAAATAAGAAAGACGGGAGACTAGTAATATGAAATCCCAAACAAAATTCAAACAAACTGAAATAGGAAAAATCCCTGAAGGCTGGGAAATCTTGAGAGTAACGGATTTAGGGAGAGTTATTACGGGAAAAACTCCACCAACAAAAATAAAGGAATACTTCGGTTCAGATTTTCCATTCATAAAAATACCTGATCTGGGAAAGTCAGTTTATATTGAGAAATCTGAAACTATGCTCTCTAAAAAAGGAGCGGGATATATGGGTAACCTAAAGCTACCAAAAGATTCAGTGATGGTTTCATGTTTAGCAACAATCGGTAAAGTAGGCATTACAAAAAGAGATTCATTCACAAATCAGCAAATAAACTCTTTAATTTGTAATAAAGATAAAGTCATCCCATTGTGGATATACTACTTTTTTAAGAATAATCTCTTTTATTTAGAAAGTTTGGGTGGCGGTGGTTCTGTTTACACAAACATTTCTAAAAGCCGGTTTGAGAACGCATCAATCCCTATTCCAAGGATAAAAGAACAGGAAAGGATTATTAATATCTTATTTGACTTAGATTCAAAAATCGAATTCAACCAACAAATGAACAAGAGTTTAGAAGCAATCGGCCAAGCAATCTTTAAGAGATGGTTTGTTGATTTTGAATTTCCAAATGAAAAAGGCAAGCCATACAAAAGCTCAGGCGGAGAGATGGTTGAATCTGAATTAGGAAAGATACCGAAAGGATGGGGGGTTGGGAGATTTAAAGATATTTCAAAACTTCAGATGGGAATATCCCCAAAAGGCAATAGTTATAACGAAGATAGAAAAGGTATTCCTTTACTAAACGGGGCTGCGGATTTCTCAGGCAAATTAATCTTACCAAAAAAGTTTACTACTGAGCCAATTAAAAAGTGCAATACGGGCGATTTAGTTTTTTGTATTAGGGCAACAATAGGAAATGTAACTTTTGCAGATAAAGAATTTTGTCTTGGTCGTGGTGTCGCAGCATTAAAAATAAATAATAATTTTAGAGAGTTTTTTTACTATTCCCTTATTGGTTCATTAGAAAAAATGATTTCAAGTGCTACTGGAAGCGTAATCATGGGCTTGTCAAAGACAGATATAGAAGACTGCAAAATTATTATTCCTGATAATAATTTAATTAAGATTTTTAACAAGAATCTATTCTCATTTTTTGAAATGCAAAAAAAGCTTGATGAAGAAATTCAAAGCTTATCACAAATCCGAGACTCCCTTTTACCTAAATTGATGTCTGGGAAGATTAGAGTTATTTAACATTATTTTTAGCCCTATCTAAAAAATCTATTATTCTTTGTCTTAGCCCATTCAAGATATTTCTGAAAGACTGCGGATTAACTAAGTAAGGTACAGGTTCATTTGGATCGACATTCAAATCTTTTACCATTAACTCCATTGGAGGAGCATTCATTACTATTCTTTGTTCTTTGGAATATCTATCAACCCACTCCTCAATTTGCCTTATTGGTTGAGAAATAAACATGGGGATATCAAATCTTTCTATTTTCCCATTTTTTAAACCAATATTTAATTCCGCTTCTATTCTTCTATATTGGGTTTCTTTATCTGATTTTTTCATCTTTAATCCTGTGTTCTTCTCTTCATCACCCCAATATTCACCATATCCTCTAACTTCCTTATTTAACCATTTTTCATCATCATTCATCTTTAGTTTTTTAGCTAATCTCAAAGACATTTCAGATATTGTCGAGATTGACTTATTTTCATCAAGATAATTTTCTATTTTACTTATTAGTTTTTTTGCGTTTGTTTCTTCTTCTCTTATTTCCTCCGAGAACGCTACCACTTTTTTACTTTCTTCTTTGAAATGAGTTATTTGAGAGTTTGTAACATTGCCAGTTATTTGAACTAATTGTGAGTTAGGAGAGTTGATAAGAAGTGCTTTTTGATTTTTCTCAATTTTAATAAGATATTTAACAGCAAATCCAAATCCTGCTAAGGAAACTATCAATAAGGCTATCTCTACTATATGTTCAATAAACCATTCTTCAAATGCCATAAACAATCAATACAAATTGATTATTTAATCTTTATGTAGTCTTTAAATCTATCAGAGAAAGAAGTTAAAAACCTCAAATTCCTTATTAAAAAATGCCAAAAATCATAACAGAATCTGATGTTGAAGAAAATGTCTTAATCATACTTGAAAAGCTTGGATATGAAATAATTCGTGGAGATAATGAAGAATATCTGCCTAGGGGAGGCAAGGCTTTGAGAGATGATTATAAAGATGTTGTTCTTGTTGACAAACTGCGATATGCTCTTAGAAAGATTAATCCTTCTGTTCCTGAAGAAGCAAGAGAAATGGCTTTAAAGCAAATATTGAGAGGCGAGAACCAGAAGCTTATAGCTGATAATGAAAGCTTTCATAAGATGCTTGTTAATGGCATAAGTATCCCTATAAGAAAAGCTGGAGAAGAAAGGCATGTTATTGTAAAACTTTTTGATTTTGAAAATCCTGAAAACAATGAGTTTACAGCAGTTAATCAGTTTACTGTAGAAGAAAATAATATTGAAAGAAGACCTGATGTTGTTTTATTTGTTAATGGAATCCCTTTAGTTATTCTTGAGCTAAAAAATTTAGCAGATGAAAAAGCAGATATATGGATAGCTTATGATCAATTTCAAACATATAAGGAACAATTGCCTTATTTATTCAGGTTTAATGAATTTCTAATTATTAGCGATGGATTAGAAGCAAGAGCAGGAACAATAACTTCTGAAAAAGAGAGATTTATGCAATGGAAAACAATAAATGGAGAAAAACCAAAAAAAGGATTAATTGAAATTGAAGTTTTACTTAAAGGAATGTGTGATAAATCAAGAATTTTGGATATTATCAGAAATTTTATTGTTTTTGAAAAAGATAAAGAAGTAAAAAAGAAACTTGCTGCTTATCATCAATATTGGGCTACAAACAAAGCAATAGAATCATCAATAAAAGCAAGAAAAGGCAACAAAAAAGCAGGGGTTGTTTGGCATACTCAAGGTTCTGGAAAAAGTTTAACAATGGTTTTTTATTCGGGAAAATTAGTAGGAGAATTTGATAATCCAACAATAATAGTTTTAACAGATAGAAATGATTTAGATGACCAGTTATTTGGAACTTTTGCAAGATGCAAGGATGTTCTAAGACAAACTCCTATTCAAGCTAATTCAAGAAAAGAATTGCAAAAATTATTGAAAGTATCTTCAGGAGGAATTGTATTTACAACAATTCAAAAATTCTTTCCAGATGAAAACAGAGAAAAATATCCTGTTTTATCAGAAAGAGACAATATTATAGTAATAGCAGATGAAGCTCACAGAAGCCAGTATGGTTTTTCTGCTAAAATACTAAACAAACAAGATAAGACATTAATCACTTATGGTTATGCTAAATATTTAAGAGATGCTTTGCCAAATGCATCTTTTATTGGCTTTACTGGAACTCCTATTGAAAAGGCAGACAGATCAACCCCTGCAGTATTTGGAAATTATGTTGATAAATATGATATAGAAAGAGCTGTTGAAGATGGAGCCACTGTAAGGATCTTTTATGAAAGCAGATTAGCAAAATTAGAACTTAAACCAGAAGAAAGGCCTAAAATAGACAAAGAATTTGAAGAAGCCACAGAAGGAGAAGAAGTTGAAGGCAAAGAAAAATTAAAAAGCAAATGGGCAAGATTAGAGAAAGTTGCAGGTTCTCCAAAAAGAATTAAAAAAATAGCAGAAGATATAATTGAACATTTTGAATCAAAAACTGAAGTTTTAGAAGGTAAAGGCATGATTGTTTGCATGTCTAGAAGGATTTGTGTTGATTTATACAATGAAATAATAAGATTAAGGCCTAGATGGCATAATAAAGACGATAATAAAGGATTTATAAAAGTAGTTATGACTGGTTCTGCCTCTGATCCAAAAGAATGGCAAGAGCATATAAGAAATAAAAATAGAAGAAAGCAAGTAGGAGATAATTTTAAAGATCCTAAACATGAGATTGGATTATTAATTGTTAGAGATATGTTTTTAACAGGGTTTGATGCTCCTTCTCTCCATTCAATGTATCTAGACAAATCAATAAAAGGCCATACATTAATGCAAGCAATAGCAAGAGTAAATCGTGTTTATCCAGGAAAAGAAGGAGGATTAATTATTGATTATATGGGTGTTGGAGCAGAACTAAAAAAAGCATTAATAAATTACACTGAAAGTGGCGGAAAAGGAAAACCGACTTTTGACCAAGCTCAAGCAGTTAAGCTAATGATTGAAAAATATGAAGTTGTTAGAGATATGTTTCATGGATTTAATTATAAAAAATTCTTTGAACTCAAACCAAATAAGAGAATTTCTTTTATTCCAAATGCAATGGAGCATATACTAAAAGAAAGGGGCAAAAAAGAGAGATTTGAAAGAGAAGTAACTGCTCTCCTAAAAGCATTTTCTTTAGCTGTTCCTCATGACAAAGCTATTAATATAAAAGAAGATGTTGGACTTTTTCAAGCAATAAAATCTGCAATATTTAAAACAACTGAAGTAACAAAAAGAAAAGAGGAAAAGTTTGATACTGCAATAAAGCAGATATTATCTAAAGCAGTGATCTCTGATAGAATTATTGATATTTTTGAAGCAGCAGGAATTCAAAAACCAGAATTATCTATTTTATCAGAAGGATTTTTAGCAGAAGTTAAAGAAATGCCACAGAAAAATTTGGCTTTTGAAGCCTTGAAAAAGTTATTGAATGATGAAATAAGAGTTATTTCTAAAAAGAATATGGTTCAAGGAAAATCTTTCATGGATTTACTAGATAAAACAATAAAAAGATATACTAATAGAAGCATAGAAGCTGCCCAAGTAATAGAAGAATTAATTGAATTAGCAAGAAAAATAAGAGATGAAAAAGGCAGAGGAAAAGAACTTAAAATAAATGATGATGAATTGGCATTTTATGATGCTCTTGGAGTTAATGACAGTGCAGTTAAAGTTTTGGGAGATGAAATATTAAGAAAAATTGCATTAGAGCTGACAAAAATGATAAGAAATGGTGTTACAATAGATTGGACTCAAAGAGAAAGTGTTCAAGCAAAAATTCGTGTAAATGTAAGGAAAATTTTAAAAAAATATGATTATCCTCCGGATAAACAAAAGAAAGCAGTCGAGACAGTATTAAAACAAGCTGAATTAGTTGCTAAAAATTGGGCAGAAAAAGATTAAATTTTTTGCTCTTCTCTGAAACTATAATATTCTTTGTTACCCATTATAATATGATCAGTTAATTTTATCTTCAAAAGTTTTCCAGCTTCTCTTATTCTTTCAGTAACATTTATGTCTCCTTGCGATGGTGCAGAATCTCCAGAAGGATGATTATGAATAAGAATTATTTTAGCAGCGCTATTTTTTATTGCGGACCTAAAAATTTCTCTTGAATGCACTAATGAAGCATCGAGTATGCCTTTTGTAATTAATTGCTCTCCAATAACATTATTCCTATTATTTAACATTAAAATATAAAAATTCTCTTGTTTTTCATCTTTTAATCTTTCATGAAATAAATTAAAAACATCTTCTGCACAAGTTATCTTCTTTATTGGTTTTTTAGATTGATTAATACGTTTTTGGAGTTCTGCTATTGTTAATATCTGCATTGCTTTGGATGGTCCAATTCCGTTGATTTTCTGTAATTCTGTTAAGGAACATTCCAGAAGCTTATCTAAACCATACTCATTAATTAAACGATTGGACATCTCTATTACATTTTCTCCAACTTGTCCTTTTTTGCCACGCGTTCCAGTTCTCAAAAGTATTGCAAAAAGCTCAGCGTCGCTTAATGCTTCTGGCCCATGTTTTAGAAATCTTTCTCTTGGCTTAGAAGAATCTGGCAAGTCTCTTATTTTCATAATGTTTAAATGATAAATATATTTTTAAAGATTACAGTTGTAAAACTTGAGGAGAGTTTGAAATGAAAAAGAAAGAAACTTTTGATGCGACAATAAATGAAAGAGAATTTAAGATAATACTATGGATAGGAGAAGATGGAATGACTAAAGTATATAAAGAACAACCAAAGAACATAGACCCAAATATTCATGCCTCTGGAGCTCATTATTTCAAAGATAAGCCAGAAAAAAACCATTGGGATCATTACCATTATGGGCAACACTTTAGGGAATATTTTAGTGGGGCAAATATCATAAATGTTAGTGGTGCTTCTATTATTATCTAGAAAAAGTAAAGAGGAGAGTTTGAAATGAATATAAAAAGTGGATTAAGAAAGAAGACAAAAAAAGATATTAAAGAATTAAGAGATTAAAATGGACGAACAGGAGATATTTAGTGCATGTGTTAGAAAATTACAAGAAGCTGGAAAGAGTATAGAAGAATCTGCTAATAGGTGTATAAGGTATATATCTAAAAATTCGGAGATTACAACTGCTAGATTTGGTAACATATCAGTTAAAACAACAAATAAAGGAAAAGGTTGGGTGGTAATTTTAGTCATATTGGCTTTAATTATAATTGCATTTCTTAAATTTGTCTTAAGAATTTTTTAGAAATAAAATAGTAAGGAAAGATTAAGCTGAGGAGAAAATGAAAACACAACAAATAAAAGATGTAAAAAATAGAGAAGAAATAATTATTGGATTTGATACTGGGGCAGTTCGTGGTACAGTAGATATCATGAGTGATGAAAATTTAGCAAAAGCAAATGTAAAGAGAGAAGACATACAGAATATAACTCCTTTTATTGGTGATTTAAATAAAAATCTTTATACAGAAGTTGGAATAGCTTCTAGCGAACATCCTTGTGCTGGAAGTACTGGAGTAAATATTTTAACAAATGATGGAAGAAAAGCAAGTATACAAAGAATTTTTTATAAGGATAAAACACAACATGATAAAACTACACACTGGAATCAAGAACAATGGATACAACCAGTAGGAAGAGAAAGAGAACAGGACAACTCTTTTAAAGCAGATCCTAATCATAAAATTCCCATCTCTGAATCCTTAAAATTTTATATTATTGATGGTGATGGAAAGAAGAAAGAAAAAGAAGTCTTTAGTTCATCAAAAAAATAAACCAAAACCCTTAAATATTTCTTATTCTTAGTTAGATAAAGGTTAAGAGGAAAGTTTGAAATGGGTGAAATAATCAAATTTTTAAAAATAGGGCAGGACATACTTTTCCACACATTTAATTGGATAATCCCTTTATTAATTCCAGCTATAATAGTTATTTTTCTTGGTTGGTATTTAAAATCTTATTTTATAATTATACCTATCTTAACCAGCCAGATTTATTTATATGATGTTATCCTTCTTAGCACAAATATTGGTTTACTCAAATCCTCAAGAAAGAAAAAAGATGAATTTAAAGAGAAAAATGTAGCGGTTTCTATGTGTTTATTGCCTTTAGGATTATTTTTCTTAACTTTTTCTTTGATAATAAGTTTTTCCCTAAAGACATATGTTGGTAATTGGGATATTTTACTATTTATTTTAGCTTTGCCATTTACATATTCGTCTATTCTTTTATTAAGTAAAAACAAACTAGCTTCCTTTGTTGTTCAATCACCAACTGAGCTTTCTCAAAATAGAGCCAAAGTAAATAAAGAATTGTCTTACAAAATTTTAAGGGGGGATAAAAAATGAGTAAAGAATATATAATTATAAAGAAATTAATAAAGATAAAACAACCTATGGGGGATTTCCTAGTTGGAGTCATGAAGGCCAAAGACTTACTTAAAATTACTAAAGCGAACCCCCGTCATTATAATGAAGAATTGGATACTTATGCGGGAATACAAAGAGAAATAAATGATAAAAAAATAAAACAATTAAAAAAATTTATCATGACAAGTGATGCCACTTTTCCAAACACAATAATTGGGGCATTAAAACCAGATAAATTTGATTTTGATGGAAAAAAAAGTACTCTTAAAATAGAAAAAAATCCAGAATCATTTGCTGTAATTGATGGCCAACATAGGTTAGCTTCTTTTAAAAATGAATCTTTAATTAGTAATGATTTTGATTTAATTGTATCTTTTTTCTTAGGCTTAGATCTAGAAGAACAGGCATATCTTTTTTCTATAATAAATATGACTCAGAAAAAATTAAATCCTTCGTTAGTTCAAGATTTAACAGAGCTTTTTACTATTATCACTCCTGAAAAACTTGCGCATAATTTAGCAACAGTTTTCAATAATGAGAAAAAAAGTCCATGGTTTAAAAAAATAAAAATGTTGGGTAAAAATGTGGGTTCTTATAAAGGGGTTCTTTCCCAGTATACTTTTACTAAAGGGATAACGGAACTTATAGCAGATGTGGAGAGATATTACGAAATAAGAGATATTTTAAAAAATAATAAAAAAAGAAAAAGTCTTGAGTCTTTAAAAATGGACTCAGAAAAATATGTGCTTTGGAAACATTATATAAATGAAGAAGATAATTTTATTTATAAATTATTAAATGTGTATTTTATAACAATAAAAAAAGTTTTCCAAAAAGAATGGGGAAATAAAAATTATATTCTAACTAAAACCACGGGATATAACGCTTTTATGAGACTATTAAGGGATCTCCATAAAAAAGCAGAAAATCAAAAATGTGAGATGACAGAAGAATTTTTTGAGAAATACTTAAAAATAATCAAACGGAAAATTAAGCCATTAATCTCAAAATATTATAATCCGGGAAAACAAGGAGAAAATAGATTATATGAGGCTTTAAAAAAAGCACTTAAATAATCTTAATTAGAAAATTTTTTATATTGTAAAAGCTTGTGATTATTACAAATGATAATACCAACATTTTTAAAATGGGCTGGAGGAAAAAAGAGGCTAATAAAAGATATAGAGCGATCTCTCCCAAAAAAAATTGATAGATATTTTGAGCCTTTTCTTGGTGCTGGAGCAATTTTCTTTTATATTAAACAAAAATATAATCCTAAATTTTGTGTGATTTCGGATATAAATAAAGACCTTATAGATACCTTTAAGGCAGTCATAGATAATCCAAAAGAATTAATTAAATTTTTAAAATATTTCAAAAAAAATAATTCAAAAGAATTTTATTATCGTGTCAGAGACAAATTTAATAAAGGAAAATTTAAACAAATACAAAAAAGTGCGGCTTTTATTTATCTAAATAAAACATGTTATAATGGATTATATAGAGTTAATTCTAAAGGAGGATTTAATGTTCCTTATGGTAAATATAAAAATCCTGAAATATTTAATGAAAAAACAATTATGTTTGCTAGCAGATTATTAAAAAATGTTAGAATAAAATGTCAAAACTATGAAAAAATTAAAGATTATATTAGAAAAAATGATTTTGTTTATTTAGATCCTTGTTATGATCCTTTAAAAAAGACAAGTTTTGCAAATTATACTCCTAAAAGATTTTGTGATGTGGATAATGAAAAGCTATCTCTTTTTGTTGCTGAATTAAAAAGAAGAAATTCAAAGGTTCTCTTAAGTAATAATATAACAAAAAATGTTAAGAGATTATATCCAAAAAACCAATTTAATATAATAAAGGTTTGGTGTTCTAGAAGTATTAATTGTATTGGGGAAAAAAGAGGTAAAATTCCAGAGCTTCTAATTAAAAATTATTAGTCATAAACCAAAACCCTTAAATATTTCTAAGATATTTTTTGTATCAGCTTTCTCCCTCCAGTCAATATTTTTATTTCTTGTAATCCTTCTTTTTTTAAAATTAAGTCTACATAATGCGATCTTATATAAGAATGAAAAAGTTCTGATAGTAATATTTTCAAATCTTTACATACCACTCTATATAGTAAAGTCGCTATCCTTTTTCTTCTAAAAGGAGGAATGACAAATAAATCATATATTTTAAATTGAGGTTCTTTTTTTAAATAAATTCTTTTAACACAAATATACCCCACAATGAAATCATATTTATTTACCACCATATAAACAAAATTATTTGGATTTATATGGTTCGGAGTCGGAATACTACAGAAATCTAATCCTTGTTCGATTTTAGAAAAAAAGGTTAGATTACTTAACGCTTTTTTAAACTTATGTGGCGAATCCCACGTAATTTTGAAAATTCTAAATTGTTCTTTATTTGGCTTTGTTTTTCTTATTAATTTACAATAAAAAAATGGATTAATTGGTTCTTTTGTTGTATAATGTTCAATACATGCTCCAGGTCTTTTATATTCTTTATAACATGTAGGGCATAAATAAATTTTTGGATTTCCTTCTCCAACTAAAAAGAAATTAATAAATTCATCTCCTACACAAAGAAAATATTCTGGCATCTTCTAATCCAGTTAGTTTAGTTTATTAACTTTTCTTAAACCAAAAAAGATAAATAGTTGTTAGTTTTTGTTGTGGTATGGCTAAGAGGAAAAAGAAAAAAGTTTCATTTTGGACCACTAAAAAAGTAAAAAAACCAGTAAAAGTTAAGTTTGTAGATAGAGAAGGCAATCTTGTTTCATTTACAGCTATGAAAGAAATAAAAAAACCCACAAAAGTTATTTTTTATAAATCAAATGGTAAAAGAATAAGAAGAATAAAATGTCCTTATTGTTCTCATTCATTTTTTACTAAAAGAAAAATTGTTTATTATTGTCCTTATTGTGGAAAAAGGTTAAAATGACAGACTATAAAACGATAGAAACTAAAAAATTACATAAATTAATATATAAAGAGAGAGGAGTAAGAGTTAAACTTAGACAATTAACACACATTAAAAAAATAATAAATTCTGGTTGTTTATTAAACCTTGAATTTAAAAAAAATCAAGAGGAATTATTTAACATATTTGTAAAATATAGTAATGTATTAGAACAAATAAAGGCTTTGAATAAGTTTTTTTTTGACTTAATAAAAACAAAAAAAGAATATCCAAAATTTCGTCTAACTATCAAAACACATTTTGCATTACGTACTATTTTTACATTATTAAATGTTTCAAAAAATACTGCAGTATACAAAAATTTTGATAAAAAATTACTTAAAAAAGTAAATTTTGATGATTTTTTAAAAATAACAAAAAAAATTATTACTGGTTTAGAAAAATTAAATTCTGAAATTATAGATCTTGAAGAATGGTTTAATGATAAATATAACATATCTTTAACAGAAGGGGGACATCTTTATTTTTGCCCTAACTGTGGAAGATTTATTGGAGAAAAATTTAGAAGAATAAAATGTTTTTGTGGTAAAAATATAAATGAGGGTAGAAATACATTGAGAAAAGAAGCAAGATATTTAAAAGATGAAATTTATAATTTTTTTACAAAAGGGTTTTGGTTAGAAGAAGCTATATGTGAGGTCTTAAAGCAATTAAGTGATAAAAGATATTGTGGGATAGATGTATTAGGAAGAAGCGGAATATTGCATGAACTGGATATTCTTACGGCTTTAGATAATAAAAAGATTTTTTTAATAGCAGAATGTAAAGATACAGATATTGATCTTAAAGATGTTATGAAATTAAATGTTAAAAATGAAGAAATTAATAGCCATATAAGTTGTATATTTACTACTGAAAAAGTATCTGATGAGAGGATCCTACAGTTTTGTAAATATTATAAGGTATTGATTTTTGACAAAGTATTTAATAGAAAATCAAGAGATATTTTAAATAAAATAAAGCAGGAAATAGATCTAATAAGGTAAAATCCTCAAGTATCCTAATTCGTTTAATACATCTTAGGAGAACTTTTTAGAGAATTATGTATGAATTGGAGAAACTAGCTGTTCTGTTAGTTCTGGTGCAAGAGTCTTTTTAGTAAGAATCCAATCCAGCTTGATGAGATTGCTAATAAAAATATTTTTAATATTTAACTTGAAATACTCGGATTTCCCAACTTTTCTAGTTTTTATTAATATTCCTTCCCTGATCCATTCTTTAAAAAAAACTTTAATAGAATTATAACTAACATTGCTTTCTCTTGCTATTTCAGTCATAGGATAATCAAAAAAATGATTTTCTATTAAGAAATCTAAAACTCTTAATTTGGGCGTATCTCCAAAGACCTCTAAAAAAATAGACTTATTTTTTTTCTTTTTCATAAAAATAAGTGGTATAAGTAGTATTTAAATATTTCTATTAAATAAAAGAATATTTCAAAAATAGAAACATTTAAAAATAATTGAAGTTTGTATTTTAAATGAAAAAAATAGATGATTTAGAAAAAGCACAGTTATTGTTTAAGCTAGTTAGAGGAAAGAAAAATTGGGGCGCTTGTTATGATAGATTAGAGCATTTCAAAAGATTCCAGAATTTAGATAATATTATTAAAGAGCTTGCTAAAATTGGCTGGATTACCCTAACTAAAAAAACAAAATTAAAAGCCATATCTGCTAATCCAAAATTTAAAAAAAAGATTATTGAATTCATAGAAGATAAAATGCCTTATTTGAAAGGAGAGCTTAAATAAAAAATGGTTTCTAGAAAGACAAGAGAAAGAATATTGAAAGAGAATAAAGAGCTTTTCAAAGCTTTAGAAGAATATGATAAGACTGGAAAGCCAATTTCTAGGATAATTGAGGAAAAATTATAACCCATCTCATCTAGGGAACTCTTGCTTTTCTTCTTATTATATATTTTAGATAAGAATAATAAATTTAAGTTCAAAATATTATGTTTTCTGATGGTGAATTCAATTTATGAGTATGTTTCTGAAAAGACAACAATATTCGGGGGTTTTGATTATGATTCTTGCGAGCTCTTTACAAAGAATAATAAAGAATATTATGTTTATCTGGGGCTTCCAATGCTTAACCCTAAAGGCAATGTGCAATTGTTGATTATAAATGAAAAAGATGATAATAAGTGGTATTTCAGACATATAAGAAAAGACATTAGTGAAACAGAAGATGGCTATGGCATTAATGTAAAAGAGTATAATAAGATTGTCAATGAAACAATAGATAAAGAATATGAAGTTAACCCCAAAAATCTTGAGGAGATTTTATTGAATGTTATTGAGGATCTAGAGATTGTCTAATGGATTCTTGACTTTCTTTATTTCTTCTGTGCTTACATGAGTGTAGATTTGTGTTGTGTTGAGGTTTTCATGGCCTAAAAGAACTTGAATTATTCTTATGTCTGTTCCTGATTCTAAAAGATGTGTTGCATAACTGTGTCTTAAAGTGTGAGGAGTGACTTTTTTCTGGATATTTGCATTTTCTGCTGTTTTTTTGATTATTTTTTGTATGTTTCTTGTTGTGAATGGCTTGTCTTTTGAGAAAAGGTATTGGTTTTTGGGATGTTTTTCTATATAATTTTGTAATTCATCTATTAATTTTTCTGGTAATGTAAAAAACCTGTCTTTTTTGCCTTTTCCTTTTTTCACTATCCCTGTTTTTTCCTGCAGATTAAGATCCTGAGGTTTAAGATTTACTAATTCGCTGACTCTTAAACCTGTTGAGTATAGGAATTTTATCATAAGTTTTGATTTTCTTGTTTGTGATGCATCTATAAGGCTTTTTATCTCATCTTTTGTTAAAACTGAAGGTAGTGTTTTGTCTTTTTTTGGCCTTTTGATGTCTTTTGTTAAATCCTGCTTTAAAATAGCTATAGAAGCGAACTTTATTGCAGCTAAAGCTAAAATTATTGAACTTGAAGCTTTGTCTGACATTGATGCTAGAAAGTTTTTAACATCTTCCTCACTTAACTGTTCAGGATCTTTGTTTGTTGATTCTAAAAGTTTTTTGTTAAAATAAAGATAATTTCTTATAGTTAAATTGCTTCTTTTTATTAATTTGAGTTCTGTTTCAAGTTTTTTCAGATATTCCTCTTTTTGCATTTTTAGTTGTTTTTAATTATTTTTTAATATTTTGATTAAAACGAACAAATATATAAACTTTTGTAGTTCTCCTAATGCACCTTGTGCGCACTTTTGGCCTGTTTTCGACGAGAAATAGTCTTATGCAGTAACTTATTGGCAACGCTTAAAACTTTTAGCTTTGGTTTTAGACGACAAATTTATATATTTGTTCATCTTTTAAAATAAATGGTTAAATGGCCAGAGTGGTTGGTTTTTGGAATTAGTTTTATAGTGTTAGCAGTATTTTGTTTTTTTGCATTAGAAATGTCACCTATTTTCGGGATACCTGGGAAATGGACAGAATATCTGGTTTTTGGCAAGTTTTTTGGTGTTATTTTCTTGATCTTGGCTATTGCTAGTTTCATAAACCTGATTATATCTGCTTCAAGAGAGAAAATACAAAGAGAAATAAGAAAGAGTAGAAAGTAAGCTTAAAAGTTTTAATTTTTAGATTTTTAGCCTTTTTGGTTAGTTCTCTCAGCTTTTCTTAGCTCCCCACTTAGAGAATAAGACAAGGGCCATCACACAGACTATTGTTATTAATATTGCTGAGTAGATTTTGTAAAGATAGGCTTGTTGTATCTGAATGCCCATATTTACTATGAAAGCATTAATACCCTCTTGTATAGCATCTCTCCATACTAAAGCTATGAGAAAAGCAAAACCAGCTGTGATTGCTGTGGCTATATGGGTCCTAAATCCTTTTCTAAATTCTTGCTCTAGATTCTTTGCTGTGCTTAAAACTTTTGATTTTCTGAACCTCTTTTTCATGAAAATTAGAATAATCTAATGCTTAAAAATTTTAGTTTTTTACTTAAAGTTTTTAATTTTTTATTTATTTTTTGTAATTTTTAGAAAAATTTAAAAGCATCTGTTGTTTGATTTTTTTATGGGTTTTCTATGGTTCGGAAAAAAGAAAAAAGGAGATGAATCTGATAAAATTAAAGATGAAGTTAAGTCTTCTTTTGAAAATGTTAAGCGAGATATGTCCAAAATAAGCCGTTGGATTAGACATTTGGACACTAAAGACAATGTTCTAGAGGGTGAAATGGGTATGATTAGAGATGAAATTGGGGGTATAAAGCAAGATATCGACGGGATTAAAAGTTTTGTTTCTTTCTTTGATACACGTCTGGCAAGCAGGATTTTCAAGCAAAAACAAACACCTGTCCATAAACAAACAGCTGTCCAAGCTGTCCAAACACCTGTCCAAACAGTTGTTCAAACAGCAATTTTAAGGGGTTTGACAGCAAATGAAAGACTTATAATATGGACTTTGCTTAATACTGATCTTAAATTGAGCTATGATGATATTGCAGTTTTATTAGGAAAAGAAAAATCTACTGTGAGGGGCCAGATTAATAGTATCAAACAAAAAAGTGGCATTGGATTGATAAATGAATTTTTAGAAATATCTGGAAAAAAAAGATATTATATTAATGAAAAAGTTAGAAACACAATTTTTAAGTCAATCAAGGTAAAAACTAGAAAAATAGAAAAAACAGGAAGAGGCAAAAAGTAGAAAAGATAAGTTTTGGGCTAGATGAGATATAGGTAAAGTCAAGCTAAATTATGAATTTTATGAGTTGAAATATAGGAAAAGTGAGGCATCTATTTGAATAAACGAACTTTTTAGGCTGAAAATTGCTGAAAAAAGTCTAGAGAAAGAGGAAAAGTGAGAGTTTGTTGTTGGGATTAAAACGAACTACCAAGGAAAAAACAGAAATAAAAGTGTTTAGGAATAAGTAAAAGTGAGTGTTAGAATTAGTTTATTGGAATTTGTGGATGTTTTAACATACAACATGTGGTATAGGGTATAGGGTTAGAATACAAGATTTAGTTAAAATAAAGGTTAAATAAGGTTATATGATAGTTATTCGGCTAAGCGTTTTATGATATCTAGTATTAATTTTATATCTCTTTAAAACAAATATTCTTCTAGAACTTAAACTATAGTCCTTTTAATTTTGATAGCTTGTCTAAAGTAGCTAGATCTTTTAATTCTCGAGGTATCTTTAGTATGATTATCTTGTTATTAATTTTCTCCTTAATTACTGGTATTCCCTTATGAATAAGTCTGACAACATAATCTCTTATTGAACTTTCTGTTAATCCTGTTCTTTGTGCAATATCACTATAAGTTACTTTTTCTAGCTCTTCTTCTAATGTATAGAGAACTGAGAAGATCAGGAATTCTTTGTTTGTTAATGTTTTGAATTTTTCTCCTAGATCCTGTCTTAATGTGTCAAGAATATCAGAAAGCTGGTTGATTTCTTGTGAATATTCTGGCCTCTTAGAAGCTGTTTCAGGAGTTCGTTTTAATGGTGTTATTTGTCTGTCGTATGTGTGCTGTCTGTCTGCTGGAACCCCTTCATTTCCTATGGAACTCTGGAAATTTGCTTGTTTTAGGCTGTAATTCATTAGATTATCTGCCGTATTATGTGTCGTATGTCTGGCTTGTGCTGGAGGTGTGCTGGATAATAGAATTCGCTTAATTTCCTCAATTTCTTGTTTAAGAATCATAATTTCTTGTTGAAAAAAAAGCATGTCTTCTTTGATTTTTGAGAAAGATTCTCTAACTTTATTTTCATCTATCATTTTAGTTAGGGATATGTTAAGTAATTTAAATAGATTTTTGTGTTATAAAATCCTAGAATCAATTATAAATTTCTGGCTGGCATTATTGATCTTTTTGTAGGCATCATAGACTTTTGAATCTAAGCGCCACCTTATGCGTCTGCTATAGTCCTGACCTTTTGGATTCTTTTTTATTGCTATGACCAAGCCCTTAGCCTCTAGTCCAAGAAGCAGCTTTTTCATGTATTCTTCATCTCTGGCCAGTTCTTGAGCTATACGGCATGTGAAAAGGGCTTTTGGGGAGTGTTGGAAAAGGAAATGAAGTATTGATTCTTTTATCTTTTCCTCTTTTCTTATTGATATTCTTGGCATGTTTCTGTTTATGTAAAAATGTTTATAAAGATTATTGTGTTCTTCGGTTTATGATTTCAAAAGAAGTGACTAGGAGAGCGTTTCTAAAGTATATGATTGCAGGAGGGGCTGCTTTAGCTGCTAAACCTTCATTATTATGGGGTGAGACACTTGAAGATAAAATTAAAAGAAGAAGAATTGATGCCTTGCATCCTGGTCCAAGAGGACAACATATTGCAGGCTATCGGTTTCCTCTTAAGATTAAAGATAAGATTTTTCCTTATATGAAAGGCGAGGAAATAAAATTTAATGTGCGTTTTGAGTATTTTCAGGGCCCAAAAGGTGTTGGAGGAGCTTTAAGGACTTTTGTTTATTTAGATGAAAAAGATTGGTATTCTAGAAAAGCTATACGCAATCTTAAACTCATATTCTATAGTACAAAGAAAACAAGTGTATCAAAAGAGATATATGAAGTTAATGTGGATCGGCATAAAGGAAGAGTAACACACTGTTCTCTTGATTATGTCATACTTCCAGGAGATTATTTTGCTAAAAAATTTGAGAGTAGTGTTTACACAATTTTAAAAAAAGCGAAAATAAACAAGAAGGATATAAAAAAGGTGTTTTGGGTAAAAGATTTATTTGAAGATATCAAGGATCAGGATTTATTGGAAAAGATTATTGAAAAAGGTAATGATATAACTGGCCAAAGTGTGCATATAAAAACTGCTGATTATAATGGTTTTGGTCTTCTTGATGATAATCTTCTGAATGGAGAGAAAAGAAATCCAAAACTAGTGAGGGTTGAGTTGTTGAGAGGCGATCAGAGTGTTGAAGCAGTGGGTATTATTCTTAAGGTTGTTGATTTCAGGGAGACTAAAATGGGCACAGGAAATTTATTTGGTAGTGCTGATTATTTCTTTGACTTTAATGTGAAAAAACTTAGTAAAGACATAAATATTCCAAAAGGGGAAGATTAAACAAGATCTTTAAGCTCTTCTTTGTAAATGCTCAGAATTTTTGGTTTTAATTTTGATGGAATTCTTGAAGCATAGATTCTAAAGAATTTTTTTCTTAGTTCATCTTCTCTTGTTAGGGCTTCTTTTAGATATTTTTTCCTGAATTTATCTATAATATATCCTTTTTCTTTATTTCTTAAGGCAAATAAAAGCATTAAAAGTTCTTGTTCTTTTGAGAAAATTAAGTCATAAATAGTTGGACATTTTGGATTAAATAGGGTATAGTGTTTTCTGTTTTTTTTGCTGAAAAATTTTCTCAGACCCACTCTTCTTGGATTTATTCCGAAGGCAGTCATGAATAAAGAGCAACCCATACAAGAACTACAATCATGACACCATCTCTTTCTTGTTGAAGCATCTAAACCATAACAAGAATGCTGGTATTTTGCTATGTTTGGATATCTAGAATGAAGGATTTTTGTTATTGCTAAATCTGTTATAGGCCTAATTACACTAAAAACTTTAACATCTGCGAATTCTTTTACCATTTTATCTAACTTTTTTGTCCATTCTGTTGTTTGATCATAAGAAGGATAAATTTTCTCTCCATTTTTTCTAATATAGAAGTCAAAATTCTTTTCATTTCCTAGAATAATATGATGGGAGTTGTAAAAATGAGCTAAAGGTAGAGCAATAAAACCAAATCCAGTTACCATATGAGCATAGTTGAGGGACATTTCTGCTCTGTTCCATGTCTCAAAATCATTTAATTTCTCAATAGAATTTGTTATGATATGCCCTTTCAGATTATTTTCTTTTGTTAGTTTCTTCATGAATTTTATCTTTAGTTTATTTTCAGAAGGTGAGACAGTATCATTAATATGTAAGGCTATAGGATTTAAGCTGATTTCTTTGGCTATTGCTAGACTAAGAAGACTATCCTTTCCAAATGAAAGAAGGGAAATAGCTTCTGAATCTATTTTTATTGGTTTTTTTGTTTTAATTGGTTTTTTAGAGAAATTTATTTTTAGAGAGAGAAATTGTTTTTTATATTTTTTAAGATCTTGTTTATATTCGAAAGTAGATGATGGAAGATCCTTTAACATCAATTTCTGGAATGGTCTTTTGAATTCTGGTTCTGGTGTATTATAGAAGATTTTTTTAAATCTTGCAACTAAAGGTAAAGGGAGAGTTAGAAGATAAGCTAGATTTCTAATTAATTTGTCTTTTTTATCATATGTTTGCCAAATTTGTTTTGGGTAGCTAAGTTCTGTATTGATTATTTTTTTATGTTTTAATTTTAGAGAAAATCCTTTTTTTGTTAGTTTGGTTGTTATCTCTGGCATGTTTAAATCAAGATAGAACAATTTAAAATATTTCTTATCCTATAGTTTTATAAATATTTATGAAATATAAATTGGGCTAAGGGAAGTAAAATGATTAAAAAAGCTGATTTGAGAAGCAGGGAGAAAATTTTGCAAGCTCTAGACCCAATTGTAAAAGAATGGTTCTTTTCTCAATTCAAGGAATTTAGCATGCCTCAGCTTTATGGGGTTATGCCAATCTATGAGAGGAAGAATATTCTGATTTCTGCGCCAACTGGTGGAACAAAAACATTAACTGCTTTTTTATCTATAATTAATTATCTTGTAATTCTTGCTAGGAAAAATGAGTTAGAAGATAAGGTATATTGTGTTTATATCTCACCACTTAAGGCCTTGAGTAATGATATTTACATTAATCTTGAGAAGCCTTTAAGTGAGATTAAAGAGTTGGCTAAGAAAAAAGGTGTGAAATTACAGAATATAAAAGTAAGTGTAAGGACAGGTGATACTGCAGTAGAAGAAAAAGCTAAGATGTTGAAAAAGCCGCCACATATCTTGATTACAACTCCTGAAAGCTTGGCCATAGTTCTTTCAAGTAAAAAGTTTATTGAAAAATTAAGTGCTGTTGAATATCTGATTATTGATGAAATTCATGCTCTTGCTTGCAACAAAAGAGGTGTTCATTTAAATTTAAGTGTTGAAAGACTTGAAAATTTGTCTTGTATTGTTCCTGTACGTGTTGGTTTAAGTGCTACGATTGCTCCTATTGAAGAAATTGCAAAATATTTGGTTGGTTATGAAAAGAAAAATGGGGAATGGAAAGTAAAAGATTGTCTTATTGCCGATGTTCATTTTGTTAAGAAAACTGATTTGAAAGCTTTAAGTCCTATTCCTGATTTAATTGATACAACTGCTGAAGAAATGAAAAAGGGTTTGTATTCTTTGCTTGATGATTTAATACAGAAACACAAGACAACCCTAATCTTTACAAATACAAGATCTGCAACAGAGAGAGTTATAAATCATCTTAAAGAGATGTTTCCAAAAAATTATCAAACTTTGGAAGAAAAAATTGGAGCACATCATTCCTCATTAAGCAAGGCTTTGAGATTTAAGATTGAACAGCAATTAAGAGAAGGAAAATTAAAGGCTGTTGTTACAAGCACTAGTCTTGAGCTTGGAATAGATATTGGTTATATTGACCTTGTTATTTTATTAGGAAGTCCAAAATCAATTGCAAAAGCATTACAGAGAACAGGGAGGGCTGGCCATAGAATGCATAGTATCAGCAAGGGCCGTTTAGTTGTTTTGGATAGAGATGATCTTGTTGAGTGTGCTGTTATGTTAAAAGATGCTTTGGAAAAGAAGATTGATAGAATACAAATTCCTAAAAACAGTTTGGATGTTCTCTCTCAACAAATTTATGGGATGGCTATACAAAAGAAGTGGAATGTTGATGAACTTTTTGAGTTGATAAAAAAAAGTTATTGTTATCATGAATTAAGCAGGGAAGATTTTCTTTCTGTTTTAAGTTATCTGGCTGGTGAGTATAGTGGATTAGAAACAAAAAATGTTTATGGAAAGATATGGTATGATTTAAAAACAAAGGAGTTGGGGAAGAGGGGAAGGCTAGCAAGAATGATTTATATGACAAATATTGGCACAATTCCAGAGGAAAGCTATGTTAATGTTATTATTGCACATCCTAGAGAAAGAAGAGATGAAAAGATTGGTATGATTGATGAGGCTTTTTTAGAACGCTTAAAAAAAGGAGATGTTTTTGTTCTTGGTGGCTCTAAGTATCAGTTTTTATATAGTCGTGGAATGAATGCTTATGTTAATTCCTCTGTTTACAGGCCTCCAACAATTCCTTCTTGGTTTTCAGAGATGCTGCCCCTCAGTTTTGATCTTGCTTGCTCTATACAACATTTTAGAAAATTAATAGATGATCTGTTTAGGAAAAAGAAGAATGAAAAAGAAATCAAGAATTTTATTAACTCTTATCTTTATCTTGACAAAAAAGCTGTTAATGCTATTTATAATTATTTTTATGAGCAGTATCATTATGCCAAAATTCCTCATGAAAAAAGGTTTTTGATTGAAAGATGGAAGGATGAGAATAACAAACAGTATGTAATCTTTCATTCTCTTTACGGCAGAAGGATTAATGATGCTTTGTCTAGGGCTGTGGCTTATCTTGTGGCTAAACACGGAAGAAGGGATGTTGAGATAGGAATTAGTGATAATGGTTTTTATATTGCAAGCTATCATCCAATGCAAGCTGAAAAAGCTCTCAAGCTTTTGTCTGAAAAGCCTGAATCTTTGCGTAAAGTTCTTGAAGATGCTGTAGAGAGGACTGAAGTTTTTAAAAGAAGATTCAGACATTGTGCCACAAGAAGTTTAATGATCTTAAGAAGATATAAAGGCAAGGGTAAAACAGTTGGCAAGCAGCAAATGAAATCTGTTTTCTTGTTAGGCGCTGTAAAAAAAATATCACAAAACTTTCCTATTTTAAAAGAAACAAGGCGTGAGATCTTAGAAGATTTGATGGATGTGGAGAATGCCATACAACTTTTGAGTGGAATAAAAAACAAGAAAATTAATGTAGAAACAATTTATGTTGATCTTCCTAGTCCTTTTTCATTTAACTTGATAACACAAGGACATTTTGATTTGATGAAGATTGAGAACAAAATTGAATTTTTGAAGAGGATGCACAAAGCTGTTTTAGAAAGAATAAAATAATTAAATCAAGCTGGCTGCTCCTAACAAGCCAGCATTTTCTTGCAACTTAGAGATAACAATTTTAACTCCTTTTTGCGAAACTTTAAAAGATCTTTTTTTCATTTCTTTTATTGCTGGCTTTAAAAGCAAGTTGCCTGCTTTAGAAATGCCACCATTTATTACAATCATCTCTGGATTGAAAATATTAATAATGTTAGCTAAACCAACACCAAGATATTTTCCAACTTCACTGTAGAGTGCTATGGATTTTTTATTTCCTTTTTTTGCTTGTTGTTGCAGTTTTATTAATTGATATTGCAGCTTTTGCGGTTCAAGGCTAAATTTAAAACTTTCCTCTTTTGCAACTCTAGCTATTCCTCTTGCTGAAACAAACTCTTCGAGACAGCCATGATTGCCACAATGACATTTTGGCCCATTTAAATCAATGGCCATATGGCCAAGTTCACCAGCGGTACCTTGGCCATGATAAATTTTACCATCTATAATAATACCGCTGCCAACTCCTGTTCCGAGACTTAAGCAAATTAAATTCTCGCAATGAAAGAAATGACTTTCAGCAAGAGCAGCACAATTTGTATCATTTTCTATTCTGGTTTTTAATTTAAACTTTTTTTCAATTATTCTTTTGATAGGAACATTTTTCCAGCCAGGCAAATTTGGTGGCTGAAATACAATACCTTTTTCAGAATCAAGAGGGCCCGGCATACCAAGAGCTGTTCCAAGAATGTTTTTTTTATTAAGACCTTCAAGAAGCAACGATATAATAGAAAAAATTCTTTTTATAACAAATTTTTTTCCTTTTTTTGCCTTAGTTGAAAATTTTATTTTTTTAATAATTTTATTATTTTGAATTAAAGCTCCTGCTATTTTAGTTCCACCAACATCTAATGCAATAACATAACTCATCTTAGAATTTTTTTCTAAAACTTTTTTTTTCTATTTTTTTATAAGAATGGCCAGCTTTGGCTAGCTGAATTGTTAGTAGCTCTAGCCTTATTTTCCCCAGATTAACTGTTCTATGTGCTTGTTTTTTTGCAGGAAGATAATATGGCTTGTTTTTTTCTAGTTTAATTACTTCAAAATGTTTTTTATTTTGAATTAAAAGTAGGCCTTTACCTCTTAATAAAACATAAATTTCAGGATAAAGCTTAAGATGATAATGGCCCCTAGTCATAAAATGTTCTTTTCCAATTTTGCCTGGCTCAAGAATTGTCAAACTATAATCTGTTCCTTTTTCCTGTTTTCTAAAAACGGTGTAAATTAATGGATTTTGTTTTAGTTTATTTTTTACTGCTGCCTTATCTGAAAAAAATCTTTGCATGTCACGCAACTTTATAATACTTTTTTTATTATAGTGCTTTTTAATATATTCTTTAAGTTCCATTTTTTAAATTTTATATAATGCTATATATTAGCGTGTCTTTTTCTAAGTTCTTTAAAACTTTTATGTTTCTTTTTTATCATGTCTAGAATAATAGAATCAAGATAAATTAATGCTGATTGCTCAAAAAGCGAAGCAAGGGGTTCTATTTTGCCATTTAATTCTGTTTTAAGTTCAATAATGAGATCTGCTTCTTTTGCTACTTTTGATTTTGGTTTTGCTGTTATTAAAACAATAGTAGTATTCTGTTTTTTGGCTTCTTTTACTATGTCATAAGTCAAGGTAGTTTCTCCTGAGCCAGAAATTGCTACAACAAGATCTTTAGAACCAATAGCTGGTGTTATAACTTCGCCAACAACATAGCTTTCAAGACCAAACTGCCGCAAGCGCATGGCAAATGCCTGAGCAATAAGGCCGCTTCTTCCTGAACCAACTAAAAAAAGATGTCTTTTTTTAAGAAGCAAGGTAACAAATTCTTTAGTTGTTTTAATATCTATTTTATTGAGGATTTTTGTAATCTCTGTAACAATTTTTTCTGTTTCTTTCGGGGGGGCTGCCCCCTTCGAACCAGGAGATTTCTTTTTTTTCATTTTAAAATTTCTTTTATTTTTCTAGCAATAATTTCTGGATTTTTTGCTTTTGTTATAGCTGATCCAACTATAACAATGTCTGGTTTTTCTTTTAACGCCATAATTTGCCTGGCAATTTTATCATTAATGCTTCCTGCAACAGCAATCTTCACTTTATTCTTTGTTAGTCTTTTGATATCTTTGATACAAGCAAGAAGATTTGTAATGCTTTTATGTAATTTTTCGTCAATTGCTCTGTGCAAGCAGATATATAATGGCCTCTTTTTGAGCTGTTTTAATTTTATGAGGATTTCTTTTTTGTTCAGGCCAATTGTATCAAGCATTACTTGTTTGTTTTTTTTAGCTGAATTTATAGCAGAAAGGATAGTTTCTTTGGGTGCAGAAAGACAAACTGTTGTAATATCTGCTCCTGCATCAAAGGCAAGCTTTGCTTCAAGAGCTCCAACATCCATTGTCTTCATATCAGCGAGAATCTTTTTTTTGGGAAATCTTTTTTTGAATGTTTTAACAATATGTAAGGATTCTTCTTTAATTAAAGGGGTTCCAGCTTCAATGATGTCAATAAACTTGGCTGTTTGATTGGCTATTTTAATTGCTTTTTTTTTGTTTGGCATATCTAATGCAAGCTGTAACTGGATTTTCATTTTGAATATCTTTTTTCAATTGCTTTAATTTTATTTATTCTTCTAATATGTCTTTTTTCTTTAGATAAAAAAAGCGTTTCTAACCACGCCACAACTAATTGTTTGGCAAGTTGTAAGGAGATATCCCCAAGACATAAGACATTTGAATTTAAATGTTCTGATGCATGAACTGCAGTTTCTTTATTCCAACAAAGTGCTGCCCTGATTCCAGGAAATTTATTTGCTGCTATAGACATGCCCTGGCCAGTTCCGCAGATTAAAATTCCCTTACTTTCAGTCTTTGCTTTTAAAACTGCTCTGCAAACTTTTAGAGCATAATCAGGATAATCATCTGTTTTGTTATATTTATAGGATCCAATATCCTCAGCCAAATAACCTTGGCTGGCTAGAAATTTTTTAATTTCTTGTTTCAGGGCAAAACCGGTGTGATCGCTTCCAATAAAAATCTTGGTTTTCTCACTTCTTTTTTTCATTTTAATTTTATTTTAATTTCTTAATAGCAGCTGCAACAGCGTCTGAAAGGTCTATTTTTGACGCTGCTGAAGGAATGCTGTTTGTACTGACAACAATTCCAATTTTTTTTAATTTATTTAAAGCATTTTTAGCAAAAATTCCATGGATTCCAATAAAACAAACCTGCTTTGCAAGTTTTTTCGCTTCTTTTGCTGCCTCCAGCATTGTGCCGCCTGTTGAAATGATATCATCAATTATTATTGCTGTTTTTACTTTTTTCTTCTCTGCCTTAATGTTTGAAATTTTAACTTTTTCTGGAGTTAATCTTTTCTTTTTTAGAATTATAGATTTTGTTTTTAGAATATCTGCAATTGGCTCGACCCATTGCGCACTTTCCTGGTCAGGACCAATCAAAACGAAATCCTTAAAATTCTTTTTAATATAAGCAGATATTTCTTTAGTTGTACTTATTTTTTCTGTATTTGGAAAAAAAGCCCTTAATCTCTTAAATCTGTGAAGATGTGGCTCAACAATGAAAACCTTATCAAAAATTTTATGAAACTTGGCAATGATCTTTGCACTGATACTTTCATGCTTTTCAAATCTTTTATCTTCTCTTAAATAAGGGAAATATAAAGCCATAAGAATTAATTTTTTTGATTTTAATTCTTTGGCAGTATGGGCTACCAATAACATTTCTGTTAATTTGTCGTTTACAGCTGGAAAATAAGATTGTATAAAAATTATTGTTTTTCCCTTGACAGAACTTTTGAATCTGACCTTTAATTCACCATCTGGAAATTTTTCAACTATTAAATCTGAATAACTTAGCTTGGATTTTTTTGCGACTGCTTTTGCCAGGTTCTTAGCACCTGAACAGCCAATAATCACCCCCATTTTTTTATTTTATTATTTTGCTTTTTTCTCTTTTTCAAAAACCTGATTTAAGAGGTTTATCCAATTTAATAAATGTGTTGTAATTAAAAATTTATTTTTTACAGTTTCCCTGCCTTGTTTTCCCAGTGTTGCCCTTAATTTTGAATCTTTTAACAGTTTGACTATTCTGGCTGCAAAGCCGTCAAAATCATAGGGGCTCAATAAGTAGCCATTCTTTCCGTTAATAATTTGTTCTGTAATGCCACCAACGTTTGATGCCACAACTGGTGTGCCTTTCCAAAGGGCTTCACTTACAGTTAAACCAAAACCTTCCATAATGGATTTTTGAATAATAACTGAGGCTTTTCTTTGTAATGCATTAACAAGTATATCATTAACAACATTCAAAATAATAATGTCTTCCTGGCCACTTACTTTTTTTATTATCTTTTCATAAATTTGCTGACCCATCGGATCATCAAGGGCCATGCACCCTATCAACACAAGTCTACAGTCTACTTTTTCCCTGACTTTTTTGAAAATCTTAATCATGCCAAAATGGTCCTTCCATTTGTCAAACCTGCTCACTTGGCAGACAAGGGGTTTATCTGTCGGAACTCCAAATTTATTAAGATAATGATTGACTGTTCTCTCAGTCAATTCTTTATTTTTTATATCTAAGGGATCAATAGAGGGCTGCATAATTACTTGTTTTGGTTTTAGGCCTGGCTGTAAAAATTTTTTTGATAAGAATACTGAATAATCATAATGATTGATGAAATTCTTTTTAAGATAATTAAAGACTTCTTTATTTGGGTGGCTTGCATCAGAATGACATCGCCAGATCCATGGCTGCCTTTTTTTATAAAATTTGACCAGGGGAAGTGGCTGTATATCATGGATAATAACTGCATCATGATGTATGTGTGTGAAAGAACTAAATCTCTCGCAGTTTTCAAGATAAATTTTTTGCTTTTGCTTTGTAAAATGTATTTTTTCACCCTGTATGGCATTATAAAATTTTTTTGTTGTTATAAAAAAATCTGGCGGGCCATGCAAAATGCGCCAGCCAACATCTATTCCCAAATTATTCATTAAAGGAATTAAAGAATTAAGAATTACAGCAACACCACCCCCCTGATAAGTTGAGTTAATATTCAGAATATGTTTATCACCAAGCTTTTCAGCCCTTTCATGAATCTGACCAAGCTTTTCAGCTCCAACAAATTTCTTATATTTCTTTAGATTTTCCACCATTGGACCCCTTTTTATTTATTCAGCTAACAAATTATTTAAAACTTTCTAGCCCCTGTTTATTAGAAAATGGAGATCTTACCTGGAATTGAAATTATTCCTTTCTTGATTTTGCTCCTTCAGAAAGAATTTTCCAAAATTCATTAGTTACAACAATATCAAAATCATTGGAGTTATTATAAGAAAGATAATAATATAATTTAGGGTTATAGTAATGTCCCTCTTTACCATAAAGTGACAAATCAAGACCTACAAATTTACTATAGCAATTATGGGTCCTCCATCCACACGTAGGACAGATACCCTGTACAGCATAATTCTTGGTTTCACTAGTACCTACCCCATCACCACATAATTTATGGGTACAATCAAGAATACGCAATTCTATTATTTTTTTATTAATTTGTTTTTTACATTTTACACATATTCCAGATACTAAAGAGGATAGTGTTCTTAGAGCTTCTTCGTGACCACCCATATTAGAATAAAACCTTTAAACCTGATATTATTTATTGTGATTAATGGAACTTTTACCTGGAATAAAGATCATAAATAAAGCCCTGTGGCTTTCAAAGCATAAAATTCTGATCATTGCAGATCTTCATCTTGGTTATGAAGAAGCCCTGAACCAGCAGGGAATTAAATGTTTTACTCAAGAAAATTAATGTAGAAACAATTTATGTTGATCTTCCTAGTCCTTTTTCATTTAACTTGATAACACAAGGACATTTTGATTTGATGAAGATTGAGAACAAAATTGAATTCCTGAAAAGAATGCATGAAAAAGTTCTGAGGAAAATTAAAAAATAGGTTGATAGGTTGGTTTTTTGAAGATTTGTCTATGTTTGTTTATATAAAGTCTAGCATATTCCCCTATTCTTTTTTTGAATTTATGATTAAAAATAGGTAATAAATCAAACAAGGATTTGTAGTCTTCTATATCATAACATATTGTCTTTTCATTTGGTATTTTAAATTCTCTTCTTAGTTTGTAATATATTTCTGGGGCAGCTATAATAATCTGATTACTTTCATTAATCATCTTTTGTGTTAAGCGCGTCATAAACATATATGCTAAAAATTTTGGTGGGTTAAAATAAGGGCTCTTTTCTTTATTTCTGTAACCTGCTTTAACAACTCTTGCCTTTATTTTTTGTTTTTTAAAACCTATAGAGATTTCTCTTGCGAGATTTCCACTTCTCCAGTGTCCAGCTTCGCAAATAATAAGTAAGGTTTTCATAATAAATTAGGAAATGGAATATATTTAAATTTAATTGGATTATAAAATAGGAAATAAAATGGAAATTTTGCCTGGAATTGAAATCAAAGGCAAGTCTTTATGGTTGCCAAAAAGAAAAATTTTGATTATAGCAGATTTACATATAGGCTATGAAGAAGCTTTGGTTGGGGAAGGTTTTCTTGCACCAAGAACAATGTTTAAAGAGATGAAGAAAGAACTACAAGAATTATTAAAATTAAAGCCAAAAATTATTATTATTGATGGCGATTTAAAACATGAGTTTGGTTTGATATCAAGACAAGAATGGCATGAAACATCAGCTATTTTAGATCTATTGTTGAAAAAATGTAAGGTCATTCTAATTAAAGGAAATCATGATACAATTTTAGAACCAATTGCAAAGAAAAAAGAGCTTTCTGTTAAAAATTTTTATTGTTTTAATGATGTTTGTGTTTTACATGGGCATAAAATTTTGCTTGATGAAAAGGTTCATGATTCTAAAACTTTGATTATTGCTCATGAACATCCTGCTGTAAGTATTAAGGAAGATGTAAAACAAGAAATTTACAAATGTTTCTTGCTTGGGAAGTGGAAAAATAAAAAGTTGGTAGTTATGCCTTCTTTTTTTACAATTTTTGAAGGAAGTGATGTTAAAAAGGAAAAACTTTTGAGTCCTTTTTTGAATGAGAGAAAAATTAAAAATTTTAAGGTTTTTGTTTTAGGAGATAAAGTTTATAGATTTGGAAAATTGAAAAATATAAAATAAATAAAATAAAATAAAAAAGAAAAATTATTTTATCCCAATAACAGCAATATTATCATAATAAATGCTTCCATCAGGATCTGTTGCTAAACCTATTGCCCCACTTGTTAATTTAGTAACAGGTTCGAATTCAAAAGCTGTTTGGTCATCAATATCTAATTTTCCTTCTTTGACATTGAGTTTTAAAGAGTGCCATTCATCATTATCTATTATTTTATTGTAATCTACCCTCTTTTTTATCTGTGTTCTAGAGCCATCACTAACTCTGTAAAGTGTATATTCGACACCTGTTGGTTCTATCTCTGAAGAAATAATATAATAATCTTTGTTATCTCCTGAAACATAGAATGCTATTTCTGGTCCTATTCCTTTACCTGCTGTATTTATTCTGAAATCCAAGCTTATTGTATAATCTTTCCAAGACTGGCTTCCTGTTGTTAGAATCCTTCCTTTTATATTAACCACATTTCCATACTTGCCGCTATCTTGAGCTGTTCCTTCTATAGATGCTTGAAGTTTATCTTCCATAACTGAAGTCCATTTATCTGGTGATGAACCTTTGTTGTCATCTGAAAAATCATCTGAAAAAAGCATCTCTATTTGTGGTTGTTGTTGCTGTCCATTGCTTGGGGGTGTTTGTCCGTTTGTTTGGGTTTCTTCTTCACATCCCGCACCTATCACAAACATGGCTGTTATGAGAATTGTTGCTATCAGTAAAACACTAAAGATTCGTTTTCCCTTAACCATAAAATCTTTGAGGAGAAGAAATTTAAATAACTTTCCTTTCTGTTTGTTGTGCTAGGATACCAGAAAGGTAATGGGCCCGGCTCGAACCCGGGTTGGCTTTTAGCCTATGGAGGTTCGAATCCTCCTCCTAGCGTTTCTTAAAAAGAGTTGAAATAGTACAAGCTAAGATATAAGGAATTAGAATGATCAAAACAAAATATAAAATATAAGCTATTGGAGAGTAAACTACCTCTACTCCAGCTAATGCTGATCCAAATATAGAAATTGGCGGCAAACATAAATCACTTACAAATTCTGGAGGATTTGGTATTACTGGTCTTACATTGCATGGGAATATCTTAAGATTCATGGTAAGAAGAAAAGTTATAATGATTAACCCTATAAAAATTATAATCTTTAATGTGTTTGGTTTAAAAAATTTCCACATCTTTACTTTTTCTTTGGTTTTTCTTCTTTTTTTCCTTTTTCCTGGAATCTTGGTAAGGGAATATGTGGTGGTAGGCCTAGATCTTCTTCTAAAACCAAAGCTTTTATGTTGCATTTTGCTAGGATTGTATTTAGAATTCTTATCCTGACATCTGCAGGAATTTCTTTTTTCTTCCAAGCATCTAGAATTTGGGTTGTGTCTTTTGGATCTGTAAGATAAAGGACATTTCCTTCAAATATGATATCTGCCACACCCCCAATATGATCTGCAACCCCTTTATAGAATATTGCAAAGTCAAAATCAAAAGAGAGAACGTCTTTTCCTTTTGTGATTTTTACTGGTTGTTTTTTAACGTCTGTAATATTCATTTTAGTATTTACTTTAACTTCTCCCCTAACTAACTTCTTTCTCTCTACTAAAATCTTTTTTATATTAAAACCAATTATTGCCATCTTTAAAATTGGAAATTTGTACTTTTAAATTTTTGCTTGAAAAAGAAAGGAAAAGCATGCCTTAGCTTTATCTCATATCCTCTTCACTTACAACAACAAAGTCGCCAATAGCAAGAATCGCTGAATAAGGCACTAGTAATTCATTGCCTTTTCCTTTTTCAAGGTTTAGCGAAGAAGCATATGCTGTTGGTGAAGTCATAACTATTTGTATTAATTCACCACTTCTTGTTTCAAAGGTTATGTCTTTTACAATACCTAATCTCTTACCTTCTTTTGTTACAACAAGCTTACCAACAACGTCTTTAGTTGGTTTTCTTTCAACCATTTTTTAAAAACTAAACTATATTAACTCTAATGGAAACTTTATATTATTTATAAATTTTTCTCTTTCAGAACACCACCCCCTTCCCTTCTTATGGAAATATTAAAAAGATTTAAAAAAGGATTTGTTTTTCGGTTTATTAAATATTATTTATAAATATTTATATTATATATTATTATTATAAAAAATATATATTATATATTATATATTTCCATAGGAAACGTAGGGGTTACTTTTGTTTCGTGACGACGCTTTTTTAACAAGCTTTTTAAAATATTATTTCCATAGGAAATATAGGTCACTATGTGGTTGTTTTAGGACAAAAATATTTATAAGAATGTTTTTGTTAGATAAATATTATTAAGAAAAGACTAAGGAAAATGGTCAAAAAAAGAGGACAAAATAATCAAAATAATAATATAGATCAAATTTTTGATTCTTTTATTAATCAAACTATTTTTAGGAATAAACTAATTTTACAAACAAATTATACTCCTGAAACAATACCACATAGAGAAAAACAGATAACACAAGTTGCTTCTATAATTGCTCCAAGCTTAAGAATGGAGAAACCTAGTAATCTTTTTATCTATGGCTTGACAGGAACTGGAAAGACATTAGTTATTAACTATGTTAAAAGTGAACTACTTAAGAGGGCTTCTAAACAAAAGATTCCACTTTTAATCCCTTATATAAATTGTAAATTAAGGAAAGTAGCAGATACAGAATATAGGATTCTTGCAGAATTATTGAATAAGTTAGGAGAGAAAGTTCCTGCAACAGGGCTTCCAACAGATAAGCTTTATCATAAATTCATTGAACTTATTGATTCTAAAAAACAAATCATCATTATTATTTTAGATGAAATTGATCAGGCTGTTAAGAAAATTGGTGATGACTTTTTGTATAGTTTTACAAGACTTAGTTCTGAATTGAACAAGGCACAAATAAGCATTATAGGAATATCTAATGATTTAAAATTTATAGATGTTTTAGACCCTAGAGTAAAGAGTTCGTTAAGTGAAGAAGAAATCTTGTTTCCCCCTTATAATGCATTACAACTTCAGGATATTTTGAAGAAAAGGGCGAAAGAGGCATTTAAACCAAAAATTGTTGGTGAAGGTGTTATTGAGAAATGTTCAGCTTATGCTGCCCGTGAACATGGTGATGCTAGACGTGCTTTAGATTTATTGAGAATTGCTGGTGAGGTTGTTGAAAGGGATAGTAAAAACAAGATCACATTAGAATATATAGACAAGGCCAAAGAAAGAATAGAATCTGACAAGATTTTAATGGCTGTTGAAACACAACCAAAGCAATTCCAGATCACACTTTTGGCTATTCTTAACTTATATAAAAAATTGAAAGATAAAAATAGCCCTATTTTTACAGGAGATATTTATAATGTTTACAGAGATTTTTGTCATAAAACAAAGACAGAATGCTTAACACAGAGACGTATTTCAGATATTATAGCTGAATTTGATATGTCTGGTGTGATTAATGCTAGAGTTATTAGCAAAGGAAGATATGGGAGATGTAGAGAAATAAGAATTGATCATCCTTCAAATTTAATTGAAAAAATCAATCGTCTTTTAATGGAATCCTTAAATTTATAATCAAGGCTAAAGTAAAATGGAAGAGGGGGATATTAAAAATTTAATGAAGAGAGGTTATTTAGTTGAACCTACACTTACAGAAATTTTATCCAATAAATCTCTTTCTTCAGTTCCCCTTATAAACTTGATAATGAATTTAGAACCACCAAAATTAATTTCTAGAGATTTTTTTCTAATAAATGTTCCAAAAATTATTGGACAAATTAACAATCTCAATATCGATAAAAAACTCATGTTTGAAGCAAGCAGTTATCTTATGACTTTTATTGAGAAAGAACCAAAATTAGAGATTAAAAAAGAGGAGAAAGAAAAGTTAGAAGCTGAAATTAGTAAAAGGAGAGTTGTTGTTACAGAAATTATAGAGCCACAGGTTAAGAAGATAGAAGTAAAGGATTTTGTGAGGTGTTTTCGAGACAGATTTTTAACAATTAAAAATTTTATTCAAGAGCATGATTTAAAAGGCCTGACTAGTATAGGAAAAATCTCTAGCAATAGGCGTTTTCTTTCTGTTATCGGTCTTGTAAATGCTAAAAGAATAACTAAGAACAAGAATCTGTTGCTTACAATAGAGGATATGACAGGTAAGATTAATGTTATTGTTCATCATGATAAGACTGATTTATTTGAGAAAGGGAAATATGTTGTTTTGGATGAGGTAATTGCTGTAACAGGGTCTGGTTCTAATGAAATAATATTTGCAAATGATATTATTTTCCCTGATATTGCTGCTGTTGAAAAGAAGAGATCAGATAAAGAAGAGTATGCAGCTTTTACTTCTGATATACATCTTGGTTCAGTTAAGTTTCTTGAAGAGAATTTCCTTAAATTTATTGATTGGTTGAATGGAAAAATAGGTTCAGAAAAACAAAGGGAGCTATCTTCAAAAATAAAATATCTTTTTATTGCTGGTGATAATGTGGATGGAATTGGTGTTTATCCAAAACAAGAAAAGGAACTCATTATTAGGGATATTAGGGAGCAGTATAAAAAATTAGCAGAGTTTTTAGGAAAGATACGTAAAGATGTTACAATTATCATGTGTCCTGGAGGGATGCACGATGCTGTCAGGCTTGTAGAACCACAACCAAAAATACCAAAAGAAATAGCTCCAGAGTTATATGAACTAGAAAATTTAATCCTGACAACAAATCCATCAATAATTAAGATAGCGCACTCAAGAAATTTTCCTGGGTTTAATGTTTTGATGTATCATGGAGATTCTTATGACTATTATGGAGATGCTGTTGATCCTTTAAGACAGAATAATGCTAAGTTAAGACCAGATATGATAATCCATTTTTTACTGAAGAAAAGACATCTGGCGCCAACACATACATCAACAACTTATTATCCTGGAGAAAAAGATTATCTTGTTATCAGGAATGTCCCAGACATTTTTGTTTCAGGCCATATTCATAAGAGTGCTATTTCATCTTATAACAATATTCTAACCATCTCATGCTCGTGCTGGCAATTAAAAACAGCATTTCAAGAAAAATTTGGTCATGAGCCTGATCCTTGTAAAGTTCCAATATTAAATTTGAAGACAGGCAAGGTTAATATGCTTGATTTTAGTTGAAGGAAAAGATGTACAAATATTTTAAAGAAATAGAAAATGGAACAAGAACAGCATATTCTGTGGCTGAAGAAGCAAGAAAGAAAGGCCTTGATCCTAAATCAGTTGTGGAAATAAAGATAGCTACAAACCTTGCTCAGAGAGCCATTGGTTTGATTGCTTCTAAATATCCCCAAGTTCAAAATGAGAAGATAGAAAGGAGAATTAAGGAATTAGAGAAAGAGCATGGCTTTCTTGATCATGCTGTTTGTTTAAAAATAGCTGAAGAAATTGCAAAAGAGAGATTCTGTAAGTTTAAGGATTTGCACGAGGCAATAGATGCTGGCATCAGAGTAGCTTTTGCTTATTATACTCTTGGGGTAGTTGTTCCACCCCTTGAAGGATTCACCCATTTTGAAATTAAAAAGACAAGAAATGGAAAAGATTTTTTTGCAGCTTATTATTCTGGCCCTATTCGTTCAGCTGGTGTTACTGCAGCATTTTTTTCACTTGTTATTGTTGATTACCTAAGAGAAGTTTTTGGTTATGCTAAATATGATCCTACTGAAATTGAGACTAAGAGGGGGATCACAGAAGTATATGATTATCATGAACGTGTTACAAACTTACAATATCTTGCGACACCAGAAGAAATAAAGTTGGCATTAAGTAATGTGCCAATCCAGATTGATGGGCTACCTACAGAAGAAAGAGAAGTGAGTAATTATAAAGATCTAGAAAGAATAGAAACAAATAGAATAAGAGGGGGTTTTTGTTTGATTTTAAGCGAATCACTTTGCCAGAAAGTTCCTAAATACTGGAAAATAATTATTAAATTAAGGAATAAAGGATTTAAACTTAGTGGCTGGGATTTTTTAGAAAAATTAATTGAACTTAAGGAAAAGATTCAGGAAAAAAAGAAGAAGCAAGAAGCTGCAGCCACATACATTCAAGATGCTGTTGCTGGTAGACCTATATTTGGACACCCTTCCCGATCAGGAGCTTTCCGGTTATGTTATGGTAGATGTAGGTTTAGTGGTTATAGTGCTGCAGCAATTAATCCAGCTACCATGAAAATCTTTGATGATTTTATAGCAGTAGGAACACAATTAAAATTAGAAAGACCAACTAAGGGTGCCTCAATAACTGTCTGTGATGATATTGATGGGCCAATAATTAAGTTAGAAGATGATTCTGTGGTTGAAGTTAAAACATTAGAACAAGCAGAAGAAGTGAAAGACAAGATAAAAGAGATAATTTATTCAGGGGACTTGCTTGTTTCTTATGGAGATTTTATTAATAGGAACCACCCTTTATTGCCTTGTGGATATAACCCAGACTGGTGGCTGACAGAATTGAAGGCAATTGCAGTAAAATATGGAGACCCAGAAAAATTAGCTGGGAAAAGTCCAGAGGAATTAGAAAAAATACAAAATCTTTTGAAAAATATTGATAAAAAAAATGTTTCTATTGAAAATGCTATTAAAATAAGTGATTTATTTAGATTGCCTTTACATTCAAATTTTATTTTTTATTGGTCCCAGATAAATTTTGAACAATTTCTTTCTTTGATTGAATGGTTTTCTGAGTCAAACTTAAGAGAAGGCAAGTTAAATCTACCTTATGAAACTCACAGAAGAGAAAAATTTAGTAAAGCAAAAAGAACATTGGAATTATTAGGAATAGAACATCAAGTTACCACAGCGAATGTAGTGGTTGAATCTATAATTACAAAAGCCCTGGCAGTTAATCTTGATGTTAATCTAGAAAACTTTCTACGAGATTCAAAAAATTTATTAGAAAAAGCAAGAAAGAAGAACAAATCAACCAAAGTTCTTGATTTTGTAAATAAAACATCAAGATTTAAAATAAAAGATAAGGCAGGAAGTTTTATTGGCGCTAGAATGGGGAGGCCTGAAAAAGCTAAACCAAGAGAATTAACTGGCAGCCCCCATGTTCTATTTCCTGTAGGGGAACAAGGTGGAAGATTGAGAAGTTTTCAGGCAGCGATTAAAGAGGGTTATGTTGAGGCTGATTTCCCTCTTTATTATTGTGAAAATTGTAAAAAAGAAACAATTTATTTTATTTGTGAAAATTGTAAAAAAAAGACAAGAAAAATATACTATTGTCCAGAGTGTATCAAGAAGATTCATACTGAAAACTGCCCCTTACATGGAAAAGCAATGTCTTATTCAAAAACAAAACTAGATATCAAACATTATTTTGATGCTGCGACAAAACAATCAAGAATCAGGAATGAAGGTTCTGTTTTGGTAAAAGGAGTTAGAGGGACAAGCTCTAAAGATCATACTCCTGAAAATTTGGCTAAAGGTATTTTGAGGGCAGCTTTTAATTTACATGTTAATAAGGACGGAACCATAAGGTATGATTCAAGCGAAGTTCCAATGACACAATTTAAACCAAAAGAAGCAAATGTCAGCATAGAAAAGTTAAAGGAGTTAGGTTATTTTAAAGATATAAACGGCAGAGAGCTTAAAGATAAAGGCCAGATTTTAGAGTTAAAGCCGCACGATGTTATTCTACCTTGTTTGCCACATTCTTCAGATGAACCAGCAAATGAGACTTTTTTTAGAGTGTCAAAATTTATGGACGCTTTGCTTGTAAATTTTTATGGGATGAAACCTTTTTATGATTTAAAATGCAAGGAAGATCTTATTGGACACTTACTTTTATGCGAAGCCCCCCATAATTGTGCGGGGGTAGTTGGTAGAATCATAGGTTTTAGTAATACCCAAGGTTTTTTTGCCTCTCCTTATATGCATGCAGCTATGAGAAGAGATTGTGATGGAGATGAAGCTGCTATGATGTTATTGCTTGATGCATTAATTAATTTCTCTAGAGAATATCTGCCAGCTCATCGTGGAGCAACACAAGATTCACCATTGATTTTGAACTCAAGAATAAGAGCACAAGAAGTTGATGATATGATATTTGATATGGATGTTGTTAAGAACTATCCTCTTGAACTTTATATGGCTGCAGAGAAATCTATGATGCCTAATACTGTTAAGATAGAACAAATAAGTGACAGATTAAAGGATGAAGAACTTTTTTCTGCATTCAAAAATCTTTATTACACTCACGAAACTAGTAATCTAAATGATGCTACTCTTTGTAATTCTTATAAGACATTAATAACAATGCAGGATAAGGTTAATCATCAGATGGCTCTTGCTGAGAAACTAAGAGCAGTAGATACGGCAGATGTCGCAAGACTTGTTATAGAAAGGCATTTTATAAGAGACATCAAAGGAAATTTCCACAAGTTCACGAGGCAGAGGTTTAGATGTGTTAAATGTAATGAAAAATACAGAAGACCTCCTTTATCAGGTAAATGTAGATGTGGTGGGAGGATTATTTTTACAATTGCTGAGGGCTCTATAATTAAATATCTTGAGCCAGCAATACAATTAGCTAAGAAATATGGTGTTTCAGATTATGTGAAGCAATCTTTAGATCTTGTGAAGCAGGCTATAGAAAGTATCTTTGGTAAGGAGACAGAAAAACAGCAAGAATTGAAACAATGGTTCTGAAAATGATTTATTCTAGATCAAATACCAAATTATAACAGGCAATATTAAACAGCCCATCAGATACATTTTCCTTATTCCAAGCATAGAGGTTGAAATTCCTAAAGCTGTTGCTGTTATAAAAACCAAAAGAGCAAGCCAACCACTTAAGATAGGCACGAGAATTGTTAAAAATACCAATATAGCCAAACAGAGCTTTTTATAATCTATTTTTGCGATGTTTTTGGAAAAGATTCTTGCAAAAATAAATGTTATAAAAACAGCAAGAGAACCTGCTAAAAGAGCAACAGCTAAAAAAAGCCATAATTGTTGCTCAGAGAAGATTCCAAGAAAACGCCCAATAAAAACAGCAATTCCTGTTCTTGGTCTACTTACAGAATAAAGAACAATAAAGCTTAATATCATAACTATTGTATTTATTGCCCCTAGTAAGATGAGAAAAGTTTTTTCATCTATTTTTTTCAATCCAGATGAAATCACAGCAGCTTGACTAGAACCAACACCAGGTAAAAAAGAAACAAGAGATGATGAAAATATACCTAAACCAAGAGCTTGTAAAATATTTTTTCTTTTGATTTTTATAGGTTTTATTTTTTGTTCTGGGAGTTTAACATTTTTAACAATACTAATAGCTAATAAAGAAGCTCCAAATAAACCAGTGAAAAGAGGAAAGAGGGGTTGTTTTATAAGAGGAAAATTTAAAGTGGCATAACCTAAGATACCTGCAAGTAAAAAAAGGAAGAGGGCAGGAATTCTTTTTGATTTTTCTTCTTTAAAAATAAGGAAAATGACGATGGCAATAAGAAGAAAAACAATTATTTTTATTAAGAAAGGATAGAAATAAGGTAAAGTAACAATGAAGAAAGGGGCAAGAGCCAAAGCTATAAGTAAACCAAAAAAAGATCCTACTACAGTGAGTTTTACAGCACCATAACCTTTTCCTTTAAGTAATAAACGATGGCCTGGTAAAACACTTAAAGCAGTATCTTCATCAGGGGCGCCAAGGAAAATAGATGGAAGAAAATCAAGAAAAGTATGGGTTACTGCCATAGATATAATGAAGACTACAAGTATGGATGGATCTGTGAACTGTAGGAAGAAAGCTGAACTTGAAAATAAAAGCAAAGCTAAAAGATTTATATGAATTCCAGGGATTAGGCCTGTTAGAGTTCCTGCTACAAGACCGAGAAATATAGCTATCAGAATATATTCTATCATCTCACAACTTCTATTTTATTTATCTCTATTTCAATTTCATCTTTATATTCAAAAATTTTTCCAAGAATAATAACTTCAGCTCCTTCAAAATTTCCAACATCTTTGTATATAACTGCGCGAATCCCTGCTGTACCATCATAAACAGTGAATATTGTTAAACCATTAATGTTTCTTTGATTTGTCACATCCCCCTTAATTCTAACCCACTCATCAATCATATTTTCGTTTATATCAGAAATTTTAGTAATATTAGGCTCGAGATTATTGGCAAGAACGATTACAAGATAAATACCAATTAAGGTAGTTATTAAAGAAAACTTAAGTAGAGTACGGGTTTTCATATTATCCCTTATTACGAAAACTATAAAAAACTAAGCTACTATTGTTGAATAATGGATACTCAAAAGAGGCTTGAGTTGATAAAGAGGAATACAGAAGAGATAATTACAGAGGATAGACTAAAAGAATTATTGAAATCTGGCAAGAAAATCAGGCATTACATTGGATTTGAGATCTCTGGTTTTGTACATCTCGGGACAGGTTTAGCAAGCATGCATAAAGTAGCTGATTTTCAGAAAGCAGGAGTAGAATGTATCATCTTTCTAGCTGATTGGCATAGTTGGATTAATAATAAATTAGGAGGAGATTTAGAGGTTATTAAGAAGGTAGCAGTAGGATATTTTAAAGAAGCTATGAAAATTTCTTTAAAATGTGTTGGGGGGAATCCAAATAAAGTAAAATTTGTTTTAGGTTCTGATTTATATCATAATAATGATGATTATTGGAGAAAAGTTATTAAAATTTCTAAAAATTTAACTTTGAGCAGAGTCAAGCGTTCTATTACTATAATGGGTAGAAAACTTGGTGGGGAGATGCCTTTTGCTTGGTTAATTTATCCTCCAATGCAAGCAGCAGATATTTTTGCTTTGAATGTCAATCTTGCTCATGCAGGTATTGATCAGAGAAGCGCTCATGTTATTGCAATAGAATCAGCAAATAAAATAAAAAAAGAGAAGCCAATAGCAATTCACCATCATTTATTGCTCGGAGCTCAAAAACCTAAAACGTGGCCTGTTAAAGATATTAAAGAAATTCTTTCTGAAATTAAAATGTCTAAATCTATTCCTAAGACAGCTATCTTTATTCATGATTCTTCAGAGGAAATTAAAAATAAAGTAAAAAATGCTTTTTGTCCTGAAAGAGAAGTTGGATTTAACCCTGTTTTAGACTGGACAGAGTGGCTTATTTTTCCAATATTAGATAAAATTAAAATTGAACGCCCAAAAAAATTTGGCGAAACTATTATTTTTGATAATTATAAAAAACTTGAAAAAGAATATGCATCTGGAAAAATACATCCTCTTGATTTAAAGAATGCAGTTGCAGATTCTTTAATTAAAATTCTTGAACCAGCTAGAAAACATTTCTTTAAACCAAAAATAAGAAAGATGAAAGAACAATTAGAGAAATTAAGAGTTAATCATTGATTTTAATTTTATTCTGTTTTCTTCTTCTCAATCTTTGTACCGCACTCTGGGCAAAATTTTTCATCTCCTACCAATTGATAATTACAGTTAGAACAAACTAGGATTTCTTCTCTTTTTTCTACCACTGTTGTATAGCCAGATCTCCCACTAATTAGTTTGCCAAAAGCTTCTCTAACTCTAGGGTCATTCATGTACTGTCTCAAATCACGGCAACCACCTGATGTAAATACCATTTATCTCCTCGCCTTAACCCGAGTTCTCACTTCTTTTTTTACTTCTCACTATTTCCTATGAAAATTTTTAATTAACTATGTTTTTAAATCTTTCCTTCGGTATTTTCCCTTATTTTTCATTTTATCGTCGGAAAATTAATGGAAAATACAATATTTTGTATGCTTCTTTCTCTAACCACAATTTGTAGACGGAAACGAAAGGCTTATATCTTATTTTTGATTGATTTTGTGATGAAAAAAGCAGCAATTCTTTTTACTGGAGGGAAGGATTCTTGTTTAGCTTTGATGATTTCTAAGAAAAAAGGTTTTGATGTAAAATATCTCCTAACAATAATTCCAAGCTCTTATGATTCCTATATGTACCATAAACCTTCTTTAATTCTTTTGAAAGCTCAATCAAAATCTTTAGGAATTCCTTTAATAATTCAGAAAAGTAAAACAGAGAAGGAGAAAGAAGTTGAAGATCTGGATAAGTTATTTGAAAAAATTAAAAGGAAAGTTGATTATATTATTACAGGAGGAATAGTTTCAAAATATCAGAAAGAGAGAATTGAAAAAATTGTTAGGAAATTTGATCTTAAAATTTTTAATCCTCTTTGGGGAATGAAAGCTAGGGATATTTGGAAAGAATGTTTGAGAAATGATTTTAAAGTCATCCTTACAAAAATTTGTTGTGAGGGATTAGATAAAGAATGGCTAGGAAAAAGAATTAGTAAGAAATTATTTGAAAATTTGATCGGGAAAAGTAGAAAATATGGTTTTAATCTTGAATTTGAAGGAGGGGATGCTGAAACAACTGTTCTAGACATGCCTTTATTCAAAGAAAAAATAGAGATAGATAGTAAAATTAAAAGTGAAAGCCTTTATAGGCATTTTTTAATCATTAAAAAAGTAAAAAAGAAAAAGAAAGAAATTAGAAAATAAATGAAATACATAAAGAAATTAACCTTTTTTAAACATTTCTTTCCCCCGAAAGCCTATCTTTTCTTGGGTTTTCTGATTTAAATACATTATGATACTATTTTATAACGTTTTTATAAGATATTTTGACAGGGGAAAATAATTTAAAATATCCTTTTTTGATATTATCATGGTTGAATTTTATAAGATCAAACAAAAAAGTGGTTTAACAATATTATTTGAAAAGAGAGATCTGCCTATCGTTGCTATAATGGCTGCTGCAAGAACTGGAGCAGCTTATGAAACTATAAGAAACAAAGGAATTGCACATTTTTTTGAGCATATGGTTTTTAAAGGGCCAACAAAAAAAAGAACTACTAAAGAAATAAGTTCAGCAATAGAAAAAGCAGGAGGGATCTTAAATGCTTTTACAGCAGAACAAGTAACTAATTTTTGGACTAAAATTCCTTCTAAACATTTTGAACTTGGAACAGACGTCATATTTGATATCTTAGAAAATCCAGCATTTACACCTAAAGAATTAGAAAGAGAAAGGGGGGTAGTTTTATCTGAGATAGATCGCTATCACGATCTACCAGAAGAATACCTGTTTGATAAAATAAAAGAATTCTTGTATGCCAAACCTTTTGGTACATCTATTCTTGGACTTAAAGAAACTGTATCTAAACTTAAGAGATCTGACTTGTTAAATTGGCACAAATATTATGATCCCAAAAATATGATTATTTGTATTGTTGGAAGTGCAAATTTAAAAGAAATAGATAATATGGCTAAGAAATATTTTGGAAAAAATAAAGGAATTAAAATTCCAGAAGCCAGGATCAAACTATTAATGAAAAATAAAGAAGTAATAGAGAGAAGACAGGGATTAGATCAAACACATTTTGCTTTAGGATTTCATAGACCTTCACTTTCTAATAAGATGAGATATGCTAGTGAAGTTTTTAATGCAATTCTTGGAGAAGGGATGTCTTCTGTTTTATTTCAAGAAGTTAGAGAAAAAAGAGGGTGGGCTTATCTTATTCATAGTTATCTTCAAAGGGAAAAGGATTATGGATATTGTACAGTTTATGCTGGTGTAGAAAAGAAAAATATAAAGAAAGTTAAAGAAATAATCCTCAAAGAAATCAAAGGTATGGCAAAAGCCAAAGCAAGAGATCTAGATGAAGCCAAAGAACAAAAGATAGGTAATTGGCAGTTAAGTCTAGAATCTTGTAATAACACTGCAACGAATCTAATTTTCCAAGAAATGGCTACAAAAGCAGAAGATTTTTATGATTATCCTGAAAAAATTTATGATGTTAAGCTTCAAGATATCAAGAAGCTAGCAAAAATAAAAAATTATTGTAATATGGTTCTTGTTCCAGATTAAAAAATGTTGGTTGTTAAGATTCCTGCAATAAATGGCTTAGGTAAGACAGGAGGATGCGAGAAAGCTCCTAATTTATTATGTAAGGAATTAAATATTTCTTGTGATGAAATTGAAGTTAATAATGATGATATTGAAGAAAATATTAAGATTATATCAGAAAAAGCTACTGATTTTTTAAATAAGGATTTTGTTGTTTTTTTAGGAGGAGATCATTCTATATCTTTTCCTTTGGTAAGAGCTTTTAGTTCTTTAAACAAAAATGTAGGAATTATTATTTTTGATGCTCATGCTGATTGTATGAAACCAATGAAAGAGCCAACACATGAAGAATGGCTAAGAGCTTTAGTTGAGCAAGGCTTTGATCCCAAAAATATTACTCTTATTGGTCTTAGAAAAGTTGAGCAAGAGGAGATGGATTTTTTGAAAGAAAAGGGAATAAAATGTTTTTTCATGAAAGAATTATTTTCTGATTTTAAAGAAACAGTTGATTTGATAATAGAGAAAGCATATAAGTTTGATTCTTTATATTTAAGTATAGATATTGATGTTATTGATCCTACTTTTGCTCCTGGAACAGGCTATATTGAACCTGGTGGCTTGTCTAGCAAGGAATTTTTATATATGATTCAAAGACTTGTTTTGCTAAAAAATTTAAAGGCTGTTGATTTAGTAGAAATTAATCCAGATAAAGATATAAATAATCTTACTATTAAATTAGGCACTAAAATTATAGAAGAATTGAAAAAATGAGGTGTTTTATTGCCATAGATATACCCTCTGAGGTCAGGGAAGAATTGGCGAGGGCAGAAGAAGTAATTAGAGGATTTGATAAAAGAGCAAAATTAAAGATAGTAGAGCCAGAAAATTTACATATTACTATAAAATTCTTAGGTGACTTGACAGATGATCAAGTAAACAAAGCAAAAGAAGTTCTTAGAGAAATTAAATTCGAGCCATTTAAAGTTAAACTTAATTCTTTTGGTATTTTTCCATCTCTAAATTTTATTCGTGTAGTTTGGGTAGATGTATTACCAAAGGAACAACTTATAGAACTGGAGAAGAAAATTGATGATGTTATAAGTGAGAAATTAGGATTTAGAAGAAATAGAAATTTTGAGACACACATCACCTTAGCTAGAGCCAAATATATTGGGGACAAACAAAAGTTTGTTGAGGGTTTGAAGAATATAACTGTCAGCCCAATTGAATTTGAAATAAAGAATTTTTCTCTTAAAAAATCAACTCTTACAAGAGAAGGGCCTATTTATGAGGATATTATTAAATTTTAATCACTTTTTCTTATATTTTGCATTAATAATTTTTTTCATTGATTCTACTTTCTTTTTTTGAAGTTTTACCTTTTCTAGATCTTTTTCTTTTGCGTTAATTACTTTTTTAATTGTTTTAAACTTTCTAAGCAATTTTTTTGCTGTTGCTGGGCCTATACCAGGAAAGGCCTCAAGAATAAATTGTTGTTGTTCTGCAAGATTGTAGGCTTTTTTCTTTATTATTAGGGATATTTCTTTTGGTTTCTTTTTCTGCTTTTTTTCTAAAAGGATAAGGAACCCGGCAGTATCTTCATAATTTTTTGTCAAGATTATTGGTATCTGGAAGTCTAACATTATTGATAACATCATTCCACGAATGGCATTTGGATTAACTTTTCCAAATTCATATAGGGGAAAATCATCTGTACCTTCTATAATTAAGGCTTGTTGAGGATATTGTTTTAATTCTTCAAGTTGTCTTAATAATCTTTTATTTAACATGGAACTAATAAAATCAGATATTGTTTTTCTTTCTATACCTATATTTCCAATAATATAATCAGCCACCTTTAATTGTTGGAGTTTTATCTGTTGTTTTCTTTCTATAAGTTCAGATAAGACCATAGAATTCTTTTCTCTCTTGTCTATTATTATCATTAATTTTAAAAATAACACTATCTTTTAATATTTATGTTAGTAAAGATATTAGGTATTTTTGATCTTTTTGTAGCTTTAATTCTTTTTCTGCTTGCTCTTGAAGTTGGTATACCTTTAGTGTTAATTTTGATAATCATTATATTATTAGCTGTGAAATCCTTGCCATTTATTCTTAGTTTTGATATTGCCAGTATTATTGATCTTTTTGTTGCTATATTCATACTAATAAATTTAATTTTTGGGCTGCCTACTATTTTACTTATTATAGCAGCTTTGGCTATTGGGCAGAAAGGTGTATTTAGTTTATTATGAGTCTTTTAAAAAAAATATTAATTTTAGAAGTGGTGTTTTTAGCGGGAAATGTTTTTATTTTACATCAACAAAAACAAAATCATTACCAAATCAAACAAAAAATTAGAGATGCTGAAGCTGAGAATGATAGCCTACAAAATTATCTAAAGTCTATAAATCCCTATGATAGTTTAATTAATAAAATAAAAAAGCTCTATCAAAACAATGAGTTGTTTTGGGAATTTTATAAAGAACAGCAAAGACAACAGAAATCGAAGGAATATGAAAAAAGATGTAAGTTTATATAAATTACATAGAACATTCAGAACATGCTAATCCACCAGCATAATGAAGTTCAGCTTTTGTGGGTTTCTTTCCTTTTCCAAGATAAAGTACTTGTTGTGGCTTGCTTCCATATCTGTAAATAGTTATCCCTTTACATTTTAAGTCCCAGGCTAGAAGATAGGATTTCTTAACTTGCTCTATTGATGCTTTTTCTGGGAAATTTATTGTTTTGCTAACTGCATTATCTGTGTATTTCTGGAATATTGCTTGCATCCTTATATGCCATTCTATTGAAATTTCCAAGGCTGTTATGAATAGTCTTTTCATTTCTTTTGGCAGGTATGTTTTTTGTATTGAACCTGTGAAGGCTATTTTTTTTATTAGATCATCTGTATAAAGATCTTTTTTGATTGTTTCAATTTTGAAATCATTGTTTATCTCAATAAGTCTTTTTCCTTCCATGATTTCTCTGACATATACTATTGCAAACAAAGGCTCGATTCCTGAACTACAACCAGCAATAATGCTTATTGAACCAGTTGGGGCTATTGTTGTTCGTGTCGCATTTCTTAGATATCTGAAATTTTTATATTTGCTTTTTTTGAGATTGGGAAAAGATCCTCTTTTCTTTCCAAGATAAATACTTGCATTTCTTGCCTCTATGTTGATGAAAGACATGATTCTTTTTGCAGTCTTTAATGCTTTTTTTGAATTGTAAGGAATCCTTAATTTTATTAACATATCAGCAAAACCCATTATCCCTAAACCTATTTTTCTGTTTGCTTTGGTTATCTGTTCTATTTCAGGAAGAGGATATTTGTTTTTTTCTATCACATTGTCTAGAAAATGGATTGCTGTGTGGATAACTTTTCTTAGTTTTGTGTAGTTGATTTTTTCCTTCTCAACAAATTTTGACAAATTGATTGAGCCAAGATTACAAGATTCATATGCAAGCAACGGAAGTTCCCCGCAAGGATTTGTTGCTTCTATTTTATCTAGTTTTGGTGTTGGTTGTTTTCTGTTAATTTCATCAATATATATCATCCCTGGATCCCCTGTTTTCCAGGCAGCTTTGTATATTTCGTTAAATAGTTTTTTTGCATCAATTTTTTTTGCTACTTTTCTTGTCCTAGGATTTATTAGATTAAAGGTTTTGTTTTTTGTAGCGGCATTCATAAAAGAATCTGTTACAGCCACGCTTATGTTAAAGTTACTAAGCTGTCTTTCTTTTCCTTTTGCATGAATAAATTCTTCTATGTCTGGATGTGTACAATGCAAGACAGCCATATTCGCCCCCCTTCTTTTACCACCTTGTTTTATTACATCTGTTGTCGCATCATAAATTTTGATAAAGCTGACTGGTCCTGATGCAACTCCTTTTGTGCTTTTAACTATGTCCCCTTTTGGCCTTAGGTTTGAGAATGAAAAGCCAGTGCCACCTCCAGATTGCTGTATTTTTGCCATATCTTTAAGTGTTGTGAAAATGCTATCTAAACTGTCTTCTATTGGCAAGACAAAACATGCACTTAACTGTCCAATAGGTGTTCCAGCATTCATTAAAGTAGGGCTGTTAGGCAGGAATTCCAGATTTTTCATCATTTCTAAAAATTCTTTTTCAGTTTTTTTGGGATTCTGTCTAAATTTTTTGTCTGCACTTGCAACTGCTTTTGCAATTCTTTTAAACATTTGAGTCGGTGTTTCAATAATCTTGCCTTTATTATCCCTTAACAAATACCTTTCCTCCAAAACTTTTAATGCATTAGCACTGAATTTCATATCATCTTTAATTTTGAAGAAATTTCTAATTTCTCTTGCAGGATGTCTTGAACGCCTGTAGAGAGAATAGACTTTGAAAAGCCTTTCATTGTACTTTTCTAAAACTTCTTCTACTATCTCTTGTATCTGTTCAACTGTTGGTGTTTTTCTTTCCCATTTATTTATTCTTTCATTAAGCAAGAAAATAACATCAAAGGTAATTCTTCTAGCAGCTCTTTTGTTATCAAGGTCAAAAACTTTCATTGCTTTTATGATAGCATTAGTAATTTTTTTTGAATTGAAAGACACTATAGAACCGTCTCTTTTTCTTATTTTCTTGATTCTATTTTTCCTCTTTTTCATGTTTAAGAAAAGGTATTTGATTTTAAAAGCCTTTTCTATCACATACTTTCTTTTATATTTTTTAAATTATAATGATACTTATAAATCTGATAAATTTCTATAGAGAATGAAAAGGCCTGAAAAAGATATTTACTATTTGGGTATTGCGAGGCAGATAGCTAGAAGAGGAACTTGCCTGAGAAGAAGGATTGGGGCTATAATTGTTAAAAATGATGCTGTTATTTCTAGTGGCTATGCTGGGGCTCCTAGAGGAACCCCAAATTGCATAGACTTGAAAGAGTGTGTAAGAGATAAATTAAATATAAAAAGGGGGCAGAGATATGAATTATGCAGAAGTGTTCATGCTGAAGCAAACACGATAATAAATGCTGCAAGAACTGGAGCTAATATTCTTGGAGGTATGATGTATCTTTTTATGGAACACCCTGATGGAACCATTCTTTATGATAAACCTTGTAAGATGTGCAGAAGAATGATCATTAATGCAGGAATCAAAGAAGTAGTTGTGCCTTGGAAAGGGGGTATTAAAAGATATGAAGTAAAGAACTGGGTAAAAGAATCAAGAAAAGATCCATTTAAGGAGGTTAGAGAAGAAGGATATTAAAATCCATTAATTTTCTTTTGTTCTTTTTCTTTTATATTATCTTCAAAATCTTTTCTCATATCTTCCAGGGCCTCATACATCTTTTTTTCTTTATGATAAGCTGCCCAGTGATAACTTTCATCTCTTGTTCCCTTTGTCATCAAAATTATTAGCTTGCCTGGTTTTAGTCTTGCTGTTCTTCCTGTTCTTTGGATTTTCCTTATTGCACTTGGAATTGGCTCATAGAATATTACGAGATCAACTTCAGGAATATCTAAACCTTCTTCACCTATACTTGTTGAAACTAAAATATTAATCTTGCCTTGTTTGAATTCTCTTAGAATGGCTTGTTGCTCAATTTGTGTTAAGCCATTGGTTTTCCTTTTTGCTTGTCCTATAAATACTTTTGATTTTATTCTCTGCGATTCAAGAATCTGAGAAATTTTATTTACACTATCCCTATATTGGGAAAAAACAATTGCCCTCAATTCCTTGTTCTGTTTAATTTCCTCTTTTATTATTTCTTTCAATTTCTCAAACTTTGGATGCTCTATATTATTTCCAAATAGTTTCATCAAAATTAAGTATGAATCAGTAAAAGCTTTAGAATTTACAAGTTGTTTTACAGCCTTGCTTTTTCCTTGTTCTGCTTGCTCAAATAAATTCTGCATATAATTATGACTAGCTTCAATACCCTGGGTCTCAATTAATTCGAGGAGATGTTGTAATTTTATAGCCTGCGCGCATACACTAACTCCTCTAAGAATATTGAAATGTCTGTTTCCAGAACCAATCATTCTCTGCAGCTTTTTTTGTAGATCTATTATATTTGTTTTGGTTGCTCTTGAAAATAAGAGCTTTCTATTCTTTAACTCATCAACTCTTTTTTTATAAACTTCTTGTAAGAGAAACCTTATATTTTGCAGTTCTTTTGTCAATTCAACCTTTACTATTTTTTTCTCGAGTTTTTGTAAATAGGGTTTAACATCAGGGCTTTCTCTTGTTCTGATTTCTACAGCATCTATTCCTAGATTCTTACATACTCTTTTTATTATAGTGGCGTCACTACCCGGACTTGCTGTAAGCCCAAGAAGTCTGGATTTTTCTGCTTCTTTCAAGTATCTTTTAGCAACATAAACATAAGCATAATTTTTCAGGCATCTATGAACTTCATCCTCAATTAACAGAGAAACATTTTCCAAGGCTATTCTTTCATACTTCAAATCATTTTCAATGCATTGTGGTGTAGAAAAGATGATTTTTGCATTTTTCCATATCTCTTTTCTTATGCTAGGATTAATTTTTCCAGTAAAAATGTGACTTTCATATTTTTTTTGCATATTTTTTTTGAAATAATTGTAGTGCTGTTCTACTAATGGGCGTGTTGGAGCAAGGAATAGGATTTTTGAATCTGGAAATTTTTCAAGTCTGTGAGAAGCTAAGAGAAAGGCTATGAGGGTTTTGCCAAGACCTGTTGGAAGTACAACTAAGGTATTGTGTTTTTTAGCTGTTTTAAAAATAGCTTCCTGATATGCCCTTGGCCTTTCCATATCCACTTTAGGTTTTGAAAGTTTATAAAGAATTCTTTATTTTATCTGCTATTTTTTGTAATTCTTCTTTGGACTTTACTTTTCCAGGCCAAAGTTTGTAACCATCACCTTCAAATCTTGGCATAATGTGGACATGTAAATGAAAAAAAGATTGGCCTGCTATTTTTTTATTATTGATTCCTATATTAAATCCTGGGGCATTTAATACTTCAGTGATTGTTTTGCTTAGTTTTTGGACAACCCCCATCATCTCACAAAGAATATTTTGTGGAATATCTAAAAGATTTTCATAATGCTTTTTTGGAATTACAAGAGCATGTCCTGGATTTACTGGTTGAATGTCAAGAAATGCAAAAAAATCATCATCCTCATAAATTTTATAAGAAGGAATTTCTCCTGTGGCAATTTTACAGAATATACAATCAGGCATTTTATTTTAGCCGATATAACGACTTATAATCTCTTTATCTTCTTGGGTAAATTGGTCAATAGAATCAGAATCTGTTAGTTCTTTTTCAAGTTCAAGTATTTCCTCAGCCTCTGTTTTGTCTTTTTTCCTTTTCTTTTTCATTGTAACCACCAACATAAGAAGTTGAAGTTTATAATTCTTTCTGAGAAATGGACTCGCCGGGATTCGAACCCGGAACCTCACCCTAGCCAAGGGCGCATTCGACCATTGAACTACGAGCCCACAATTTAAGAAATGGGAAGAGGTTTTTAATTTTTAAGGTTTTATTTTTGTGACAAAAGCTGTTATTTCTTGAATTCCCTGATTGCCAATGATTAAATATAATGTAAATAAAAGCAATATAATGAAAAAGATTTGTTCTGAAATAGTTCCTGTGCTTATTTTCCACTTTAAGTGAAAGGTTTTTGATTTCCAAAGCCATTTTATTCCAGAGATGTTTAAGGAATCTGCTGCTAGATGCATAAAATAGCCTATTGGCAGTGCTATGGAGAAGATAAGGGGGGCATTGATGAAGTAAACAATAACAAAAGAGATAACAAAAAAGATTAACAAGCCATAAATGCTATGCCAAAAACCTCTGTGTTTTGAGAAGGCTGCAACACCTCTACCAAATCCAAGCAGATAGTTTCTATTCACATAACTTCTTGGAGAATCTATGTCTGGAAGAATAGCTCCAAAACACAAAACTAAAGTAAAAATTATTGAAAATTGTATTGGAAAGATGGTTATGAATAAAAGATAAAAGAAAAGTGCAAAGAGAATATGTGTACGGAACATCATTTTACATTATATTTTTTAATTCAACAAGAAGAGTGCCTATCTTAACTCGTTTTTGTTTCATGCTATCCCTTTCTCTTATTGTTACTGTGTCATCTTTAAGAGTTTGGCTGTCTATTGTTATGCAATAAGGTGTTCCTATCTCATCTTGTCTTCTGTAGCGTCTGCCTATTGCTCCTGTTTCATCATAAAAACATAAAAGGTCTTTTTTCAATATATTATAAACTTCTTTGGCTTTTTCTGGCATTGCTTCTCTACTTACAAGAGGGAATATTGCTATGTCTATTGGGGAAACTGTTATGGGAAATGAGAATACTGTTCTTTCTTTTTCCTCTTTAAAGAAAATATCCATTAAGGCCCAGATGTCTCTATCGATTCCTAAGCTGATTTCTAAAACATGAGGGATAAATTTTTTGTTATTATAGAAAATCTTAAGATTTTCTTTACTGTATTTTTCATGCCCCCCCAAATCATGATCTGTTCTGTAATGGACCCCCCCAACTTCTCTAAATTCGCCAAGAGTTTCAAGTTCTAATTCAACATCCCAATGGATCTTATTGTAGAATGCTCTTTCCTTCTCACTCAATTCTCTAAGTCTGAACTTACTTTTTGGTATTTTTAGTTGTTCAATATAGAATTTTTGTGCCAGAGCGAGATTTTTGACATAAAATTTTGGTAACTTAAGTTTTTTGTTCGTATCTTCGCAGGTTATTTCTTTTACTTTCTTTTCCTTTTGTGGAAGCATGATTAATTTGTATTTTGAAATTTGTTTCCATTCTTCTTTATCTAATCTATTTATTTCTGCAGGATCAAAGAAAATTTGGAGTTCTGCCTGATGGAATTCTTTCATCCTGGTTATTAGCTGTCTGGGAGAGAGTTCGTTTCTAAAAGCTTTTCCTATAATAGCTATACCTAAAGGTAATTTTTTCCTCGTTGCCTCAAATTCCCTTTTGAAAGCAAGATAAGAGGCTTGTGCTGTTTCTGGCGTCAAATAAGCCATGTCCTTTATTCCTACAGCTCCTAGCTGTATTGGGAACATCATATTGAACCATTTTACCTGTCCTAGGTGCCAAGATCCACATTTAGGACATTTTAATTTATTTTTTCTTATTAAATCAGACATTTCTTCTGGTGTCAATTCTTCAACCTTTATTTTTAGCCTGCTTTCAAGAAATTGATCTGCTCTGAATCTAAAATGACAGGTTTTGCATTCAACTAAAGGATCATTAAAATGCTCAAGATGACCTGAAGCAATAAAAACTTTTTCTGGTAGAATAACCGAAGACCCAATCTCATAATAATTTTCATTACTTTTTATAAAATATTCCTTCCAGAGATTCTCAAATTTGTTTTTCATGGCTTTACCAAGGTGGCCATAGCTAAGCAGTCCGGCCTTTCCTCCATAAATTTCAGCTGTAGGCCAGAAAAATCCCCTTTTGAGGGCTATTGTTGTTATTTTACTTAATTTCTCTACAGCTTCTTTCTCTTTTTTTCTCATGCTTATATTTGTAATGATATTTATTTAAATTTTATTAATTATTCTTCCTCACTTTCTTCTTCTTTTTCTTCCTCTTCCTCTTCTTCAGCTTTTGGTTCTAGAAATTGTAAAATCCAGAAAAAGAGAACAGTCACAATGAAAAGGAAAAGCACTGCTGGAAGAAGTGATAGATTTATAGGAATGTTAGAATAGATAAGGACAATACTAATGACACCAATATAATTCATGATTAATGCAGATGAAAGTCCAAATGCAAATCTCTTTGAAACAAGATGAAAAAAGTTTAGGACTAGCAAGAAGATGCTTTCAAGAAGGATTATGAACGCAATAAATGTTTTCTGGGAGGCTACTTCTAGTACTTCTGGAGCAACTGTTGTTAAACCCACAAGCATATTTTTTGAGTAAAGAAAAGAAGCTAAATTCATACCAACAAAAAATAACACTATAGAGTTACTCACAGCGCTATTCCATCCAAGCTTTTCTTCTTTATACCTGCCAAAATATAATTCCATTAAGAATAAAGCCACCAGCAAGGGAAGCAGAATCCACAACATCTCTGTATTTATTAGCGGTTGTTTTAATATGTCTACGGTTCTTTCTAACATCAAGTTTATTGCTGTTTCAAGGCCACTTACCATCTCCTATTTACCTCTTTTTCTTCTTCTTTGTTTTAGTTTTTTGTATTTTTAACTTTTTCCAACTATTTTTTATTATGAATGCTACTATATAGATGATCATAATGCCAGTAACCACATCACTAAGATAATGTAAGCCAAACCATATTCTCGTGAAAATAATTAAACAAGATATTATAAGCCAGATTATTTTAAGGTATTTTTCTTTTTTATAATCCAAAAATGGAAGAATAGTAAAAATTAAAGGATGACCAGAAGGGAAAGAGTCCTGTGATCCAGGTAAAAAGGGCCTGGGTCTCAATATTATATTTTTTAATAATAAGATTAATATCAAGGAGATAAGGAAAGTAATAGTGAATGGTAAAATGTTTTTTCTTTTTTTCCAAAAAACAATTCCAAAAGTGGATAATATCACAAGAGGATAGTAGATAAATGCATCTTCAATAAATAGGAGCCATGAAAAGAAAGTATCCATAACAGGATTCCTAATAGACTGTATTAAAAAAAAGATTTGGTTATCTAACATAAGACTTACAATAAAAACAATGATAGCTATAATAAAAAAAATAATTGTTTTTGCCTCTTTCTTCATTCTGTTTCTTATCTAAAGATATTTAAATAATTTTGTTATGATAAGATTATGGAAAAAGAGATCAAGGAAATTCTTTTAAGATATTTTATTGGGGTGGTTGTTGCCATCATTGCTTTATTTGTTCCTTTATTTTATTTTATTTTTAGACCCTTAACAGTTTGGCCAACTTTTTTGATTTTAGATATTTTTTATGATGTTTCTTTGAATGCTTTGGATAATATTGTGGTGGAGGGATTTACAATAGAATTTATAGATGCTTGTATTGCTGGTAGTGCTTATTTTCTATTATTTTTGTTGAATGTTTTGACTTTTGGAATAGGTCTAAAGAAGAGATTTTTTATCTTTATTTTTAATGCTGCTCTTTTATTAATTATGAATATACTAAGACTTGTTATTCTTATTGTTCTTGTTGTTAATGGATCAGCAATCTTTGATGTGACACATAAGGTATTTTGGTATGGGATAAGCACAGGATATGTTGCTCTGATTTGGATTCTTACAGTTGTAGTTTTTAAGATAAAGGCTATTCCATTTATTTCTGATATTAGATTAATTTTAAGTAAGAAGAGATGATTAGATTAACCTGAATAGTGTTATTATTCCTGTTGTAGCTAATGTTACAATTATTCCTGCTATTATTATTCCTAATGCTATAGCCAGGAAACTTCTTCTTCTTTTTAGGTTTAGAAGCCATGCTATTAAGGTGCCAGTCCATGCTCCTGTTATTGGTAAGGGGATAGCCACAAAAAAGGTTAGAGCTATGATACCATAAGTTTGATAATTTCTCTCGACTTTTTTCTTTCTTGTTCTTATTCTTTTTAAGAATATATCAAATGTTTTTTTGTAAGGCTTGATTTTAAGCAGGTGTTTGTGGAGATAGTCAAGAAATAAGAAAATAGGGAGAATAATGATTATATTGGCGAGAGTACAGAAAATAAAAGCAGTTAAGGGATTAATGCCATGTGCAATTGCAAAAGGTATGCCTCCTCTTAGTTCTATTATAGGTAGAAGACTGATGAGCATACCAGCTAAAAGAGAGTCCATCATATTTCTAGCCAAATAATGCAGCTAGACCTTCTGCAGCTTCTTCTTTCTTTTCCTCTTTCTTCTCTTCCTTCTTCTCTTCAGGTTTGGCTGCTGGAGCTGTTACCGGCATTGCTGCAGCTTCCTTCAATGCTTTTTCTATGTCTACCCCTTTCAAACTAGCTATCACTGTCTTTAGTCTGGATTCATCTACTGTAGAACCTGCTGCTTCCATCACTTTCTTAAGGTTCTCTTCAGTTATTTCCTTCCCAAGTTTATGCAATAATAAAGCCGCATATACATATTCCATTTTTCCTCCATCATTTAATTAAATTTAAAATGATATTTGCTTCTTGATTTGCTTTTGCTATTATAAAATTAGTTGTTTCTTTTGTCAGATAATTTATATTTAGGGCAAGATTTAATGCCTCTATTGATATGCCTTTAATATTCTTTAGCATTTCTTCTTTGTCTACTTTTATTCTTTCATATACCTTACTTTGTTTTGTATCATAAGCTGCCAGTGGTACAAAACCTATTAAAAATGGCGTGATTTCTAATTTTGCAAGAATCATCGCTGCTGCTTTATTTATACTTTCTCCTTTTTTAGCTACAACGCATGATTCTTTTATTGTGATCTTTCCTGCCTTAATTCCTGCTTTGATGTTTAGTTTACCAAGTTCAGAAATAATGGGGCCAGCTGGCAAGTCAGTTTGGCCAGCCTCTATAATTATATCTTCTGGAGCTGTCTGTCCAGCTTTTGCCTTGGATGGGAATTTATTGTCTGCAAGTATTGAAGCCAGTTCAAATGGATCAATATTGGAAAAAATAATAGCAAAACCTTTTTCTAACCATTTCTCAAGACCCTCAATATCTTTTTTTGTTTTCTTTGCTTCTTCCAAAGCTTTTAACATAAAAGTTTTTTTGATTACCTTGACTATTGCTTGATCTTTTAGTGAACGTTTAATTTTCTGGAACTGTGGCGCTGAAATATTTTCTATTGATACTATCATCACAGTATTACTTTTTTTAATAAGATCAATTAAATTAACCAATACATTTTTCTTTTTTTTTGGAATATCCTTTGTTCTTTTGCTTGCCATTTTACTTTTTTTGTTTTTTAATTTTTACAGGCGGGCTCATGGTGAATTTAAGTAGAACAGATCTGACATTAATCTCTTTTTTTGGCAGAGCTTTAATTATTGTTTCCAAAGCAACATCAGCATTTTTTACAAGGTCTTCATCAAACATACTTTCTTTACCTATTCCTATCTTGATACTTGCTTCTTTTAAACGAATTTTGACTATGCTAGAGATTTTCTTGATTGATGAGGAAATAGTTTCATCAGTTTCTTGAGCTAAGACCCCTCCTATTTTCGGGTCAGGCATTTTTCCAGCACTTCCCAAAACTTTTCCAAACTTTGATGCTATCTTAGGCATTAGTTTGGCGTTTGCTATAAAGAAATCATATTCTTTTACTAATTTCTTAACATCTTTAGAACTTATCTTATCTATATCCTCCTTAGTGATTACATAATCAACAGTCTTTGAGGGGTGTTCAAGAAAAGCACAGATATTCTTTTTTTTGCTTATATTGGGAAGAATAACAAAAATACTTAGGGCCTCACGGCGTGGGTCAAAATTTTTGAGATTTATTATTAGATCTAGAGTCTGGTCAAAATTTCTTTTTTTACTTTTTTTTCTTAGTTCTTGCAGTTCTTCAGAAAAATTCATCTTTCCTCCTACCACCTTCCTGAACTAGCCTAAACAGGCTGTAGTAATAACGGAACATAAATAAAAATGAAATTAGCTTTATAAAGGTTTCTAATTAATTTTTTCTAATTCGTCGAGGTATTCCTTGATTCTTTTCACTATAGAAATGATGTAAAATTTTTCTATTTTTTCTTCAAATATCTTCTTAAGACCTTCAAATTCTGAAATTCTATAATTATTTGCTTTTTTTTCTACAATGAATACATCTCTAAGTCTTTTGAGCTGTCTCCGTATGTTTGAGTTAGCAATGCCTTTAAGTTCATAATTATTATTCTTACGCAATTTTATTACTCGGCTTTTTATTTCTTCAAGATCCATCTCCTTTTTCTGTTTTCTTGCATTAAGCAAAGCAAGAAGAATATCAACTATCACGTCCCTAGAATCTCCTGGTTGAAGTAATCCGAGGCTTAAACATATCTTTTTAACTAGTTCTCTAGAATTCAGCTGATAGGGTTTTTCATATTTTCTTAAAGTAATTTCTCCCAGAGATTCTTCTTTCATTTTGCAATATAATATAGAGAAAAAAGAGATTATTAAATTTTATTATAGTATATAGTCTTTCATAAATCTTTATAAATAAAAAAGGAATAAAGAAAAGATGGAACTCATTGCTTTGCTTTCAAGTGGAAAAGGTACTTGGGGGCAAGTTGCAGGACTTATCAATAGAGGTGAATGGGATAAAACTATCCTTGTCATTAGTGATTTTTTTAAATCAATAATTAAAAATTTTGATTTTAGTAAAAAAGCAGACATTATTTTTATTGATTTTAATAAGGATATCAAAAAAGTCATAGAGGAAATAAGAGAAAAATTAAAAAATAAGGTTCAGGGTACAGAGATTGCCTTAAGTATTGCAAGCGGATCAGGCAAAGAACACATGGCTTTAATTTCTGCTCTTTTACAGTTACCTGTAGGTATAAAATTTGTAGTTCTTACAAAAGAAGGAATAACAGAAATATAAATTTAAAAAAAATAAAAAAATAAAAATTTATTTCTTCTTTTTCTTAGCTTTTTTCTTTGCTTTCTTTTTTCTTTTTGCCATTTGAAACCTCTTTTTATTTTAAAAATTTCTGAGAATAAAAGATGCTTTTACTTTAAATACTTTTCTATTTTTTTAAAAATTTATGGAAAGAAAAAAATTTCCCTCGACGGAAAAATTAGAAGCCAAAATTGGAATTAAATAAAAATAAAATAAAAATAAAACAAAATTAAATAAAAACAAATAAAAAATCATGGACCGGACGAGAATTGAACTCGCAACCTCTGCTTAGCGAGAGCAGCGTTCTACCGTTGAACTACCGGCCCTTATTAAAAAACTTTACTTACCCAAACCAACATTAAAACCAAAAAGATTAAAAGAACCATAAATGCCGCTATCTGATAAACAATCTCAGCTTTCTTCTTTGATCCAGTCAAAGTTAGGGCAGTTATATAAATAAATTTTCCACCATCGAGAATTCCTAAAGGCAACATGTTAAGTAATGCTACAGAAAAACAAATTAGAATAAGCCAGAAAAATAAATTATAGATGAATGTTAAAATTTCTGGATTATATTTTGGTTCAGCATAGATATATGGAGAAAAAAATGGAGAAGTTAGACTTGATAAAAAGACTGCTATTCCAGAAATCTGTGGGAATCCTATTCCTAAATAACCTCTTGAAGAATTTTCTGGATGTTCATCTAAAGTAATCAAATAATTTTTTTCACTTGTTTGGATTTCAATGATATCTCCTGGTTTATAGGATCTTAAAGTTTCATATACATCTTCAATAGATTCTATTTCCTTATCATCTATTTTTTGAAATGCTCCAGATAAATTTGCTCTTATAGCAGGGGTGTCAGAATATAGGGCCATTGTCTCAATTTTTTCTTTTTTTGCTTGTTCTAAAAAAGAATATAGCTCTGGTCTTAGATAGTGTGTTTTATTATTTACTTTTACAGGTAATGTTTCTGTTATATTTTCTATTTCCTTATCACTTAGATTTAGAAATTCTTCATAACTATAATTGCCAATTTCCTCTATGTCTGTTACATTAACTTGTCCAAAGGCATACATATAGCCTATAATTCCTGCTTGCTCATAACAACCAATGAAAAAAAGTTGTAAAACTAGAAGGAATATTATAGCAAAAATAAAATTAGAGAAGGTTCCTGCGCTAAGAATACTTAACTGAGCTTTTTTACTTTTTCTTGCCATCGATTTCTCATCAGGTTCTACGAACGCAGCAAGAAATGGCCCTAAGAAACCAAAACCAGTTGACTTTATTTTTATTTTGTAATAACGAGCAAAAACTCCATGCGCGAATTCATGGGTTACAGCCACTATTGAGATGATCACTATCCAATATGTGAAATAAAAGGGTGGTAGAGGCAGATTAAAAATTTGTGGTAGATAAGGGATTAAAGGCATAATAGGAGGAATCTTTGGTACTGATACAAGAGTTGTCATCATCCTGATGCTAATATAGAATAAGATAAAGACAGAGGCCATAGCAAAATAGCCAAAAGTTATGGAAACATAACTCAGAACATTCCATAAACTAGAAAATTTTTTACTAGCCCAGTTCATTAATCTCAATCCAATTTTCGTCCTATACATCAAAAATATCTTTGATTCAACCTTTACTCTCTTCCTATTTTTATAAAGAAATAAAGCAATAGCTGAGCCGACTATAACAAGAAAAATTATATCATAAATGTAAACAGCATCCATCTTTACTATCCTTTACTCGTTTTTTTACTTTTTGGCCTTAATGCTGTACTTTTACACTTTCTACATCTCACCTTACCTTCAGCGACTTTTCTTGACTGTGCTTTTATTTTAGCCCCACATCTCTTGCAAACAAAAACTTCTTTAAAAATTCTTGAATAAGCAGCTTCTATTTTTGCCATTTTATTTATGCTTTACGTTTTATTATTTTTTTGCCTTCAACATTCCAATACTCTATCTGCATACTTTCTTCAATATCCTCAATTAAATTAGGATCTATTGAAACATCAAGAGTTTCAAAACTCTCTAGATCCATGACACTTACTTTTTTCTCTTCTTTGTTTATATTTAATACTTGTGCTTTTCTTTTTTCTATTATTGGAACCTGTACACGTTCAGAGCCAGGCATAACTTTAATATGTTTTTTTCCATCAATAATACCCATTGCCGCAATTCTTGCTTTTGCATGCCCGTGTTTTCCTGTCTTGCTGATGTCTATAGATCTAACAATACATGGTGTATCATCAAGAATAACAAAACCTCCTGAACGTAATTCTGTAGCATTAACCAATTTTATAGCCATTAAAAAGAAAGAGAAAATAAACTTATAAAGATTTTGCTATCTTTATGTTACTTATACTTTTTCTATTTCTTTTCTTTATTTTCTTTATTACCTTTTTTGATATTTTCTTTGTTCTTTTTTTAATTATCTTTCCACTTGCTAGCTCTTTGATAAATTTTTCCACTTCTTTCTCCTCTTTTTTTCTTCTAGCTGCATTTTTTTGTTTTAACTTTGGACTACCTATATTTTGTAAAGTTCTTTCAATATAATCAATCTTTAACTTGAGATCATGAAGCTGTCTAGACAAAACAGCTAGGGCAATCCACATTTGTGCTTTTCCTTTATCCTTAGATGTATCATAAGATTCTTTATGATTCATGCTTTCAAGAATAAGCCTTTCAATATAAGGTTTCAGGCTTTTATCAACATACTTTCGCCATGTCATCTTATTCTTTATCAAAATTTATTTTTAGAACTTTCCTATCATCTAGCGTGTAAAAAATAATTGAAGGATTATAAAGTTCAGTACTAGAGATAATATCAACTGCATTTATTTGGAAATCTGAAGAAATATGTGCACCATCAAGTATATCCATTGAAAGCATACCCCATTCAAACTTATTATATTTTTTATAAGATAATTCACACAATAAGGGATTTTCAATATTTATACTATGATATTTACTAGAAATCTCAATATTTTTAATATTATAAATATCTAAAATTTCATTAATAGTTTTGATATTTCTTTTGATCCATGAAGCATTTCTTACTCTTATCCTTCTTCCTTTCTTATTTCTCTCTTTCAAGTTTCCTTCTAGTTTCCCAAGTAGATCTGTTATTTCTTTCATAATCCAAAATAAGAAAATAGATATATAAAGTTTTCGATTTAGTGTAACACAAGAGTAATAAAAAGAAAGGTTTATAAACAATTTTAGTTTAAGTTTTTTGTCTTAAATTTTAATTTTAAATTTGTAGGAAAAAAATGACAGGGAATGAAAAAAGTTTAGATGAGATTTTTGGTTTTTTTGTAGGAACTCCGATAAGACTAGATGCTGAGATCAATGGAGTGCATCTAAAAGGTCTTTATGTTTTTGCTGGAAACTGTAAAGCAGGAGTTAAATGCATCAAAGTTGAAATAGTGGATAATAGAATAAGATATGCCAAATCATGTACAATAATAAGAAGTGCTGAACAAGTTAATTCTGTAACTGAAATACCACCTTTACTTGACTACTTTAAGTTATAATAGGAAAAACATTTAAAGAAATTCTTTTTTAGAAAATTATGAAAACCAAGAAAGGAAATTTTATTGAGTTAGATTTTGTTGCTTCTGTAAAAGATGGGAATGTTTTTGATACAACAAAAGAGGAAGAGGCGAAAAAGACAGGATTAGTGAATGAGAAAGAGAGGAGAGAGTTTAAGCCATTAGAGATTTGTATTGGTGAAAGTATGGTTATTAAAGGTCTTGATAATGCTTTGACTGATAAAGAAATTAATAGAGAATATGAAGTTGAAATAGGGTCAAAGGAAGCTTTCGGTGTCAGGAATGCTAAGTTGATGAAGACTGTTCCGCTCAGTGCTTTCAAAGAGATGCCTGTTCCTGGAATGTTTGTTAATGTTAATGGTATGATTGCTAGAGTTGTGACTGTTACTAGTGGCAGGGCATTGATTGATCTTAATAATCCTCTTGCAGGAAAAGTTGTGGTTTATAAGTTTAGGATTAATAAAATTATAGAAGATAATAATAAGAAGATAAAATTGCTTGCTAGGTCTTTTGGAGTGGGTGTGGAAAGTGTTAAGATAGAAAATAAAAAAGCTAAAATTAAGGTTAAGAATAAAAAAGAGGTAGATGAAGCAAAAGTTTTGGAGAAATTTAAGGATAAGATAAAAACCATTATGGGAATTGAGGCTGAGTTTGAATAAATATACCTATGGAAATAGGGATTATAGAATACTAAAATTTATAAATTAAATTCTATTGTTTATTAAAGAAAAAGATGGCAGACTTTGAGATTAAAGAGGAAGAGAAAAAAGAGATAGATAAGGAATTAGAGGAAATTATCTCAAAACAAAAAGCAGCCATTAAGGTTTTTGGTTGTGGAGGTGGAGGAGGTAATACTCTAACAAGGATGAAAGAAATAGGTATTAAAGGCGCAGAGCTTGTAGCTGTAAACACAGATGCTCAAGATTTGCTTTACACATATGCTGATTCTAAAATTCTTATTGGCAGAGAATTGACTCATGGTCTTGGTGCTGGAAGTAACCCTCAAATTGGAGAAGAAGCAGCTCATGAATCAGAGCATGAGATTAAACAAAGGTTGCAAGGTAGTGATATGGTTTTTATTACTTGCGGCTTAGGAGGAGGAACAGGAACTGGCGCAGCTCCTATTGTTGCAAAAACAGCCAAAAAAATGGGCGCTTTGACTATTGGAGTTGTTACATTACCTTTTACAATTGAGGGCCAGAGAAGGTATGAGAATGCTATGTTAGGATTAGAAAAAATGGAGCATGCTGTTGATACTCTTATTGTTATTCCAAATGATAAGCTTCTTGAGTTAGCTCCTGACTTGCCTTTACATACAGCTTTCAAGGTGGCAGATGAAATATTGACAAATGCTGTTAAAGGAACTACAGAACTTGTGACAAAAGCAGGTTTAGTTAATCTTGATTTTGCTGACATCAAGGCAGTGATGAGTAATGGAGGGGTAGCTATGATTGGTGTTGGTGAGAGTGATAGCCAAGATAGGGCAGGGGAGGCTGTTGAGAAAGCAATAGAAAATCCTCTTCTTGATGTTGATATATCTAATGCTTCTGGAGCCTTGGTTAATATTATTGGTGGTCTTGATTTATCATTGGATGAGGCAAAAAAAGTTATTGAAGCTATTGCAAATAAAATAAACCCAAATGCTAAGTTAATATGGGGTGCTCAGCTTAGTGAGGATATGGATAAAACTATTCGTGTTTTATTGATTGTGACAGGAGTTAAGAGTAGCCAGATTCTTGGCCCTGGTGAAGGTAGATTAGATAAGGAAAAAGAAGAATTAGAAGAAGAGTTAGGAATAGAGTTTGTTGAAGAAAAGTAAAAAACTAGAAAAGTAAGATTTTTAAGGTTTCTGATTTTTAAGAACAGATGGAAGAACAGCCAAAAAAAAATGTTTTTAGGTCATTAGGAATATTTTATCATAAGTGCGTTAGAGTGCTTAAGGTAGCTAGAAAACCAAATTCAACAGAAGTCAAACAAGTTTCAAAAGTTTCTGCTTTAGGAATTTTGGTTATAGGGGTGATAGGTTTTATTATCGGCCTTATTTTCACTATATTTTTCCTGTAAATAAAAATAATAAAAAATGATATTTGTGGTTAAGGTTACAACGAATAAAGAAGACCAGGCAACTGATCTCTTAGCTGCAAGAATAGAGAAAAAAGGCCTAAATATTTTTTCTATTGCTCGGCCACATGGATTAAGAGGATATATTATTATTGAGGCTCAAGACACTGAATCTGCTGAGCAGGCTGCTTTCAACCTGCCTTATGTAAAAGGTTTGATAAAAAGGCAGATAACTTACAAGGAAATAGAGAATATGATTAAGCCAGTTGCTGCAGCCATCAATATTGAAAAAGGGGATATAGTTGAGATGCTAACAGAGCCTTTTAAGAGAGAGAAGGCGAGAGTCAAAAGAATAAACAAACAGAAAGAGGAAGTTGTTGTCGAGCTTCTTGAGGCAGCTGTTCCAATTCCAGTCACAGTAAAGATAGATAATGTCAAAGTAATCAGGAGAACGAAGGAAGAAGGCGAAGAAGAGGAAGAGTAAAAAATAGAAAGTTATAAAAAAGATTTCTTACATCTGATTCGAACTAAATTTTAAAGGAGGTAATAAATGGAAAATCAGACTTTCTGGGCATTTCTTGTGATAGCTTTAGTTGTCGGATTCGTATTAGGAATGGCTTATACAAATTCAACAATAACAGGAAAAGCCATCTGGGATGTTTTTAAAGTTAAAGAACCGACAACGCCTGCTCAACCAGACGCATTTCAACCAGCAACGACTCAACTAGTAGATGCATGGTTTGATGGAACGCAATTTCCACACTGTGAAACGACTTTTGATTTTAATCTAGATAGCGAAAATAGTGTTTTTTTCTTGGAAAAATGTTTTAAAGCAGTTTTTGTAGAAGAAAACAGAAGGAAAGAAGTTACTCTTCATGGAACATTTTTTGACACCACAAGACAAGAATTTGTAGCACATATAGAATTTAAAGATTTTTTAGGGAGTACTTTATGCTTTGAAGAGGATATAATTACAGCTGTAGAAGACATTGGGTTTGCAGTTGATGTATTAGAGATAACATTAAAATCTTCCAATGCAGAAACTGTAGAGGCTGCACTAGTAGTAATTCCAGATAATTTCTTTGAGGAATTTTGTTTTACTACAACAGATCCAAATCTCATAGAAGGAACCTTTACTGATAAAAAATATGTGATTGATAGTAATGGAATTGATTGTAAACAAGGATTTGGGAGATGTGCTGCCGCAGTTAATTGATTCCAAAAATTTTTTTCTTTTTTATTTTTCATATAAAGTATAGTAGGCTATTGTTATTATTGCTGCTAGAAGTAGAGCTATGATTATCGTCGCAAAAGTGTTTGTCAGGTTCATTAATAGCAAGATAAATAAAGAGAATATGAAAGCAAAGAACCATGTTACTCTTGTGCTGTTCAGGATTTTGAATCCAAGGCCAATAGGAATTAATGTTAAAAAGGCAAGCCATGCACATATCATTGCAAACTCGTTGTAGCCAGCTACTCTTATGATAAGGCCCAGAATGAGAACAGCAATAGGGCCGGAGAGTGCTATCTTTCCAATATCAGCCTCTGTAAGCTCTTCCCATCTTCTTCTTACTCGGCTAGGTTTTGGTTCAATATCAAAGTTAAGGATGGCAAGCCACTTAAAAAAGCCGTTTGTGATAATAACTAAAATTAAAGGCAAAGCAAGCCAGGCTGGAAATTCAAATGGAAATTCTGCTTTTGCTCCTTCTCTTAATGGCCTGAACCAATATTTTCTGAAACTTAAGAGTTTAATTCTTATTTTACAGTCAAGATAGTCTGCTGTTGCTTTTTGAGCAAGAACAAAAATTCCTAATATTGCTAGAGAGAGAAGAAAGTAGATGAAAAAATCATCTGGCTCAAAACTGATCATCGGCAATGAGACATTTAAAGCAAGCACAAAACCTAAAAATAAAGATGCTAGGACTATGATGGTAATTTCCTTGATCAGATCTTTTTCCATTTTTAAATAAATGAATAGAGGCTTATATTTTTTTCTTTTTTAGCTCTTTTTTAAGCCAGTCCTGCCATTCCTTGAAAACTTGTCTGCCCTGAGGTACTCCAATATCTTGTCTTACTTTATCACTTATATTATGAAACATATTATTTGCTTTAAGAACCCATGGTGCCTCAAGTAATTGTGGCCTCTTTATTTTCTTGGCTGTTTTTACCATTGCTTCTTTTATTTTTGCCCTCAGTAAGATATTGTCCCAGACAGCATCCCAACTTCCTGCCCATCCTTTGACATTTCCTGCAATATCTTTCAAAATCTCGCTTTCTCCATTAATAAGATCATCAGTTGGAATAAGCTCATCTTTTCTTACATCATACCTAAATAAGTCAAGGAAACCATGTTCAATACTAGGGTCAGATATCCAGTGCTTTCTTATTTCAGCAAGCTGCAAGACTCTTCTCCATCTGTGGAGACCATCAGGACTTTTGATTGGATTACATATAAGAATTATATCTGTTGCTTTGAAACTTGTTGCCGGCACTTTCAAATCATTAACAACCCTATCAAAAACTCCATAAGGACTTGCTCCATGAATTGTTCCTGCCACTACATTAGCTAAAGCACCAATTCTCATGGCTTCATATAATGCCAAAGCTTCTTCACTTCTTACCTCACCTACTATCAAAGAAGAGTCTCCAAGACGCAGAGAAGTACGGATACCTTCTGCTGCACTCATTTCTGTTGTTTCTCTTGCCAAAGCTTCTCTAACTTTCATTCTTAAAATATCATAACCAAGGTCTCGAAGAGAATTAACTGGCAGTTCCATTGTTCCTTCAATAACAATAACTCTATAACGCGGCATAATCTCTAACATGCAGGCCCCTAACATAGATGTTTTACCAGAGCTTCTTGTTCCTGCAATAATTAGGGTTCTGCCTCCATCAATCAAGAAAGAGAGAACACCAGCTGTCATCGGATTAATCATTCTGTTTTGAATAAAAAGAGGCAGGGTCCATGGTTTTTCTCTATGTCTTCTGATTGCATAAGCCAAACCATAAGGACTTAATGGTTTTTGAATTATAGATACTCTTGCCCTTGCTGCCCCAATTATTAATTCAGTGTCAAGAACAGGATTAGCTTCATCTAATGCCCTCCCAGAAATCATTCTAAATTTAGCTGCCCATGATTCAGCATCTTCATGACTTGGAATAATATTAGTATTACACTCATCAAATTCTTGATGTCTTATAAATATAGGAACAATGCCTATAGGTGCATTAATCATTATGTCCTGAATTTTATCATCCTGTAAAAGCACTTCTACTAAACCAAAACCAATAGTATGCCTTACAAGAATTACTGCTAATTTGTTTATTTGCCTATAACTTAGAGATATTTTTTTTGTTTCAGCAAGCTCTCTGATAAGGTCACGGGCAATATTAAAGAAAACCTGTCTTATTCTAGATGGGTCAACAAATTCTTCTGCCCTTGGTTTGTGTTCGAGCAAGACATTCCTGGCCATATTAACTAGGCTTTGGAGTTCTTCAGATAAAGTGAATTCAGGAGCCATAATATGATAAATATCTTTGGTTTTCCCAGGAATTTTCAGTATAGTGATTGTACTTTTATCATATTCTGGGCCTATATCATATTGGTCAATGATTTCAGATTCTGGAGGAAAAGAAGACATTAACCTAGTGAATGTAAAGTTAGGAACTATCTCTGGCCTAAAAATTTCTTTGTATAGTGTTCTGTCTCCAACTTTATGCCCTAAAAGTCTTTCTTTTACTATTTTTATTATTGTCAAGCCCTCTAGCAAAGAGAGTATTTTTGTTAAAAGTCTGATATAATGCATCTCAGAAGTTTGTTCTGCTTTAGGAAGTTTTTTCGCAATGATTCTTTCTTCTCTGAGCAATCTTTTTGCTTCAACATAACAAGCCAGAGGATCTTGTTTAAGAAGAGTTAAAACAAGATAACGCATTGTGTCATATCTTTGTGGCAGGTATTTTTTGTATTTGTATGGTTCTAGTGTTGAGGTTTCTAGAACTTTCACTTGTTTTATTAAATGCACATAAAGCTGCCCAACTTCAACTAGCAATGAGACTTGTCTGAAATCATAACTATAGTTTCTTTGCTGGACAAAAACCACTCTTGAAACATTTGGTGATTCAATAATAGATTCAACAGTGCGGGCCATTACAATAGGAGAATCTGCGATAGTTGGCACATAGGGAGCACCAAGATAATTAATATACATAACATCCTGGCCAGCCTCTCTTGTGATTTCATAAGCATATAATTTTGTTTCTGGTTTAAAAATCATAATACTCTCCTCTTTTCTTTCCTTTGTTTTTATGAGATATCCTACATTTTTAATTATTGCGTTAATGTATTATAATGCAAGAGTAATACAAGATAAATATTTAAATCAAAATTTCTTTTTAAAAGTAATAAAAGTAAAAGAGGAAGAGGAAAAAGAAAGATGGATGAAAGAGAGTTAGGAGCTGTTTCTGCTCTTCTGACAGAATTTAGTACTAGAGTGAATGATTTAGAAGAAAGGAGTAGATTGATTAGGGAAAGGCTTCTTACTTTAAGTCAAACCGTATTGAAACAGAATGAAAGGCTGAACAAGGAAATTGGTGTTTTAAAGGAAGACATGAGAGAGATTAGAAATGAGAGTGATAGATTAAAAGAAGCTGTTGAGCATATTATCCGTGAGAGTTCTGAGCTAGCAAGAAAAGAAGAGCTGAGAGTTGTGGAGAGATATATGAAACTTTTTGAGCCACTTAAATTTGCAACTATTGAGGATGTTAAGAGGATTGTGAAGAAAGAGCTAAAAAAGAAGAAGGATGGAATTATAGAGATAGAAGAATAAAAAATTTAAAAATAAAAAATAATGCTTAAAAATAAAAATATGCCAAAAAAAACACCTGTTAATGAAGTTCTTAGGTTGATTAAACAGGGCTATACAGATGCAGATATAATTCGTTATTTGAGAGAACAAGATTATAGTCCAACTGAAATAAATGATGCCATGAATCAGGCAAAGATTAAGATAGAGCTAGCTGAGACTGCTGGTATGGAAACTGAAGTTGCTCCTGCTGAATATGCTGAAACAGCAGAAGAGGAAATGACTCCATCAATAATGTCTCAAGAAGAAGTTGAGGCTGGGCCAGTTTATTATGCTCCGGCGCCAGCAGAAGAAGAAGCTCCAGCTGAAGCGCCTGTAGAAGAAGTTCCTTTAACAACAGAAGCAGGATATCCTTATTCTTATCCATATGCTTATCCTACTGAAGCTCCTGGAGCTCAGGTTATGCCATCAACAACAGAGATGGAAGAACTTGCTGAAGAAATCATAAATGAAAAATGGCAAGAGTTCATGAGAAAAGCTGGGGACATTCCAGAATTCAAAACTAATGTCAAGTCAAGGCTAAAAAGCGCTGAGGACAGAACCAAGAGATTGGAGAGAGCTTTTGAAAGGCTTCAAGAAACAACTTTATTAAGAGTACAGGAACAAGGGAGGGATATTAAGGCATTAAGTACAGAGATAGGGGCATTAGAAGGAGCTTTTAGTAAAATTTTAGAGCCATTAACAACATCAGTAAAAGAATTAATAGAACTAAGCGAGGAAATAAAGGGAATAAAACCAAAAGAAGCAGCAAAAATAAAGAAAGCAGTAATAAAAGTAGAAAAAGCTTTAAAGACAAAAGCAAGACCAAAAACAAAAGCAAAAAAAGCAATCAAGAAAAAAACAATAAAGAAGAAAGTAAAGAAAAAATAATCATTAGAAAATATTCTTTTTTTGGTAATTAATATTATATAATATTCTTATATATTTTTCATATGGATCCTGGAGTAATGAGTTATTCAAAAATTAATACATATAAAGGCTGTCCTTTTAGTTATTTTTTAGGCTATGGTCTTGGAGTTATTGTTCCTGATAATCCAGCTCTTGCTTTGGGGAGTATGTTACATACCCATGCAAAACGATTTTGGGATATAAATTATAAATCAGTTGATAAGTTTGTTGGAGCTTTTAGAGGGATGTATTTACAAAGAGTTTTTGGTAAACTTAAAAATCACCAGCCAGTGGCTTTTAAGTATAAGGATGAACCATGGATTAGGTTGAAGCAAGGGGAAAAAATGATTGAATTATTCTACAGACAGAATATCAGAAATAAAGAAAGAGAAAAAAGACCAATACTTTTAGAAAAACAAGTTAGGGCTCCTTTTAGAGGGTTCAGAGTTTTAGGTAAATTAGACAGGGTAGATGAATTAAAAGCAAGAAAAAAAGGACCCAAAAAAATAATTATTGATTATAAAAGTGATAAGATTGTTCCGGTAGATGAACTAGAAGCTAACTTTGTTTATAGTTCTCAGTTTGTTATCTATAGAATAATACATAAACATGAATTTAAAGAGAATGCTGATGTTTATGTATGGTATCTTCGTATAGGCAGGATGTTTTTAATAAAACCTAAACCAAATGATAAAAATTGTCTTGAAAAATTATTGATAGAAGTTACAGATGATATAAAAAAAGACAAATTTCCTATGTTTAAAGGATTTCATTGTAAAAGTGTTTGCGAGTATTTTAAGCCTATCTGTAAACACATCAAAAATTCAGACAAATGTATTCTTGAACTTGAGAGGATGATTAGAAAAGGAAAGCTAAAAGTAAGTAAGAATAAATGGAAAAAATATCTTGAAAGAAAAAAACTTATATTTCATCCTGTAAGCCATCAGCTGTTATAAAGAAAATACATTCTGCTTCTGGCAAGTTTGGAGAATCAATCATTTTTGCAACTCTTGAATCTTTTCTTCCTCTTCTTAAATAAATTCGGTATGTTGAGGCATGGCCAACAATATGTCCGCCAATTGCTTGTGTTGGATCTCCGAAAAGAACATCAGGACGGGCCATGACTTGGTTTGTTATATAAATAGCAAGATTGTTTGCTTCAGCAATCCTCATTAGACTATGTAAATGCTTGTTGATTCTTTGCTGCCTGTCTGCCAACATTCCACGACCTGTAAACTCTGCTCTGAAATGTGCTGTAATTGAGTCAACTATCAAAAGTCGTATTGGTTCTCCTCTCCTTATTAAATCATTAACTTTCTCTACTAGAAGAATTTGATGATCACTATTGAAAGCACGAGCAACAAAAATATTCTTTAATGTTTTCATTGGATCTAGACCCTGGGCCTGAGAGATTTGTTTTATTCGCTCTGGTCTGAATGTTCCTTCTGTATCAATCCACACAACCTTAGCATTAGCACCACCTTTTTCTTTAGGAAGTTGGGTTGTTACAGCAATCACATGCGCTATCTGGCTTTTTCCAGTACCATATGCACCAAAAGTTTCTGTTATAGCTCTTGTTTCTATCCCCCCACCTAACAATGCATTTAGATTTTTGCTTCCTGTGCTGATTTTGAAAATTTCTTCCCTCTTTTTTAGATATTCTGTTGCATCTTCAAATTCAAGATGGAGCATTTTTCGAGCTGCAGCTATAGCTTTTCTTGCAGAAGCCCCAGTAATATCAGCCACAGTGCTTAAATCATTAGGAGTCATTACTGCTATGCTCATTAAATCACCATAACCTACTGATTCTAGTTTTGATGCTGTTGTCTGGCCAATGCCAGGTAAATCTGTTAACTTCATCTCTTTTTTATCTTTGTCCTTAGCCATAGTGTTTTAAGGGGCAAGAGTTTTATAAAGATTATTCTACCGAGAAATATGTTTTTATTTGCTTAATTCCATAATAATATCATCTGGGTTAACTTCTTTTAAACTGTTAATAATAAACTCATTTCTGTTGAACATTACATTTTTTCTAGCTCTGCCAGAAAAGAGCATTTCAGCTCCCAAAATTTCCTGTTTTTTGTCGAGCATGAAAGATGAATCTTGCAGTTTTTCTATCTCCTCTTCTTTTATCTTGAATATGTTAGTTATTGTCTCATTAAATGCTACTGCTCTCATGCTTTCACTCCCATCATCAATAATCAGGCTAATCAATGCTCTTTTTTTTGGGATAACAGCATTATGTTTCATGCATACAGCTTTATCTCCTTCATAAGAAACTTTCATACCACATTCTGGGCAGGTCATGAAAAAGTTTGGCTGGAAAACCTGGACAATATTACCCCTAACACTCACCCCCTCCCCAGGTTGTAATTCAGAGAGTTTCTTTATTGGCAGTGTTTCTTTTCTTATTTTTACTGTCTTAATTTCCTTATCACTTAACTCAATACTTGAATTAGAACTAAGATGGATCTCTCTTATTGTTGTGCCTCTTACATCAGCATTTTTTATATCAACAACAGAGTCTTTCTTAATTGTTCCATTTTTTATCTTGTCTATGTGGTGGGTATCCCACAAAACAACACGAATACTTGAGCTATCATCAGCAAGTAAGAAGGAACCTATCTCCCCTTCATGTTCTGCTCTCCTAAATTTTCTTGTGGGATAAATCTCAATTACTTTTCCTATGGTTTGAATTTTTTTCATTCCTATAAGCATATCAATTACCTTAAATTTTTGTTTCTCAAAACTTATTCCAAGTTCAGCTGCTACAACTTGGGCTGCTCCTAAACTACTAATAAGGCCAGAAAGCTTAGCTTTTTTTGCATCTACTCTCCTTTGTATCTCTTCTATACCAAGACCAGAAAGACGAGCTATTCTCTCTATAAGTTGTTGATATGTTGCGTGAATCATTTTATCTTATTAGGAAAGAAGGACTTTTTTTAAATATTTATATCATAATTTATATCAGTTTAATTTTATGTCATACCGCAGAAACAGAACAAAGGAATTAAGGAATGCGACAATATTCTTATACTAAATTATCATTGCAAATTTTAATATAATTTTTTCAAATTTCATTCCTTTATCCTCAAAAAAGAAATATTCTTCTGTTTCTAATTCAAATATAAGATATGAGCCTTGTTTTTTTACATCAACTGTCCATCCATCAAACTCAAGTTTATTTTTTACACAAAGAACCATATCAACAGCTTCTTCATCTCTGCATTCTCTTATATCAGAATTTGTTTTTATATAAATGAAATCAAAACTATCTAGATTTATATTCTCTTCTTCCAAGATTAAGGTTATAGAAGGATTAAATTCATATTCAAGCTTATAGGTTGCAAAAGTTCCTTTTTCTTCACTGCTAAATGTTTTGGGATCAGTTTTTGTTTTTATTTCTCCATTTTCAAAAGTATGTGTGTAGGTTATGTCTGTAAGGTTTGTTTCAGAATATGCCTTTAGAGAATCAAAGAAACTTTTTCCATACTCATCTGTGAATTTGTTCTGCAAGAAGATTTTTTCTGGCATACAATTTGAGTTCCATATTATTGTATCTCCAGTAACAGTGCAAGAAGGATTGTCTTTGTCTATTGCAGAATCTTTTACAATCTCATAAAAAGCCTGCGATGCTGCTAGTTTTGATGATTCATTGATGTAGAAGGAAAGCCTATCACCCATGTTTTTTATATTTATTGAAGCAGTAGTTTTGATAACTCCAGCATTAATATTTTTGTTTGTGGTTGAGAAAGCATGCCATGACATTCCTATGAAGATGATCATTCCTAAAACCAAGCCAATTGCAAATACTCCTGCTTTTTTGTTTTTTATCATTTTATTTCTAATCGTATGGTTATTATTTCATCAGATGGAATATAGAATAATGAACCTGCTTGTTTGTTGAATTCATAATTATAGATGCCAAGGGATTTTTCTGCCTCCTGATTTAATATTTCTTCATATATTGGATTAATCTTAGAAAGCCTTATTAGTTCAGCTATTGTTATATCTTGTTTCTCCTCTTCAATTTCTATCTCTACTGTTTTTTGAAGCCATGCTTGAAGAGAGAGATGTTCCTGGTCTTTTGTTATCTGTTCTGTGGCAATTTTTTCTATTTCTTTTTTTGGAGCGCCCCATAATACAGTGGATATAATGATAAAAATTATTAGAAGAAGAGCAACAATTACAAGTCCAACTGTATCTTGTACAAGCTCTCCTGCCTGTGCTTTTTTATTTTTTATCTCCATTTTATTTACAGATTTTTTTCAACTTTTTTAATTGCCAAAAATAAATCTATCTTAGTATCTTCATTATTTTTGAGAACATAATATTCCTCTTGCAAGCATGATGGGTAATACTTGACTTTCACTTTTTCTTTTTCAGCTTGACATAGAGCAAAGAGAAATTCATCACCAAGAGCAATATTATCATTTTTTAAAGTTATGTTAATATAGATCTCTTGTTCATTAAAGTACATACAATCTCTTATGGCATCTTCACTGAATTCATCAACAATACCATTTGGGGCAACACACTCCATTATATTTCTAGCTACTGTGCTTGCTTCAATATCACGCATATCATACTGCTTGGAATAGTGGGCTGTCACAACTGCAACCACCCCCCCAACAACAATAACTAATATGAGGAATTTGTGAAGCCAGGTCACTGCATGTCCTGCCTGTGCTTTCTTATTTTTTATCTTCATTTTTCTATTTTTTCATTTTATCTTATATTTATAATCGTGAAAGCATCTTTTCTTGAAAAATCCACATTATCCTTAAGATAACAATCATAGAAATAGCCTCTATCAAATTCCCCCTCTTTGACCACAACACCATTACCCTCTTTTTCTATACTTACTCTAGTATCATGCTCTATTATAATTCTTGTTCCTGGCTCAGCTGTTGATATAAGGAGACAAGTTTCTTTTGCAAGAACCTGTTTTTTCATTGCTATTCCTGAAGCTTGATTACTGACCCATAAAGTGAGAATGATTATTATAGCTATGATGAAGATAAGAGTGAAGATAAATTCCCACCCAAGTTCAACACCTCTTTTATCTTTAAGCATTTTATCGAAAAAGTATCAGGATTATGGAATACTCTCTATATTATTGCATACTGCACCTATTTCAGAAGCTTTCATAGGTGCAAGAATAAGATGATAACAGCCTTCCCATTCTTCGTTACATTTTGAGGATACATATGAATTACCTATTATAGTTGATACTGCTTGTGTTCCTAATGCTGATCCAACAACAATAGCAACAACTATTGGATGTTTAAATGCTGTGCTGGCTACTTTTCCAATTAATCTTCCAGTAGTCCAAGGTCCAGTTGTTACCATACTTACTGCTCCGAGCCCTGCTACTATTTTCAAATCATTTTTAAGAACTTCCCAATAACTTCTACCACGTATGCCCATATAAATAATTACATAATCTGAATCAGTTCTTATTTTTGGGGCCTCTATACCTACAGCAAGATCTTTATCTGCCTGGTCTGTGAAATATTCATAATAGGTTATGTTGCTAAGAGGAATCTTAGTTTGTACAAGATAATTAAACATATCTATTTCCTTTACTTTTTCTTTAACATTATCATCGAACTTTATAGTAGTACAGATAACACAAGCTGATTTGGGGTAACCTGCTCCTGGAACAGCATAACTTTGCCAGATACTTTCACTAAAAAAATCCATTTCTCCCTCACCTAACATCCACCAACAGTCATACATCTGGTTTGCTATCTCTCTTTTGATAAAGTTTTCATCTGTTGAGCTTATTTCTATATGCTGTGTTTTGCAATTTAATGGAATACCAGCAAGCTGTCCAGGTTGCAGGCCAGCTATCTCCTGACTTCTTAGAATTACAGATTGATGACATGCCTCTTTATTGATTGTTTCCTCATAAGGAAAAATTTTCAGAAAATAAAAAAGTATTGCAGCAGTTATTATTAGAATCACAATACCTATAATAATGTTCTGGACTAAAGCCCCTTTTTTGTTTTTCATCATCTTAATTTGTATTTTTATTTATATAAATTTTTATATTACCCCATATCTCTTCAACAGATAAATTATCATACCTCCAATTATTGCAAAAAGTATTATTAAAAATAATATTTTGATTAGTGTTTCAACTGCCATGGCTTTCTTGTTTATTTTCTTTTTTATCATATCAACTCCATTTTTGCCCTAATTTTTTCTGCATAAATACGTCCGGCAAATGTTGATGGGCATCCTGTAATTGTTAATGGTTCACAATTATTTCTTACTCCGCCAGAGCCAGTATTATATGCAGCTATCCCTAACCATTGATTTTGAAATTCAGCTATTCTTTCAGCAAGGAATCTTGTACCAGCATCAATGTTTTTTATAGGATTAAATCTTTCATCTTCTTCTTTATTGCAATTTTCTGGATGTACTTTATTGCAAATTGATATTGAAGTTCTTTTTTCAGACATGCATGGAGAAAGCTGACTTATATCTTCTGTTCCATAGTCAGGCACAGAAAGACCGAGCAGCTTGGCTGTTTGTGGCATGATTTGCATTAGTCCCACTTCACCATCACAACCTATTGCATCCTCAACAGATAGAGATTCCTGAATTATTATTGCTCTGATAATTTTTTCAAATTCCTCTTTGTTTGCAATATAATTACTAAGTTGATATTGGCTGTAGTATTTTTCTACTATGCTCGCCAACTCGCTATCCCACTCCTTTGTTTTCATCTTATTATAAGCAAAATTAACATCTACTTTTTCTTCCTCACTTAATTTTACCCCTACTACTGCAAGTTCTATCTTACTTACCTCATAATGATCTATTTGATGTGCAAGCCAGATATCCACAATTTCAATCTTTATGTTAGCAGGCTTTTCTTCTTGTTTTAAAGGCAGTTCAATCACACGACAGAGTTTGCTTTCACATTTTTTCTTACAAACACAAAGAACATTTTTTTGGAATAATGTTGTAGGTTTTTGGAAATTCTCATTAATATTGTGTTGCTCATCAAAAGCAACTACATACCAGCCTTTAGGAGCTAAAAGAGTGTATCTTGCTACTTCAGCTTCTTCAAGGCTGTTTAGTTCTTGTATTAAACTATCTAGTGTTCCTTGTGCCTGCATTTCATCCTGTTTACCAAAATATGTTCTGAAAAGGATAGTGCTAGCATATAGGAGAATAAGGATAACAGCAATTGCAACTATTATTTCAATTATTTGTTTAAGCAAAAGCAAACCTCTTTTGTTCATAAAAGAAACATACAAAGATATTATTTAAAATTTCTTGTTATTATTACTACTGAACTTGTGTTGCGTTCCAAAGACCGAGAGCATTTTTAAGTTTTGCCATCAAATCAGACATGAACTGCCTCATTGCTCCAGAGAAAATGAGGACAATAACAACAAGAACAATAATAGCAAGAATTATAATCACAATAGTATTGATTGAGAGTCCTACAGCCTTCTTGTTGCGCATTTTGCTTACTTGCTTCTTATAGTTTCACACATGTCTGAAGTAAATCCTGCCCCTAGACATTCTTCCTCATCCAATGCTTTGATAAGATTGTTATCACAGTAGACTGGTAGGGTTCCTATAACTTCTCCATCTGACATTTCTCTTATTGTAAATTCATGTGTGCAAAAACTGGTTTTGTCTCCAGCGCTGCAATATAGAGTGCATGCATTCCTAGTCTGTTCTATGTCTGTTTGTGAATAGGCCCCAGGGATTGGTATGATCTTTTGCCAAAGTTGTTGTATTCCTCCAGTAAAGTAAAGTGCAAGAATAACTAGAACAAGAATTGCAAGAATTACTATAATTATTGTATTAACGTTTAACTCAACAGCTTTCTTATTCATTTTTTACCTCTTTTTATTTTTTTATTAAGTATGACTTGTTTTTAAAATTTTCTTTTTATTCAGCACATCTCTCAAGCTGAATTATGGGTGGTTTTTCATAGCTTATCACAAAATAAAGCCCATCTTGTTTTTTGTAAAAGAAAGGACTTATAACATTAATTTCTTCACTCCACCATAAAGCACCTTTTTTTGACCCCTCTTGTTTAAACAATGGTGGCTCTTTACTGAAGTCAACAACTTTTTTTATTCTGTAAGGAACTTCTTGTTTTGTTTCGTAAAATATTGCAGAAATCTTCAGATCACTTAGAGTAGTGCTTTTATAATCCTTATTTCCGTGAGTTAGTGTGATTTCTACAGCGCGCCCAGGTAATTCAGTAAAAACAAGGTTTGAATTCTGAACAAAACTTGCTGGAAAATTAGGCAGGCCGTCACATACGCAATCATTATTCTGCAAAGAAAGACATTTGTCTATATTGCTGATAAGGACATCAAAATTATCTTCATTCTGCTGTTGCTGTTCTATGTTAAGCTTCCCCCCTCTTATTGCCGCATAGAGAGGATTGAAAAAACCAAGAAGTATAAGCACGACAACAGCTATTACTATTACAGCGATTGAAGCTCTAATAATCTCCCATATTCCCATCATTTTTATTTCTACCTACCAAATCTCAAAAAAGCTTTGAGTTCTTCTAAAATATTTACCCCTCGTTTTTGTAAAACAAATATAAAGATTATGACAAGAGCAAGAACAACTAGTCCAATAACCCACCAGTTTATCTCGCTCCAGACCAAACCTCTTTTGTTTTTCATCTAAACAAAAAGTTTTTTAACTTTAAAAATTTAATCTGAGTGAGGCTTGGGAAAGATGAACAGGTTATTGGCTATTTTTTTATCTTTATCTACTGCTATTTCTCCAATTGCTCTAGCACAAGAATATCAGGGAATGAAGCTGGAACAAAGAATAAAGGATTTTAATGAGGTCATCAGAAGAAGGAATTTCTCAAATTATGATGTGCCTATAATTCATCTTCAAGTAGTTGATAAGGATTCTAAATGGCCTTTGGAAGATGCAAGAGTTGAATTAAAACATGAGGATAAGAGGATAACAGATGGTTATCCTGTCCCTGGAGATTATATGTATTATAATCCTTATAGATCCAAAACTGATGAAGAAGGAAATGTTATTTTTAGCGTGACTCCATGTCATGAAGAGGAAATAACAAGATTAGAAGTAAAGTGCCAAGGTTATTATCCAATTGATGTAGATTTTCCCTTGCTTAATCTTTTAGCACATATTAATAACACTTTAAGTAACCCACTTCCAGACTCAATTGAGCAGAAGCTGGAATTTGAGTATGATTGGAATAATGCTACTGTTTTCCGTGTGTTTTATGAAAACGCAAATGAATTTATAGAGAAGGTTTTGGGTGATGATATAGCAAGATATGATAGAGAGGCTAATAATATTTTTGGAAATAATTTTTATTCTTGGTATGTAAATAGTCTTTTAGGAAAAAAACTTCCAACACCCCTAATGCCTCCAATAAAAGAGTTTCATATTCTTATTCCTGGCATAGTTGAAATGGAAAAAGTGCCAGAAAAGATAAAGATAGAGTATTAGAAAGATAAATCAGACCATGATTCCACCTACTGCTATTGTTGCGAGAGCAGCCAGAGCAATTATTGCAATGAATGCTGCTATTGTATAAAGTGTCATTCCTGTCAACAACATTTTTGCTTTTTCTGCTTTCTCTCCTAATCTATCTTCCCCTGATTCAATTGTAACAAGAGTTCCTGTTAAGATGAAAATTATCTCAATTATGTAAATACCAACAATGATTTGAAGCCAGTATGGTGGAATCATTTTAACAACATTAAACATAGTTGTTATTGTTCCTACTGTTCCAAAACCAGCAAGAGTTTGTTCTCCGCTTAGTGCGCCCATCTGTAACATAGATTCAAGCCTTCCTAATATCATTGTAATCATTGCTGCTAATCCTACAACTATTGCAGCTAAAAGTGGAGCAAGAAAAGTCATATTACTTTTCATTCCAGTTGTAACATCAGCTAATAAATCTTTTAATCTTTCATTTACTTTGTGAATATTCTTGACATACTCACTTATAGCCATTAGTGCTCTGGCTGCAACACCAAGCCCTTTTTTCAAGCTCTCTATGAGAATTCTCATACTTGTTTTTATCAGCTCAGATGGATAGTAATTGATAGCTCCTCTGCCTTTTCCAAACACAGCACGTTCAACAGACATTCCTGCTTGTCGTATATTCATGTTGACCATTGAGAAAAAGCCAGCTGTTGGTGTTCCTTTAAGGGAACTAGCAACTCTACCAAAAGCCATTTCAGCAGGAATTCCATCAGCAAGTCTATTGCCTAATTGAAAGACACTTGAAGCAAACTCTTTTTCAAGTTTTTTTGTTTCTTTTCTAGTTCCAATCAATTTTCGTGTTTTTAGTTTGTATGCCATTATAAAGAAAATGGCTATAGCTAGCGGGATAAATAAACTTAGAAGCAGAGCAAAAGGACCAAAAGGACCAACAGTTGTATTAGTTTCTGGATCAACTTTAAAGTCAAATATATTTTGATTTCCTAAAAAACCCATTCCTAATTGATCAAAAGTATAATCAGCTGGAATATTTAGAACATCAGCTAATCCATATTGCATTAACAAAGGCAAAAGTCCTATTAAGAGGAAGGGTAAAGCAATAAGAGCAGCGGTTGCATATGGCTTGTTTGATTTATAAAAGTGATAATTGGGGTTTTTCTCAAGTAGTTCTGTTTCACCAAAACCACCAGGCCTTTTGGATAAAACACTGTTGGTCATGTAAAAGACAACAAATGGAACAAGAATATTGTAAAGCAGGGCAACATGATACCATTGTATGGCTCCTTGTAATAATGTTGAAGCTAAAGGCAATAAAGCAAGACCAAGAGTTGGTAAGACAATGCCTAACATATAGACATTTGTTAGAGGGCTTTTAACATCATGAGTGTAATGCAACATTTTTTCATAAACACCATCAAGAATAACTTCGAGAGCTTTTTCCAAGGTTTTTAATCTTCTTGCTTCTACTGGCTCATAAAGAGAAGATTCTATGAGATGGAAGGATTCTATAAATTCAAGATTATGCTCTCGCCAAGTCTCGAAATATGCATCCAAGGCATCTTTTATAGTGCTGTATTTTCCTGTCTCGACATTCCAGAAAATCTTTTTTAGGTCAAGAGAAAGAGGCGGCTGTAAGTGTCGGGATGCAAAATGGATTGCTCTTTCCAGGTTTGAGGAGTGTTTCATATAAACCACAATATAGAGAATGCATGGGACCATTTGGGAAGAGGCTTTTAGACACCATTTTTGTTCTAATCTACCAGGCAAGCCATTCAAGTAGTAGAAAAGGAAAAATGATATAAATAAGAGCAGGAGAAAAATTAAGAAAGGAAAAGTGTCTGTGAGTAAAAATACTGCTAATGAGATTAAGGTGGCAAGAATTATTATAATTATTAGTGAAAATACTGCCAAGCCAGCAGCCTCGCCTGGTTCAATGTCAAGATGTGCTCTTTCTATTGCCTTTCTTGTTTTCTCCTCGTCTTTTTTTGAAAGTTTTAACTTGATGATTCGGCCTATATTTTTGCAGGCACGCTCATAAGTGTTAAGAGGTGCGAGAGTTTCTCTTCTGAATTTTTTATATTCGTGAGAATAATCTGTAGGAGCTTCAGCAACCTCTGTCCTAAGTTCTCTTTCTATCTTAGCCTCAAACTCTTTTAGAAACTCCCTACCCTCTTTTCTTACCATTATTCTTTTTACCTCTTTTTTCTTTCAACAACAAACAAGGAAAAAGATTATAAAAAGATTTCCAAAATATACAAAAAATATTTAAAGTAGAATAATTTTTAACAATTAACTAAATAGTAAAAAATAAATTACAAAAGATGGTATTGAAAATTCTAAGGGTAAGCGATGTGGTTGGGATGAAGATTTTTACTGATTCTGGAGACTATCTAGGTATGGTAGAAGAAGCAAATGTTGTAGGTAATAAAGTAGATAGTTGGAGAGTAAAAATAGCTCGTGACAGTAATTTATCTGCACTTCTTTCTGGTGCTCGTGGTTTGATAATCCCTCACCAATATGTTAAAGCAATAAGTGAAGTTTTGATAATAAGTAGAAGTGCTATTCCAGTAAGAGAAGAGATGAAAGAAGCTGGAGAGGCAACTTTATTAGAATAAACCTAAGAACCTAAATTTTTAAGATGGTTGCAGAAACTATTGGTATATTTGCACATCCTTTTTTCACTAATATTATTCTACCCTTTCTTCTTGTTTTTGTAGTTATTTATGCTATTTTAGAGAAGACTACTGTATTGGGCAAGGATAAGAGATATGCTAATCTTATTGTTGCTTTTGTTATAGGTTTTATGTTTATTGGTGCTCAGGCTTTGGTTGGCTTTACTATCAAACTCCTTCCATTAATTGCAGTCATGATAATAATCTTACTAGGTTATTTTTTGGTTTTTGGCTTTATTGGAATAGAAAAAAGTAAAGGTATGCAAATTGCTCTAGGAATATTATTTGGTATAGCTATCTTGGCAGCAGTATTCTGGGCAGCTGGAGTATTTGAGATGATAACACCATCTACATGGAGTCCTGATACAATAGCTATAATTGTTTTCCTTGTCATTTTTGGAGGAGCCATAGCCTTAGTGCTTGCAACTGCTCCAAAACCAAAACCAAAATCAACATAAATATCAACGTAATTAAAAAGAAAAGTATATAAAACATAATCTTTTTAATAAAATAGACAAAAGAGGATAAAATGGTTGATGGATACGGTGGATGGTATGCGTGGACAGATCTTTATGGGATTATCCAGCAGTGGGAAGCATTTGGTGTATTCACTATATTATTTCCTTTAGTTTTAGTATTTGCAGTTGTTTTTGCAATACTAGAAAAAGTAGATCTGTTCAAAAATAGAGGGGTTCATTTGCTTATAGCCCTGATTATAGGTTTCTTCACTGTGAGCAATCCTTATGTTGGTGGTTTTTTTATGTATTTCTTCTCAAATCTTGGAATAGGTGTGGCAATAATGCTTGCCTTAATTGTTTTGTTGGGAATAGCTTTAAAACCTGGAGAACAAGCATGGAAAGTTATTTTTGGAATTGTTGGAGGAGCAGTATTTTTAGTTATTCTAGCTAGGAGCGGAACATTCAAATGGATTTTTGGAGAGAATTTCTGGTACTGGATTCAGGCAAATAGTGCTTTGGTGGTTGTGGCTATAGTTGTCATTTTAATGATAGTTGCTGTAATGACTGGAGTTAAAAAAGCACAAGTTAAAGGAAAAATAATCTAAAGTAAAAGAGTAAAAAGTAAAATGGTTGTGTTAGATTTAAGCGGAATGTCAACTTTCATCCCTGTATTTGGTTTTCTTCTTGTTTTTGTAGTTGTTTATGCATTATTAGGAAAGACAAAAGTTTTAGGAGACAATAGGTTTGTCCATATTCTTACTTCTTTTGCAATTGCTATAATCTTTCTTGTTTCAGCAAATGCAGTAGAATATGTTAGAGTTGTAACCCCTTGGTTTGCTGCCTTTGTTGTTTCTCTATTATTTATTGTTCTTGTCGTAAGTCTAATTAAAGGCGATATAGATAAGTTCTTTAAACCTGGTTTTGGATGGTTAATTGTCATAATTCTTATAGCAGTGTTTGTATTCTCAGCAGTCTATGTTTTTGCTGATATCATAAATAAGTACATGGCTGGTCCAAAAGCTTTCTTGCTTCAGCCTACTGTGATTGGAATTATCGTGCTTATAGGAATCACAATACTTGCTTCTTGGCTTTTAACAAGAAAATAATTAAAATAAGAAGTTAAAATTAAAACATCTTTCTGCCGAATTTCTTTGCCAGCTTTTGTAATGTCTTCTTATCAATCTGTCCTGTACCAAGGCCTTTCATTGCCTTGCTACTAGAAATAAATTCCTTCACAATTTTGTATTGCTTAATCATCTCTCTAATATCAGAAGTAGAAACACTGCTTCCTTTAGATATTCTTGCGATCCTGTTTGAATTTAATTTTTCAGGATTTTCCCTTTCTTCTTGTGTCATACTATCGATTGCAAATCTCCACTTCTTGAGCTTAGCTTCTTGAACATCAAACAAGTCAGGAACTTTTGCTTTAACTCCTCCAAGTCCAGGAATCATATCTGCTATCTTTCCAAGCGGACCCATTGACTGCATTGCTTTGATTTGGTCATACAAATCAGTCAAAGTGAATTTTCCTTCCTCAATCCTTGTTTTAATTTTTTCCTTCTCTTTGTCTTCAACAGCAAGCTTTGCCTTTTCTAGTAAAGCTTTCAAATCACCCATTCCAAGTAATCTGGAAACAAAAGAACTTGGATCAAAAATCTCTATATCTTGTAGTTTTTCTCCTGTTCCTATAAATACAACCTTGGCGTTAGTTTCAGAACAACTTGCTAATGCCCCACCACCTTTTGCTGTTCCATCCATTCTTGTTACAATAACACTATCAATTTTTCCAGCTTTATTGAATCCTTGAGCTTGGATTGAAGCAGATTTGCCAATATCAGCAGGCATAACAAGAAAAACCAAATCAGGTTTAATTTCTCTATATAAAGCTTTTAATTCATTAATAAGAGCACTACTTAAAACATCTCTTCCTGCTGTGTCAATAATAACAAGATTATATTTGCTTAGCTTTTTTTCAAATTTTTTCCAGATCCTTCCAGATTGTTTGTCTTCCTTGTCAACAAAAGAAGGCAGCTTTGCTTTTAGAGCAAGCTGTTCAAGCTGTTCAGGAGCTGCAGGACGATGCACATCCAAACCTACTAAAGCTGTTTTAAATCCCCTCTTGCTATAATAAAAACCTAGCTTGGCTGCAGTAGTTGTTTTACCACAGCCATATAAACCTAATAACATGATTTTGAATGGCTTTTTCTTCTTATCCAACTTCACTTCATATTCTTCCTTACCAAGAATTTCAATAAGTTCATCATGAATCAATTTAATTAGCTGTTCTTTCTTCTCAAGACCAGCAACCTTTTCACTAGCTTTTTTCCTTATCTTTTCAATCAAGGAGAAAACAATTTTTGTATCAACATCTGCCTCAAGCAAGCTATATCTCAAATCCTTAATAATTTCTTCAGTAATCTTCTTGTCTACAAAAACAGCTCCAGCTAATTTGGACATTGTTTTTTTCAGCACATTACCAAGTTTGTCTAGCATGCAAGAAAAAAGCTAGGAATATTTATAAAGTTTTATAAATATTGAAATTCTAAATAAGAGTATAGAAAAAATGAGGAAAATTTATTTGTTAATTTGTTTTATAATTCTATTATCCCTTTTTATAAGCGTTCAAGCAAATGAGAAATACACTTATCTTGATGTAACTTTACTAAACCAAGATCCATATCCAGCACAACCAGATAATTATGTTGACCTTATTTTTAAGATAGAGAATGAAGGAGGAAGTGAGGCAGAGGATGTCCTTGTGGAACTGCTTCCAGAGTATCCTTTTTCTCTTGACCCTGGTGTTAGTGCCATAAAGAGAATTGGTTTGATAAGAGGTTCACAGTATGGTGCGGAAGCTGTTTTTGTTAAATATAGAGTTAGAGTGGATAAGGATGCTATTGATGGAGAAAATGGGATAAAATTAAGATATATTTATAACACAGAAGGGATATGGGACAAGTTCTTTGAAAAAGAATTTGATATTATGATAGATGATCCTAAAACAGATTTTGATATTGCTATTCAAGATTATTCTTCTGAAACAAATAGCTTGACAATTGCCATCTCAAACATAGGAGAGCAAGATGCAAATTCTGTTACAATAATACTTCCAGAACAAAGCTCAATAGATATTATAGGTTCAGATAGAGAGATTGTCGGAGGCATAGATGCTGATGATTACACTGTATCTTCCTTTAGAGTTATTCCTAGGGAAGATGCTGCTCTGATTGTAAGAATTGCTTATACAGATTCTATAGGTGTAAGAAGAGAAGTTGAAAAAGCTGTGATATTCCATGCTTCAAAATATGAAAAAGAAGCTGATAAAGGAGCAGTTACAGATTATAGAGCTCTGATTTATATTGCTATCGGAGTGATAGGGATAATTATTATTTTTGTATTACTCAGAATTCTCAGAAAAAAAAGAAAAAAATAGGTTAAAAAATGAAATTTGATGACTCACTGAAGTTTGCCTTAAATAATTTAACAACAAGAGGCTTGAGAAGCTGGTTAACTATTATTGGTGTTATTATTGGTGTTGCTGCTATAGTTGCCATAGTTTCAGTCGGACAGGGAATGCAAGAAACTATCTCAGCAGAGCTTGGAAGTCTTGGAGGAGATGTGGTTTTTGTTCTTGCAGGGTCTTCTTTTCAGATGGGTATTGCTCAAGCTGGATATGCTAGAGCAGCAGGAGAATTAGATGATAGAGATGTAAGAGTTATAGAGGCTGTAGAAGGGGTGTTACATGTTGCCCCAGACATTTTTGGTTTCGTAGAAGTGAGTTATCTGAAACAAAACAGGACCTTGTATATGTATGGGACGAATGAGAACTGGGCAAAAGTCAGAAGTAGTTTTAATATTGAATCAGGCAGATTTTTGAAGAGGGGGGATAGTGGTGTGGTTGTTTTAGGAAATACAATTGCAAAAGAAGCTTTTGATAAGGAAATTTTTGTGGGTTCTAATATAAAAATAGAGGGCGAATCTTTTAGAGTTATAGGAATTCTTGAGAAATTTGGGGGGTTTGGTTCAGATGAAGACCAGTCTGTTTATCTTACACTAGAGGATGCAGAACCTTACTCAGGAGGATTTGGTGTTGATAATTATTATGCTATAGAAGTAAAGGTAGATGCAGAGAGAGCAGAGGAAATTGCTGAAAAAATGAAGGAAAAACTAATGATCTCAAGACATGTTAATGAAGAAAATATTGATTTTACTGTTCTTACACCAAAAACAATAGCAGAGATGGTCTTTAGCATTATGAACACAATAAATCTTTTCCTTTACGGAATAGCTGCCATCTCTCTTGTTGTAGGAGCTGTTGGAATAGCTAATACAATGTTCACTTCAGTCACAGAAAGAACTAGACAAATAGGAATTTTAAAATCCTTAGGAATGACAAATAAAGAAGTAATGAACCTTTTCCTTGTAGAATCTGCTCTTATTGGGTTAGTTGGAGGTATTCTTGGATTGTTTGTTGGTTTTATTATTTCTGGAACAATAGGTCAAATAGCAGCTTATTTCCTTAGAGGAGCAATGTTCAGAACATCTTTTATTTCTATAACTCCTGGCCTTATAATCTTCGCCTTAGCATTTTCAGTTATCATAGGAGTTATCTCTGGAATATTCCCTGCAAGGAGAGCAGCTAAACTACAACCAGTTGAAGCTTTGAGGTATGAATAAAATGAAAAAAGAAATACTTCACACAAAAAATTTAGTAAAACACTATTATTTGGATGGTGTGATTGTCAAAGCAATAAATGGTGTTACATTTAGTATTCCCAGAAACAAAATGACAGTTATAATTGGTCCTAGTGGTTGTGGAAAATCAACCCTGCTTCATTTAATAGGGCTTCTTGACAAACCAACAAGGGGAAAGATTTATTTTGACGGATATGATATTTCTAAATTAACTGAAACAAAACTTGCTAAACTGAGATTAAAAAAAATAGGTTTTGTCTTTCAATTTTTTAATCTACATCCTTTGCTTACAGCAGTAGAAAATGTTGAACTTCCTTTAACAATATCAAATGTTTCTCTAGCAGAAAGAAGAAAAAAAGCTCTAGAACTTTTAAAAATAGTTGGACTTAAAGAAAGAGCTGATCATTATCCAAATCAACTTTCAGGAGGTGAACAACAGAGGGTTGCAATAGCCAGGGCAATGTCAAATGATCCCGAGATTATTATGGCTGACGAACCTACTGGAAATCTTGACACAAAATCAGGAGATGATATTATGAGATTGCTAATAAAATTAAGAGAAAAATCAACAGTCATAGTAATAACTCATGATGCAGATATAGCAAGAAGAGCAAATAAAACAATAAAATTAAGAGATGGAATAATAGTTAAGTAAAAATACTTTTAATCAAATCATCTTTGTCAAATTTCTTTAAATCTCCATACTCCTGGCCTACACCTAAGAAAATTATTGGCTTTTTTGTCACATAGCTTACAGAAATCATAGCTCCACCTTTCTCATCAACATCAGCTTTTGTCAAAATTATAGCATCAATTCCTATAGCTTCATGAAAAGCTTTAGCTTGGTCAATAGCATCATTACCAACTATAGCCTCACCAACAAAAACTTTCAAGTCTGGCTTGTTCACTCTAATAATCTTTTCCATCTCTCTCATCAAGTCAGCTTTAACATGGATTCTTCCAGCTGTATCAATCAAAACACAATCTATGCCTTGGGCTTTTGCATGGGCAATTGCATCAAAAGCAACTGCAGCAGGATCAGAACCATATTTATGTTTTATAACTTTGACATCTAATTTTACTGCATGCTTTTCTAATTGTTCAATTGATGCTGCTCTGAAAGTATCACTTGCTGCTAACACAGAACTTAAACCTTGCTTTTTTAGAAGATGAGAGATTTTTGCTATAGTTGTTGTTTTTCCACTTCCATTAATTCCAAAAAAGACAATTGTGTAAGGTTTTTCTTTTTTTACTCTCTCTTTAATTTTCTCAACAAAATCAAAAGGCTCTATAAGAAGTTCATTTATGGCTTTCTTTAAACTATTTTCAATTTCCTTCTCAAGCTCTTTTCTTTTGATCTCTTTTCCAATAAGTTCTTTTTTCAATTCAGTTTTTAGAAATTCAATAGCTTCCATAGCCACATTATTTTCTATAAGAACCATTTCAAGTTCTGAGAAAAATTTATCAAAATTTTCTTCTTTTATCTTGGCCACTTTAGCTATTTTCATTAATTTTGTGAGAAGATTTTCTTTCTTTTCCTCAAGCTTCTCTTTTTTTTCTGGTTCTTTCTTTTCCTTTTTCTCAAGCCCTTTTATTTCTTTTTTTATCTCTTTCTCTTCCTTATCTGTTTGTTTTTCCAACTCTTGCTTTGTCTTTCCAAACACTTCCTTGATTTTTTTCTTGAGGAAACCAAACATAAAGCGAAGAGGTGAGAAATATTAATAAATGTTACTTTACTAGGAAAAACATGAAAAAAGAAAAAAAGAGGAAAATATGCAAAATCTATTTGTTTAGGCATGGGCAGACTTATTATAACAGAGATGGTATCTTTACAGGGTTTGTTGATTCTAAATTAACAAAAAGAGGTATAGAAGATGCAAAAATTGTTGCTGAAAGATTAAAAAATAAAAAATTTCAAGTTGCATTCCATACAAGACTTTCTCGTTCTAAAGATACTTTAAAACAAGTATTGAAATATCATCCAGAATGTACGAGGTTGATTGAGGATGATAGGATGCTTGAAAGAAATTATGGAAAATTAAACACACATAGCCATTGGGAGATTGTCAGAAAGAAAGGACCTAAACAATATGATAAGTGGCACAGAGGATTTAACATCAGGCCACCAAAAGGAGAGTCTTTTGCTGATGTTGAAAGACGTGTAAGGGCTTTCTTAAAGGACCTTTTCAAATTCGTAAAAAAGGAAAGAGTTGATGTTGCAATATCAGCTCATGGTAACTCAATACGCTTAGTCAGAAAAATACTAGAAAAAGCATCAAAAGAAGAAACAGTGGGGTGGTTTATTCCTTATGATACCTACTTTGAATATAGTGTTAAATGTTAAAATTTAGTTTAAGAACATTTTTAAATTCCTTATCATTGTCATATCATAGCTAGGGGAAAATGATAACTTACCAGGAAATTTATGATATATTGAGAAATGAGAAGTATAATGAAGCCCTCCAACAGCTTCCTAAGAAATTTCTATCTGAAATAGCTTCCTATCTTGCTGAGAAGAAAGATATTGTAAATAGGGAGCAAAAGAACAGTGAATTGTTTTCAGATACAGTAAGGATGACAAGAAAACAATTAGATAATACTCTAGCTATAATAAAGGAGATTATTGCTATCAGAGAAAGAAAAATCCTGAATCTGGCTTTTACAGCTGCCCTGACTGGAATAAGCAAGAGAGATACAGAAAATCTGATGGAACATGAGAAAGATCTTTTTGAGATAACTGTAAAAAAGCTTGAGCAAAATCAAAAAATAATAACTGAAAAATTAAATGGGAAAATAAATGAAGAGAAGAAAGATTTAAAAAATATTCTCATTAGGTTTAAAGAAGATATCCCAGCCTTTCTTTCTGGGGAAGGCACTGAACTCGGACCTTTTAAGTCAGGAGATGTGGTGAATCTTCCTCAAGAGATAGCTGAAATTCTTTTAGGAGATGGAAAGGCTGCGATGGTTGAGGAAAAATGAAATGAGTGAAAAAATTGAAGACAAATAATAGATATATTGAGAAGAAACGAAGAATTAGAATCTCTTTCAATCTCAAAAGAACTAGGAGTAACTTATGATACTGCGTCAGAATATCTCAAGAAAATGACTAAAGAAGGGAAAATAGAAAGACGGGCTATAGGAAAGCCTTGGGTTTATTATTATAGACTAAATCATCAAAAGCCAATATTAGTATGAAAGTTCCAAAAAAGACAAAAAGATATTGCAAGTTTTGTAAGAAACATACAGAGCACAAGATTAGCCAGGCAAAGGCAGGACATCAGAGGGGGGCATTAAAAAGAGGATCCCCTATAAGAGCAAAGAAAAGAGGTCTTGGAAGAGGATTAGGCAGCCATGGAAAATGGCCTCCTAGTAAGCCTGCTGTGACAAAGTGGAAGAGAAAAACTAAAACCACAAAAAAGACAAATTTTGTTTATACATGCAAAGTTTGTGGAAAAAGCACCATACAAAAAAAAGGAACCAGGACATCAAGAGTCCAGTTTAAGGAGAAATAAGATGGCTATACAAAAGAAAAAATATTTTGATGTTAAGCTTAATATTTTCAACACAACAATCCAGCTTCTGGCATTTAAGCCAGAGGATCTTGAAGGGAGAAACGTCAAGTTTGATTTAACAAAAATTCTGAAAGGAAAACATTGTGAGGCTAATTATATAATAAAGAACAGAGATGGGAATCTTGTTGGTGAGATATATCAATTTAAGATTCAGCCCTCTTTTATCAGGAGATTGATTGGCCGAAATGTAAGCATTATTGAGGATTCTTTTTTATGCAAAGTGAAGGATGCTAATTTGAGAATAAAGCCTTTTCTTATTACAAGAAAAAAAGTGCATAGATCTGTAAGAAAAGCGTTAAGGGATGAGGCAAAGAGATTTATAAAAAAGTTGGTGGAGAACAAGGACAAGGATAGTGTTTTCCAAGAAACAATTTTAGCTTCTATACAAAAACAGTTAAGCAAGAAATTGAAAAAAACATATCCCTTGGCAGTATGTGAGTTAAGAATTGTGAAAGTTGAAAAGGCCAAATAATTTTCTCATTTAAAAAAATGGTTGACTGGGCACAAATTTATAATCCTTTATTCTTTATTTTAGTTATTATCTTTCTTTATTGCTGTTATATTCTTTATTTTGCTCTTACTGTCAGGAGAAAAAGAATAAAACACGAATATTTTCCTTATGTCTCTGTACTTGTTTATGCCAAGGATGCTGGAAATGTCATAAGAAGAAGAATTGAAAATCTCATCAAACAGAATTATCCGAAGAATAAATATGAGATAATTATTTATGATAACGCCTCAAAAGATGAAACTCAAGAAATCTGTATGAAATACAAAAAAAAGAAGCTAATTAAATATCTAAGAAAAAAATTTGATAGAAAGGGCCCTCTTCTTGATCTAGCTATCAAAAAACTTGCTAAAGGAGAAATTTTGTTAATGACTGATCCTGATGTTCTTGCTGAAAAAAATTGGATTCTAAACATAGTTCAACCTTTTAAGGATAAGAGTGTAGGAGCTGTTGCAGGAACTGTTCATTGCGGAAACTATTACAAAGGTATTATTCCATTAATGAGAGCAGTAGAAGATGAGTGGAGATTTGTTGCTCCAGTATTAAGAGATTCTGACACTGTTTTTAGTATAGGAGCAAATCAGGCTTTGAGAAGAGAGACATGGGAACAAACAAAATATGGGGGAAGCTTGCTTGATGATCTTGATATTATCTCGAGAATTATTGATAAGGGATGGAAGGCTGTTGGATCTAGTGCAACAGGAACAGAAGAAGAAGTTGAAACCCCAGGACAGTATTGGAGGCAGAGGACAAGGTGGTACAAGGTTAATACTGCAGATTATTTTGGTGTAAGCAAGAAATGGAAAAAATTTCTTGAAAGTTTTCCTCATGTAATCCAGTTTTTTGCTCTTGTTTTATTAATAGTTTTTATCATCTCTTTATCTATAACCTTCAATTATCTTATATGGTTCAGCATAATCAATTTTGTTTTAATGAATCTTGCCATGATTATCGCTTTTATAAAAATAAAGACAGGAAAAGCATTTATTCCAGCAATACCTTTATTTCTTACTCTGGATACTATACTTTTTGGGACAACTTTATTTTGGGTGCACATACCAGGAAGATTTTTTCATTTAACAAAAGAAGTATGGCCATCTCTACAAGGAAGGTATTATCATGTTGGCTCAGAATTAAAGAAATGGTTTTTTGAATTTGAGGAGAAAGTCAAGGATTACACAAAGATTTAATAAATTATTGAAGAATTTTTTTATAGAAGGTAAAGTTTAAAAGTTTTCTGACCATCAACCACCCCCCTTAAATATTTCTTGCTGAAATCAAAAGATTTAAATAGTATAATACATAAATAAGTATATTAAGTATCATAAGTATAATAAAAAATATTTGGAGAAAGAAAAAATGACAAACATGACTTTGGCAATTCCAGAAGAGTTGCACCGCAGGATGAAGCAGTTCTCTGAAATAAGATGGGCAGAAATAGCTAGAAGGGCTATGGAAGAAAGGGCAAAAGATCTTGAAGAAATGGAAAAAATTGCCTCTAAGAGCAAACTAACTAAAAAAGATGCCGCAATTCTGGCGAAAAAGATAAAAAGAGCTGCTGCCAAGAGATTTTAATGTTTATTGTTATAGATACGAATGTCTTTATTGCAGCTTTAATAAAAAATAGTTTGACTAGAGAGCTAATTTTAAATACAAAAGCCAGAATTCTATTCCCAGAATTAATTTTAGATGAGTTAAGAAATCATGAGCAGGAAATAATCAAAAAATCAGGCATTTCAAGACAGGAATATCTCTTTATTTTATCAAAGCTTTTAAAATATGTCATGGTTGTGCCTTCAGAACTATGTCTGCCCTTTAAGGAAAAAGCTAAAGAGATAATGGATAAAATAGACCCTGATGATAGTGTTTTTATCGCAACTTCTTTAGCATTTGGCAAGTGCGTTATTTGGAGCGATGACAAACATTTTAAGAAACAAAAATTTGTAAAAATAATAACCACAAAAGACATGAGTAAGAATTATAAAAAGAGATAGAAACTCTTAAATAATTTCTTGTTGTTATGGATATTACTATGAAAATCTATTTAATATACGTTTGAATAAACCATCTCTTTTCCTTGTTTCCTTTGAAATATCTTCTTTAGGGATTCTACCAGATAGTTCTAATGTTTTAATATCTTTTAATTTGCTATTTAATTCATCTCCGAATTTAATATCCTTTAGATTTAATCTTACTGTTTTATTACCTTTCCATTCATTCAATTCCAGTAGGTAAGCTATATGAATTTGTTTAGTGTTTTTGGAAATTTTGTCTAAAAAATGAGCCATCCGAAAACCTATGGCTTCTATTATGTTATTATAATTATCATAAAATTTAATTTTAAGATGTTTTTCTTTTAAGAGGTTGGGATAGTCGGTAAGGCTAAGATTTGTAGAATAGAAAATTGGTTTTGGATTGCCTATTCCAAAAGGAGGTAATTGATTTATTTCTTTAATTAAAGTAGGATTAATATCAGCTAAATCTAACTTAGCATCAAGTTTTAGAATGGGCATAAACTGTTTGGAAGAAATTTTATTTTTTGCATATTTGCAAATCTGCTTTCTAAATTTTTTGATGTTTCTCTTATTAATTTTAATACCAATTGCCTGTTCATGTCCTCCATAATTTATTAATAGGTTCTTACATGAATCTACTGCTTTAAGAAGATGAAAATTAGGAATACTTCGTCCAGATCCATATGCTCTGTCTTTTTCTATAGAGATTAGAATTGTTGGTTTATTATATATCTCAACAATACGAGAAGCTACAATTCCGATTATTCCTCTATGCCATCTTTCTTCTGCTAAAATAATACAATTTTCCTTATCAAGATTTATTTCTTTTTTTATCTTTAACAATGCTTTTTCTAATATCTTTTCTTGAATAACTTGTCTACGTATATTTTGTTCATCAAGAATATAAGCTATTTCTTGGGCCTTATTTTCAGAATTTGTTTGAAGTAGTTCCATAGATTTATCTGCTGTAGTTAAACGTCCTGCAGCATTTATTCTTGGCGCTAATCTAAAAGATATGTGTCCTGAATTGATTTCTTTCCCTCTAAGGCCTGAAACTTTGATTAAGGCTTTTAAACCAATATTTTCAGTTCTCATTAACTGCTTTAAACCATATTTAACAATTATTCTATTTTCTCCATCTAAAGGCACGATATCAGCTATTGTTCCAAGACAAACAAGATCTAAAAGAGAAATAATATTTAAACTGAGATTATATTTTTTTATTAAAACTTGTGCTACTTTAAATGCTATTCCTACCCCACTTAATTTTTTATATGGATAGTTGCATTTTTTTTGTTTGGGATTAATGATGGCTACTGCCTTAGGAAGTAATCCTATTTGTTCATGATGATCTGTAACTATTACATCAATAGATTTCCTTTTAGCATACTTTATTTCTTTATTGGCGCTAATCCCACAGTCTACTGTAATAATTAAACCTACACCTTGTCTCCTTGCATAATCTATACTTTTTTTATTTAGTCCATAACCTTCAATTAATCTATTTGGAAAATAATATATGATTTTTCCTCCAATTAATTTAATAATTTTTACTAGAATAGCTGAAGCAGTTATTCCGTCAACATCATAATCACCAAACAACATTATTCTCTCTTTATTAGTTATTGCTTTCTCAATACGATTAATAGCTTTATTCATATCTTTAAGTAAAAGAGGATTATGCATATCTTCAAAACGGCATCTAAGAAACTTTTCTGCTTCTTTAGAATCTATTATTCCCCTATTAGTAAGTAAAGTAGCAATTAATGGTGAAATACCTAATTTTTGAATAAGAATCTGGCTATGTTTTTCTCTAGATTGTCTAATATTCCATTCCTTTTGTATATATGGCATAAATAAAATAGAACTCAATTAATTTTATATTTTTCTATTAGATAATGGTTTCTTCACATAAGGTCTCTTTTCAAATAAAAACCAAAAAACCTAAATAATTTCTCAATAACAAGGGCAAAGTTTAAAAGTTTTCTAACATAATTTATTTTATGCCTCAGTAGCTCAGTTGGTAGAGCGGCGGTCTTGTAATAAAGAACCCAGGTTCTTTAAATTCCTAAAGAACAAGGGAAAACAAGAAAACCGTAGGTCGGGGGTTCGGATCCCCCCTGAGGCTTTTGTTATATAGGTGTAAAGATTTTAGATAAGGGGAAATGAGTAAAGTTTTATTTGTTTGTAAGGGAAATGTTGGAAGAAGTCAGATGGCTGAAGCTTTTTATAGTCATTTAGTAGGAAGAGGGGCTTATAGTGCAGGTATCAAGGCAGTTACAGAATTAGTACACCCTCCAGAAGACGTAGTTGATATAATGTTAGAAGAAAATATAGATCTATCAAACCAAATAATCAAAAAATTAAATGAAGATATGGTGAGAAAAGCAGATAAAGTTATTATTATGTGCAAAAAAGAAATATATCCTTCTTATCTAAACAATTATTCTAATAAAGTTTTGTATTGGAATATAAAAGATCCAAGATACATGAATACAGATGAAAGAAGAAAAATCAGAGATATTATTAAAGAAAAAGTTCTTTCTCTTAATAGGAAGAGTTAAAAATTGCTGGTTTTTCAATACAGGATTTTTCTTGTAGCAAAATCTTTAAATATTCTTTCTTTTTTGTTTTGTTATGATAAAAATTTATGAAATACCATCAGATAAGTTAAGTGGAGTAAAAAATATTTTGGAAGCTCCTGAAAAAGTTGCAGGAGAACTTGATGTAGAGATTGAGAAAGAGGCTGGCAGGAAAGGAACAAAAGTAGAGAAGGCAAAAGAGTGGAAGATTAATGAATTCAAAAGAGCTGGCTATATTTTGAGAGATGGAAAAGCTTTAGGTTTTGAAGAAAAAGAATCATATCTTTACATTGATGCTGATGAGGATTTTTTTAAAAGAAATGAAAAAATTTTGCTTGATGCTGGTGCAAAAGTACTTGAAGGGGAAAAATTTGAACAAGTAAAGAAAAAAATCGAAAAAGCTGAACGCGAGGCTTCAGCTGGTGTTGGTTTTATTTTTGGAGGTTGATTTGAATGGGTATAACAAAAGGAATGCTGTCTAAATATCACCAAAATAAGGAAAAGATAGATTTGGAGATAAGAGATATTAGAAATGAGATTAATATGCATGGAACAGGAATTCTTTATGAAGAGGATAGAGAGATAGAAGAAGCTGTAAAATTATTAACTGAGAAGCATTATGATAATAGTAAGAGTATAGATGGAAAAGTAGATTAAAAAAGAAAAAAATAGAAAGAAAAAGAGAGGAAAAGGATTTTAAATTGCTCTTTCTTATTTTTTATATTGGTTTTTATGTTGGGCCCGTGGTCTAGTGGTTACGACGTTGCTTTGACGTGGCAAAGATCCCAGGTTCGATCCCTGGCGGGCCCACTCATCATAGGATTTAAAAAAGGTAAGAGTTTTGTTAGAGAATGGCAAAAAAAGGTGGTGACGAAGAAAAAATTTTTGCATTTCTTTGTTATTTGATTTCAATAATTGGTGTAGTGATTGTATTGGTTACAAAAAAAGACAGAAGCGACTTTAGTATCTATCATGCTAGACAGGGACTTGTTCTTTTTATAACTTGGATAATTGTTGCTATCCTATGGTCTATTTTAGGGTTAATACCTATTATTGGGTGGATTATAGGGTGGATACTATGGATACTAGTGCTAGTATTATGGATAATTGGAATGGTTAATTCTTTGACAGGAAAGAAAGTTCCATTGCCAGTGATTGGTGGATTTGCAAAATCTTTCAAGTTTTAGTGTCATAAAGAGAAAAAAAGAAAACACAAAGTAAGATTTATATAGAGTTTTTTCCTCTCATCAAAAGAGAAGAGAGCTAAAAAAGAGGAGGGGCGCGCCTCAAATGCAGCACAAGAAAGCACAAGTTACTATTTTTATAATAATTGCTGTACTTATTGTAGCTGTGGCTCTCTTCTCCTATTTTTTCATCTTCAGACCGCCAGCAATTGTAATTCCTTCTGAAATTCAGCCTGTTGAAGCTTATCTTGTTGAGTGTGTTAGCGAGCAAGTTAAAGATGCTACAAGGATTGCTGGATTACAAGGAGGATATTTGGAAATGCCAGAGTTTGAACCTGGTTCTGAACAGCTTCCTTTTTCATCCCAGTTTGATTTTTTAGGAATACAAGTTCCTTATTGGTTTTATGTTTCTGGAAATAATCTAGCTAGGGAAAGAAAGCCTAGTTTGAAGGATATAGAAAAAGAGTTTGCTGATTATCTTAAAGAAAGAGTTGAGGAATGTAAGTTTGAGAGTTTTATTTTGCAAGGTTATGATATTGAAGTAGAAGGAAAGCCAGATATTGAAGTTAATATTAGAGCAAATTCAATTGAAACATTAGTAAACTGGCCTATTGATATTAATTATAGAGATATTAATGTTCGAATTGTAGAACATAGGGTTAGTACTAAAACCAGTTTTGGCCAACTTTATGATACTGCAAATAGAATTTTTGATAGTGAGCAGGAGAAGTTGTTTTTAGAGAATTATGCTCTTGATGTCTTAAGACTTTATGCTCCTACTACTGATATTGAATTAAGTTGTGCTCCTAAAACCTGGTTTGTTAGTTCTGTTAGGGATGAGGTAAATAGTGCTCTTGAAGTTAATATCGCTGCTGTCAAGGTTTCTGGAACTTATTATGAATTAGACAGGAAAGAGGATGAGTATTTTGAGGTTGATGTTGGTGAGAGTATTGATGAGCAAGTGTATTTTCTTTATTTTAGGAATATGCCTCATGTCTTTGAAGTTTGGCCTTCTGAAGATAATTTAATGGAAGCAGAACCTATTGGAACACAGCCTGGTCTTGGTATCTTAGGAACTTTAGGTTTGTGTTATGTTCCTTATCATTTTGTCTATGATTTGAAATTCCCTGTTTTAGTTCAAGTGCTTAGGAATGGTGAGCTATTCCAGTTTCCTGTTGTGGTTGTAATTGATAAAAATAGTATAAGAAATATGACTGCTGCTGAAACTCAGGAAATTGTGTTTGATTTATGTCAGCATAAAACACAGGAAGTTACAATATTCACTTATGATGAAAATACTCAGCCAATTGAGGCTAAGCTTGGATTTAAATGCTTTAATCAAATATGTGATTTAGGTAGGACAAGAATAGAGGGCAGTAAGGCTGTTCTTGAAACTAGAATACCCCAATGTTATAATGGATTTGTAGTAGCTAAGGCTGATGGTTATGTTACTAAAAAAGCTCCATCTCCAGGAATACAGACTTTTGTCATGAATGTATTCATGAGTCCTGAGCATGTTCTTGATTTAGAGGTTGGGGGATTGGGAAGCGGAGAGCATGCTACTGTAACTTTCACATCAGAAGATTATAGTGCTAGTGTTTATTATCCTGATCAAAAACAAATAATCTTGGCTGAAGGAATCTATAATGTATCAGTTTATTTGTTTAAAGAATCCTCAATTACTTTGGAATCTCAGAGAGTTGAAAAATGCATAGATGTTCCTGTTGGTGGTATTGGCGCTATATTTGGAATTATGCAAGAGCAATGTTTTGAGCTTGATGTGCCTCAAGAAACTTATACTGATGTAATATTTGGAGGAGGTTTTGTTGAATTTTCTATAACTGAATCTGAATTAAGAGGAGCATCTAAAGTCAGCATTATAGCTCCTTCATATGATGTTCCAAAAAATCTGTTTGATTTAGGAGATGTTTATGGATTAATAGATGTCGGTGAAGTTCGAGTTTCAATAAAATGAGAAAAATGAAAAAAATAAATTTGGTTTTGGCAGTTTTGTTACTTGCAGTTTTATTTTCTGTTTTAATGGTTAGTGTTATGGCTCAACAACCTCCAATTGTCCCACCAGCTCCTGAATTGCCTCTTGAGCAGATTCAAACACCCCCTGAATTTTACATGCAAGAGCCTCCAACACCTTATTTGTATCCTAATGCTGGTGTAACTCCTTGGTCTCATGTAGAATGGAGAGAGGGGTATTGCAATAAAACAGGGATGGATTTTCTTATTGAGATAGCTCCAGATGCATGCCAGCCTGCTATTGTTACTAGTGATCTTTTGGAAGAGCAAGATGTTCCTGTTTTATGTAGAATGACTGGGATAAAGATTAATCCAATAATACAAGTTCCATATATTAAGAGAATTATTCCTGCTGTTGAGAATCGTTCTGATGGAATTAGTTATGTTAATTTCTTGCCTGCCCGTTATGCCCTAAGTTATTATGGTGATAGTGGACAGAAGAAGCCAGGTTTTGAGGGTGTCCCTACTATGAGTAATCTAGGATATTTATTAATAGTTTTGAAAAGACAGCCCTCTGAAAAGAAAATGCCTGAGAGTGTCAAGGCTGATATTTCTGTAAGAATAATTTATGATATAGCCAGAACTTATGGGATTAATGAGAATCAGTTTGTATTGCCTTTATTAAGCCAGGAAGAATGGATCACTAACTACAAGAATTATGGTTTCTGGAGGGGCAAGGGTTATTTAAGGTTGCAGGAAATAGAGGGCAATAATAGAGCTAAAGTTGCTTTGTATACTATTCCAAGTGCAGCTCCTTTTGCTACTAGGGATCTTAGAGTGGGTATTGATCCTACAAAGAAAGATGAAGTTATGTTACCAGGATTTTATTGTGGTGCTGGTGTTAGTTTAAGATTAGATGAAATTTCTATTCCAAAGAATAGAATTAGATTATTAGTTAATGGAAATGAACTTTTATTAGGAGAGGGAGAGCGTATTCAGGATTCAGGTTGTGTTGTTTTTAAAATTGAGCCTTCACCTTACACTTATGGAGGCAGTGCAGTAATAAGATGTGCTGCCACAGACAGAAAAGTTTTGACACTAAGTGATATTGAGGCAGATATTAAAGTGGATGAAAGAGAAGAGAGAGTGAGTGTTGGTTCTAGAATTGTTGCTGAAAAAGATAACAAGAAGAATTATTTTTATGTTGGCTATCTTGGCAAGGAGTATTTGAAAGAAGGTATGGATAATTTTATGATTTTATTTTCTGGAAAAAATGCAGAAAGTCCTTTGAGTGAGGGGGCTGTTAAAAAAACAACTGAAACAATACACTCTTATATTAAATCACTAAGAGGAGAGGCATTAGAGGCTTTGCCTTCAACAACATGGAATTTACAATTAAGGGAAGCTCTTCAGAAAATATATCCAGATACTGCTAGGCAAGTCACTAACTTTTATGTTTCTAAGAAAGGTGTCTCAAATGGAATAGGCAGTCTAGGCACAAAGATAAATATTATTGATATGAGGGGGCCTAAGCAAGTTCTTTATTCAAGTGATGTTGAGGCTGTTTATAAGGACGCTATACAGCACTATCGTGATATTGCTCATGCTTACTCTGTTGAGCAGCATCCTGAGGGAATGTATTATGGTGTAATGGCTCTAAGTTCTGCAGCAGACTTGGCTTCTGAATTGCATAAGGAAATTGATGAAGTTGATTTGTTGAGAGAGCTTATTGATAAATATTCAGATTCTAGTGAGCTTGAAATTATTGCAGAGGTTGAGGAGGCAAGAGAGAGATTGAGGAGAGTTGTTTCCTTGAGTGGAGATAATTCTGCTATGTTCTCCAGACCAAGTGGAAATTATTTTATGCAGATGGTGTCAGTTGAAAAACCCTCTCTTGCAGTGCAGTCAGCTGAGATGGAGATTAATGATGTGAGAGGAACTTATGGTATTGATGATATTATTGATGGCTGGCAGATTGAAGATATAACTGATATTGGCGTTGTTTTCAAGAATCTGACCAAAACTTCTGAGAGAGAGACTGTTTCAATAGGCAAAGTTGTTTATTTTGGACAGACAAGAGTTAAGGTTTTGGATATTACAATAAAAAGGGAGGCAAAAGTAACTATATTGCCTTTTGAACGTGAGCGAGAGACTGAGACTAATTTCAGTATTCAGATAGGTATTGAGAAAAGAGCAATACAATTGAGTCCTGAAAAAACAAGAGAGATGATTGCAGGTCTTGATAAAACTATTAGTAAGTTTGAGAGTGTAAGAGATAAGTTAGGGGATGTTGTTAGTGTGTGGAAGAAAGCATGTTATGTTGGCGCTAGTGCTTTATGGGTAAAGAATTTTGTTACTGGCCTTAGTGGAGAAGCTCTTGCAAGAAAAAAAGTTATGCAAAGATGGACAATCATATGTTCAGATGAAGGTTATAGAAAAAGTATAGGAGCTGTCAGTATTTCAGATTGTTATAGAATAAAAGAAGATGCAATTAATAAAGATATAAATTTGATGAAAAATTCTCTCAGTAAAGCGAATTCATTTGTAAAGGATGTTAAAGAGAGTGAGGGAGTTACAAAGACTGGTGGGTTATTTGGATTATCTAAGACAGTTGATGAAAATGAGTTCATGAAAGTTGCTAACAAAACTTTCTCTTCTGAACTTAAAGGAATAGGAGATATTCATCAACAAAAACAACTTAGAAAGATAGCAGTTTCAGATGGCCCTATTATTTATCAGGGAAAGAGATATGAGAGCATTAACAAATTAATAGAAGATATTGGAATTCAGACATTTGAAGAAAGGAAAAATGAGTATGCTGAAATTGAGAATAGGTTTGTGAATACTGCGAAGATTACCGAGAATATAAGTTATTTGCATCAGAAAAGCCAGTTGTTTAAGAATGATATTAAGGAACTTCATTTGACTCTTGAAATTTATAATGAATGCAAAAAGAAAACTCAAAGTGATATTGAAGATTCAGCCTTGTGTAAAGAAGCTTTGACAGGAACTTATGGAAAACTTAGTGGTTATGCTAATGTTCTTGAAGAGGGAACTGCGCAAGAGGCTTTGAAAGATGTTTTAGGGTTAGATGCAGTGGTTGTTGTTCCAGAAAAACGTAATATTATCAAATCTCCAATCTATACATTAAAGAATTTTCCTAAATTGCAACCAAAGCTAGAAGAAAGTGGTGATACTAGATTTACTTATTTCTATCACACTGCAAATTATTATATTGCTGTTGTTGAATCAACTGGAGATGGAAAATTTGCAATCAAAACCCTTTATAATATTGAAAAATTAGGAACAGAAGATATTAAAGTTGTTGAGAAGTTCACAAGTCCTGAATTATCTGGAAAACTTGGGGATTTGGGTATTTCTCATGTTGAAGAAATTGATATAACTTTATGTAATAATAATGAGATTAAAAACCCTTACAGGAATGAAATTAAATTCTGGGAAACAGGGCCTTACAAAGATTTTGTTGCTTTAATGCCAATAGATAGAAGAACAGGATGGTATCTGGCAACTACTTATACAGGTTTAGAAGGTGCTTTGGTTGCATGGAAAGAATCTGGTGATATAAATGTGTTCTGGATTTGTAATGTTGGTCAGGATGGAATTCCTAATTTTGATTTCAGCCAGGGAGCTAGTGGTGATGATTGTTGTACTCAGGTTGCATTGATTACAGGAGCAGAGCCAGAGATTCCACCTTTAACTGCATCTGGCTCTAGAGAAATTGTTAAGAGGGCCAAAGATTGTGCTAAGCAAGCCATAACAGATTACTCCCAAGGCAAGAGGAGGATAGAGACTAAGTGTGGGGACTTTGTCTTGGCAAAGCCACCTTCTGCCAGGCCTGCTATGCAGTGCGAAGATTTCATGAGTCCTAGTGATTGCAGAATCATGTTTAATCTATGCGATCCTGTTATGTGTCCTTCATCTAGATGTGATCTTGGTGGAAGAATGCCTGTTGATGATGTGGTTGCTTCTGGTGTAATAGGAAGCTTGATGTTGTGCTTGCCTAATTGGGAAGATGGTCGGGGAGTATTAGTTCCTATATGTTTGACTGGGGTTCATGCTGGTTTAGATAATTTCATAACAATACTAAAATCAGGGAGAGATTGTTTGCAAGAACAGTTAGAGACTGGGAAAACAATAGGGATATGTGATGAGATAATGTCAATATATAAGTGTGAGTTTTTTTGGAGACAGCTTGATCCTTTTATCAGGGCAGGAATTCCGGCATTAACTGAGAGTTTCACAGGAAGAGGAGGAGGGGAGTATGCTTTATTTAGTGAATCCTGGAAACAAGGCACTAATGCTTTGAGATATTGGAGTGATTATTATGAACAAACATCAAATCAAGCATTTAAGGCAAGAAGCACTGCCCAAATTGGAACTGAGATATGTAAGAGGTTTATTTCTGGGACATATCCAACTCAAGCACAGTTCTGGGAGCAAGTGAGTAAGCCTGAATCCCCAACGCAAGCAATGGCATGGTTTGATGAAACTCAAATGGGTGGACCAAGTCCTGAAAGCCATTATAAAGTATTTTTCCATATATTTGCTGGACGCGATCAGGGAGTTTATTATAGTGTTTATCTAAGAAGCCCTTCTGCTCCTGGCTATTATCAGCCGCCTCCTCAGTACATGATTCCAAATGGATTTGGTTATCTTCCAGCAGGTGAGTATATTAGCATGACACCTGACTTTACTGCCCCTAGTGGTTATAAGGAGGTTTGTATCAGGTTGAATGAGAAAGAGATTTGTGGTTTTGGCCAGGCAACAACAAATTTTGCAATAGAGGAGCTTCAGAATTATTATCTTAAAAAACAGGCTGCAGAAGATGTAAGCACAGCTCAAGAATGTGTGAGTGGAAAGCCAACAATAATTCCTACTGCTACACTGAACATACAATCAGCTGTTGAGCATGCTTTAGAGCCAGCCATTTATAGAAGAGGGATTATCAGAAGATGTTCTACTTTAAATCCAGGATTAAATACAGAGCCAGATAGATGGAAGAGGATTGGTTATTGTGATAGTGAAAGTGTTGGCTGCTGGCTTGATACTAAAAGTGTTGAAGGAGCAGTAAGTGATTTAGGAATAAGGGAAGATATTATGGAAGAGGCTGAGCAAAAAAACATTGCTCATGCTATTGAAAAATATGGCTATGATAAACTTGAAGACAGCCAGAGCAATCTTATAAAAAATGAACCAAAAATTCTGGATATTGAAAAAACAGTTACTGAATTTATCAACAAAGTGAATTTAATGATAGAAGATGAGTTTAAGGCAGAGAAAAAAGATCTTGAAAAAGAGATTGAGAATATAGACAAGATAGAGATTCAACCTCTTATAATAACATTCAGAGAAATAAGCAAAAAATGTGCAAGAAGTGAGGAGAAAGCAAGAGCAGATTGGGCAATTGCAAAAATACTTGGATTAAGAGCTAGGTTATATGCACTACCAGGAATTTATGAAGTTGAAAAAAAATTAAAAGAGGAAGAAATTCCTGTGGAGATTAGAGATACTCTTGGCTTGCTGGACTGGCCTGTTCCTTTAGGTTATGATATTATAAGTTATTATGGTGAACCTCGCTTTGGTTATGAGCATACTGGTATTGATATCGGGGGAGCAGGAACTGAAGGATATGATATTGTAGCAGCTGCAAGCGGAAAAATTGTTAAAACAATTGATGGGTGTAAGGTTAGTGACTGTGAAAACTGTGTAACTGAAATTTGTGATACTGAAGGTTGCAGGAGAAGTAAGGTTGGTAAATCAGGTAACATGATTGTGATTGAGCATGAGTATAGTGGTAGAAAAATATACTCTCTTTATATGCATCTAAAAGAAAATAGTGTTGTTGTTAAAGTAGGAGATAATGTTAAGAGGGGTGAAAAAATAGCTGAAGTCGGCAAGACTGGGAATGCTTGTGGTACTCCTCCTCATTTACATTTTGAAGTTAGGTTAAAAAGATATTCTGATGACAAGAATCCTTTATGTTTCTTTTCTGCTGCAACACTTTCAAAAGTGGATTTACCTCTCGGAAAATATGATGCTGAGGAATGCAAGAAAATCCAGAATGAATTCAAATTTGGAGTTGAAATAAAAGAAATAAGAGAATGCAAAAATATTCCTCTTAGAGACCAATGTTTATTACGAATAGATATATGTTATTGGGATTCTGCTGATTTAAAATGTAGGGGCTGTCCAGATAAATGTGAAGGTTCTAGAGAAAGTTTTTGGGATCCTTTTTGGAATGATCCTAATCTCATGTTCAAAACAAAAAATGATTGTGAGGATAATAATTGTGCTTTAGATTGTTTATGGTCAGATAAAGATAATAAATGTAAAAGTATAAGTGATGAATATGTTAGGGATAAAGTAAATAAAATAGATTTAATGACAGCTGATGAGATAAAAAAGCTAAAGGAAATAGTTGAGAGAAATAAAAACAAGTTAAGTCAAGCAGATACATGGCTTAGTATTATAAATAGAAAACTTGCTGAGATTGAGCCGCAAATAACTGAAATTATTTTATATTCCTCTGTAAATAATGGAGATTTTGACAGAAGTAATAAATTGGTTGATTATGATGATAGAGTTGAGATTTGCGCTGTTCTGGAAATTGGAGGAAAGCTTTACTCTGGCAGGAGTTTAAGCACATCTATAAAGGGATATGAAGGTCCAAAACCTATATTCAGATGGTATAATATTATTCCTTATTATCAACCAGAGTATGGTGATTCAGGAGAGACTTATGAGTTGTATCTTTATGAAGGAGGAAGAAAAGATCTCTTGCAATATAGTCAACAACAAATTAGTGGTAATGATTGGTGTGTTTATGCTAATGGAAATGTAGGAACTTATCAGTATAGGGTTGAGACTGATGATTCTTCATCTTTAGGAAGAGCAGCTACATTAGCAGATAAGATTGAGTATGAGAGAAAATACATGAATTGGGGAATAAATTTTAACAAGTATGATGGTTACTGGCACACACTTTTACAACCAGCTGCTGTTAAGACTGCTGGCATTAGTACAGATGTGCACAGAATAAGTAGAAAGTCAGATGCTAGGACTTGCATAGAAAAAGATTATAGCTATTATGATAAAAGATGTAGGTTTATTGCAACACTAGAATCTTTTAAAAATGTTCCTTTTGCTTATGGATGTGCTTATTATGAAGATGAACAGAATAAGGTTGAACATCTGGCAAAGAATTTTGTTGCTATTGATTGTATTAATTTAATGATTGGAGCTTTAGATTCTATGTATCCAGATACTTATGAGTTTTCACCAAAAATATATTTTGATGATTTTATAAGAGATTATACAACAATTAAGTATGGAATAGAAAAATGGCCTCTAGAATCTGTTCTTGGAATTAATATGTTTTTTGATAAAGATGAAGAGCTTAATGTTGAACCAGGAGATATCTTGTTTGTGTGGAGAGAAGGTAAGGGTTATACACATACTTTTGTAATTTATGAAGATAAAGGAGAAAAAGGAATTTTTGATGAAGATGATATTATGGTTTATGCTAGTAGAAATTGTCCTGGAAGTGAGCCTAAGAATAAAGAAAGCAAGATACTATACAATGGCCAGCTATGTTATGCACCAATAGGAAGATACAAAGATGACCCTAACTTTAAATTTACTTTAGTAAAAATAAAAAATTTAGAATAAAAATAAAATTTTTATTAATTTTTAGTAATCAATGTCAGGAGTGTAATTATTAGATTGAGGAACATCTGATTGTGGCCATACTGGGCCTTTCTCTTCTTGTCTAGGTTGAACTGGTGGTTGATAAGGTGGAGTTGGTTGATATGATGTATGTTCAGGATGTACTTTTTTGTATGCTTTTTCTACGTTTTCTTCCCAGATACCATGCATTTTACCAAATACTTCAAAAAGATCTTCTTTCTGTTCTATTAATTCACTAACAGTAAGGTCATCAATTGTTCTGACAGCTTTAACAGGTTCTTTAGGTTCAGAAGCAGCTCCTTTATTTCCAAAAAGAAAATATCCAAAACTAAGAGTTGCAATAGCAGTTAGAGCATAAGGTAAAATCTTTTTTGCTTTTTTCTTTATTTCATAAGTATCCATTTTGTTTCAACACCTCATGATTATATTTTTTATAAGAATAAGACCTTTTTAAATCTTTCGTTTGTAGTCACTAAGCAATGAAGACAAAATATAATATGCGGGAGACAGGATTCGAACCTGCGTAGGGACTAACCCACCAGGTCCTAAGCCTGGCCCGTTTGACCACTCCGGCACTCCCGCATACTTTTTTAATGTATTAAGGATTTTTAAAATTATCGAGAATAAACAAGCTAAAATTTAGAAAATATTTGGATTTAAGATGTTGCAGGTGCTGGAGAAATATAAGTTATTGTGTTTCCTCTGATAAATGCCAGTCCAATGTTTCTTTTGATCTCTCCTTTTTCTAGTTCTTTTGTATTGTCCAAAACAATATTAATGTGTATGTCAAAAGCTAGAAGTTTTCCAACAACTTGGCTACCATTTTCTAAGTTTACAAGTATCTCTTTTCCTTTTGACTGATTCAATAAATCCAAAGGTCTTTCGATTCCGTTAACCATTTTGTTATTTCGCTTTTAAAGTTTTTAAATCTTTTGTTCTTCGTCGGAAAAAATTAATAAAAGAAAGTTATTTAAATATCCTACCTGTTTATTTTTCATGACAACAAAACGGGGCAAAAAAATAAGTGGTGGAAGATATAGAAAGAGAAGGAAGAGAAAGGCATATGAGGCAGTGGCAAAACCCAGGGTAGTTTTATTGGGTGAAGAAAAAAAGAAGAAGATAAGAATAACTGGTGGCAAAATAAAAATTATTTTATTAAGGACAAATAGGGTAAATGTGATGGATCCTAAGACACATAAAGCAAAGAGTGTACAGATAAAAAATGTTATTGATGTTCCTAGCAACAAGTTCCTTGCAAGAAAAAATATTTTGATGAAAGGGGCAGTGATAGATACAGAGGCAGGGAAAGCAAAAATAACAAACAGGCCAGGTCAGGAAGGTTGTGTGCAAGCTGTTCTTTTAAGTGATTAGAAAGTTTTAAAAAGCTGAATAGTAAGATTTATAAAGTTTTTTTCTTTTTATTTATAAAGCTTTTGTTATTATTTTAAGTGACAAAAAAATGCCAACTCGATATATTAAAAAATGCCCAGAATGTGGTTCTGTTAATTTGATTTATGATGAACAAAAAGGTGAATTGATTTGTAGTAAATGCGGATTAGTTATTGAAGAGAAAATGATTGACCTTGGTCAGGAATGGAGGCAGTTTGAAGAAGGGGGGAAGAAAGGTAGAGGAGGAGCTCCTTTAAGTTTGCAGAAATTTGATCAAGGACTTACAACTAATGTTGGCGAGGTGAGTGATATTTATCAGCTTGGTTCTGAAAAAAGAATAAGGAAATTTTTCAGATTAAAGAAGTGGCAGGAGAGAGTAAGTACGAGCATTGAGAGGAATTTAAGATTAGCCATGGCTGAATTAAGAAGAGTGGCCTCATTTTTGAGCTTGCCAAATTTTGTTAAAGAGGAGGCTTCTAGAATTTACAATATTGTTTTACAAAGAGGACTTGTTAGAGGCAGGAGTATGGAGAGTGTGGTTTCTGCTTGTATTTATGCTGCTTGCCGTTCTTACAATATACCAAGAACATTGGATGAAATTTCAGCGGCAAGTGATGTTGAGAGGAAGGAGATTGGCAGGACTTATAGATTTATTACAAGAAAACTCAAATTGAAGATAATCCCTAGTAATCCTAAAGACTATATCTCAAGATTTGCTAGCATTCTTCATTTATCGCCTAAAACCCAGAATGATTCCCTGAAAATTCTAAAGAAAGCTGAAGCTTCTGAGCTTACAAGTGGGAGAGGCCCAGCAGGAATCGCAGCTGCTGCATTATATGTTTCTGCTTTGTTAAATGATGAAAAGAAAACACAAAGAGAGGTGGCTGATGTTGCTGGCATTACAGAAGTTACAATTAGGAATCGTTACAAAGAGCTGCTTGAGAAGTTAGGAATGGAAGAGAAACTGAAGATAAAGGAAGCAGAATCTAGAGAAAAGAAAAAGAAAGGCAAATAATACAAACAATCAAAGTTTAATTCTCATAAAATCTTCTGCAAGTTCACTTTTCTTGAATACTTTTTTTGCTTCATTAAGGACAGGTCTTGGATCTTTAGCATATCTCTGAGAAAGATGTATTAGTATCAGTCTTTTTGACCTTGCTTTTTTTGCTATTGTTGCTGCTTGTTTTGCTGTTAGATGCCCTCGTTCCTTTGCTTTATCCAAATGCATTGATTCGAGAAATGTTGACTCACTGACAAGAAGATCAGTGTCTTTAGCGACTTTTATACAATTTTTATTAAATAGAGTATCAACTATGAAAGCTATCTTTCTTCCTTTTTTGATTTTTGTAGCGTCTCTTGCCCTAATTCTTCTGCCTTTGAATGTTATGCTCTTTCCTTGCTGAAGTTTTCCTAGAAGAGGGCCAGGTCTCATCCCAAGTTTTTTTATGAAATTAATATCTATTCTTCTTTTGTCTTTCTCGATAAATCTGTAGGCAAGGCAAGGAATGAAATGTTTCATCTTATATGCTTCTATGTAAAAATCTTTAGCATCTATTATTTTTCCATCTCTGTTTATTTCATGTACTTCTGTTTTTATCCTCTGCTTAAAAATAAAAATTTTAAGTAGTAGGTCCATAAATCTTTTTGTTCCTTTTGGCCCATAAATCTTTAGAGTCTTGCTGTAATTATTAAGGGTAAATGTCTGAAGCAAACCAGGAAGGCCGAGAATATGATCTCCATGCCAATGACTAATTAAAATTCTTGTTATGCTCATCGGGCTTATCCTGGCTATCTTGAACTGCCTTTGTGTTCCCTCTCCGCAATCTATTAGGATATTTTCATTCTTGTATTTTAGAAGCATGGCTAACTGACTCCTTTTTGCTGTCGGAGTTGCCTCACTTGTTCCTAAAAATATAACTTCCATGCTAGAAAGAGCTTTTTAAGATTTTTAATTGTTTTTGTTGATGATAATAATGAGGGAGTTAATAAAGTTTAAAAAGAAAAACATGTTCTAAAGGATATGCCTATTAAGAAAAAGGAGAAGATAAAAAAGATAAGAAGGAAGACAACAAAAAAGAAAACACCAAAGAAGACAATAAAGAAAACAAAAAAGAAAAAAGGAAATTCTAAAGTCTTTAAAGCTTTGGTTATTGGAAGAAGGGTTGTTAGTGAAGACAAGAAAGCTCTAGATTTATATGGAAAGAGTTATTTTGGCCAGGTTACTGGAGGTAAGGTTTATTATTCTTTTGTAGAAGCTGCTTATTTGATTGATAAAGGAAAGATTAATATTTATGAGGGGAGGAAAAAATTAAATTTTGATAAGTTTGTTAACAAAGCCAGAAGCCTTGAAAAAAACTTCTGGACCAGATTTTCTGTTTTTAGAGATATTCGTAATAGAGGTTATATTATAAGGACTGCTCTGAAGTTTGGAGCAGATTTCCGGATTTATGACCGGGGGGTTAAGCCTGGAAAAGAGCATGCAAGATGGATTTTATTTCCAGTTTATGAATCCTCTAGTTTAACATGGCATGAATTTACTGCCAAGAGTAGAGTCGCTCATAGTACGAGAAAAAAATTACTTATAGGGATTGTTGATGAAGAGGGTGATGTGACTTATTATGAAGTAAATTGGGTAAAGCCTTGATTCTGATATGGAAGGAAAAAATACCTTGAATAATTTAAAAGAAAAGAAAAAAGTTATTCTAGGAATTATAGAAAATAAAGGCCCTTCTTTGCCTAGTGCGATTTCTAGAAAGATAGGGGTTTCTTTATTATTAACTTCTGCTTTGCTGAGTGATATGAGGGCTGATAAGAGTTTGAGATTAAGCAGGCTAAAGATTGGTGGTTCGCCTCTTTATTATATACAGGGACAAGAAGGACAGCTTGAGAATTTTATAAAGCATTTGCAGCCTAAAGAAAGAGGGGCTTTTGAGCTGCTTAAGAAAAAACAAGTTATTGATGAGGAAAAAGTTGAACCAGCTTATAGGGTGGCTTTTAGTAATATGAAAGATTTTGCTTTTCCTTTATATGTCAAGATTAATAATTCTGAAAAAATATTCTGGCGTTTCCATTCTATAAGTCAGGAAGATGCCTCAAAGAGAATATCAGAGCTGCTAAAGGAAAAACACAAACCAAAACCACCAAAAATAGAAAAGGAAAAAGAAAAAATAGAGAAAAAACCAACAGAAGAAAAGAAGGAAGAAAAGACTGAAATACAAAAAATAAAGAAAAGAATTAGGGGAAGCAAGGAAGAATTTAGAAAGAAGGTTTTTTCTTGGTTGGATGCAAAAGACCTTCATATTATAGAGGAACTTGATGCTGAAGATGCTTTTTGCACAGTTTCTACAAAATCAGAGATTGGCTATCTCAATTTTCTGGTTGTGGCAAAAAAGAAAAAAATAATCAATGAGGCTGATCTGAGTTTAGCATATCAAAAAGGCCAGCAAGCTAAGATGCTTGTTCTATTCTTGACTACAGGGAAGCTTACCAAAAAAGCGCAATCTTATATAGGGAATTTGGGCAAGTTTATTATCGTAAATTCTTTATGATTCTTTATGAAAAATTTAAAATTATTAAATGATGTGAGGGAAAGCTTAATGGATGTAGGAGTAAAATGTTCTAGAATTACTAAAAATAATTCTATTTATATTACTAAAAAAAAGAGATAGAAAACTTTTTTAAATTGGTTGGATTTAAGAATGATAAGCATCTTAATTCTATTAAGATGCTTGAGAATAGCCCGGTAGTGTAGTGGTCAAATTCTCTAAATAAAAATTTTATTTATAGAAGACTAAGCATCCAAGGCTTTGGACCTTGAGACCCAGGTTCGAATCCTGGCCGGGCTATACTATATAAAAGTTTAAAAATAAAACAAGAATTAGAATAAGATGGCAACACTTTACGGAAAAGGCAGGGGCAAGGCAGGAAGTCATGCTCCTAAAGCTGAAAAACCTTATTGGTTTAGCATGAAGCCTGAAGAAGTTGAGAAACTTATTGTTGATTTGGCTAAGAAAGGAACAAATCCTGTTAAAATAGGCCTCATTCTTAGAGACAATTATAGTGTTCCTAGTGTGAAAACTGTAACTGGAAAGAAAATTAAGAAAATTCTTGAGGAGAAAGGGATTGAGGTAGAGCCATATGAAATTATAGCCTTAGAAAAAAGAGTCAGGGAATTAAAGAGACATCTAGCAAAGAATAAGAAAGACATGAGAGCTAAGAGAGGATTACAATTGAGTGAAGCGAAAATAAGAAGACTCAAGAAATATAAGAAAAAAGAGAAAAAAACATAGCTTAGCAATACTCTGGCTGGGGGCTGAGCTAATTATTAGATTTTGAAGATGAATTTAGTTAGTAGTATTGAAAAAAACATAAAAAGAGCTTCTGAGAAATTCAAAAAGATTTTTCCTAAAGAAGGCATTATTAGAATTGTGACCCATCTTGATACAGATGGTTTGACTTCTGCTGCTATTTTAACTATGGTATTGATTAAAAATGGCCAGGAGTTTTGGATTACTATAGTAAAGCAGCTTGAGGAATCTATTTTTGAAAATTTGAAGCAGGAGGCATCAAAACAAAAATGGAAGGCTTTATTATTTTTGGATCTTGGTTCAGGTAATTTAGGGGAGATTAAAAAAATAACTAAAGAACCTATTTTTATAATAGACCATCACGAGATTGAGGCTTCTTTTGAGAGTTATATTGAAGAGGAGAATTTTTATTTCATTAATCCTTTGAGTGAAAAAATAAGTGCTGCTGGCTTATGTTATTTATTTGCTAAAGGTCTTGGCAGCGAGAAGAAACTTGCGCAATTTGCTGTTCTTGGGATGATAGGAGATATCCTTGACAAATCAATTGGTAAATTAAATAATCTCATATTGAACGATGCTAAAGATAGTGGAATGAAGGTTAAAAGAGGGCTTACAGTTTTTTCAGCAATGAGACCTTTACATAAGGCACTTGAATTCAGTTCTAGTGTTTACATACCTGGTGTGACAGGAAATTTTAATGGTTCTCTTGGAATGCTGAGAGAGATAGGTATTAACGCTAAAAAAGCAAGAAGGTGGAGGACTTTAATGGACTTGAATGACGAAGAGGTTTCAAGACTTATTACTGCCATACTTGTAAGGAGAGTTAATGATGGAAGAGGGCAGGATATTATTGACAATATTTATTTGATAAAAATAGCAAATCAGATATGGGATGCCAGAGAAGTTAGTACTATGCTGAATGCTTGTGGTAGATTAAATTATGGTGGTTTAGCTTTATCTTTCCTTCTTGGTTCCAGAGAGGCTAGAGAGGAGGTAGAGAATGTTTACAGCCAGTACAAGCATCTCATTATTAAAGCCCTGAATTGGATAGAGGGGGCGAAAAAAATTCAAGGAAGTAATTATATTATTGTTAATGCAAGATCAAACATAAAAGACACGATTATAGGGACTGCCATGTCTATTCTTTCATCTTCTTTTATTTATTCTAAAGGAACTATCTTAATTGGAATGGCATACAGACCTGACAGCAAGATTAAGATTTCTGCGAGAATTGTTAGGGATGGTGAAAAAAAATGTGATGTTAATCTAAACAAAATTTTGAGTCCTGTTATTAAAGCCATTGGAGGAGAAGTTGGAGGACATCCAAGGGCTGCAGGCGCCCTTATTTCTCAAGATAAGGAAAAGGTTTTTCTTGAATTAATAGAAAAAGAAATGAATGCTCATGAACTGAGCATTAAGATTTAAAAAGCCCTAAGACTTTTTTTGAAAATGAAGATAATGAAACAAATAAGGACAACAAAAAGCAAGTTTATTAGAGTGAGATGTCCAAAATGTAACTCTGAACAAGCAATATTTGGAAAAGCTACAACAAAAGTAAAATGCTTGAAGTGTGGCCAACAACTTACAAAACCAACTGCAAGCAAAGCTAAAATAAAGGCCAAAGTTCTAGAGGTTTTTAAATAAAATTTAATGATAAAATGATAGTTTTAGATATAGAAACAAGTGGAGTAGATTTTCTAAAGTGTGGGATTTGGCAGATAGGTGCTGTTGATTTAAAAAATCCAAAAAATCAATTTCTAGAAGAAAGCAGAATAGATAATGAAGATATAGTAACAGAAGGCTCTATGAAAGTTACAGGAAAAACAGAAGAAGAGATGAGAGACGAAAATAAGCAGATACAGAAAGAATTATTAGAGAGGTTTTTTGATTGGTGTAAAAAAGCTAAGATTAAGAATTTTATATGTCAGAATCCGCAATTTGATACAACCTTTTTAAAATTAAAAGCTTCAAAATATGGATTAGAGTATCCTTTTCATCATAGGGCTTTTGATACACATAGTATTGCATCATTAAAATATAAACAAGTCAAAGGAAAATTTCTAATTGAAGAAAGTAATGGGCAATTTTGTAGTGGATTAACTTTCACAAAAATAATTGAATTTTGTGGTGTAGAAGATAAAAGAAGATTAATGAAAGATGGAGAGATTGTTAAAGAAGGCTCTCCTCATAATGCTTTAACAGATGCTAAGCTTACAGCAGAGTGTTTTTCAAGAATTGTTAATGGAAAAAATCTTTTAGAAGAATTTAAAAAATTTCCAATTCCTAAATATTTAAAATGAACAATAAAGAATTTCCAGAAGAAGGAGAAATTTTGTTAGGGACAGTTGAAAGAGTAGTTAGAACAAATGTTTTTGTAAAGTTGGATGATTATGGTAAAGAAGGAGTTATGTCTTTTAGTGAGGTTTCCCCAGGTAGAATTAGAAATATAAGAAAATATGTTGTTCCTGGCCAAAAAATAGTCTGTAAGGTTTTGAGGGTTGATGAGGCTAGAAATCATATTGACTTATCATTAAGAAGGGTAAGCACAAGAGAAAAGAAAGAAGTTCTTGAAATACACAAGAGGGGCAAGGATGCGCTGGCAATGATGGGTGTTATTGTGAAAGAAAAGAAAAAACTAGATGAGCTTGTTGATAAGATAAAAGAAAAATTTGGTTTAGGAGAATTTTTAGAAGAATTAATGGCCAAGGTAGGAGAACCAAAGGAAAGTCTTTCTATGTTAAAAAAGGTAGGTTTTAGTGATGAAGAAGCTAATAGACTCTTGAAGCTGATTTCTGAAAAAATAAAAGAGAGAAGGGTGAAAGTCAAAGAAAAAATATCTTTGAGCAGTGAGGCTGAGGATGGAGTTGAGATAATTAAAAAAATTCTTGGCGAGGCAGAGAAGAAGGCAGAGGTTAGTTATTTAGGAGCGTCTTATTATTCTCTTACAATAGAAGATAAGGATTATAAGGAAGCAAATAAAAAGTTAAAAAATATTCTAGATAATATAGAGAGAATGGCAAAAGAATTTAAATGTAATTTTAAACATCTAAAGGAGAAAAAGTAAAATGAAGCAAGTCAAATGTATAAGTTGTGGAAAAGAGCTGAGTAAAGGAGGAGTTATTTTAAAATGTCCTTCCTGCGGCAAGAAAACTATTGTGAGATGTGATCATTGCCGTAAAGTAGGAGTTAAATATAAATGTGATTGTGGTTTTGAAGGTCCATAAAAAAAGAAAAATGGCGATGGCTATCCTTAAACTTAAGATAATGCCTAAATCCCCTGATACAGATTTAGGGAAGATAAAAATAGAGATAGAAGAGAGAGCTAAGAGATTTGATGCAAAAGTTCATTCTTCTGAGGAACAACCTATTGCTTTTGGCCTTAAGGCTTTGATAGTAACACTTGCATGGCCAGAAGAGAAAAGCACAGAGGGTGGGGTAGAAGAATTTTTACATATAGAAGAGATTAGCAGTATTGATGTTATTGATTATAGAAGGGCATTTGGTTAAGATTAATCAAAAATGGATGAAAAAGAAATAGAAAAATTAAGAAAAAAAATTTTAGAACAGGTAGAAAGGCTACCAGAAGAGCAAGCCTCCTCTTTGAGAGAACAGATTAAGAGCGCAAGTCCTCAAGAGCTGGAGAATTTTTTAAAACAACAAATGGTTCGAGGAGATGAGGGCGAGTGTTTTTTCTGCCAGCTTGTTTCTGGTAAAGTTGAAACAGTGAGGATATATGAGGATGCTGATATTTTATGTATTCTAGATATCTATCCTGCAAATCCTGGACATATGATTGTTATACCAAAAAAACATTTTCAGTTTATGCATGAAATCCCTGATGCTCTTCTGAAAAAGATATTTATTTTTATTAAAACAATAGAGCCTATACTCCTTGATACTACTAAAGCACATGGTTTAAGCATTTATATTGCCCAAGGACAGGGAGCTGGTCAGAAAGTAAAACATTTTTCTGTAAATCTTATTCCTAGATTTGAAGGTGATAATATTAATTTTGAATGGCAAAGAAAAAAAGTTTCTAAAGATGAATTAGAAAAGCTTGGTAAAAAGATAAGGGAAAAAAGCGAGGGAATTGTAAGGGGGGAGCAGGAAAAAAAGGAGAAAGAAAAAGAATTGGAAGAGGCTGAAAAGATGATGAAGCATGTTAAGGAAAGAGTGCCTTAGATTCCAAACAAGTAATGTATTATTATAAATAATAAATCACCCACAAACAGGCTGCATATTAAAGCTATGAGGAAGACTGGTACAAAAGGCAGGCCGTATTTGATTGTAATTTTCTTTTTTGATTTTCTAAGCAGCTGAATGTCTTTCTTACTTAAACCATGAATGCTTGGCTTGATCATTTTATTCTTTATTTTTACAGATTCAATTATCCAGTCTCCTTCACTGAGCTTGCTTGCTGGAACTTTTCTGATCATTGCTGAATTTTCTGCAGCTTTGATGAAAGAGTAAAGTAAGGGCAGGATTAAGAATACTATAAATGGAATGAAAAACCAGCTTTTATCAAATAAACTTAATGTTAAGGCGATGGCAGCTATAAGCCAGGAGATAGTTCTGAAAAATCTTATTCTTTTGAATGTTTTTTGGAATTCCATGCCAAATGTTTTATTTCTAATTGCTGAGAAGATACTGAAGAAAAGTCCATAAATAGAACCTATGAAAAATATGTTAATTAGGAAAATGAGAAGAAAAGGCTCATTGAATGATCCTAGTGAATAAACCTGAAAATGTGATGCAAAAATTGGTTGTGTTGCAAAAACCACAGAAAGGGCCATCAAAAGTTTGGCATCCCCTCCCCCAAATATTCTAGTATAATAGAAGAGATGCGCTAAAAGGTAAAAGATTGCAAATGCAGCTAGGGCATACCAAAAATATGGGGCTTGTTTTTCCATAATTGCTGCAAGGGCCCTTACTGCAAATGCTATAAAAATTAAACTAAAACTTAGCCAGTTTGGCACCTCCCTCTTTCTTAAATCAGTTACAGAGGCTGTGATTAGCCATAAAAAGGCGATAGATACTAACAAAATATCAGAAATGAAAATTATATCTGCCATCTTTTTCCTTGTTTTTAATCTTTCTTTCTTTTTTTCAGTGTTCTTAGTGGTCCACCTTTCTTATAGACTCTATATCTTCTTTTCTTTTTTAAATGTTTTTTGCTTTTTCTTTGTTCAGGAACTGCGTATTGCATTGTAAGGGAAAGGTTTTAAAATTTAAAAATTTTAGTATTTTTATCATAAAGAGGAAAAGAGAGGATAATGGTATAATATGGTGATTTGGGTTTTCATTATTGCTGGAGCCATACTTGGCGCAATACTTTTAGGTGCTGGCAAGCCAGGGGGAAGAGTTTCTTACACTATGGGTGATATATTTAATGCTAGTATTGGTGCTGCTATTCCTGGTTTAATAATAGGGGGTGTTATTGGAGTTTTGCTTAGCCTTTTTGCTATCTATGACCTTGGTTTTAGTGGCTTGCTTGCCACTTTAATTCTAGGTGTTGTTGGCGCTTTTGGTCTTGGCTTGCTTTTTTTTGTTTTCACTGCTGTTGTCAAGGGTCTTTCTAATTTAATTGGTGAGAGAGGTGCGAGAATTATTACTGGGCTTCTTGCAGGGGCTGTGATCGGTGCTATATTTGGTTTATTCTTTTCACCGCTTGGAGTTACTATAATGCCTGAGTATTTGAAATTTGCAGATCCTTTGAAAGAGACTGTTGTTGATGGCTTGGAAGAGCTTGCGAAGTTTAGGCACTGTCTTTATGCTGATCCAAGATGCCCTTTCTTTGTTTCCTGGGAAGATCCAAATGTGCAATCAATTGTTGAGGAATTTAATGTGAAAGTGGATTTCTCTGAAAGAAGAATCCTTCCAGATAATACTATAAATCTTCTTGTATCATTATCTGTTCGAAATCCTGAGTTTGCAGAGCTTCATATTAAGCCCAAATGTTTTTTCAAAAAAGACAAAGAAAGAGAGCTTATTGTTGAGAGAATGGGGAGTTATGCTTTTGGCGATGAATTTGTTTTTGGGACCACATCACCTGGGCAAGAACTGCATACAACTTTTAGATGCATAGGAGAGATTCCAGAAGCTGCTGATAAAAATATCTATAGTGAGTATGTTGTTGTGGAATTAGAAAGGCCTGTGGGTGTAAAAACAATCTGGCCAGTGTGGATAGGAGAACAGCCAAGAATGGGAATTGTCAGGAGTGAGATGAAATTCAATGCTCCTTATATTGTTGCTCTTGGAAGCAATAATGACATGCCTTTTGAAGAAGGCAAGGAATATGATTTTCAGCTGACAATTAAAAGAAAAGAAAAAGGAGCTAAGCTGAAAGAAATAGAAACAATAAACGTGAAATTCCCTGAGGATGTCTTGGCAAGCTGTGATAATTTTGAAGGAATAGATCATGAATTTGAGTTAAGCGATTATGATTATGATTCTTTAAAAAATATTGCACAGTATGAAAAAGAGTACGATAAATTTATATTCCCTTGTGGACTTTATGTTGTGAGTGCTCCAAAAGAGGCTGTGATGGCGCCTTTTGAGCTCGAAGCTTATTACAGAGTTTATTCAGATTATTCAATTAGGATAATCAAATCACCTTAAAATAAAATGAAAAAGAGGAAAACTATAGTTGAGATTATTTGTATTATCTTAATATTATTGTTGGTTTTTTTTCTTGTTTCTGGTCAGGAAGGTTGTCAATTGCCAGGACAAGGGCCCAAGGCAGAAAAAACTGGAATTGATTACCAGCTTATTAGCGGGATTGATTATTTAAGTGCTGGGAAATTGTTAGAACAAGGAGAGAGTTTCTATGTTGGCATTAAAATAGAAAATTATGATGAAACACCAAGGACAGGACAGATATGTATTAGGGATAATATAGCTGACACTTTTGGGGGCATTTCTAGCGAAGGGTTTGGTGAATGTAAGTTTTTCAGTATTCGTGCTGCTGATGTCATCAAAAAAGAAGTCTCAACTATCTGGGGCAAGCAGATTAAGGAGGAAGTAACCCCTGGAGCAACAGAAATTTATTTTCCTGAAGCAGCAGAATATAGCTATTATAGCCTGCCTTCTTTAGTAAAACCATATTCTGGATTGCTTTTTGTTTCTTTACAATACAGGGAGACAACACAAGCAACAGGAACAGTTACAGTTCCTGGTCCTGAACAGCCAGCCTTAAGTCAAGAACCAGCACCTATAGCAATCTCTGTGGTCAAGTCTATACATAAAAGACAGGATGGCTATAAAGTTGATTTTGAGATCTTACTGAAAAAACAGCAGAAAGCAAAAATTTTCTCCCATGATTTTATCCAGGAGAATGTAACTTACTTTAGAGCTGAAATGGTTCCACAAACTTTGGCTTGCACAGTTTCAGGACAGCCTATTACAGGATTAGTTGAGTTTGAAAACGAAAGGCTTATAAAATGTTCAAGTCTTATTTATACAACAACCCAACAAAGTTATCCTCTTGTGATAACTCTTGATTATGGGGTTGCTCTAGAAAAGAGTTATCCTTTTGGTATTGAAACAGAAGGTGAATAAAAAAGAAAAAGAAAGATTGTGAAAAAAAGAAAAAAAGAGGAAAAAAAGGAAAGATGAAATTTGATATTAATTTTTTTCTAGTTTTTTTACTTTTAGCTGTCTTAGTTTTAGCCAGTGGTCAGATGGGTTGTCCTCAGGAAGAGGAAGTAGAGTTTAATACAACTGCCCTTATCATGAATTTTGTTGAAAATGCCCCTCCAAATGAACTTGTCACTGGATTGAAATATCCCATTTATGTTGATATAAAGAATCTTGGAGGATATGATGTTCCTAAGGGAGCAGCACATTTTTATCTAAGTGGAATCGGGGATAATTTAGAGAATGTGCAGACTCATGTCCAGAATGTTAATTTTTTGAATAAGAGAACTGGAACACAGGAAGGCGGTCAGGAAAGAATCAGCTTTGCTACAGAGGCAGAGCCTTGGAAAACCCTACCAGCCCCTTTTAATTTAAACATTCAGATAGATTCTTGTTACAGTTATGCTACAATAACCCAAACAAGTATCTGTGTTGGAAAGGGAAATACTATCTGTAGTATAAGTGGAGAAAAAATTGAAACAGGAAGCAATTCTGCTGCTCCGATACAAATCTCTAGCTTGACAGAGAGCATGACAGGGAATAAACTGTTTGTCACATTTAGAATAGAGAATAAAGGCTTAGGAGAGGTTTATCTGCCTAATACTGATTGTGATAAGTTACAAGCACAAGATATAAATGAAAAATTAAAACAGAATCAGGTTGAGATATCAATAAGGGTAGAGGAAGGAGTTACTTGCAGGCTTCAACAATCAACAGAACCTTATGGAACTATAGATGCTCTTGACGGCATTACTTCTATCGGGCAGGTAACATGTCAGAAAGTTATAGAGGGCGCTGAATCACACTTGTCTCCTTTTGAAATAGTTCTTTCATACAAATACAGAGAAAAAATATCAAAGAGCATAACAATATTGCCAGAGTGATCATTCAATCATTTCTATTTCTACATTAACATCTTTAGGGATAGGCATTCTCATTATGCTATGAAGAACACGTTCATCAGCAGGCATGTCAATCAGCCTTTTATGAATTCTCATTTCATATTTATCAAAAGTAGCTTTACCATCGCCGCAAGGGCTTTTTCTCGTAGTAATCTTTAATTTTTTAGTTGGCAAAGGCACAGGACCTCTAATTATAATACCAGCCTTAGAACTAATCTCTTTAATATTATTTATTAATTCATTCAACTTATTTATATCTATACTTGCTAGCTTAATCCTTGTTCGTGCCATAAAAGACCTTGAGTGTGGATAATATAAAAATCTTGCGTTCCATGATTTTAGAAAAACTTTAAAAAAACCAAATCCTTCTAAAATTGATGTTAAAAGAGGATAATAGTAAAATCAACAAAGTAACTGCAATAATTTTTTTTATTGTGTTAATTGGACTAGTCTTTTTTATGTTCTTCATAAAACCTGTAATCACTGCAAAAGCCATAGCTTTAGAAAAAGAATTTTTTATGCCAAATGAAAAAATCAAAGGGAATTTTACTCTGATTTTAAAAGAGGGCGAACTTATCCCTTCAAATACAAAAATTCTTATAGAATTGGATGGACAGCAACAAAGAGAGCTCACTATCAAGGAATTTATTGAACTTAGTAATCTTGATATAGAAGAAGAGCAGGGAGGTTTTTTTATACCTAAGACTAGAATTTCTGGGGCTGGCTTTGGATATGGAAAAGCAGGGCATTATGTAGTTTATCCAGATGTTGATTTTCAATTAAAAATTATCTCTCCAACAGAAGAAGAAGTAACAGAGATAGAAGAGCCAACAGAAGAAAGTACTGAAGAAAATATTACAGAACAAAACATAACTGAACAAAACATAACAGAAGAAAATAAGACAGAAGTTCCAGAAGAAAACATCACTGAAATTAAAGAAGAACCTACAGAAGAAGCAACAGAAGCAGAAGAAGAGCCAGCAGAAGAAGAGAATTCAGGAGAAAATGAAAATCTAGAAGAAGATGTTATAAACTCATTGTCTATTTTTGCTATCTTAAATAAATTTTTCAGTTTTTGGGGGGCATTTACAATAGTTGAAGAAAGTGGCAATGTAAAAATTATAGAAGCATCTTGTTCTTTGGATGAGCCATTTTATTATGAGTTAGGAGAGGGGGAGCAAGCAGAACTTATGGAAGGAAGTGTAAGAATAGATGGAGAAATTGTTAGAGATAATAAGGTTGATATTGATATTAAGGACGATGTTTTAACTGTTTCAACAGATTATTTTGAAAGCTATGAAGGTTTTGGTGAGGCTTATCTTGGTGATGATTATGAAATCACCCTTAATTTAAATGTTCTTGATTTAAATATTGAAAAAGAAGGAACCCATACCTTAACTATAACTTTGGTTTATGAAGATGAAGAGTTAATGAATGCTAGTGAAGAAATTGAAGTGAAGCCAGAGAGTATAACAATTAAGATTATTGATAAAGATGGAAATATTGAAGATGAAATTTTGGCTAGTTCTACAAAAATAAAAATAAAGATTAGGAAGATTGTTGTGGGGGGAGAGGAAGAGCATGAAATTGAAATTGAAGATAATGTGATAAGTATAACTGGTGCAGCGATAATAGAAACTAAACAAGCACTGCCAGAATCTGAAATTATTTTTATTGATTTTCCAGACAACACAATTATCCAAATAGATGAACCAACAATCGAGCAAAAAGCTAAGGGTTTTGCAACAGAGGTTTTTGCTATAGAACCAGGCTCTGAGATTGAGATTGAAACTGCAACAATAACTCTTGAAAAATTTACAAGTGATACCATAGCTTCAATTTTATATTGTGAAGATTGGAATATTAATAATTTTAATTGTGATGGCAACTGGATGAATTCTGGTTTAGAATTTTTAGATAATGGTACACATATAAGTTTTGAGACAGATCATTTTACTGCTTACATTGGAGCTGGAAATATGACTTGCCCTTATTTTGCAAATGACAGTGTTATTTTAGTTGAAAGTGTTGCTTGCAATGGAACAGCTTTTATTATAAACAGCAGTAATGTTGAGATAGATTGCCAAGGCCATACAATTAATTATTCTGCCACAACCTTAGGATATGGTATTAATAATACAGCTGGTTTTGACAATGTTACAATAAAAAATTGCATAATCAAACAAACTAATTTTAGTATAGCTTATGCTTATGGAATTTATTTAAAAAATGGAATTGTAAATATTACCATACATAATAATACCATTTTAACTTATGCTTATGCAAGTTATGCTATATATCAAACACTTCCTTACACTGGCTCAGACAATATAACTGTTACTGACAATATTGTAAATGGGGGAATAAATCTGGGATATGTACCAAATTGTACAGTTACTGGAAATAATGTAACTAATAGTTCATTTGTGGTGGGTGGTTCAGGGGACAGCCCTTATTGCCAAATTACAGACAATAATGTTAGTGGGGGAGATGCTTATTTTTCTGGGCCCTATCATAATATAGAAGATAATAATTTTTATGACATAGGATCTGTTATGATAGATGGGAGCCATATTTATTTTTCAGACAATTATATTTCTAGTAGTACAGATTCAGGAGATGGTACTTTAATTTTAGACTCATCAAGCATTACGAATAATACAGTATATAGCAATATAATCGTGACTTCAGGTGATGATGATAATGATGCTGTTTATCTTGATGGTGCTAATGACACAAACTTCAGTTATAATAATATAACCACTGATTGTGTTGATTGTGATGGGATTGTGTGGGAATATCCTAAGGTCTTCAATTTGGCTTATAATAATATAACCACTAATGGAAATAACAGTTTTGGCTTAATGCTTTCATATGCTTATAGTGATGTTAAAAATATAACTAATAATACAATAAAGACTTATGGGGCTAGTTCTGGGGGGATCTATTTGGAGACCACTTTAAATTATGATGGCCCTAGCAAGAATGTTTTTAGAAATAATATAATAGAGACTGCAAAAGGAATTGCATTTAATTTTTCAGAAGATTGTAATGATCCTTATGATGGTCATCCAAGTGATATTGATACAAGCAATACAGCTGAAGGAAAGCCAATTTATTATTATTGCAATACAACAAGCACTTTAATACAAGACCTAGATGCTGGGCAGATTCTTTTTGGTCCTGTTGCAAATGATCCAAATATTGTTTTAGAGAATGTTTCAGCAGAAGATGGTATTTTTGTTTCTGATGGTGTCAGTAATTTGATAATAAGAGATTCTACAATAGACACATCAAATCAAGAAAAAGTTGCTGGGATATATATATATTGGGGAGATAATATTAATATTTCTAATAATAATTTGATAAATAATTATTATGGTGTTTTTCTATCTGGCAGTTCTAATAATATAACCTCAAATAATATATCTAATAATGAATATGGTATTTTATTGAAGGGGAGTTCATATAGTTATATTTTATCTAATATAATGGATTCAAATACAATCCATATTTTATTAAATTCAACTTTAGGAGGTCATATTGAGAGTTCTAACACAGTCTCCTTAAACAATCTTTCTGGAGGAGATTATGGGATTTATTTAAGTGATGAAGAAAATAATGATTTTGAAAACAATAAGATAGAAAATACTGATTATGGAATTTATATTTATGGAACTGTTTCAGAGCAAATAGGAGCCAATGCTTTTACAAACAATAATGTAAGTAATAGTTCTGTTTATGATTTTTATTTATATTATGTAAATACTCCTGGTTTTGGAAATGATCCTGTAATTAATTTAACAACAGGAAATGTGATGTCAAGTTTTGAGGCTTGGAATATTGCCTTAAAAAATACGACAAGCCCTGCTGCTGATCCTAGTGGATATGATAATATAAGTAAATATTTGAATATAACAAACAATTCAGCTGATTCTTGGGTATTTTTGAATATAAGTTATAATGAATCTGCTTTAGGAGATATAAATGAATCAAGTTTGGAAATATGGAAGCATAATGGCTCATGGCATAATACTACTTTTTATACAACAAGCGGGGTAAATGAAGCTAGTGATTATGTTTTTGCTAACATTACCTCTTTCAGTATTTTTGCTCCTTTTGTAAAAAGCACAGGAGGTGATATAGATTCTTGCCAAATTCTTAATGAATCAGGAACTTATACACTTAATCAATCTGTTTCATCAAGCGGAACTTGTTTCACGATAGAAAATAATAGCATAACTCTTGATTGTGATGGATATACAATAAATTATTCAGCAACAGAAAAAGGTTATGCAATAAACAACACTAATGGATTTGATAACGTGACAATAAAGAATTGTAATATAAAACAAACTTCAAGTTCTTATACACATGCTTATGCGATATACTATAATAATAGTGTTAATAGCACAATATATAATAACATAATAACGACTTCAGGAACCTTTGGTTGGGTAATTTATCTTACTACAACCTCAAGCTTTAATATAACTAATAATAATATAACAACTTTAGGAGGAGATGGTGATGCAGTTTATCTTTTTTCGAGCTCAAATAATAACTTAACTAATAATAATATAACAACTTTTGGGAGTGGTGGTTATGCACTTATTCTTTCCACAAACTCGAGTTTTAACAATCTAAATAATAATACAATTACAACTAATGGACCCGAGAGTTGGGGAATTCATCTTGCTTCAAACTCAAGCTTTAACACATTAATCAACAATACAATAAATGTAACGACAAACCCAGATGACAAAATAGCACTATATATTGATGGAAGCCATCATAATGTTATAGATGGTGGTTCAATCAGTGTAACATCATCCAATAATCAATATGCTTCTGTTTTAATTACTAGAAGTGATAACAATATTATAAAGAACTCCTATATCTTCAGCGATTCAACTTATGGTCTTAGAGTTTATTGGACCGGAACAGGTAATACAACAATATACAATACAATAATCAATTCAACATGGGGCCCTGACATTATATACGACAACGATGTTGGTGGCTGGACAAATCTGACTAATTGTTCTTTTAATAAAAGTGATGTTTCATTTGGCTCAGGCTCAACTGGCTTAATAAATGTGAAATGGTATGTAGATGTCTATGTTAACAACACTTTTGGATATCCTATTTACTTAGCTCAAGTAGATTTAGTAGATACAAACGGTAATACAGAAACAGCTATGACAAACACTTCAGGCTATACAGAAAGAGCAAATGTTACAGAATATTATCAAAATGCTACTGGAAGCTATACTTATAATAACTATACTGCAAAAGCTTCTAAGACAGGATATTATGATTCAAGCAAACAAGTTAATTTAACAACAAATGCAATCAGGGATGATAATACGCAAGTTGTTTTAACTTTAACAAAACACTCTGGCGGCGGAGGCGGCGGAGGAACAGGTTATTGTGGTGATAATGCTTGTGATCCAGATGAAAATTGTTATAATTGTCCTGAAGATTGTGGAGAATGTTGTGGGAATAATATATGTGAGCCATTATATGGAGAAGATTATACAAACTGCTGGAAAGACTGCTGTTATCCAGAAGGAATAGAGATGCCTGTCCTGCCAAACAGAACTTGCTGTGCAAATTTAAATCGAGGAATAATTTATGATATGGGTTGTGTTGCTAATCAGAATGACCAGTGTGAAGGATGTGAGCTTATCGGAAGTGTTGTTTGTGTAAATTGTGGTAATAATATCTGTGGTTTAGGTGAGAATTATTGTAATTGTCCTGAAGATTGTGTTGAAGCAATATTAGATTGTTCACAACTACCTCCTTTGTTTGTAAATATTGAATGGGATTGGTGGCCAATAACTCCTCAAACAAAACTAAACTGGTATCAGATGCCCTCCCCAGATATAGAATTGTTAAGAACTGAAGTTTATAGTGCAGATAAATGTATAGGAAGTGAATGTAATTTTGTGTTAGAAGAAGTTGTTAATGCTCCGGCAAGTGAATGGTCAGCACATGTTTCTGAAAGACTTAAATTTTTCACAATTATAGGAAAAACAAAACTAGGCCAAGGAGAGTGTAAGCCTGAATATTATGAGCAGGGTGTTGGTAATAGCAATAAACCAGGATGGTATAATGCTTGTACTTTAGAGCTTTTAAAAGAAGAGACTTTAATGGTTGCAGAGCCAAGAGCTTATTGTTGTTATCCTGAAGCTGATAGTGAGGGTTGGTATAATGTTCAATGTGATCAGGTGAAGATACCAGAAAATTTAATAAGATATTCTGATTGTGAGGAAGGAGAGTATGCTTTATTATGTGATCAGACAAGTGATATTCTTGTAAAATTCACGCAAGATCTTGTTCATAATAAACAGATTGGAAGAGGAGAACAAGGTCAGAACACTAGTGTTAATTGGATAGTTTATATGCCTTTTGAAAATATCACTAATAACACAGATTACTTGCTTAAGATTGGAGATATCGTGGATTATGTTGCTTATTGGGATGCAGAAAAACAAAAACAATTAGGAAGTGCTAGAGGTTATAAGGCAGGAATCCCATTAATAACTACAGGTGCTTTTGAACTTGAATCAGGAAGGCCTTACTTTGTTTCTTCAAGTGAAAAAACAGATAGGATAACCTGGGTTGGAAGAATTCCTGAGCATGTTACTTTCCACTTAAAATATGTGCCTGGAACTTTTAGTGAAAATTATATGTCCTTACCTTTAGATACTTTTTTAAAGAAAGCAGTTGATATTTGTGATGCTTTAGGTCTAGGAGATGATGGGAGTGTTGCTACTTGGGATCCAATAACACAAAAATATGTTAACGAGGAAGCATCAAGGTGTGGGTTTATTAGAAGCCCCATTGGGGGAAATAGTGCGCTTAATTTTGATTTAAATCCTGGACAAGTTTATGAAGTTGCAGGGTTAGAACAAGATATAACTTGGAAACAAGAATAATTAATGAATAATCTTTATTGATTTCATAATTGTTTTTTCTGAATCTTCTGGTTTAAATTTCACAAAATAATGTCCTTGTGGCAAGTCCCCGGTATAAACTTTATTTCCCTTTACTTCTTTTACTTGACTTCCAATCATATTATAAATATTAATTTTCCCAGATTGATTTAAATAGAAAAATTCATTAGCAGGATTTGGTCTAACATTTAACTTATCAACTTTTACTTTTTTTTCTAAATTTTCTTTTATACTTACAGTATCAAGATTAAAACTTGCTAAAGTGTCAGCATCAAGGAATCTATGTTGAACTTCTCCTTTTGTAATTCCATATTTTCCTGGTGCTGCAGCTTCAATAACTACGGTGTCTTCATCAACTAATCCTAAAGTAGAAGCATCGAAATAAATTTCATATGCCCAACTTGAAGAAGTTATATCAAATCTTCCATAAAGAGTATCTAAACCATCTTGTTTGAAACATTTTGCATCAACACTATCTATTCCGCCATCAGTAACATCTCTCACTGAAATTCCATAACCGCCAACAAATGCTGTTGGTTGTAAAGTAAAATTTCCTCTACAAAACCATTTTAAATAAGAAGTATCTGAAGGGGCATCAAACCTAACTAATCCACTATCTCCAGGAGAAACTCCCCATGCGTCTGGAACTGTCTTTACCCAGTAATTGGGAACAATCTGTCCAACCATTGTTTTTGCACTATCTAAACTATTAGGTTTGAAAAAAGTAACATTAGCGCTATCAGGGTAAGCCCACCCATCAAAGTTAGGTAAAGCATCAGCCAACTTAGGCAAGAGAAAAGTAACTCCAGCTAAGAATAATGTTAATAAAGTGCTTTTTAATCCCATGTTTTTTTCAGGCCAATATGATATTTAAAGCTTTTGGTTTTACTACTTTTTAGGGGTTTCTTTTAGATATCTACGAAAAATATTTATACCATGTAAGCTTATAATGAAAATGGCTATGGAGAAAAAAACCCTTTTAGAAACAGAAAAAGAAAAAGCTTCACTAATTGGAAAAATAGATAATAAGATGGCTTTTGATAATGAACATTGCAGTTGTCAATGTGCCTGTGATTGTGTTTGTATATGTGATTGTGATACATATGATTCCTTAAAACAAAATAAAGAAAAAGCTCTTGAAAAAAATTATTGGAAATATTCTTAATTGAGGGTAAGGGGGGAGATTTAAAATGAAATTTAAATTATTTAGAAATCTCTATTTTAAAAAAGTTAATTCTGATTATTGGGGAGTTTATCATCCATTTAATGAATATAAAATAATTTTTATTTCCTCTGATTTAAAAGCTGAACTTAAAAAATTCCAAAATTCTGGAGAAATATTGGAAAATAATCCTTTTAAGAACGAATTAGAAAAATTAAAAAAAGAATATTTTTTAGTTCCAGAATTATTTAATCATACAAAACCTATACAAACTATTAGAGAAGGATTACCAAAAAAACCAAGTATAGGATTATTATATCTTCTTTTAACAGATTCATGTAATTTAAATTGTAGTTATTGTGCTATTGAAGAAAATTTAGAGAGTCTTTGTAAAAATTCTAAATTAAGAGCAAAGAACATGAGTATAAAAACTTGTGATAATGCAATTGATTTTTATGTTATGTGTAAAGATGATAAATTACCAGAACATCGTGTGATATTTTATGGAGGAGAACCATTATTAAATGAAAAAGTTTTTAGACATGCTGTTTCTAGATTGAGAAGTGAAGAAAAAAAAGGAAATTTAAAAAATTTGGGGATGGTCATGAATACTAATGCAACAAAAGTAAATGAAGAAATTGCAGAATTCTTTGCTAAAAATAAAATAAGCCCAGCAGTCTCATTAGATGGTTATAAAGAAATTCATGATTCTCAGAGAAAAAACTTAAGAGGAAAAGGAAGTTACGATGAAACTATAAGAGGATATAAATTATTTCAAAAGCATGGTATTCAACCGGGAATATCCTGTACAATTACAAAAAATAATATTGGAAAACTAGAAGAAATCGCAGAATTTTTTGTTGATAATCTTAATCCAAATGGAATTGGTTTTAATCTTTTACTTGATTTTAAAGATAAAATTAATCCTTTAGCAGTTTCTGTTAAAAAAGCAACTAAAGCAATGTTAAAAAGTTTTGAATTTTTAAGAGAAAAAGGTGTTTTTGAAGAAAGAGTTATGAGGCGTCTTGGAAAAATAATTAAAAAAGAAATGCATCTAAAAGATTGTGCTGGTTATGGTAGACAAGTTGTTGTTGCACCTGATGGAAGAATCGGTCCATGTCAGATAGCAATGGCTGCAGATTATCCTTCACCAGGAAATGTCAATGATTCTAAAATGTTTGATCCCAATGATAATGAATTGTTCTTAGAATGGAATAAAAGAACAGCATTCAATATGTCTCAGTGTGAAGATTGCAGTTTTATAACAATCTGTGGAGGAGGATGTGCATATCAGTCTTATATAAAAACAGGAAATATATGGCAAGTTGATAAAAGAATATGTGAACATTGTAAGGAATTAATAGATTGGGTTATTGATGATTTATGGAAAACTAAACAAAAAAATATTCAATATGAGACCAGATTGGGATAAAGTTTATAAGAAAGGCCCCCATTGGGAAAGAAAACATTCTAAAGCAATAGAAGATTTTGTTAGATATTTAGAAAAAAGAGACAAAGTTCTTGATCTTGGCTGTGGGTCGGGCCGCGATGTTGTTTTTCTTGCTAGGAATGGATTTGATGTTTATGGAATAGATATCTCTAAAGAAGCAATTAAAAAAGCAAGAAATAAAATTAAAGAAAAAGGTTTGAAAGCTTATTTTGATGTAGGAGATTTAACTGCCTTGAAATTTGAAAACAATTTTTTTGATGCTATTTATTCTAATGCTGTTTTAAATTTCACACTACTTCAAGAAAGTTGTTCTGAAATCTATAGAATATTGAAAAAAGATGGCTTAGCATATCTTATATTTCTTTTAGATTACATTCCTTTATTTAATGATGGTAAGAATAAAGAGGATCATTCGTTTTATCCAGAAGATTTGATTTTACAAACTTATAAAAATTCAAAATTCAATATAATCTATAGCAAGAAATTCCTTTCACTAGATCTTGGGGGAGAAAAACCACATAAACATAATATTTTGAACTTGCTTTTAAAAAAATGAGGGGATTGCCGAAAATAGAATTTAAATTAGCATCTTTTAAATATAATTATCAAATTCTAAATTATTTTGTTTTTCATAAATCTCCAAAAATTAGAAAAAGAATTCTGAATGTTTATCCTGAATTAAGAAAAATTTATTCTATCAAAAAAAATACAGAAAGAGATAAATTTATTAGAGAATTTTGTAAGAGACAATCATCAAAAAATTCTAAAGCAATAATGAAGAAAAAAGAAATTATCGATAAAGAATGGAGGAAAATACATACACCATTTATGAAGGCATTGAGCAAAGTTTTAGAAATAAAATGGCCCAACACAAAGATAATAGGTTATCTTTCAATAGTTCCAGTTTATCCTAGACATCTCAATAATTGGAGTTTTTCTTTTTATTATAAAGAAAATACTAAAGGCATTATTGCTGTAATAGCACACGAAATATCCCATTTTTTATATTTCAAAAAATTCAAAGAACTTTTTCCAAAAATCAATAAGAGAAGGTATGATATTCCTTATATAGAATGGTATCTTAGTGAAATGCTTGCTCCAATAATTTTAGCACATCCAAAAATCAAAAAAATAATTGGAAAGCGAATACAAAGAGGTTATATTTTGAGAAAAAGAGAAAAATTATTATATAGAAAACTTCTTTTACTTTATAAAGATAGTTTGAAAAATAGAGAACCTTTTTCAGAATTCTTAAAGAAAACTTATAGATTAGTCAAAAGAATAAATAGAGGCTTTGTGGTTAAAGGCTTCCCATAAATTTTCTTCTCAAAACCTTTTTAAATCCACTAAGCATATAATAATAATGGCAAAAAAGAGGAAAGCAAAAAGAAAGAAAGTTAAAACTAGAAGAAAAGTTAGAAGAGTGAAAACTAGGGCAAGGGCAAAAAGAGTGGCAGTAACAAAAGCACCTACAACAGTGCAATCAGCTTACACACTTTGTGTTGCAGGCGGAATAATTGTATTGATAGCTGGAGTTCTTGCTTTGTTTTTCAGCAGTGTATTTGCATTGACACAGATAGCAGGAACCCTTATTGACCATATAATTAGTTTGATATGTGGTGCTGTGTTGTTGATTACAGCATCATCAATTAAGAAAAGTCCAAAAAGCGCAGCAATTATAACTTTATTGTTTGGAGTTATTGCATTGATCTTTCCACCACACGGATTTATTGTTGGTCCAATCTTATCTTTGATAGGATCAGTAATATTGCTAGTAAGAAGAAGATTAGAATAGAATTAAAAATTATTTCAGGAATTTAATTATTTCAGGAATTCTTAGAAGTTTTTCTTTTCCTGTTTTCATATTTCTTAGTTTAATTTTTCCTTTTTTGATCTCTTCTGCTCCTATGAAAATTACAAAAGGAATTTTTTGTTTATTTGCATAATCCAGAGCTTTAGAAATTTTATCCATAATAAAACAAGATATATTTCTTTTCCTTAACTGTTCTGCAATTTTAATTGCTTCTTTCTCTTGTTTGATTGAAATAATAAGACATTTGATATTTTCAACTTTTATTTTTGTTATAGTACTTAATCTTTCTAGACCAAAAGAAATTCCTGTGCTTTGGATTCCATTGATAATATAAGAACCTCCCCCACCTATGCTTTCCTTAATCTTTTTCACTTTTATTTCAAAGACACTTCCGTTATAATAAGCCAAGCCGCGAGCAAGACTAGATAAGAATTTAACTTTTACGCCATAATTTTTGCAATATCTCTCTAACTCTTGAATTTCTTTGTATGCCTTATATTTCTTAAAGAAAGATTCAGGTTTTTTGAATAAAGTAAGGAGATTTTCTGCTTTGTATTTTTTCAGATTTTTCCTTACTTCTTGTTCTGAGAGCTTGTCTAATTTGTCTATTTCCTTAATAACCTGTTCTTTTTTCTTTATTCCTTCTTTTTCCAAAATTTCATTTATTAATTTTCTATTGTTTATGTAGATTTCAGTATCTATTTCCAATTCTTTTAGAATTTCTGAGAATAATTTAAGAATTTCAGCTTCATCTTTAGTTGTTGAGCCTATTACATCAACATCACACTGAGTAAATTCCCTAAATCTAGCTTTTGATACTGGTTCATCCCTAAAAACTTCCCCGATTTGATATCTTCTATAAGGTAATTTTTTGTTTTTCGCCAGTCTTTTAAGCTGGAATGTTAATTCATATCTTAAAGCCAGCTTTCTTTTTCCCTTATCTTGAAGCTTGAAAATATCACTTATGATTTCATCTTCTCCTGCTTTTACAAATTTTTCATACTCAATAACTGGAGTTTCAGCTGGAAGAAAGCCATAGGATTTGAATTTTTTTATTATGATTTCCTTGATTGCTTGTCTTTTCAGAGCTTCTTCTTCTGAAAAATCACGAAAGCCTTTTACTGTTTCCATTTTATTTTTTACTTACCTCCTTTTTGCTTGGAGGGTGGTAGCTGGGAATCGGACCCAGACCACTCGGGCCACAGCCGAGCATACAGACCACTATACGACTACCACCATATTTAATTTTAGTGATTGTGGCATTAAAAATCTTTTGAGAAATACAAGCACAGCTAGAGAAATTTATTCTAGTGATGAATAAACCTCCAGGAGATTTTCATTGTAAAGATTAAAAAGGGAAAAATATTTATAAACTTTTTGTATTAATGGAAAAGATGATTCATAATAATCAAAATCGTGTAATAGGAATGCTAAAAGACATGTATGGTGATTCTTATAAAGATGAATTTTATTTTGAACAAAAACCAAAAAGGACAATGGGCTATAATGGAATAATAAAAGATAGGCCACCGAAAAATCTTACAGAAGCTGTCAGAGATTCCAAAGAATTTTATAAAAATAATTTTGGAATAGAAGAATTTATTTAACTATTCCTCTTTAAACATCCAGCTAAAGAAATTTTTTCCTTTTTCCTCTGGCAGCCTTTTCTTTTCCCCTATTTTCATTGTTTTCTGTTTTTCTTCTCTCATTCCTATTATTTTTTCAGCCAATCTTTCATATGCTCTGGCTGACTTACTTTCTGGATGTGTATGGATTACTGCATCTCTTAGCATCAAGCTTTCCCTGACAGCATCATCTTCAGGAATTTTTGCTATCAGTGGCTTTTCTAGCAGTATTTTTATTTCCTTGACTGAAAGCTCTCTTTTATCTTTCCTTATCCTGTTAAGAATTATTGATATCTTTTTGTTCATTCTTTCTGCAATCTTTATTGTCTTTAATGCATCTGTAATAGCATGAGTCTCTGGGTTTGTTACAATAAAGAGCTCGTCAGCAATTTGAAATGGCATCAAAGCCTCACTTCCTAGACCAGCAGCTGAGTCTATGATAATAAAGTCAGAATAATTTTTCATTTCCTGGATTACTTGATTAAATTTTTCTGGCTCTATATTTTTTAAGTCTTTAAGGGATAGCGAAGCTGGGACTATTTTTGTTCCTGAATGATGCTCGTAAATAGATTCATAGATATCTTTTTTTCCTTGGAGTACATGATTTAAAGTTATTGGAATGACTGGGGCTCCAAGATTTATGGCTATGTTTGGAGTTATTAGGTTGCTATCAACGAGAATGACCTCCTTGCCTAACTTGTTTAAAGCTGAGGCAAGGTTTATTGCAGTAATTGTTTTCCCAACACCCCCCTTTCCTGAGCTTATTACTATGACCTTAGCTATTTTTACCTCTTTTTTCTTCTTATTTTCTTATTTCTTTTTTGCCCCATATGAGTGGCATAACTTTATAAAATCATTAAGAGTCTCATTCCATTCCTTGAGTTTGTCCATATTAATTTCTATTTCCCTGCCAGAATTTATAACTCTGACAGTCACGTTTTTTCTGAACTCATGCTCGCGAATTTTTTCGAGCATTGGGATACGCCTGAAGAAAGCATACATATCCATCACTCTCACTATGAGGTCATCTTTGTAAGCATCCCTAATAGCGAGTTCTCTAGCTTTTGGAGCAACAGGAATCTCTCTTATTGCTTTTGATTTTTTTGCCCTTCTCAAAAGCAGCTCCATACATCTATCAACCATCCTTTCCCATCTATTTATCAGATTAAGAATAACATCTCCTGTTTTAGTGTATTTAAGAGAAACATAAAAAAGATGTTCAGCCATCTTCTTTTCTCGTTCTATTTCATTTAACATCTTAGAAATATCTTCTTTCCTCTTTTTACTCGCTTAAGAGGATAATATGTTATTTATATTTATCGTTTTTAAATAAGAGGCTTGTTAATTATTGCCTTTATTTTTTTTAAAATGACCTTTAACATATTCAGATATTTCTTTAGCTGTTCTAAACCAATAGACTCTGTTCTTAGATTGTTTGACATTATAACCAATCTGTCTTTTCTAGTAAACTCAAAACTGCTCTCTTTGTGTTTCTCCATTATTCCAAAAAGCTCTTTCAGAATTTCTATTTCTTCTGTACTGATATTAAAACGGCTGGCGCATCTTTCTCTAAAAATATCAAATTTCCTTTCCTGATAAGATCTTATCCTCTTGTACATATATTCATACTGTAATGTTGCTTCTATGATATTGTTGGCTATATTGTAAAGTTGCTCAATAACTTTCTTCAGAAGCAAATTTTCTTTTATGAGGGGATATGTTATGTAGATCATATGGTCGACTGTTCTTAATGAATGCTCAGTCTTATCAAGAAGTTCATTTATATCAGCCATTATTTCTTTCTTCTCCTCGTAAGATATAGAAAGAGGCTATCTATAAATATTTTTTTATTTTAGAATGATAAATTAAATCAGAAAAAAAGCCTTAAGGCAATCTCAAAAAATATTACTAGAATGATGAGCAAGATGACGAATTCTGGCTTTATCTGAAACTTGCTCTTGTATTCTTCAAAATATCTGACCAAACCTCCAGAAGAGGCTGGCACTCTTAATTGTTCTACCATTTTCAAGATTAGTAATTAGTCAAGATATAAAAAACTTTCTCAAACAGTTTTTACCATGACCACGTCTAGATTATTATCATCATAAAGACATTCCTCAAATAAGGGTTTATAACCATGCCACAAAAGAAATTTTGCTAAATCTTTTCTTTCTTTTCTAAAATCTAAGATAATTAGGTTTAATCCCTTAGCTTTTGTTGCTTTCTCAACCTGTTTTATTAAAAAAGAAGCCACGCCCTCTCTTCTGAATCCTTCTTTTACTCTCATATTTTTAAAGTGCAAAGTATTAGGTAATTGAGATTCTTTGGTTGCTTGGTAAATAGCATTTCCAACTAACTCCCAAGAATCTTTATTATGTTGTCTATAAAAAGCAAGTATTGCTTTTTTCCAGTTATCTTCTATTTCAGGAATGCATATTTTTTCAACCCAATCTTTATAGCCAGGATAATTCATTGGATAAGAAAGTAAAAATGTTTTCAGAAGTTTCAATTCTTTTTCATCACCAAGATTTCCAAAATAAAAATCTCCCATTTCCCCTAGCCTAAAAAGAGGTAGCCAACAATAGGCCACTTTCTGTAGTTCCTCTTTCCCCTTAAGGAAAGAAACGAACATGCTAACATCTGACTAAGCGTCTCGAAGACTTGCACCAGCCAAGATAGCCGTGCTCAAAATCTTAAGATTTTGGCACGCCTTGTTTGTCACCAAACTTCGGCGTTTCATCAAATCTCTTGTTTCATAGTTTAGCGCAAGCATCATAACGCACGAAAATCAAAGATTTTCGGCGCGCCAAAAATCATAAGATTTTTTAGCGCTCCACAAGAGCTGTGTCGTTTCTGTGCCAGAGCTATGCCTTTCAGCATGTCTCTCGCGAGACTGACTACTTCCTCATTAGAAAACCAAGGTTTTCCAATACCTTTCCTTTTCTAGTGAGGGGTGTGTGGACCTTCCTCTATCCCTCGAAAGAGACGGAAAGTTAGCTAATTAGCTACCTCAATAATATGAAGCAAGAAGAATTTAAAAAGGTTTTTATGACTTACTTCTGTCTTCTTAAACAAAAAATTTATAAAGGTTTTTTTATTACTCCTTATGAATAAAAAGAGGTAAGATGAAAAGAGCTATCTTAGTATTTGTTATAATTTTTCTTGCTTTTATTAGTCTGAATCTTGTTAGTGCAGCAACAAATGTTAGTCAATGCATGAATCTAACAAATGAGTCAGAAATTTATACTTTAAATCAACCTATTAATATAACTGGGGGTGATTGCCTTGTAATTAAAAATAATTCAATAGTGTTAGACTGTCAGGGACATAATATAACTGTTAATGGGGCAGACGACAAGGATTGGCGTGCTGTTGATAATGAGCAGGGTTATGATAATATAACTGTTAAGAACTGTACATTTTCACAAAACTTCACAGGACCAACAGAAGAAGGAGAAGGACAATATGCAATTGGTTTTATAAATTCTATAAACTCAACGATTTTTAATAATACATTTGAAGTTTCTGGGATTTTCTTTGGGAATTCAAGTAATGCTAATATAACTTCAAATACTCTAAATTATTCAGGTGGTTCAGCTCCAATTTCTTTGTTCTCTGGTTCAAATTCAAGTGTTGTGGAGAATAATAATATTACAACTACTGGCTTAGGAATTTTGGTCGAAGCTTCATCAAGTATTAACATTAGTTCGAATACTATTACTTCTTCTGGTGAAAATCAGAGTGTAATTGGTATTGGTTCTTCATCAAACATTAGTGTTGATTTAAATACTATAATAATTTCTGGTACTAATGCAACAGGGATTGTATTAGTTATGGCTACGACTGATACAAATATAACTACAAATAATATTACATCTTCTGGTATTGGAGCAGCTGGAATTGGTGTAGTCGATAACTCAGATTCAAATCTTTTATATAATAATACAATTACAACTTCTAATGATACTGCATTTGGGATTATGTTGGACGGAGTAAGTAGCACTAATATTATAAATAATACTATAACTACCAGTCATACTTCTTCAGATGGAATACATAGCGAGGATTCTAATTCAACTATCATATTTAATAATACAGTAAAAACCGAAGGTAATGAGTCAGACGGAGTTTTTATTTTCAATGGTTTATCTAATAGTATAACTAATAATACATTTAATACAACAGGATATGCTTTCGGTGTAGGGGGTCCAACCTGTGATTATTATAACCATACTGTAACAGATAATACAGAGCAAGGAGAAAAGATTTTATATTATTTTGATAATGATTCAATAACAATAGAAGATCAAACCTTTGGGGAATTAATCGTAACTTGTTCTAATAATATAACAATAGACAACGTATCAGTCAATCATGATGGTATTGTTCTTGTTATTACAGAAAACTCTACTATTAATAATAGTAATTTCACTACTGCTGAACTTGGGATACACGGAGTGTTTTTTATTAATAGTTCTCATAATAATGTAACAAATTGCAGAGTAAGAACTTTGGCAGATGGAGAAACATGTGTTATTGCTTTTCAATCCTCTGATTATAATCTTCTTTACAATAATGTTCTTAATGTTTCAGCAGCATCAGTAAGTTCCTCTGGATTTTGTTGGCATCCTTCTTCACCTATGAATAATAATTGGAATACAACAGAGACAGTAGGAAAAAATATTATAGGGGGTCCAAATTTGGGTGGAAACTTTTGGACAAATTCATTAGGCACAGGATTTAGTGATACATGTACTGATTCTGACGGCGATTATTTTTGCGATACCGCTTTAAATCTTAAAGGTGGTCCTGGCAATGATACTAATAATATAGACTATCTCCCTCTTGCTAATCATACTAATGCAGTCTGGGAATGCAAGACATTAGATATTGAAGATGAAATTTATTTTTTAAATCAAAGTATTGAGGTCAATGGAAATTGCTTTAATATTACTGCAAATAATATTACTCTTATTTTCCTTAAAGGGAAAAATATAACAGGGGATACTACTGGATATGGCATTAATATTAGTGGTAATGATACAACAATAGAGCATGGAGTAATTTCTAATTTCTCAAATGGAATTTATATTTATAACAGTTCAAATAATGCATTTACTGATATTCGTATAGATTGGGCTAAACAAGATGCGATTGTTTTAGAAGGAACGGAGTCAGATAATAATAACTTTACAAGAATAAATGTAACAAACACAAATGCTTCTTATTATGATATTAATTTTAGCACAGAAGGTATTGATGGAACATGGATTGAAAACATTCTTTTTGCAAACTATACATTTACAGGAACAGGAGGGAAAGTTAATTTCAAAGAGCCAGATTTTGGAGAAATTAGGTTTTTACAGGCAATTAATGGCAATGGAACTAGTCTTAGGAAGGATGTTGATATTGAAAATAAATGGGCATTTGTTAATTCTTCTAGTAATTCAGGATTAAATAAAAGTGCAAATATATCCTTTTATGAGGTATCTTTTACAGATCCCAAACCTCAATATAGTCTTGATGACAGTATATGGGTAAATTGCACTACAACTACAGATCCTGCTTGTACTGAATTCCCTTTCACTAAGGGAGGTACTTTTACATTTAATGTATCTCACTTTACTTACTTTAGAATTATTGAGGCATATTCTGCTGAAGAAGATGGAAATGGCGGGGGTGTTACAGGTGGCAGTTCTGGAATGAAAAGAATGAATATAGCAATACAAGGAAATTGCAAAAATCAGCCAATTATAATAAAAGCCACATTCCAGAATAAAGCTGTTGAAGGTGTGCATATTAAAGTTTATAGAAATGATGAATTACTTAAAACATTAGAAACAGATAGCGAAGGAAAAGCAAATATTATTTTAAATGAAACTGGTAATTATGAATTAAAATTTACAAAAACTAGATATTATTATGAAACAAGAACTTTAGTTGTTGTAGATTGTGGAGAAGCTGAAGAAGAGGAAGAAGTACCTGATGAAGAAAAACCAGAAGAAGAAATGCCCCCTAAACCAAGTTTCTGGCAGAGCTATTGGTGGCTTATCTTGGTAATTGTTGGGGTGATTATTGTAGCAGTTGTTTATTTGATAATACATAAAAAGAAATAATTTTCCTTTTTTATTTTTTTAATTTTAATAGTTTTCTTTATAAATTAAGAAACGCCCGGACCAGGATTCGAACCTGGATATCCTTGCGGAAACCAGCTCTCAAGGCTGGCGCCTTACCATTGGGCCATCCGGGCTTAAAAGAATAGAAGAAAAGAAACTTATAAAATTAACTTTTAATTATCTAGGAAATTATTCAAGAGGCTTACTACTCATGGTTTCGATTAAAGCGAGAACAAATCTCTCACTAGTTTCTAGGGTTTCACAGTCAGCTATCTCTAAAATATAGCAATAATCTTCTTGATGAATATAACTTTCATCTGTATCTGATTCTTTAAACAGGATGACGGTTGTTCCTTGCTCTGCATGCGAACAATTTTTTATTTCATGAGTCACATTTTCATAAGTTTCTGATATATTACCTGCTAGATTATTTGCGAAAACTCCTTGTTTTTTTAATCCTAGTGCATCAATGAAGTCACCAACACGCCATGCAGCCAAGACAATAGAATCTGTGCATTGTAAAGGCTCTGCTTCAAATGATATATAGACCATTCTTTGAGGCTTGGTTTTTACATCTGCTTGTATTTTTTCTAGTTTTCTTGGGTCATTTCTCAGGTTTAAAATATAGAAAAAAGTTTTATTTTCTACTGGGCGATAGATAGCTATTTCTGTTGAATAAATCATTAATCCCTTATGATCTGTTTTATGCCAGGTCATTCCTTTCCACTCAAAAACATTTCCTACAAGTCTGCCCCACTCAGCTGAAATTTCTTCTCTAAAAATAACATAGAACAAAGCCAGGGCCATTAATAATATAATTATTACAAGAGTCCAGATAATTCTTTTTGTGTTAATTCTCCTGGCTGTCTTGACTTCTTTTCCCCTATCTTTATCTTCTTTTTTAGGTTTTTTTTGTTTTCTTGCCATTTTCAATTTATTTTTCCATTATTCCAAAGATAATGAAGACGGATTTTTCAGTAGCTCTTACAAGATCTGTTCCTTTTCCTTCTATAATAAGACAATTGTTTTTATAATTAACTATAGGTTCGTTTTCAGTTTCTTTTATTTCCACTATTGTTATTTCAAGAGTAGCATCATCACAGCTTTTAATTGGCAGCTCGTTCTCTAGACAAAATTCTGTCTCAGACTCTTCTTCAGAACAAGCTAGCTGCATTCTAAACACAATTTTATTAAGATTTGAATAAAGGCTGATTGCTGCCTGCCTCTCACTTAGGTTATTTGCTATAATGTAGACTGTTTTTCCTTTGAAAGCATTAAGTAAGGGTGTTCCTTGTATTGTGATATTTTCTAGCTCTTGTGGAAGGAAAGCAGTTGTTATTGTATAAGATTTGCTTTCTATACTTATTTGTGTTTTCCATCCTTCTGGCGTATCTATGAAAACATAGCTATTGTATGTTTCTTGCCCTTGTTGTTCTGGTTTTGTGCCTGATAGAAAAGCATAACCCACTACACTAAAGACCATTAAAAAAACAATAAATAAGCCTATGATAAGCTGGCTTCTCTTTTTCTTGGCTTCTTTTCCTGCCTTTGATTTAAGTGGCTGCATTAATAGAGAATAGAAAAGTTATTTATAAATTTTTTTAATCAAGATATTTGACAGCCTGACAGCAAGAATGAATGGGATATATTTCTTAATTATAATCAAAAAATCAAGAATCAAGAAAGAATTTTATTTTAATCTTTTTCTTAAAATGAATTTCAATTTGTTAATTATTAAATCCAATTTTTCTTTTTTATTTTCTAGATATGGGCTTTTAATTGGCCTGCCTTCATAGGAGCTTTTATTTCTTTTTGTTCTTAAATCTTGAATTGTCATTACTTCATCTTGAGAAAATTCTTTATAATTTGATAAATAATCGATTGTTTCTTTATGCGCATACTCTCCAATAGCTTTAAAACCATCAGAGAGTAAAAGAGCAGTTATTAGCTCTCTTATTACTTCATAATATTCTCTAACGATTATGCTTTGGTCTTCCATCTTACCTAATTTTTTAATAATTTCTTTAAGCATATTTTCTATATTTTCTGCCATTTTAAGTATAGATTTTGCTTTTTCTCTATCTAGAGTTATTTTAATTATCATCTTAAAAAACCTTGAAATACCCCTTTAAAACAATTCCATTACAAAGATTGTTTTTTAAATTTTTAGGGATTTTTTTTACTTCTTTTTCAAACATTAAATGTATCCTTGCATTTAATTTTTCCTCAAATTTGTTACAATTAATTTCTTTTTCTTTCCCTATAATAAATAAATCTATATCTGAGTATTCAATGAATTCACCCTTAGCATAGCTTCCATATAAAATTATTGCTTCAGGGGCAAGTTCTTCCCATAAATAATCAATTAAACCAGAGCTATGCAATTCATACAAAACAGCAAGCTTTCTATAAAAGACAAAATTTTCATTATCCATGATTGCTTGATAGTAAGGGATATTTCTTTTCTTGAATCTCCTAATAAGCTCTTTTTTTTCAAATTCTCTAAGGTAATTCATAACAGAAGGCGGGGAAATTTTACTTAATCTGCTTAGTTCCCTGAGTCTAAAGCTATCGCTTGGACTAAATAAAAAAATTTTCAGTAATTTGTATTTGTTATATTTTTCTAACATTTGTTATATTATTATTACATTTGTTATAATATAATAACATTACTTTTTAAATCTTTTGTTTCAAGATTAAAAACAAAAAATAATCAAAAAAAAGAAAAAAAATGAAACTAAGTTTTTTCTGACTTAAGCTATTACAGTGACTGTTGTTGTGGCAGTATCTAGCAAGATCTTGTCTCCGCTTATAACTGGAGTGCTTTCTCTTAGGACTTTAGCTGCTCTTGCAGTATCCAAGTCCTCGTAACCTGCAACTATCATAGCGTATTTGCCTTCTGCGTAAGGACTTGCCATGACATAAATCATAGCCTTACCCAAAGCATCAACGCCTGTAGCATCTATCCAAGCTTGTTCAGTACCATATGTAGGATAGTCCAAACCAAGTACATCAGCTGTTGCGCTGTTGATACCTGAACCACCTGCAAAGATTAAGTTCATGTCCTGGACAGTTGCTAGCTCATCATCATAAGCTCCAATAGCTGCCCCACCAGCATATCCTGGTGTAAGCTCTGGGATTGTTGCAAGTAACTCTGAAACATAGACTTTGTGGATAGCTTCCTCTTCTGGATATGTCCAAGTAAGATCATCGTCATCATCTGTATTGAATCTGAAGAGTGCTCCAAAATCTATAGCATCAATAGCTACGTCATAGTCAGAGTCTTTTTCTTCAGCATCCCATGCTAGAGCGCTTGTTGAGTCTGGAACAATTATCATGTCACCAGTACCATCATCTTCAAGTGTCCATGCTTCTGCACCAATCAAATCAGTGCCATCGTCAGTAAATAGCTGGGCATTTGCATTTGTGGTATCAAACTGAAGGTCTATCTCGCCTGCTAATGATGTCAAAAAGTCTCCTGCCTCACAAGCTGTGCCACAAGTATTGATGATAGTTGCAGTAGTTGTGTTAGTTGCATTAACAACCTCAAGTGTTATTGTAGCGAAACCTAGAACAATAGGATTAGAATAATCTCTATCATTCCAAGATGTTGAGCCTGGAGATATTTCTTTCAAGTCCAGTGTCTCGTCGGCAATGTCAATATCATCTATCTCCAAGATTCTTGCCTCACCACCTGTTCCAACAACAAGCAAGTAAATGCCTTCACATTCAGTAACTGAAGCACCGCCAGTACATCCATCGCCATCAGCGATAAGCAAATTACCGCCTGGTCCAGCTGCTGGTCCATTTCCATCTTGAGTTACATTGATAGCTGCTCCAATGTCTGTAGCAAGATCATCTCCCGGATATGTTTCATTAGATGTATCATCCAAGATGAACGGAATTTCAAGAACATCACCTGCGACATTTGTGAACTCAAGTATACCATCATCTCCACTTGTTGTCAAGCTAAATGACTCTGTGTCAGACAACAATCCTTGGTAAGTGAATTTGAACCTACCTAAAATAGGATCTGTCCAAGATTCTCCTGTAGCCAAGAATATGTCATCATCAGGTGTAAGTTCTAAGTTGATTTCAGCAAGCTCTTCATGTGCAGCGCCTGCCTGCAATTCAACGTCTGAGCCATCTATTGGTTCGCCATTGATTTCAATTTCATTTCCTTGTTCAAAGTCCATTTTTTCAGCTCCAAGATAAAATGTTACCAAGTCATTACCAACAGCTTGCTCGCCACTCATCTCAGCTCCTTCATTAGGCACAACATCTAAGACACCTACTCTTGTATCATCTTCAAGAGTATAGGTATCACTTTCAACCATTTTATCAGTCTCTTCGCCATTTATTACTAAAATAACAGATGCTCCTACGTCTGAGATAATCTTTACTTCTACTTCATAGGTTTTTCCACCCATGGTATAGGTTTCAGTGCTGTACTCCCATTGAGAAGCTTTCAATGCTCCACCCATTATTGTCAATGAATCTATTTCCATGACGCCACCACCGATATCTTCTGCAGTCGCATCTACGATGAAGTATTCTCTTCCAAGCATTTTTAACTTGGTTAGTTCGAAATCTTCATCTATAGTGCCTGTATCAGTTGAGTCAAATTCTACAGGGTTGTCAAATACTAATCTATAGTTATATGCTACTACAGCATCATCAAAATATAGATAAGTATTGACTGGTCTATTAGATGTTTCTCTATTTCGCAAGAAATCCATTGTTCCTGTGCTATTAGTAAATTCAATGAATTGTTCATAGCTAACATCATTATCTGTATTACCTCTTGATTCCCGATATCTTCCATCTGCTAACAGGACATCAAGGTCCCTAGCTTCAAGAGTATCTTCTACATCAAACAAATCCTCGCCGTAGTTTAGGTCATTTCCTGGAGCAGCGATTAGATGAGCTTCTCCTGTTGGAGCTGCTCCGCCGTCTCCAGCAAAACCTAGAGCTGCTGTTAAGTCTACCACAGCCAAAGCATCAGCATTTCTGTGGAAAACTATAGCAGTATCAGTTCCTGGGAAATTGTTTCTCCAAGTTGCTAGATCTTGAGCCATTGCGAATCCAACGCTTGTTAGTCCTAGCATACATGCCACTGCTAAAGGTGCAATTTTCTTTAACAGTTTCATCTTATTTATTTTTAAACCTCCTTTCACTCATTGTTTTTATTAGCCAGCTTTTCAGCTTTTTTCAATCAAGCAACTATATTAAGAACGTAAATAGTAGTTTTAGCAATATTATTCATTCCTAAGCCTAAAGCTAAGAACTGAACAAAATTCAACCAAAAAACATATTTTACATTCATTTTATTTTACCTGACTGATGCCTTCCACAGTTTAGACTTTGACACTATTGAATTTGTGTATATCTAAACTATGAGTCGCGACCCTTTTATTAGAAAGGATCACTGGCCAGTTTTATAACATATTGCTATGTTACAATAAAAATCTCGGGTTTTTTCTTTTTAAAGGTTTCGACAGAACTGATTTTAACACCTTTTCTATGTATTTTTATTTATAAATCTTATGCCCCTATTTAATAATTACCACAAATCAGGACATTCAAGGTTCTTTTAGATGTGGGGTATATTTTCAGACATATATGGTTTTTGAAAACATATATAATAGAACAATAATGTTTAAGTATATATTTTGTTTCTCTCTATTAGAATAATTGTCGTCGTGTTTTTTACTCAATAGAAAGAACAAAACAAATAAAAAGGAATGAAAAATGCCTAGAAAGAAAAAAATAACAAAAAACGTGGTTATTAAGCTTAGTCTTACTGAATCTAGTGAACCTGGCTTTTTGTTAGGAGTTTTGAGAGCTCCGTGGCCAATAAAATCTGATTCAGAATTTTCAGTAAGGCAGCTTAGACAGCTTTTGAGTGGGGGAAAAGCTAAGATTTTGCATGTTCTAAAGGTTAAAAAGCCAAAATCCATCTATTCTTTGGCCAAGGAACTTGAAAGAGATTTTAAGGCTGTAAGGCAGGATTTAAAGCTATTAGAACAGTTTGGATTTGTTCGTTTAATCCCTGAGCAAGATAAAAAGACAGGAAAGAACAGGCTTAAGCCTGTTATAGGATTAGACAAACTTCAAGTGAATATAGAAGTTTAGAAGTCTAGATTTATAGTTTTAATTGGACTTGTAATAATAGAATCTTAGCTTGACTATTATATCTTCTCCTGTTAGTGTAGGAAGAGGAACACTTGAACCAAAATAATTACCTTCTAGCTGGCCATTTTCTCTATAAAATATTTCTTTAGTATTACTTATATTCATAATATAGCCATGAATATAGGCATCAGCTATACTTTCCTCAAGAAATCCTTCTAACATAGTATCAAGTTCAGTTTCTAAAAAATCGCAAGTGTTTATATTATTATCACAAAATCTGTTATTATTGCACTCTCTAGGTAGTTCTCTGATATTCTGAGGAGAGCCAGCTATCTTACATTCAGTTGTATAGCTTAGCATTGCTTGAAGAAGATCATCTAATTCAGCTTGTTTTGGCTCTATGATTTCAGATTTTGGGCGTAAGGCAAGGGCAAAGAAAACAAGACCTATGACCATGACTATAAGAACTATAATTACAAAGCCAAAAACTTCTTCTTGTGCTTTTTTATTGTTTTCCATTTTTTCTTTTATTTATTTCAGCTCCTTCTCTTTTTTACAACTTATCTAACAATTTTTTCATTCTAGCTAAAAAATCCTTAGCTATTTCTAAGCTGTGTTTAGCTTCTTCTTTGCTATAAACATAGTGATAATCAGCATTTTCCCTTGAAGACAGGACAGCTTCAAAATCATTCACATATTTAAATTCAAGCTTGCCTTTTTTATTTAAGTCTTCTAAAACAACAACTATAGCAAAATGTCTTTTCTCTCTAAAGCCCAAGTTGAAAAGAACTGCCCTTGCAGAATGAAACATACTATAATATGCTTGGATAATGGCCCATTTCCAATCTTCTTCTTTAAATACTTTTTTTGACCTATTAAGATCATAAGCAGCTTCAGTAAATTCTTTTTCTACTAAGTCAGCTGAGGGTTTAATTTCTATTAAAAATCTTTGTTTTAAACAGTCTTTAATATCCATTTTACAGCTTTATCTTATCTTTTTCAACTCTTTCATAAAAAGCACTATCTTTTCTTGCAATCTGCGACCATTCCTGTTGAGAAAATATTTGTATTTTTATAGGCCTGTTAATACTGCTAGCTATTTTATTTATATCTCGAATAATTTGTTCTCTCTTTATTTTTCCTATTATCAAAATATCAAGATCACTATCTTCAACATCCTCACCTCTTGCAGCACTTCCATACAAATAAGCTTTAACATTAAATTTTGTAGAAAGATCTCTGATTTTTGCTAGACTCAACAAATTATTAATTATTTTTAGTTGTTTTATAATTGGATTTTCTTTATTTAAGCTATATAACTTGGTTACGCCAACTTTCTCAACTCTGACAAAATCTTTTTTTTCTAGTTCTTTTAACCATTTTGTTGCACTAGCTTTAGCTAATTTTACTTTTTGTTTTAGTTTTTTTTGATTAAGTTGAATGCTTGGTCTTTCAAGAAAGAAAGATAAGAGTTTTAAAAGTGCCTTGCCTTTAAAAAGTTCATTTAAGTAGGCTATTTGGTTCATTTTAATATTCTAATAAGTTCACCTTTTTAAACCTTTCTTTTTTCTTTTATTTATTTCAGCTCCTTCTCTTTTTTATTAATCAGAAACCAAGGTTTCTGATACTTTCCTTCCTTAACTTGTTTATTCATTTTCATAAATTTTTTGTTAACCAATACCAATCAAAATGGAATAAATCATTTTTCAATTCACCTTCTTTTTTATATCCATTCTTCTTATAAAATTTCAAAGCTTCTTTGTGCTTCTCTGAAGTAAACAGTTTAATTTTAAAACAATCTTTATTTTTCGCAATCTGTTCACATTTTTTTAATAATTCTTGCCCTACCCCCTTATCTCTATATTCTTTCACTACTAACAATTCCTTCAATTCTGCAACCCTACCAATAATTCTGAGTCTGAAAAAACCAATTGCTCTCTTTTTTTGATAAGCAAGATAAAAAAATTCTTTTTGATTCCATGAAAACCCTCTTTCGATATTAAACTTTTTCCATGTTTTTTTTCCAAAGCTGCGCACTTTCTTCTTTGATACTTTTTTTATTCTTATTTTTTCCATTTTATTTATGGCATGATTGTTGTGATTTTTATTTTAGCTACAACACATTTTGACTCTCTTGCATCAGTTTCCTCGCACAAAGGAATATAAGTTGAGTAAGTTATTGTAGATTCTTGGGTTAACTTGCTATAAACTGTGTATTTTTGCCCTCCACCATAGATTTCTTCTACAATAACTTTAGATATTGAAGCTTCCTGCCATATATTCTTATAATTATCTCTCAGATATGAATTTTCATCAAATGCCTTAAGCTTGTCTTTGTCAATGCAAGCTGTTTCAGTTGCTGTTCCAAATGAACTTGAGCATCTTAATTCTGGAAGCGAGGCAACTACTCTTAACATAGTAACTGTTCTTAACTCACGGATTTCACTTGCCATTTTCTGTAATTGTGCGGTTTGGAAGCGAGCAAAAAATAGGAAAAGAAGAGCAAATAAGAAAACTACTGCAACAAGAACAAATGCCATTTCCTGAATTTTTATTTGTCCTTTCTTGTTAATCAGAAACCAAGGTTTCCGATACTTTCCTTTTTTTATTTTGTTTTCCATTTTAAAATAATGTGCAGTCACCCATATTATTTACATTTTTCAGTATCTGGGCAGTATTTTCCAGGGCAATTACATTATCCTTTATTGTAGGGCTATTGTAAAGTTTTTCTGAAGCATCTTTTATTGGTCTGAGATTATAGGAAACATCACAGCCTCTTTGTGATAATGCCAGGGATTTTTTTTCATAAACCAAAGCTTCAGAGTATATTCTAGAAGCAAGTCTTTGAAGATTACATCTATAAAGTGCAGGGTCTGAAAAAATAGCAGCATACATTAAAGCGTCTCCACTATAATAGACCTTTCCTTTCCCCTTCTTTTCAACACTATCACCATAAACTCTTATATCACAACTGCCTGTAAAACAAACTTTAATGCTATCTTTACTGCAATTTTGTGTTTTTATACTACTAATTTCTAATCTTTCAATTTCATTCTCAATTCTTGATGGGGCATTTTGAAAACAGTATTCTTGATTAGAGGGCCATAAGATAATGAGGTCAGCAACTCTCCAAGGCATTTCAAAAGGCTTGCTTAATGCCTCAAAATTCTTGCCTTTTATTGGTTGAGGAGTGAAGATGTATTTGTCATAGGCTATTTTTGGAACTCCTGCCTCTCCTTTTGATAAAAGTGTTATAGTATTTTTTCCTATCTCCCCTATTCTATTTCCTTTATCACAATTCATCAAGATTTCAGATTCTTCTGGGAGTGAGAGAGGATTATAAGTTGTTGCTCCTAAAGATCCTAAATAAGCAAAGGGATTTAGCAGGATGTCAAGACTTTGCGTTTCTATTGTTGTTTGTTCATATTGCTGTCTCAATAATGTGGTTCCAACAAAATAAAAAGCTAGAAAAAGGATCATGGCACCAACAACAACAGCAAAAATCCATGCAAACTGAAACTGTGCTTTTTTTCTCATCTTTAACTTTAATTTTAAGCTTGAGATGCCTGAGATATTGTGACATAAGGACTACCACCCTCTTTTGTTATCCTAAAAATAACTTTCCCATCTTCAACAGGAAAACATCTTGTCTTATCTATACTTAGACATTCTTGTGTCCCGCATTTAAGATGCCATGCACTATAAGTTCCAAGATTTTCAGCTTTTCCTCCTGGATATAAGAATAAGTTATCTTTATCAGTTCTTGCCCATGTTGGAACAATGACAGAACAAAGATCTGCTGGAATAATACCCCCTCTTAGATTACAATTATCTTGATTAACAAAACATACAGTCTCAATTCTATTGCATATTTTTAAATTATCAGTTGTTTTTGATGCTTCTTCTGCGCTCCATACACTTATTATTTCATTTTCCAATTCAGCAACATAGGAATTTATTTCTGCTTGGCATGCTCTATCTAAAATCCCTTTAATAGCCCATATTCCAACAAACAAGGCCACTGCAATTAGTATGAGAGAAAAAATAAAGATGAAAGGCATGCCCATTACTTGGCCTTTTTTGTGTTTTTTACCTCTTTTTTTCATGAATTTTGATTGTTTTTAGTTCTTATAAAACTTTTTAAACTTTTCTTAGAAAGTTTTATAAATCCCTTATTTTTAAATTAGATAACGAGAAAGAAAAAACCTTGAACATTATTGGTTTTTAAAAAGGGTTTAAAATGGAAATGGAAATGCAGCATAGGGTTATGGGATATGACAGAGCAGCAACTATGTTCAGCCCTGATGGCAGGATTTTACAAGTAGAATATGCTGAGAAAACTGTCAGGCTTGGTTCAGCTAGTGTTGGTCTGGTTTGTAGTGATGGTATTATGATAATTTCTGACAAACGTTTAGGAGATCCACTAGTACTGCCAGAAGCAATCCTGAAAATTTGGGAAATAGATGAGCATATTATTGCAACTGCTGCTGGTGTCTTGAGTGATGCTAGAGTTTTGCTTGAACATTCACAAGTCATAGCTCAACAGCATAGAGTGACTTATGATCAACCTATTGATACTGAATCTGTTATCAAGGATGTGGCTAACATTCAACAGTCAGCAACACAATATGCAGGAGCTCGCCCATTTGGAATAGCAGTAATGATAGCTGGAATTAACAGGGATAATGCTAAGAAACTTTATGTGAGTGATGTTACAGGAAATTATCTTGGATTCAAGGCCAGTGTCATTGGCGAGAATGATGATAGAATTAAAGAATTATTGCAGAAAGGCTATAAAGAAAGTCTTAGTGTTGATCAAGGCATCAAATTTACATTAAATATTTTTAAAAAAGTATTAGGAAAGGGATTTAATATAGAAAGATTTGAGACTGTTTTTGTTAAAACTGATGATAAGAAAGCAAAAAGGCTTCATGGAGCAGCCCTATCCAAGTATGTAAGATAATTATATTAATAAAATAAGGAGATTAAATTACTAAAATATAGATGATTATTATTTTCTAAGATGGTTGATGTTGTAGCAAGATTGAAAGTTAAGGGAAAACTTTTTGAGATTATGGTAGATTGTGATAAAGCTATTGAATCGAAAAAGAGCAAGAATGTTACTGTAGCTAACATGAGAGATATTCTTGCCATAGATTTAGTTTTTTCTGATTATAAGAAAGGCCTTAAAGTTTCTTCATCTGATTTGAAAGAGGCTTTTGGTGATGATAATGTTAATGAAGTTGCAGCGAAAATAGTCAGGGAAGGTGAGATTGTTCTGCCGCAAGAATATAGGGAAAAAGAGAGAGAACAGAAATTTAAACAGATTGTAGATTTTCTTGTAAAAAATTCTATTGATCCAAGGACTAATGCTCCATATACAAGCGAGAGGATAAGTTCTGTGCTTAAGGAAGCTGGTGCTAGAGTTGATGAAACAAGAAGCGCGGATGAGCAAGCTTTGAATATTATAAAACAGATTGAGAAAAAAATACCAATAAGAATAGCAACAATAAAACTGAAAATAGTGATTCCTGCTGCTCATACTGGAAAAGCTTATGGCATGTTACAGAAATTCAATAAGACAAAAGAAGAATGGTTAAGCGATGGCAGTCTTTCTTGTATTATTGACTTGCCAGCAGGAATGCAGATGGAATTTTATGATAAATTAAATGCCATAACTCATGGTTCAGCAACAACAGAGGAGATTAAGGAGTAGGAAAAATGGAAAAAGAAGAAAAGAAAACTAAAACAAAAAAAATAGAAAAAAAAGAAATAAAGGAAGAAAAAGAAGTAGAGAAGAAGGAAGTGAAGAAAGTAGAGATAGAAAGAAAAAAGAGAGAGATGGTTGTTCCTGGGGAGGTAGTTGCAAAAGGAGCAGAATTTTTACCTAGTGACGGAACAAGAAGAGAGGGAGAAGAAGTTATTGCTACAAGATTTGGATTACTGGAAAAAACAGATAGACTTGTTAAAATCATTCCTCTAAGCGGGGTTTATATTCCTAGAGTTGGAAATACTGTCATAGGCCAGGTTATTGATATTACTTTTAATGGATGGATTATTGATGTAGTGGCCCCAAATATTGCTTTTCTTAGTGTGGCTGAATGTGCTGGCTATATTAATAAGAAAGATCTGGCTGAACATTTTGGTTTTAGGGATAATATTGTGACAAAAATAAAATCAATTAAGTTGAAAGGAATTGATTTGACAATGAAAGAGAGAGGTTTAAGAAAATTAGAAGGAGGAATTATAGTAAGAATCAATCCTACGAGAGTTCCTAGAGTCATAGGTAGGGCAGGCAGCATGGTTAATACAATCAAATCTGAAACAGGATGCAGTATTACAGTTGGTCAGAATGGTGTTATATGGGTTAAAGGCAAGAATCCTGAAGATGAGTTGCTTGCAAAAAAAGCAATTGATTTGATAGTGCAAAAACCTTTTATAGAAGGATTAACAGAAAAAGTAAAAGAATTTTTAATTGAACAAAAGAAAAAACCAAAAATAAAAGAAAAGGAAAAGGAAAAGGAAAAATAAAATGGCATACAAAAGACCTGACGGAAGAAATTATGATGAAACAAGAAAAATAGAAGCAAAAGTTGGTATAATAAAGAGAGCAGATGGGAGCGCTATGTTTTCTTTTGGCAATTCTAAGGCAATAGTAGCTGTGTATGGGCCAAGACAGTTACATCCTCAACATTTACAGAATCCAGAAAAATGTTTACTGAGATGTTATTATGACATGATGTCTTTCAGTGTTGCAGAAAGAAAAAGGCCAGGGCCAACTAGAAGAAGTACAGAAGTTTCTTATGTTACGTCCAATGCTTTAAAGAAAGTACTCAAGCTAGAAGATTTTCCTAACAGTGTAATTGATGTTTACATTTTAATTGTAGAGGCTGATGCGTCAACAAGATGTGCTGGTATTAATGCAGCATCAATGGCTTTAGCTCACGCTGGAATACCTATGAAAGAACTTGTTTCTTCAATATCAATAGGAAAGATAGGTGATGCTATAGTTGCTGACTTGACAAAAGAGGAGGAAGACTATAGCATAAAGAAAGATGGGAAAGAGATTAAAGCAGCAACAGATATTCCTTTTGCATTCCAATCTCGCTCTGGAAAAATAAGTTTAATGCAGCTTGATGGCAAGGTAAGCATTGATGATTTAAAGAGAGCCATAAGTCTTGGCAAAAAAATGTCTAAGAAAATAATTGAGATACAAACCCAGGCTTTGAAAAAAGTTAAGGAGGATAAAAAATAAAATGGATGTTTCAGAATTAACCAGAAAAAGAATAGAAGAATTGCTTAAAGATGGAAAAAGAATGGATGAAAGAAAACCTCTTGAATTAAGGCCTTTAAGCATTGAGTTAGGAGTTTCAAAAAAGGCTGAAGGAAGCGCAAGAGTCAAGTTTGGGGATACTGAAGTTATTGCTGGAGCTAAATTAAATGTAATAGAGCCTTTTACAGATACGCCAGATAATGGAGCTTTGATGGTTGTGGCTGAATTCTGGCCTTTGGCATCAGAAAAATTTGAAATGGGCCCTCCAGATATTCAGGCTATTGAGCTGGCTAGAATTATTGACAGATCTATTAGAGAGAGCGAGTTTATTGACTTGAAAAAATTATGTATTAAGAAAGGAGAGCTCGTGTGGGCAGTTTTCCTTGATATTTATCCTATTAATGATGCTGGCAACTTGATAGATGCTAGTGCGATAGCAGTAATGGCAGCTTTGCAAAGTGCGGTTTTTCCCTCAATTAAAGGAGACAAGGTTCAGTATGGGGAATTCACAACAAAAAAAGTACCTTTAAAAGATATGCCCGTGGTTCTTACTTTCTACAGAATTGGAAAGGAGTTTATACTTGATCCAACAACATCTGAAGAGGAAGCAAGCAATTCCAGGCTTACTATTGCAATGACTTTTGGAAAAGAACCATACATACATGCACTTCAGAAAGCAGGAGATGAACCATTGAGCGAGGAAGAAATCTTAAAAGTCCTAAGCACAGCTCTTAAAGAAGGGAAAAAGATTTTTGAAAAAATAAAATCACAACTGAAATAAAGAGTTAGGTAGAGAAGATGAAAAAAGAAAAATTTGGTCCATCAGAATACACAAAATACGAGAGAGCAAGAATTCTAGGGGCAAGAGCTTTACAAATCAGTGCAAATGCTCCCATACTTTTTAAAATGAGCAAAGAAGAGCTGGAAAATATTAATTATGATCCCATCAAGATTGCAGAACTTGAATTTGAGGAGGGGATTTTGCCTATCACTGTTAAAAGGCCTCTACCTAAAAAAATAGAAAAGAGGGAAAGAGAAGAGGAAAAAGAAGAAAAGAAGGAAGAGGAAGAGATAATCAAGAAAGAAGAAAAGCCAAGAGAGGTTCCTAAAGGGGAAGAGGTTGCAGAAGAAAAAGCTATAGTTGAGGATGCTGAGGAAAAGCAAAGAGAGGAAGAGGAAATAACTGAGGAGGCTATTGCTAAAGAAATTAAGGAAACAGCAACAGAAAAAAGTGAAGAAGAATTAGGGTAAAGATAGGTAAAGTTTTTATATTTCTTTTTTATGTTTTAATCATGCAACTAACTAATCTTAGTGCCAGAAAAATACTTAATTCAAGAAAAGAGGAGACAATCGCTGTAGTTGCTGAAGTTAAAGGCAAAAAAATTGAGGCTAGCACACCTAATGGAAAGTCAAGAGGAAAGCATGAAGTAAGGGATTTCTCATCAAGAGGAATAGATTTTAGTGTTTCATTCATAAATGCTCTTGGAAGAAAACTAGTGGCTGAAAAAACAGAATTCGAAAAATTTGGAGATTTAGAGCAAGTAGAAAAATTTGTTAGAAGATATGATCAAACCAGAGACCTCAGCTTTGTTGGAGGCAACACTTTATTTGCCCTTGAATCTGCTCTTCTAAAAGCCATGGCTCTTTCCCAAGAACAAGAGCTGTGGGAATTTTTGCTAGGAAATGGAAAACCAAAACCATCATTGCCAAGACCTTTAGGAAATTGTATTGGTGGTGGGATGCATGTTAATCAAACAAGGAAGATAGATTTTCAGGAATTTCTTCTTTTACCAAAAACAAAACACTTTTTTGATTCTTATTTCATCAATCTGCAGGCTTATAAAATTGCTAAAGACCTGCTTAAACAAAAGGATAAGGAGTGGCAAGGAACTCTGACAGATGAAAATGCTCTTGCTTCAACTCTTGATAATGAATCTGCTCTAGCTTTACTCCAGGAAGTTAGGCAGAAAATAAAAGATAAATTTGATATTGAACTTGAATTAGGGATAGATATGGCTGCTTCTAACTTATTGAGAGGAAAGATCTACAAATATAAAAATTACAGCTCAACAAAAAGAGAAAAGAATCTGACAAAAGAAGAACAAATCAATTATGTTACAGATCTTGCAGAAAAATATTCTCTTTCCTATATAGAGGATCCTTTGCATGAGGAAGATTTTGACGGATTCCACAGATTAAGAAAAAAAATTCCTGATGTTCTTGTTTGTGGTGATGATTTAACAACAACAAATCTTGAAAGAGTGCAGAAAGCAATAAAAAGCAATGCAATTAATGCCTTGATTATCAAGCCAAATCAGATAGGTTCGCTTATAGAGACAAAAAAAGTTGTGGATCTTGCAAAAAAACATAATATTACCCTTATCATAAGCCATAGGTCAGGAGAAACAATGGATAATACCATAGCGCATCTTGCAGTTGGCTGGCAAATTCCAATTATTAAGACAGGAATATTAGGCAAGGAAAGACTAGCAAAGTTAAATGAGCTTTTGAGAATAGAGAGGAGGATAAAATGAACAAAGATATAGATTTGATGATAAAATCCATTAAAATTAATAATCCTGGAATCAGCGAGGAAATTCTTAAGGCTTTTAGAGTAGTAGATAGAAAATTTTTTGTTAGGGATGAACCTTACAGAGATGAACCAAAACATGTTGCTCATGGACAGACAATAAGCCAGCCTTCAACTGTGGCAAGGATGTTAGTAATGTCGAGACTTGAAAGAGGGATGGATGTTCTTGAAATAGGAACTAATACTGGCTACCACGCTGCTCTCGTTGCTTTTTTAGTTTTTCCAAGTTCTGTGATGACTATTGAAATTTTTCCTGATCTTGCTAAAAAAGCCAAGAAAAATATGGAAAAGTTTCTTATAGGATTGAAAAAAGAAAAGAAAAAAGTTGCAGCCAGATTCTCAAAATTAAATATTTTTGCTGGAGATGCTCTTGACAAAAAAACTGAGATATGGAATTATAAGTATGATAGAATTTATTTTACAGCAAGTGTTGATTCTAGACAGATTAATGAAGTAAAGAAGATGGCGTTGAAATTATTAAAAGAAAAAGGCTTGCTTTTATATCCTACAAGAGAGGCTTGGGATTATGGTGCTTTGGAGATATGGCAAAAGAAAGGAAAAAAATTAGAAGTGGTTAGAAGGGAGGAAGGTTATGCTTTTGTGCCTTTACTTAAAAAAGAAGAACTTGAAGAAATGTATGAGAAGAGAAAATTAAAGTAAAATGAAAAAAGAATTGTTTGGAAAAAGAGGTTTTTTGTTTGGTAATGAAGCTATTGTTAGGGGAGCTCTTGAATCAGGAGTTGGTTATGCTTCTAGTTATCCTGGAACACCAGCAACTGAGATTGGAGATACTTTTGCTGCAATAGCAAAAGACACTGGGATTTATTTTGAGTGGTCAGTGAATGAGAAAGTTGCTTTAGAAGCTGCAGCAGGAGCTGTTTTTTCTGGTATTAAGGCTTTAGTGTCGATGAAACATTATGGATTAAATGTAGCTTCTGATAGTTTATTACCTTTAGTTTATCTTGGATGTCCTTTTGTTGTTGTAGTAGCAGATGATCCTGGAAGCTGGTCGAGTGTACAGGCAGAACAAGATACAAGATGGTTTTCAAGATTAATACATGTGCCAACACTTGAACCAAGTAACAGTCAGGAAGCAAAAGACATGACAAAATTTGCTTTTCAATTTTCACAAAAACACAAAATTCCTGTTTTAGTAAGGCTAACAACCAGAATTTGTTATTCAAAATCTTTAGTTAATTTTGGTAAGATCAAGAAAGGCAAAAAGAAAGGCAAATTTGTGAAAAAAGAATTTAAATTAGGGTCAGCACAGACTGTTGCCCTACATAAAAAATTACTTGAAAAACTAAAAAAAATAAGAAAGGACTGTGAAAAATCAAAATTGAATTTTATTGAGGAAGGAAGAGGTAAAATTGGAATTATTACTTCTGGTGTTGCCTATATTTATATCAAGGAAGCATTTCAAGAATTAAAAATAAAATTACCTTTACTAAAGTTAGGATTTAGTTATCCTTTCCCTTCTGATAAAGTCAAAAATTTTCTAAAAAATTTAAAAAAAGTAATTGTTATTGAAGAACTTGATCCAATAATCGAAGAAGAAGTTAAAAAATTCTCTAAAAAAATAAAAATATATGGCAAGGATTTTTTTTCCGAAGCTGGTGAATTGAAACCTGAAGATATTTTAGTTAATCTAAGTAAAATTCTAGGCAAAAAAATTGACAGGAACTTAAGTTATAATATTAAAAATTATAAGGAGCCAGAAAAAAGAATTCCTTTCTTTTGTCCAGGATGTCCTCATAGAAGCACATTTTATGCTGTCAAAAAAGCTTTAGGAAAGAAAATTTTTGCAGGAGACATAGGCTGTTACATGTTAGGAGTTTATGAACCTTTTAGAATGCAAGATTTTGTTGTAAGCATGGGGGCTTCTGTTGGTATAAGTCACGGAATTTCTAAGGCAAGTGGACAGAAGCCAGTTATTTTTATTGGGGATAGTACTTTTTTTCATGCAGGCTTGCCATCCTTATTGAATCTTGTTTATAATAAAGCTAATGCTTTAGTTATTGTTTTAGATAATAGATGGACTGCCATGACAGGACACCAGCCTAATCCAGGTAGTGGTTTGACTGGAATGAAAAAAGAAACTAAAATAGCAAATATTGAAGAAATTGCCAAAGCTCTTGGAGTAGATTTTGTAAAAACTTCGAATGTCTGGAATTTCAGTCAGTTTGTTAAAGATTTAAAGCAAGCTTATAGTATTAAAGGAGTTTCTGTTATTGTAGCTAAAGGCGAATGCAGGCTTGCTTTTATAAGGCAAGCTGTAAGAAAAGGAATCAAACTTCCTAAATTTAAAATTAAAAAACAAGATAAAAAGTTAGAGCAGTTAAAAGATTTTGGATGTCCTGCAATAAAAAAAGAAAAAGGTAAATGGTTGATTGATAAAGATTTGTGTTGGAGTTGTTCTATTTGCAAGCAGCTTTTTCCAGATTTAATAGAGGTGGAAAAATGAAATCAAAATTAGTCTCTGCTTGTTTGTTAGGAATCAAATGTGCTTGGGATGGTAAAGATAACCTCAATAAAAAAGTTATTAAATTGTCTAAAAAAGAAATTTTGATTCCTGTTTGCCCAGAACAACTTGGGGGTCTGTCAACTCCAAGAGAACCTTCAAACCAAAGAGGGAAAAAAGTTGTTTCAAAGTCAGGAAAGGATGTTACCAAAAATTTTGTGAAAGGAGCTAAAGAAACTTTAAAATTAGCTAAACTATTAAATATTAAAGAAGCGATTTTGAAACAAAAAAGCCCTTCTTGTGGTTGCGGCCGAATTCATGACGGAACTTTTTCTGGCAAGACTATCGAAGGTGATGGTGTTACTACAACTTTACTTAAAAGGAATGGAATTAAAGTAATTAGTGAGGAGGAACTGAAATGAAACCTTTCAACTTGATTGTTGTAGGTTATGGTGGACAAGGAATACTTACCCTTACAGATATAATCAGTAAAGCTGCTCTGAAACAAGGTTATGATGTAAAAGAAGCTGAACTTCATGGTTTAGCTCAGAGAGGTGGTAGTCTTGATTGTCATGTTCGTTTTGGTGGAGGTATTCATTCGTCTTTAATTCCAAGAGCTAAAGCAGATTTGATAATTGCTTTAGAAGCACTCGAGGCTTTGAGAGCTTGTTATTGGGTAAATAAAAATACAGTTGTCTTGATAAACTCCAAAATTTTTAGGTCTTCTTTGAACATGAAAAAAATTTTGAGAGAAATAAAAAAATTTACAAGAAAAATTTATGTTGTGGATGCAGATGAGATAGTCAAGAAAGAAACTGGAAATATATTAGGAGTTAATATCTTTATGTTAGGTTATGCACTTAAGAAAAAACTCTTACCTTTAAAAAAAGAGAATGTTTGGAAAGCTGTTGAGGAAAGAATAAGGAAAAGATTTTTGCAGGAGAATAGAAAAATTTTTGAAAAATCTTTTAAATATTGAAAATTTTAAAATTTTCTGATTTTTATTTAAAAAACTTTCTATTTTTGGTTTTGTGAAGTCTTCGGTTGATAAATTTAATAAAAAAAATAATTAACCCTTCTTTTTTCTCGGTCTATTCCAATAAGGGCTTTTACATTTAGGGCATACTTTTGGCTCTTCCTTGCTATTTCTTCTTGGCATCCAAATATGACCACACCTCTCGCATTTATATCCCTCTATTTTTATCTTTGCCATACCCATAAGTATATTATTTTTAGTATATAAACATTATTGCGATACAAAACATACCTTAAATTTCAATAGTCTTTATATATACCTAATACTATTATATTATTAAGAATAGAGGTGATTAAATTCAAAATGAAAAAAATTCAAGGACAAGAATACAAGGAAATTTCTGTCCATAAGGCAGATAAATGTCCTTACTGCAAGAACAAAAAGATAGTAAAGAATGGCTATCGCTTTAATCATACAAAGAAAAAACAAAGATATATCTGCAAGGAATGTGATAGAACTTTTGTAGTAGATGATGGCTTCAAAAAGATGAAGTCAGAAAGAGAACTCATAACCTGCTGTCTTGATTTGTATATGAATGGAATGTCTTTAAGAAAAATTGAAGCTCATATTAATCAATTCTCACAAGAAAAAATAACTTACAGAAGCATACATAATTGGATTATTAGATATGCTAAACTGCTAAATTCATTCTCGCAAAGCTTTGATTTAAATTTATCAAGACAATATCATACAGATGAGATTTTTGTTAAATGCAAGGGAGAACAGCATTATTTCTGGGATATAATTGACAAAGGCACAAGAATGCTCATAGCAACACATTACAGCGAGAAGCGAGATAGCAAGAGTGCAAGAATGCTTTTCTTGAAGGTTAAGAACAGACCCTTAACACTATTTACAGATGGCTTACAAGGTTATCAGAAAGCAGTAAGAAAGGTATTTGGAACTTTACATAAAGATAGAAAAGTTCAATACATTAGATTAAGAGCTAACAAAGACAAAAGAAATAATATTGTTGAGAGAATACAAGGAACAATTAGAGAGCGAATTAAAGTTATGAGGGCTTTCAAAAATAAAAAAGATGCTGAATTGTTTTTAGATTTGTTTGTTGTCTATTATAATTTTATTCGTGTTCATCAAGGCATAGGAATGACACCAATAGAAAAAGCTGGTGTTGAGCTTGGGCTTGGCGAGAATAAATGGCTTGATTTGATTTATAGAGCAAGAGGATTATGAATTTATTTCTAAATATTTGGAATAATTTAAACCTTTTATATAATTCTCAATCCAATCCCAATCTACTTTTCTATTTTTAAAAGGCAGTTTAATAATTGTTTCTTTAATCCTATCCTGATTGAATTTTCTACCATAAGAATACCTATATTGTTCCATATTTATTATCGTAGCTAAGAATAAAGCCCTGAATACATTTAAATTGAATTTAGGTATTAATTTCTCTACATGGTCACTTGCAGAGAATTTAAGGGGTTGATAAGAACAAAATCCAATTGTAGCACTATCAATTGTTAATACATTCCCCTCATCTGTATAAAAATTATAAAATCCTCTTACTCCGTTATTTGTTGCTTGTGTAGTTACATAAGGATACTTTCCCTCTTTATACCTTTCTTCAAGAATTTTTTTATCTGTTGTTTTTGAACCCTTAACATCAAATAATTTTTTTAATTGTATAAATTTCCATTTCTTGAAATCTAATTTCAATTTTTTATTACTATAACTTTCCCTTGAAACTTTGTCTTGTAATTCATTATGATAAAGAAAAGTAGAGTATTCTCTTAATGTTTTCTCAAAATTTTTATCTGTTAAATTTTTAAATTTTGTTTTAATATATGGCTCAACTAACAACTCATCATCAAAATCTACGTGTCTTAATATAGAAAACCCTTCAATTTCTTTTTTATTGAAAAAACTATTTAACCACAATTTTTTTATTTTATCCCGATAAATACCATAATAATCTATTCTGCCATAAGGTCTTACTTTAATAAAGCCATCATTTTTCCAGTAACCAAACCATGTTTTAGTATTTTTACTATGTTGTTTATGGGCTTCAAAAATTAAAATACAAGCAACTGCATTTGTATTGCTATCTTCAAATAAGGTATTAGACATACTCATCACTGCCTTTAAAGTATGTTTCTGTAATAATCTTTTTTTAACTGCTAAATTTCCTTTCTTTGTATTCATAGCACAAGATTGAGGCACAATTGCTATACAAATTCCATTAGGTTCTAAAAAAGACAAGGCATTTTCAATAAAGGTTAATTCTTTATGTCCATTCCCTTTTGAATAAGGGGGATTAAGAAAAGCAATTGTTGGTTTAAATTTTTTAATTTCTTCCTCATTAATCTCAAAACAATCTTGCTGATGTATATTTGATTTTCCATCTCCCCTCAGCATCATATTTGAACAAGCAAGAACGAACATTTTAGGATTATTTTCAATACCTATTAACTGCTTTTTGTGAATGTGCTTTATTTTTGTTTTATCACCTTTTGCTTCTTCTTCCATTCTCCTCATAGCACTTATTAAAAAGCCACCAGTTCCACAGCAATTATCAATAATGATACTGTCTTTATTTACTTCTGCGAGGTCTGAAAATAACTCTGTTATATGTTTTGGTGTTAAAACTATTCCCAAACCACCATCACTATTAGCATACCTTAAAAACTCGTTATAGAATAAACCTAAAATATCATGGAATCTATAATTTTGGGAAAATGGTTTGATATTATATTCTACTTCTTTAATTAAATCTTTTAAAAGAGTGTTTGGAGTTCCATCTTTATTTTTTGCATTTATAATTTTTGTATTTGTTCTCATAAAACCATAAGTCTGGACTATTGTATTTTGTTTAACTCCTTTAATATTATCTCGCTCTAATCTTTCTTTTATTGTTGTTATTATCAAATCTGCTATTTCAAGGGGCTTTTCTTTTTTTAAATATGATAAACAAAAGCCCTCATCTTCAAGAGCCAATAAAATTCCACTAACAATTAAAGGTCTAAGATTTTCTTCAAATTCAAAATCATCTCTTAATTTTTGATTTAATAATTGTGAATATTCTATTAGTCTTTTAAAATCAACTTTTTCTTTTATATCATCTTTTTTTAGAATACCAAAATAATCAACAAACTCATAAATTTTTTGTATTTTTAAATCTCTTGCATTTTTTTCTCTTCTTATTTGTAGGTAAGTATCAATCACAAGTTCTTTTTTAGTTTGTCCAGAAGCCCCAATAGAAATAACATCAAATTCTTTTGATAAATAAGAAGAATAAAGCAAAACACCATCAACAGCGTATGTATCATATTTATCTAAATTTTTACTTTTATGGTATTTTATATCTCCTTTGCATTCTACCACAATTATTAAATCCTTATTTGGAAAGCTTATAATAAATTCTGGATACCCCATTCCACTTCCTTTTTTAGAAGCGGTCTTAAGAAGTTTATCTATTCGTGGATTGTCTGATTTTTGTTCTTCTATAATAACTGATTGTTCTGTTTCCTTTTCATATTCATTTTTATTTTTATATAAAATATCTCTTATAATCTTTTCAGTTTTTCTTTCATTAACCATTCTAAACCTTTTTTTATAAAGGGATGGGCTTTCTTAAATGTTCCGTATGGAATGTTATTCCTTTTTAGTCAATAAAAAATTATAAAAGGTTTGATTTTTAAATATAAATATGGCAGACATTTGTGAAAACTGTAAAAAGGCTATCAAAGATGATATGAAGAAATTAGTCAGTCAGAATGATAGCGAAGAAAATATTTATTTTTGTAGCTGGAAGTGTCATGAAGAGTTTGAAGAAAAAATTAACGGGAAAAAATAAATGAATAAAACCAAAATTAAAATTTTCTTGAAAATTACCAAAATAATAAATAAGAAGTTTTGTAAAGATAAGCTTGAGATTAATAAGATAGTATTTTTTAATGGAAAACACAAAGGTAAGAAAAATGATGGCTATTATGCAGTAAATAGTAAAATAATAGGTATAAGCAAAAAAGAGCCATTATTTTGCCAGATTAGGACATTACTACATGAACTTACTCATGCTTACCAAAATCAGATTATGAATTGCAAAGGAAAGCATAATAAACAAGGAGAAAGAGTATTTTATAAATTTATGAAAGAGATAGATAAAACATTAAAGATTTCTGTGTAAATATGATATTCACTTAATTTTTTTATCCATTCCATCAACCGAAGACTTCACAAAACCCTATGACGAAAGATTTATAAAAGAAAGGTTATAATCAAACATATTGGTTATGAAATAATCATTATAGGCTAAGGGAAAATGATTAAGAATGCTTTTAATACATTTTTTAGAAAGAAACCTGCCCTAATTCTTATTGCTCTACGCAAAGGTTCTCGAGCAAGATACGGAAGTTTGTTAGCAAAGGAAGTTGATTGTACATATAGTCATGCAGTAAAGATCTTACAAAGCTTAGAGAAATTTGGATTAGTTGCTTTTGAAAAGAAAGGACGTATTAAGTTGATAAAATTGACAGACAAGGGACAGGAAGTAGCAAATAATATCCAGAAAATTAAGGATCAGTTTAGCTAAGATCTACCGCGACTTTCACCCAAGACTACCCCAGAAGCAATAAGGTGCGCAATTCTTATTGGCTCTGGCATTATTGCATGCGTTGCACTTATTCTTATAATTTCTCTTACTTGTTTTTCTGATATTCCTGCTGTTTGAAAATATAAATTTTTGTTCTTTAATCTTAATTTATAGATCTTGCCAGCTTTTTCCATCAATTTTAATTTTTTCCTCCATGTTTTTTTATTAGCTTTTCTCAATGCCCTTTCTATTTTTTTGAAATTTGGTTTTCTTCTGATAATTACAATGACTGGAAGTTTAGTTTTTTTGTTTAGTTTTTGAATATCTATAACATTAAAACCAGCAAGAGCAATGCCATCTATCATTATGCATTGCAACTGTCCGATGTGTTTTGTTTTTCTTATTATTTTTGTGAGTTTTGTTGTAGAATCTATTCCATCCACTTTTACTTTTGTTGAAAGCAGGCCATCCATATAATGACCTCCACGAAAAACTGTGGCTATAACTAAACATTCTTTATCCCTAAATTTATTAAATGGACCATCATCTATTCCAAGAATGCGAAGCTCTTTTTTAATGTATTCTCTCTCTTTCATGATAGATGTTTAAACAAGTATAAATATTTAAAATCTGCTATTAAGAATCAAAAAAATTTAAAAGGTTGAAAGAATTAAAAGAAAAGTAAAAAGGTAAGGGAAAATGCTCAACAAAACAATAAAGCCCATAGCTAGCTTAATTCAGAATAAAACAATTGGTAAGCCTGTTACTAATTTACTTTTTTCTTTACTCGCAATATATCTTTCTAAAGAGCATTATAAAGAGAAACTTAAAAGAAACTTAAGAAGTAAATTTGGAAAAAAAGATTTTCCTGAAAAAGTATGGAATGATATCTCCATAGCTCTTCTTTCCATGATCAAGAGTGTGAAAAGAACATATGATAGAAATATTTCTCCTAAAATTATTTCAAAGATAAGCTCTATTTTACCAGTCTTGATTGCAAAAGGCACACAGGTAAGATTGGAAATTGCTAAAAAGTATGGTTATTCTTCAACTCCAGCATTTGTTATGGTAAGCCCAACAAACATATGCAATCTTAAATGCTTAGGATGTTATGCAGGAGAAAATTATAATAAACATATTCTTGATTTTGATATTTTTGATTGGATTATAAATGAAATGAAAGAAAAACTTGCTACTAGATTCTTTGTAATATCAGGAGGAGAACCTTTTGCATATAGAAGTAAAGGTAAAACTATTTTGGATATTTTTGCAAAACACAATGATTGCTTCTTTCTTGTTTTTACAAATGGAACTCTGATTACAAAAAAAATCGTAGCAAAGCTCGGGAAGTTGGGAAATGTCACGCCAGCTATAAGTATTGAGGGTTTTAAAGAAGAAACAGATGCAAGGAGAGGGGAAGGGGTTTATGATAAGATTATTGATACAATGAAAAATCTTCGTGAAAAAGGCATTATTTTTGGAATTTCTACTACCCCTATGAAACATAATGCAAATCTTTTGCTTAGTGATGATTTCATTAAGTTTTGGTTTGATGAACAAGGCATAACTTATGGATGGTATTTTCAGTACATGCCTATAGGCCGTAATCCAAGAACAGACTTGCTTGTTACCCCAGAACAACGGGCGAGAATGTGGAAAAAAGCCTGGCAACATGTTAGAAATGGTTATTTTATTGCAGATTTCTGGAATTGTGGTACGATGAGTCGTGGTTGTATTTCAGCTGCTAAGGATGGTGGTTATTTTCATATTTTGTGGAATGGAGATATAACCCCTTGTGGTTTTATTCCTTTTAAAGACAAGAATAAAAAATTGAATAATGTTTATTCTCTAAGGAAAAATAAAAAAAGTATTGTTGATGCAATAAATTCTCCTTTATTCAAAGAAATAAGGGAATGGCAAAGAAGACAACAAGAACATGCAAAAGGTAAGAAATGTAGGAAATGTAAAGGTTATGGTTGTGGTAATTTATTAATGCCTTGTCCTATTCGTGATAATTCTTTAGAGTTTGACCAGATATTGAAAAAAACCAAAGCACTTCCTTTTGATGAAGGTGCTGTCAATTATAAGAAATTAATCAGAAAGGGAATCATGCCTTCTTATAATGATTCATGTAGAGAAAAAATGGATTTCTTATGGAGAGAATACTATATAAACAACCACTCAAAACGAAAACTTTAAAAAGTAGTATTAACTCTTAAATAATAACAAATACAAAGGCTAAAGGGAAAATGAAACTGTCTACAAAACTTATTTTTTTGGGAGTATTAGTAGCAGTTATACTGTCAATATCTTTGATTGGAGCAGCAATAACTAGTATTACTCTTGTTTCTCCTGAAGAAGATGCTTGGGTTAATAATGTTGGCCCACAGTTTACTTTTAGGGCTATAAGTAATGTAGACCCAACATTTTCTTGTAGTTTGTTTGTTGATGGTATAAATCATGCAACAAATGGTTCTGTCATGAATAATACTGATACTATAATAATACTTATGTTTCCTTTGAGCCAAGGCAGTCATGATTGGTATATTACTTGCGTTGATAGTGACCTACCAATATTCATTAGCGAAACAAGAACAATTAATATTGACACTGAAGATCCTATTGTTACTTTACTAGAGCCTGATAATGGTGATATATTCAAGACAAGAGAGATTGATTTTCAGTTTAAAGTAACAGATAATTTTGATAACCAACTTTTTTGTGAACTTTATATTGATGGTGATCTAGAAGATGATGGCAATGTTAACAATGGTAGTACTGCCACTTGGACAATAAGTGGCTTGTCAAGAGATACTCATGACTGGTATGTAACTTGCGAGGATGAGGCTGGAAATACTGGTACAAGTTCAACATGGAATTTTGAAATTGAAGAAATAGGTTATTGTAAATATGGTGAACAAGGAACATATCTTGACATAACTCTTGAAGAGCCAGATGATGGTGATGATTTTAATATTGGTGATGAGATTGAAGTTAAGGTAGAAATAGAAAATGATGGTAATGAAGACTTAGATATTGTTGTTGAGGCAGAACTTTATGATTTAGATGATGAAGATACTATAGTTGATGAGGAATATGAGACTGAAATAGAAGAAGATGAGTCAATAACAGTTACATTAAAATTAAAGATTCCTTCTTCAGTTGATGAGGATAATGATTTTGTTGTTAATATTAAGGTTTATGAGGATGGAGAAGAAGACGAGCAATGTAAAGAAGATTCTATTGAGGTTGATATAGAAAGAAAGAAACATGATATAACAATAAGAGATATTTCTTTGAGTACAGATACAGCTGCTTGTGGTGATTCTTTCAATCTTTATTTGAGTATTGAGAATAATGGTGCTGAGGATGAGGATGTGAAAATAACTGTTTATAATTCTGTCTTGGACATAGATTTTGAGAGAACTCTTTCCTTGGATGAAGGTGAGGATTATACTACAAACATTTTATTTGATGTACCTTTAGATATACAAGAAGGAAACTATTTGATAGATATTAGAGTTTATTATGATTATTATGATAACAGCTATCATGAATCAGCATCAGAGGACTTACAATTAAAAGTTGAGGGTAATTGTCTACCTCCGTCTATGTCTGATGTTTCTCTGATTCTATCACAAACAGGAGATGTTTTTGCAAATTATGGGTTTAGAACAAAAGTTACTATAACAAATACAGGAAATCTCAGAACTACTTACAATATAGATGTTTCTGGATATGAAAATTGGGCAACTGTATCAAGTCTAAGTCCTGATACATTAACACTTGATGCTGGCGATGTTGGTTATGTTTATGTTACATTAAAGCCTTCTGAAGAGGCTTATGGAATGTATGATTTCAAAGTGAAGGTTAGTTTTGATGGTAAGACAGAAGAGCAGAGCATGAGTGTTAATGTTAAGCGTAGATCAGAGGCTGCAGCTACATGGGATCAACTATGGTTTGAAATCAACAGATACTGGCACTGGGCATTAATCAATCTAGCTCTTATTGCGGCAATCATTATTTTAATAATCTGTTTAGTAAAATCAAAAAGATCAAAAACAAAACCAAAAGCAACAGAGATCAGATTAAGATCATTTCAACCTGAGTGGAAACCAAAAAAAGCAGGAAGAAAAAGGAGATAAGGAGAAGATAAAAGAGATAAAGTAAGTTTTATAAAACTTAGGCTTCTTGTTCTGTTATGAATAAAAAAGAAGTAGATTTAGAGGATTTGTTGTTAAGTTTAAGCCCGCTTGAGAGAACTATACTGCCTTTATTACACTTAAGCAGCGTAGATAAAATATCTGAGCAAGGAAAACTTGATATGATAAGCCTAAATAGAGCTTTTCAGTTTCTTGGCAATAAAAATCTAATTAAGTTAAGCAAAGAAAAGAGGAAATTTGTTAAGATTGATACTAATGGAATTCTTTATCTAAAAAAAGGATTGCCAGAAAGGAGACTTTTAAGTCTGCTTTTTGATATAAAGAAAATTGGTCTTGGAGATGCTAAAAAAAGATCTGGTTTGAGTGATAATGAATTTGCTATTGCTTTAGGAGTTTTGAAAGAAAAAAAGTTTGTTGAGGTAATTACTGGGAGCATCAATTTAAAAGTGTCTAAAGAGGAAGCAACAAAAAAATTCCCAGAAGAAAAATTTCTTGAAAGCCTGCCTCTTGAATTAGAAAAGTTGAATGAAAAAGAGAAAAATATCTTCCAAAAACTAAAAACTAGAAAGGATCTTGTAAGAATCGATGAAATTTCTAAAATTAGTTTTGAGATAACAGAGCTTGGCAAAAAAGTTATTGATGAGTTGCCTAAATTTAAGAAAGAGTTGATAGAGCAGCTTAGTTCTGATATGATAAAGAAAGGGACATGGAGGGGAAAGGTATTTAGAAAGTATGATATTAAAAGTAGGGCACCAGAAATTTATGGTGGGAAGAGACATTTTGTTAACCAGGCTATAGATTATGCGAGGAAGATTTGGATAGAGATGGGATTTAAGGAGATGACAGGAACTCTCGCACAGGTTTCTTTTTGGAATTTTGATGCCTTATTCACAGCTCAAGATCATCCAGTTAGGGAAATGCATGACACTTTCTATGTTCAGGAATTAAAAGGAAAGCTTCCAGACAAGAAAATAGTGAAAGCAGTGAAAGGGGCTCATGAGAAGGGTGTTCATGGAAGCAAAGGATGGAAATATGAATGGAAAGAAGATGAAGCAAAAAAAATTATTCTGAGAACACATACTACTTGTTTATCAGCAAAAACTCTGGCAATTTTAGGGAAGTTGAAAGATAAGAAGAATAAAAGAGGAAAATTCTTCGCAGTAGGAAAATGTTTTAGAAATGAAACTCTTGATTGGAGCCATGGTTTTGAGTTCTACCAGACAGAGGGCATTGTTTTAGATAAGAATGCAAATTTTAGGCATCTTCTTGGCTACTTGCAAGAATTCTACAAAAAAATGGGTTTCAATAAAATTAGATTTGCTCCTGCTTATTTTCCTTATACAGAACCTAGTATGGAAATAACAGTATGGCATCCTGAAAAAAAAGTCTGGTTAGAGTTAGGAGGAGCAGGAATCTTCAGACCAGAGGTCACTATACCTTTGCTAGGAGAGTTTATCCCTGTCTTAGCTTGGGGTCCTGGATTTGATAGGGCAATAATGGATTATTATCAGATTAAAGACTTGAGAGAAATGTACAAAAATGATATAAATCAGCTAAGAAAAATAAAATTTTGGTTGAAATAAGATGGCTATAGTAAAGTTTTCACGGAAAGAATTTGAAAAATATGTGAAGATAAATGATAAGATAAAAGAGAAGATAAGCATGTTTGGAACTCCTTTTGAGTCTATAGATAAAAAAGAAATACAGATAGAAATTTTTCCTAATCGTCCTGATTTACTTTCTTTGCAAGGTTATATTAGAGCTTTTCTTGCTTTTCTTGGAAAAAAGAAGGGACTTAGACAATATAGTATCAAGAAGCCAGAAAAAAATTATGAAGTCAAGATAAACAAGTCAGTGAGAGATGTGAGGCCATATACAGCTTGTGCAATAATCAAAAAGCTGAAGTTTGATGATGAGAGGATAAAAGAGGTAATAGATATACAGGAGAAGATTCATGCAACTCTAGGAAGAAATAGAAAAAAAATAGCTATTGGTATTTATCCTCTTGAAAAAATTTTCCTTCCAATAAAATATGAGGCCAGAAAGCCTGAGGATATAAAATTTGTTCCATTAGAGGGAAAGAGGGAGATGAATGGCCTACAGATTTTACAAAAACATCCAACAGGCAAGGAATATGGGTATCTATTAGAAGGAAAAAAGAAATTTCCTGTTTTTGTTGATGTTGCTGGAAACATTTTGAGTATGCCCCCAATCATAAACTCGGAACAGACAGGCAAGATAACTAAGAATACAAAAGAAGTTTTTGTTGAGTGTTCTGGATTTGATTTTAATATTCTAAAGAAAACACTGAATATTATTATCACAATGTTTGCTGACATGGGCGGGGAGGTTTATCAGATGAGGCTAAATTATGGTTTTAGAAAACAAGAATTAACACCTAATCTACAGCCAGAAAAGATGAAAATAAACTTGAATAATATTAATAAACTTTTAGGCTTGGACTTGAAAGAAAAAGACATTAAAAAGCTGCTAGAGAAAATGGGCTATGATTATAGGAATAAGGAAGTTTTAATTCCTGCTTGGAGAACTGATATCTTACATGAAGTGGATATTATTGAAGATATAGCTATAGCTTATGGCTATGATAACTTTGAACCAGAATTACCAGAGATATCAACAGTAGGAGAGGAAGACAAGAAAGAGATAATAAAAAGAAAAATTTCAGGAGTATTGACAGGATTAAATTTTATAGAAGTCTCTTCATATCACTTACTAACAAAACAGGATATGAAAAAGTCAGGCCATAGAGCAGGAATAGAAATTGAGAAGAGCAAAACAGATTATAATTTTCTAAAACCTGATTTGCTATGCTCTGCTCTTAAAATTTTAAGTGAGAATACAGATGCTGAATATCCCCAAAAAATATTTGAAATAGGTAAAGTTTTTGAAAAGAATGACAAGACTGAAACAAGAATAGAAGAAAGAGATAAGCTCATTATAACAATTACTCCTGGAAATTTCACACAGATAAAACAGATTTTTGATTATTTGACAAACATGACAGACACGAAATTTGAGATTTCAGAAACTATAGCACATAATTTTATTGAGGGAAGGACAGGTAGGATAATGATGGAAGGAAAGCAAATAGGTATCTTAGGAGAGATTCATCCCTCTGTTCTTAGAGCATGGCATCTAAAAATGCCTCTGGCGTGTTTAGAAATTGATCTAGAAAAAATAATTAGCTAACCAAAATAACTCTTTCTCTTTTTTTCTCTTGCTTTTGTTTTTGTTCTTTCTATGACTCTGGAAAATTCAATTAATTCTTTCTTAAAACCTTGCCATTTCTTGAAAATATATCTTATGAATTCAGCTTCTTTCTTTTCATTATAAACTATATCTAAAGTTATTGCAGTTAGCTCAAAAGCCACAAGATTATGATAAATTTTTTCAACAAGTTCCTTATCTCTAACATTTAAAGTTTTAAGCAGAGCAAGGATAAAGACTGGCGCTGTTGTTGGATTCAAAAAAAGCTCAAAAAATCTTAAGAAAGCTGCAATCTTATCACTTATAGCCCTTCTTATCTCCCTTAACAGAAACTCAGTTTCTTTTTCCTGAATCTTCTCAATCTCAAATTCCTGATTTAGTTCAGAAAATCTAGGCAACTTATACTTTTTTCGGTATTTTTCATATTCTTTTTTCAATGCAGCTAATCCTTTCATTTTATTTTTTAAGAAGAAGCTCTATTTAAGCTTTGCTTTTTGATTTTTCCATTTTATCCCTAAAATCAACATAAGCCATGAAAAAATTATCTTTTGAAAAACTATTATCTATTCTTATTGGATTTGCTAAAAAATACCATTCCTGACCTTTTATTCTTGGATTGCTATTGTAAAAATTCACTGTTTTCTCTTTCTTTTCAATATGATAAAGAATAGACATCACTACTTCTCTTTCGTTTTCTCTAACTCTTTTGACAAATGCACTGGTTAGATTCCCCCAACTTATTCCTTTTATATATCCCTGATCTAATAATAAGAAAGTATTTGGTTCTGTTGGTTCAATGATTTCAATTAAGTATCTTTTATTCCTAAATCCCTCGTTTTGTACTTTAAATTGTAGAATATTAACTATATCTTTAGCTTCATGTTCATTCAAAGTTAGATCAGCTATAGTTTTTTCCATATTTAAGATATATCATAAATACTTATAAATGTTTTTATTAGTTAGTAGATACAGAAATAAGCAAGAAAAACCAAGCCTCGGGCGTGAGTTGAACACGCGACCCCTACCTTACCAAGGTAGTGCTCTGACCAACTGAGCTACCGAGGCATAAATCAGAGAGAGAAGAAGAATTTTTAAGCCTTTTTGTTTTTTATCATAATATAGCCCTGTAGTGTAGTGGTCAAGCATACGAGGCTCTGGACCTCGTGACAGTGGTTCGAATCCGCTCAGGGCTATTGTTATTTTATAGTAGTTAAAAAGAAAGGTTTATAAATTATGGTTTCTTTTTAATATAAATTAAAATGTTAAAAAAATTACTTAGCAAACTTGATGAAAACCCGAATAAGCAAATAGCTTCTTCATTGGTAAGATATATAAGCAAAAGTGAAGAATTTCAACATACTTTAAACATATTTAGACAAACAGAAGATATCAAAAAAAGAAAAGGAAGATGCCTCATAGATGGAAAAATGCATGTAAAAGAGGCTATGATGGAAGGAATATTAAGATATTATAGGCAGCATATAGATAAAATAAATGAACTAGAACAAGATTTGGAACTTGCTTCACAAAAACAAAATAAAGAGATTGATTCTATTTGTCACGGAACAAATAAATTTCTTTATGCTTTTGGATTAAAAAATATTAACTCAGTATTAGAAAATATTGAAGATATATCTTCTTTTATTGGAAAGATGGCTTATCTTTACTCTAATTTTAGAGAAAAAAAAGGAGTACTCGACAAAACAACATGTAAAATAGCTTTAATTTATTTAAATTCTATAAATAATTTCTTAGAAGGACCTTCAAATATTCAAGAAAATTTACTTCCAATAGTAAAAAAAGAAATTAAGGATAAAATATCTCATTGTTTTTGGAGAAGTATACACAACTTACTTCATTGCCAAACTTGGTCAGATATTAAAATTAATTTATATTTAGATGATCAATTTCTTTCAGATGAAGTGTCTAAAAAATATGAAGAAACAATCTTGAAAAATCCAAAAAATTTAACTTTGATAGCAGATAGTATAAATCCTATTCTTGAATCAAAATATCCTAAATCATATCAAAAATTTAATGATATAATATTCAAAAAAGCTGAAGAATTATCCACTTATTACTTAAATCTGTAAATAGATCTATTTTAGAAAATTTTATATATCTGAATAGCTTTGCGTTAATGGCTAGGGGAAAATGGCAAAAGCAAGATATGAAGAAAGGGAAATAGAAGTTGAGTGCCCTAAATGTAAAATGCATAGCAAGGTTAAGGCAAATAATTTCTTTGATACCATGTATAGTTGTAGTAATTGTAAAGAACTGATTATTATCAAGAAATTGAAAGACTAAGTTAAACCTGCTTCTTAGAATAACTTTTAAATATTATCCATATCTTTATCTTTCAAGCCCCCATGGTGTAGAGGCCAAGCATCGGGCCCTCTCGAGGCTCAGACCCGAGTTCGAATCTCGGTGGGGGCATTTCAAATGAAAAAAATATTAATTAAGGTTTTAAGCATAATTCTTACAATCATACTTATTTTTTCCTTAGTTCTCTTAGCTGTTGGAACTCTTAATCCACTTTACTTTTGGATTATTTTAGCATTCTGCGCAGTAATAGCTTTTTTTGGAATTCCTAGATTACGTAAAAAGAAATAATGAAAACTTTTATTAATCTTCTTTAAATTATTCTATTATGGATTATGAAAAAATTGGTTTAAAGTCTGGAATAGAGATACATCAACAATTAGATACACATAAATTATTCTGCGAATGTCCCTCCTTATTGAGAAAAGATGATCCTGACATTATTATTAAAAGAAGATTATATGCAGCTGCTGGTGAGACAGGAAAAGTTGATGTTGCAGCTTTTTATGAACAATCCAAGCAGAAAGAATTTGTTTATGAAGCATATTCTAATTCCACATGTTTAGTTGAGCTTGATGAAGAACCTCCTCATCAAATAAATGAAGAGGCTTTGAGAATTGCATTGCAGATTTCCTTATTACTTAATGCAAAACCTCTTAATGTTACACAAGTTATGAGAAAGACAGTTGTTGATGGTTCTAATACTTCTGGTTTCCAAAGAACTTTACTTATAGCAAGAAATGGTTTTATTGATGTTAAAGGTAAGAGAATTGGTATTCAAAATATCTGTTTAGAAGAAGATTCTGCCAGGATTATCAAAAAGACAGATAAAGAAGTTACATTCAGATTAGATAGGTTAGGGATTCCTCTTGTTGAAATAGCTACAAGTCCTGATATAAAAAATCCTGAAGAAGCAAAATTAGTTGCATTAAAAATTGGTGAAATTCTGAGAAGTTGTAAAGTTAAGAGGGGAATAGGGACAATAAGGCAAGATGTTAATATGTCTATAACAAATAGACCAAGAATAGAAATTAAAGGTGTTCAAGATCCTAGATTAATAGATAAAACAATTGAGACAGAAATTGAAAGGCAGTTAAAACTAAAGAAGCAGAAAAAAAAGTTAGAGCAAGAAGTTAGAAAAGCAAATCTAGATGGCACAACATCATTTTTAAGACCATTGCCAGGAGCTGCTAGAATGTATCCTGAAACAGATATTCCTTTAGTAAAAATAACATGGAAAATGCTTCAAGATATCAAGAAGAGTTTACCAAGACCAAAACATGAGATTAGACAAGAATTAGAAGAAAAAATGCATAGTGAACTGGCAAAAGCTCTATTAAAAGAAGGTAAACTTGAAGATTATAAAGTTCTAATCAAGATTTACAACAAACCTGGCCTTATTACAAAGATGCTAGCAATATGGCCAAAAGAAATTGCAAGCCATGAAAAACTAAGTATGGAAAAAGTAAATAGCAGGTTAAGTATGGATGTTCTTGAAACAATAACAGAAAATTTGGCTTCTGGAAAAATTGATCAAATAGATGTGAAGAAGATTTTGGTGGATATTATAAAAGGAAGATCTGTAACAGAAGCTATTAAGATTGAAAAAGTTGATATGAAAAAAATAGAGAATGAAATAAAGAAGTTCATCAAGAAAAAACCTGGCTTGAGAATTAATGCTTATATGGGATTAATTATGAAAAAATATAAAGGGAAGATAAATGCTGCTCAGGTTGTTGAGATCATAAAAAAATATATTTAAAAATATCACTTTGCTTTTAAAAGAATGAAAAATAAAAGAGTGTATGTGAATGAAATAAAAAAAGGTCCTGTGTTTTTACAAGGATGGGTTCATGAGCTTAGAGATTTAGCAAAAGTAAAATTTATTCTTTTGCGAGATGTTTCTGGAATTATTCAGTGTGTTGTTAAAGACAAGAAACTATTCAAAGATTTTTCAAAATTAACTCTCGAATCTGTTGTTGCTGTTAAAGGTAAGGTGAATGCTGCTAAAATCAAAAGTCCTGAAGTAACAAGGAAAGAGATAGAAATTGAAATTACAAATATTGACATTATCAATAAAGCAGAACAATTACCTATTCTAGTAGTTGAAAAAGACAAGACTATTAAAACTGATTTATCAAAAAGACTTGATTATAGAAGTTTAGATATAAGAAAACAAAAAGTTAAGGCAATTTTTTATATCCAGAGTGAGATTGTTCATACTTTCAGAGAATTTTTCAAAAAAAATAAATTTGTGGAAATCCAAACACCTTGTATTATAGCAAGTGCAAGTGAAGGTGGGACAGCTTTATTTCCTGTTCAGTATTTTGAGAAGAAAGCATTTCTTGCTCAGAGTCCTCAGTTATACAAGCAGTTAGCAGCAATAAGTTTTGAAAAAGTTACTTGTGTTGTTCCTGTATGGCGTGCAGAAAAACACAATACAGTAAGACATCTGAATGAATCAAGACAGATGGATATGGAAATGGCTTTTGCAGATGATTTTGATGTTATGAAATATCTTGAAGCCTGTATTCAGTTTATGATTTCTGAAGTTAATAAGAATTGTAAGAAAGAACTTGAACTTCTAAGCCTGAAATTGAAAATTCCTAAAGCAAAATATTTGAGTTATGATGAAACAATCAAACTTTTACAAAAAAATAAATCTAAAACAAAGCAAGGTGAGGATTTAGCACCTGAAGATGAGAAAATACTTTATAAATTATATCCTGATACTATTATTTTTGTGCATTCTTGGCCTAATAAATTGAAACCATTCTACATCTGGCCAAAAGACAAGAAGGTTAGTGCAGGTTTTGATGCACTTTATGGCGGCATCGAAATATCAAGTGGAGGCCAGAGAGTTCATGTTCCAGAAATTTTAATAAAAAGGCTTAAGGAACAGAGATTAAATCCAGCTAACTTTAAACATTATATTGATTCTTTCCGTTTTGGAGCTCCTTATCATTCTGGCTGGTCAATAGGGTTAGAAAGATTCACTATGGCTTTGTTGGGATTAGATAATATACGTGAGGGTTGCTTGTTTCCTCGTGATAGAGAAAGATTAACTCCTTAAAAGAAACTTTTTAAAGTCACTTGTTTTTATTCTTTCATCCCTGCGTAGCTCAATGGTAGAGCACTCGGCTGTAGTCTTATGCTTTCCTAAAAAGAATGCATGAGGCACTCGCAGGTGCTCGCAGAACCCGGGGTGTTGGCGGTTCGAATCCGCCCGCAGGGACTTTATTTTTGTTATTCGAAAAGTTTATAAAACAATCAAGCGTTAAATTTTCAGTTCTTGGAAATTATATGGAGCTAATGTAATATGGAAGACGAATTAAAAAAAAGTATTTTAAAGACAGGCACTACCACTATAGGTATTGTCTGTAAAGAAGGTATTGTCCTTTGTGCTGATAAAAGAGCAACTTTAGGAGAAGGACTTTTTATTGGACATAAAAGAGTAGATAAGATTTTACCTATAACAGACAGTATAAGTGTTACGACAGCTGGGAGTGTTTCTGATATTCAATTGCTTGTGAAATTGACGAAAGCTGAATTAAGATTAAAGAAGTTGAGAACAAGAATTGAGCCAAATGTTAAAGAAACTTCTAGCTTATTTGGAATGCTTGTTTATGAAAATATCAGAAAGTTCAGTCCGATTCTTGGCATCACAGCTTTCTTGATTGGTGGGGTTGATGATAAAGGTTTTTGGTTATTTGAAGTAGGTCCTGATGGTAGCGCTTTACAACATAAAGATTTTGTAAGTACTGGTAGTGGCATGGTTGTTGCTTATGGTCTATTAGAAGATTCTTATAAGGAAGATATAACTGTAGAAGATGGTGTTAAATTAGCGGTTAGAGCATTGAGTGCCGCAATGCAGCGTGATACACCAACTGGATCAGGAATAGATGTTGTTGTTATTAATAGGGATGGAACAAAAAAAGTTGTGGAAGAGGAAGTAAGACAAGTTTTAATTAAGAAATAATTTTAATCTATTTTAAAAATTTAAGAAAATGCCAGATATTCTAAAAACAATTTTGAATGAATTACCTCCAAAAGTAATTGATTCTGCAAATTTTGAAGGAGCTAATATAGTTGTATATACATCTGACGAGGATTTTTTTCTTAAAGGCGAGGAAAAGATCAGGCAGGTTGTGGACAAGATAAAGAAAAGAATAGAGTTGAGAGCAAGCAAGAGTTTATTAATTGAGCAAAAGAAGGCTGAAGATTTTATCAAGAAAACTATTCCGAAAGATGCTGATATACAGAATATTTTGTTTGATGAACAGAGAAGTATTGTTGTTATTGAAGTTAAGAAACCAGGAATTGCTATAGGTAGGGGTGGGGAGATTCTGAAAACAATTAAAGAAAAGACCTTCTGGATTCCTCAAGCAATAAGAAGCCCTGCCATAAGATCAAAGATTACTGAGGCTATTCGTCATGTTCTATTTACAAAGGAAGAATATAGGAAAAAATTCTTGAATTCTGTAGGTAAAAAGATCTATAAGGAATGGTCGCCAGAGAAAAGAGAAGAATGGATTCGTTTGACTTTTTTAGGTGGTGCGAGACAAGTTGGAAGAAGTTGTATATTATTACAGACACCTGAATCAAAAATCTTGCTTGATTGTGGAATTGATATTGCTGCCAGTAATTCAGATAAATTTCCATATCTTAATGTTCCAGAGTTCAATATAAAGGAGATTGATGCTGTGATCTTAAGTCATCCTCATCTAGATCATTCAGGATTACTGCCTTATTTGTATAAGATAGGTTATAGGGGGCCTTGTTATATGACAACCCCTACGAGAGATATAACTTCTCTGCTTGCTCTTGATTTTATAGGTGTGAGTTATAAAAAAGCTGTAACCCCTTTATATAGGATAGTTGATATTAAGACTATGGTTAAGCATAGTATTGACTTGAACTACAATGAAGTTACTGATATTACCCCTGATGTAAGACTTACTTTTTATAATGCAGGCCATACTCTTGGAAGTGCTATGATTCATCTTAATATTGGAAATGGCTTACATAATCTGCTCTATACTTCTGATTTCAAATATGCAAGAACAAGAGTTTTGGATTTAGCATCTTGTAAATTCCCTAGACTTGAAACTTTAATTATTGAAAGTACTTATGGTGGCAAACAGAATATTTTACCTTCTAGAAGAGATGCTGAAGAGGTGTTTATTGCTGCTATAAACAAAACAATAAAGAGAAAAGGCAAGGCTTTAGTTCCAGTTTTAGGAGTAGGAAGAGCACAGGAGGTTATGATGATTGTTGATAATGCTGCTAGAGAAGGCAAATTGCCTAATGTGCCAATTTATGTTGATGGAATGGTTTGGGATGTCACTGCAATCCATACAGCATATCCAGAATTTTTATCACCTTACTTAAGAAGTCAGATATTTCAGGACAAGAATCCATTTACTAGCAAACTTTTCAAGAGAGTTGGGAGCCCTCAAGAAAGGAAAGAGATTATTGAGGGAGGTCCATGTATAATTCTTGCTACAAGCGGCATGTTAGTTGGCGGAGCTTCTGTTGAGTATTTCAGAGAGCTGGCTGATAATAAACATAACAGTATTATTTTTGTGAGTTATCAAGGACCGGGCTCACTGGGAAGGCAAGTGCAGGAAGGAATAAAAGAGGTTAAGTTTAGTGTTGGAAGTAGAGAAGAAAGGGTGTCTGTGAATATGGAAACTGTAACCATAGATGGGATGACAGGCCATGCAGGAAGAAATGAATTGTTATCCTTTGTAAATAATCTTAGCCCGACACCAAGAAGGATTATTGTTCAGCACGGTGAGGTTTCTCGTTCTCTAGATCTAGCATCAACTCTTTATAAGCTACATAAGATAGAAACAACTGTGCCTAGGAATCTAGAAACAATAAGACTTAGATAATTATTTGTTTTCTCCTAATATTGGAATAGTTTGTCTTGAAAACCAAAACAATTCACTTTCTATTTTCTTTAGAATCCCTTCTCTTGATAATCCATAAAAATTATTATTTTCTGTTATTTTTAATTTTTGACTCCAATATTTATAGAAATTAGTGGCATCATTTTGATAATGTACAGTTTCCCTTATAAATGGAATCCCCTCTTCTTTTTTTACAGGACCAAGACCAGCATTATAAGCAGAAAAACTTTCACGGAAATCTCCTTTCCTTGATTTGAAACAAAAGGCTAAATGTCTTGTTCCAGCATCTGTAGCAGCTTCTATATCAAAAGGAGTTTTTTTCAAATCCTCTTCACTCGCTGTTTTTAACCAGTTTTTGATTTCTCTTTTGCATATTGAATAAAGTTCTTCAGCTATCTTTTGATTTTTTTTATAAATTGAACGATAGTATTTTGCTGTCTCATCTTCTTCCCTTAGAAAAGCATTTATCGCCAAACTATGATAGCTAGAAGCATTTCTGTCATAAATTCTTGCTTTATAAAAACCCTCTGGCTCAAGTTCTTTAGGAACCTTTAGTCCGAGGTCTTTTGCTGTGTATGGCATTAATTGACATGGTCCTAATGCAATTTTAGGAGAAATAGCAAATTGACTAAATTCAGATTCAAATCTAATCTTAGCGAAAACAGTTAAATTATCAATTGGCCACATATGTTGGTATTTTTTAACAGCTTTATTTATGTAAGGAATATAGGGTTTAGCTTTAGGGTATCTTTTTAAAAGCCCTTCCAAATCATACTGCTTGGACTCTTCTTTTAGAATCAAGAAAGTAATTCCTTTTTCTTCAACCTCTTCTTCTGAAAATTTTTCGTTTTCTAATTTCAACTCTTCTTGGATAGGTTCTTTTGTGAGATTATTTATCTGATAAGTATTATAGAGAGTAATTGAGGATAAAAAAAGAAGAATTGTTCCAAAAAAAATATCTCGAAAAGAGATTTTTGAAAAGAAACTATTATACATATTCCTTAGTTTTTCTTTTGTAATCATTATAAAAAGACAACATACAGAAAGATTTATAAATATATGACACTATTTTTGAGTGATAATAATCAAGACTAAGGGAAAATGAAAAAAGCAATATTTTGGTTTATTGGAATTTTTGCAATTGCTCTTTTTATTCTTTTTAGTTATAATTTTCTGGTTTCTGGTTATGCAGAAACACCTTTACTAAGACTTACTGAATTCGGAAGTTCTTTTTTTGATAAACCAAGTCCAGGAAATTGGATAAAAGAAAATCAAATACTTCTTTATGAAGACAGGATTGTTATTTTCATTCCAAATGCGACTATAAGCACATATGCTAATACAAACAGCATGGATCCAGTCTTTGATTCTACTGCTAATGGTATAGAGATAGTGCCACAAGGTCCTGAGGATATTCATGTTGGTGATATTATAGCTTATGAGTCTAATCCTGGGAGTAATATGCTGATAGTGCATAGAGTTATAGAGATTGGTATTGATAAAGAAGGATGGTATTGCATTCCTAAAGGAGATAATGCAATACAGGATGATGGAAAAATTCGTTTCCAAAGAATTAAATATATTACAATAGGGATATTATGGTGAAAATGGAAATTAAGGATTTAGATTTTATTAAAAATTTAATTTTGCCAGGACAAGTAATACAATTAAGTAAAGAAGAATTAATGTTGTTAGATAAATTATATCATGACTTCCCAGAGGATATAAGAAAAAAAATAGATTATGAAGCTGTGGGCGTTTATGAGGAGATACCTAAAAATGTTCAAGGGAATAGATTTGGATTTGCTCAGATTTATTTAACAGCAGAGTATCTTAGATTAGAGCAAGAGAAGAGTCAATACCAGACCCAAGAAACAGCCAGCGCTTAAGAAAGGCATTGCTGGATAAAATTTTCCTTTTTCTGAGAAAGTCAATAAAAGAGTTAATGCGAGAGTTGTTGATAATATTGTGATAATAGCAGGAGCAAGCCCATATGCAAATAAAATTGTTCCAGCAAAAATTAATGGAAAAGCAACATCACCACCACCAAGAACAGCTAAATTTACTCTTACTTTTATTTTCTTTTCCTTCCTCTTTCTTAGTTTCTTGCCTTTTTTCTTCATCTTCTTCTCTTTTTCTTTCCTTCTTTTTTCCATTACTTTCAGTCTCTGAATCTTAACTTTGTCTTTAGGACTGACAAAAGGTAGGAAAAAACCAGCAAAAACTTTTAGATGATGCATCTGGAATTTTGCCATCTTTATCATAAACTTAGATCTGCCCCAGACAGCAATCATGTCATATATTGAAATAATAACCAGAAGGATAGCTGCAGCAATCACATTTAATAACGGAAGGAAAATGATGGCAAGTCCAGGATAGATAAAAAGCTCTGTAAAATTATGAACAAAAATATTTCTTCTAACAATTTTATAGAAGGTTAGAATTAGAGCAAGAGGTATAGCAATGACTTCTGCCAGAGCAACTTTTTTTCCAAATACCTTAAAAATGGATGTGCTTAGATATGGGTAAAGGAATAAGGTAAAAGCTAAACTGAGACAGATAAAAACAACAACAGCAAACCAGATTTTTAGAATTATAGTTATCCTGACCTTAGAGAGCAGAAAGAAAAGAGCTATTGCAATTATTAATGCTACAATAATACTTGATATGATCCTTACTATATCAATTGGTTCCTTTAATTCTATCTCTGGTGGAACTGTTTCGCGAACAACAGAAATCTCTGGCTGTACAATCTTTCCTGTTCTAATTTCTTCCTCTGCGCCTTTTCCAAAATAATTATCATAAGAAGTAATGACAGCCAAGCCTATGAATTGTGCAAGAAGGAACATAACTAAAATTATGACATTTACCTTTGAAGGATATTTCATAAATCTTTGAGTGCAAAAGCTTTTTAAAATCTTTCCTCTTAAATTGCTTATGAAAAAGAGGAAAGTCAAAGAGGGGATATTCAAAGTAACACCATGGGAAGTTTCTGGAAAAATCGATTATGATAAACTAATTAAAGAATTTGGATTAAATCCATTAAGATTCTTACCAAAACAATTTAACAAACTACCCTTATTTAGAAGAGGGATTGTTTTTGCTCATCGTGATTTTAAACAAATAGTGGAAGCTATACAAAAAAAGAAGAAATTTGTAATGATGACTGGATTAATGCCTTTTGGAAAATTTCACTTTGGGCATAAGGCAGTTGCAGATCAAATAATATTTTACCAGAGTTTAGGAGCAAAAATATATCTGGCTGTTGCAGATATTGAAGCATATAATACTAGAAATCCTAATATGGAAGAGTTAAGAGAGACAGCAATAAAAGAATATTTAACAAATTATATTGCTCTAGGTTTAAAACCAAAGAATTGTGACTTTTATTTTCAATCTCAAAGATCAAAAGACGGAAAAAAAGCTAATGCTTACTATAGTCTAGCTAATTTACTTGCAAGACATGTAACATTCAATGAATTTAAAGCAATTTATGGTGAAATAAATCCAGGAAAAATGATTTCTGCTCTATTGCAGGCATCTGATATGTTACATCCACAACTTCCTGAATTTGAAGGTAAACCTTTGCCTGTTGTTGTTCCTGTAGGAGCTGATCAAGATCCTCATTTAAGATTAGCCAGAGATATAAGCCAGAGAATTAAAATTTACAAATTTACACAACTCAGTTCTACTTATCTTAAATTTATCCCTGGATTAAAAGGTATTGATACAAAAATGTCAAGTTCAGATCCTAATTCTTATGTAGCTTTAACAGACTCGCCAAAACAAGTAGAAGAAAAAATAAAAAAGCATGCCTTTAGTGGCGGTAAAGGAAGTGTGGCAGAGCATAGAAAACTAGGAGGAAATCCAGATGTTGATGTTTCTTACCAATATCTCAGAATGTTTTTTGAACCAGATGATAAAAAACTAAAGAAGATTCATGATGATTATAAATCTGGAAAACTTCTTACTAGTGAACTCAAAGAATATCTTATCAAAAAGATTAATGTTTTCTTAAAAGAACATCAAAGAAAAAGAAAACTTGCTGAAAAACAAGTTGATAAATTTATTTTTAAGGCTTAGAATGGAATCAAAAACAATTTTAGTTTTTGGAGATAGTATAGTTTCTGATGAACAATTGGATTTTGATAATTGGGTCACTAAATTAAGAAAATTTATGAATGAAAAAGAGGAAAATAGCGTCTTTAACTTGGGGATATGTGGGGAAACATCTAGAGGTTTATTAGAAAGAATGGATGTTGAATGCAAAGCTAGAGAGCCTGATGTTATAATAATAAGAACTGGTGGAAATGATTCAAGATATAACAATAAAATAGAAGATAGTGTTGAAACTTCTATTGATAAATTTGAAGAAAATATAATGAAAATAATAAAAATATGTAAAAAATACTCAAATAAGATTATTTGGGTTGGAGAGATACCTTGTGATGAATCAAAAACTATGCCAACAATTTGGAGTCCTACAGAATATTTTACAAATAAAAGTATAAAGAAATATAATGATGCTATAAAAGAAATCTGTAAAAAAGAAAAAGTTCTTTTTTTAGAATTATTTGATGAATGGATAAAAAAAGATTATAAAAAATGGTTGGATGGGGAAGATGGAATGCATCCAAACCCCAAAGGTTATGAAATAATTTTTAAAGGCGTGAGGGATTTTTTGATTAGGCAAAAGATTATTTAAAATGATAAATTTCAGAAAAGATATTGTAAATATAGATTTAGAATGTACTGCTAGTGAAAAAGAGTTAGGTTCTATTTGTGATATTGGTGCTGTATTAATTGATAAAAATACCTTGGAAATAAAAAATGAATTTAGTTCGCTTATAAGACCCTATAAAATATATTTTGATCCAAGAGCTATGGCAGTACATGGAATACCAAAAGAAGAATTAATGAAAGCACGCCCACTTGAGATGGTTCTTGATAATTTTCAATTATGGATTACTAGAGATTGTGAAAAGCAAAATGAGAAACATGTTCACCTCTCTTCATGGGGTTCTTATTTTGATATACCTTACCTCATTGAAGCATACAAATTCTTGCATAGAGATTATCCATTTGATTATAAATATATGAATCTTAAGGATTTTATGAGGTATGATTGTGCTTTGACAGGAAAGCCATTTAAGGGTGGTTTAGGGAGAGCATCAAGAGTCCTTGAACTCCCACAAGAATGGGAAAAACATAGAGCGTTGCCAGATGCAATCCAAGGAGCTTTAATTCTAAAAGCTTTAGTAGAAAGAAGATTAAAAAATAAGATTTCTAAAGAGTTTTTATCTCTATAATATCATGAAAATAAAAATTATTATCTGTATCATAGGACCATTCCAAAACTACATTTTTATAAGGAATTTTTCTAGCATGGTCTAAAAGATTTGTTATTTCTAAAGAAGATAACAGGTCTCTGTTCCCTTTAACTTCCACATCACAAATGTAAATTTTATCATCATATTTTGGATATTTATAATAAACATCAACTTTTTTACCATCTGCTAAATCTCTCACAAAGCCTTCGACAGCTTCAATTATTATGCTATTTTCTAGAAGCATTAGATTGCCAGATTTTTCAAATTTCCACGCAGGATAAACTACAAAAATGCCTTTTCCTCTAAATTTTTTCTGAAATTTTTCTATTATTTTTGAAACTTCTTCTGTCTTAACATAGGCTGCAAACGGTAATGCCAATTCATCTTTTTTTATCTCAGGGGGTAAGCAACTTCTTATGCACCAGCCATGTTTTGTTTTTTTATTTAAATTGAGTTCACTAGCTTTTTTTATAATTTGCCAATCTCCATGCGGTAATGCCAATTCTTCTAATTTTAATATTCCTTCTAATTTATTCATTTTAAATATCCTATTTTTTTAAGTTGCTTCTTCATAAAATTTGCACCAAGATCCTGGCTATCTTTAAATTCACTTATTAATGTAGGATGCATTTTAAATTCTTTTATAAGTTCTGCGAACGGTTCAAAGTGTGGTAAAGCTTTTTTATCTTTAAATGGAGCATGAGATTTTTCACCCTTGTCCCCATAATAAACAGGATAAAAATGACAATGAAGATTTCTTAAAAATTTTTTTCCAAGTTCTTTTTCAATTTTTTCTAAAATTATCCTAAAATCTTTTTTAGTTTTCAAACTTCCAAAAGTTCTTGCATGCACATGTGCAAAATCAATGCAGGGTATACATTTAGTCTCCTTGCATATTTGGATAATATGATCAAATGAACCTAATTGTGAAGTCTTACCCATTGTTTCGAGTGCAATTTTAGTTTTATATCCTAATTGTTTTGCTTTTTCATTTATTTTATTCAAGTTTTTGATGACTCTTCCGATTGGATCATTAACATTCATAAATCCGGGATGTAACACAGCAGTTTTTGAATGCATTAAATCAGATAATTTAAGAGTCTTAAGCATCTCATTAAATGAATTTTTAATCACTTTCTTTTTATTGCTTGTTAAAACAACATAATAAGGAGAATGAACACTTAGCTGAACATCAAACTTCTTAGCATTTATTCCCATCTGCAAAGCATTTTGTTCTGAGGTTCTTGCGCCATACGTAAACATAATTTCCAGAGCATTCAATCCAATAGAATTTAACCATTCAGGACAATTTAATCTATTATTGATAAATTTTGAACTAAAAAAATTGGGGGGATTTCCGGAAGTACCTATTCTTATCATTTTAGACATGGGCCCGACGCGATTCGAACGCGCGACACCTTGGTTGCTTCAAAGCTTAGGCTTTGACCCTTGCTTATAAAAGCCAAGTGCTCTACCAACTGAGCTACGGGCCCTTGTTTTAAAGAGTGTAAATAAATTTATAAAGTTTCTTATTAAAATATAGAGATGGAACAAGCAACTTTAATGATTTTAATTTTAATTGCACTAGCTTGGACAATACCTTGGAAAGGTGTTGCTTTATGGAGAGCATCAAAAAAGAATCATCTGGTTTGGTTTATTGTTCTTCTTTTAGTAAACACTCTAGCTATTCTTGAAATCCTCTACATTTTTATATTTTCTAAAGAAAAGAAAAAACAGAAGAAAAGGAAGAGAAGAAAAAGGTAGAAGAGAAGAAATAACAATAGAAAATGAGTTTTAAATTTTCTTAGATTCATTAGCCTTTCATGTGTTTTTTAAGATACTGCCAAGGAATTAATATAAATAAAAACCAGAGAACAAGACAGCCAAACTCTTCTATTGGAATGCCAAATCCTACTGTTATTCCTGTGATTTGTTCTGGAAAATTAACCCACCACCTACCATAAGCTATTATTTCTATTAAATATAAAAAAACAATACCAGATACCCAGAAAATAATTTTTCCTTTAGTAAACTTAAGAACCTCTGTTTTAAGAAAATAATCTAGCAAGATAAGTATTACAATTCCTACAATTGTGGTAATCGTGTATTCCATCATTTTTTCTTATGTTCTTTGTCAAATTTTAAATATCTTTCCCAGACAGCTATGACTATCATAGGAGCTATTACATACAGAAAAGCGTCTTCAAGATAAATTGGTGGAAGAGAAATTCCAACTAAAACCTCATGACCTATATCCCACCATTGTCTGGCATAACCTAACATTGCAAGAGTTTCAGCAATAAAAAATGAGAGAATTATAACTAAGATTAATTTTTTTCTGTTCTTTTTATTAAATAAATTAAGATTATATGTTTTGTTTACAATAAGTGCTATTACAAGAATGATAATATTAAAGATCAAAAATTCTCCAATCATAATTTTAATTATTTTATTAGATATATAAAATTTTCCAAGAAAACGCCCTAGCCAAATGGTTAGAATTTGTTTGACGCTCTTATTGAATTTTTACAAGAGGATTAGGTTTAAATATTTTGCTTCTTTTAGAAAATTACCTCCTTAGTCTTTGATCTCAAAATTAAATGGTCAATTTATATAGTATATTCAATTATTGTAATCATGAAGAAAAAAAATAAAAAGTTTGATGAATTAGTAGAGAAAGAACGTTTAAAATTAAAGGATTTTATGGATATTCTTGAAAAAATAAATCAGACGGAGGAAAAAGATGTCGCAGAAATCAAGTTCAAATTCTCAGCAAGTTAAGACAACTAAAACTTCTTTTAATTTGGGTCAATTAGATAAAGAACAAAATTTAAAGCGTAAAGAATTAATATTGGACATAGAAAAACAATTGAAAGGAAAAGTTATTATTTATTTCGCAAATTTCACTCACCCCTTTGGTATAATTTCTGGAGAAGACATAATGCTTTTTGAAGAAACTCTTGCATCAATAGGGAAAACAGAGAGATTATTTTTAATTATAAATAGTCCAGGAGGTTACCCTGATGCTGCAGAAAAAATGATAATGTTGTGTAGAGCGAGATGTAAAAAATTCTATGTGGTGGTTCCAAATGAAGCCAAAAGTGCAGCCACAATGATATCTCTTGGAGCAGACGAAATATGGATGAGTCACATATCTGAACTTGGCCCGATAGACCCAATTATAACACATAATCAAAACAATTTCCAAGCTTGGGCATATCTTAGTGGTTTTAATAGTATCAAAGGGGAAATTATAGAATCTAAAAATCCTTTATTAATACAAATGTATTTACCTTTATTGAATAAGATAGATCCAACTATCTTAGATATCTGTTTGAGAACTACATATGATGCAAAAAAATTTGCGGAGAAATGGCTTAAGAAACATATGTTGAAGAGAAATCAAAAGCAGGCTGAGAAAACAGCAGAGATTTTATCTTCAGCTGATAAATATTTAACTCACACAAAAGTAATTGATTATAAAGAAGCAAGGAGACATCTTAAATTAAAGGTGAAATACATAAGAAAAGAAACGCGATTGTGGAAAAATATATGGGAACTATACGTAAGGGCCCAGAAACACATTACAGATCAAAATCTAACAAAAATGGTCGGCAGCAGTTCTATAGAGATTGGGCAGAGTGTTTCTGTAAAGAAAATTGAAAAGAGTTAATATAAAAAACCATCTACTTCTTCACATAATGCCTAAACCTATCATCTTTTGGATTAATGCACTTGATAAAGCCTTTCTTTTCCAGCTCTAAAAGAATACGACTTATTGAACTCCTATGTTTTTTCATTTCCTTTGCCAATTCTGTTGCGGTTTTTGGCTCTTTTAATCTTGACAAGACTTCTTTTCTTAACCTACCTTTCTTTAGAAATATCTCTTTTTTCCACTCTCTTTTATTCATAGAGAAAAAGCGTATTATTTATTTTAATATCAGAGTAATGTTAGCGTAACATTTATAAAATAAGAAAAATTAAGTTAATCATGGAAACTAAATATCTATGCATAGTTTTAGTCTTGCTATTGACAATAGGTATTCTTTTTGTTTCTGGATGTGGAAAACCGGTTTACTTTGGAAATGAGAGTAATGCATCTCAAGGTGATAACCAAAATAATCAGCAATCAGGTGATCAAGTCCAAGAAACTAAAGTTCAAACAATAGGAGATGTATATTTTCTTGCTAAAAATTGGGATAGTGATTCAGAAGTAGATGGATTAGAATTTGATTTAAATCCAAAGGACAAGGATGATTCTCTTGTAATGACTGATGGAAAAGTTTCTATAAAATTATGGAAAATAGTGCAGCAAGGATATGAAAACAAATGCTTGAAAAGAAATGAAGACCTTTTAGAGTCTTGGGATAACATTCAGGTTAAAAAAGGTGATTACAGTATTTTTGGAGTAACAGTAAGAGCAGAATACAAAAGTTATGAAATTACTGATGACAAGTATGCCCTTGGTTGTGCAGAGGTGGTCTTTACAACCCCAGATGGAAAGAATTTTACATCTTCAGAAGATACAATATTTATTAATGGATTGTAAAATGGCAAAAACAAGTTTTATTTTGGGTTTAATTGGAGGAATTTTGGGATTTTTTAGTGGAATTCTAGCTTTAACTATTGGTGGGGTAGGTGAAGCATTTAACCTTTTAGGAGCTGGAGAACTTACCGGATTAGGAATTGCTGCTATTATTTTTTCTATAATTGCCATAATATTCTCAGTTATATCTACAAAGAAGCCAAAATTGGGTGGTTGGATTATGATAATTTCTGGAATAGCTATTTTGATATGTATTTCATTGTTTGGATTGCTTCCTGCAGTACTTATTATAACTGGTGGAATAATGGCTTTAGTTAAAAAGAAAAAATAATTTTTAGAAAGCTTTTTAAGAAATAAGAAATCATTTACTTTTTATTTTTTTATAATAACCTTTATTTTTTAATTCTTCGTAAAGTTCTTTTCCTTTCAGTGTTAAGATATAAGAATCAAAAGTTCCATTTTCAGTAGGAATCATAGTTCCTGAAGCTTTTTTCTCTACCAAACCTATTTTTTGTAATAATTTTAGAGACAAAATATTATTGCTAATGATATAATAATCATTTCCTAAATAATCTTTACTTGAAAAAATTTCTTTTAGATATAATGCAATTGTTTCAAATATAAAATTCTTATTTATTTTTCCTATTTCTTTCTTGATATCTTGTTCTAGTCCCATTTTCCCTTAACCTAAAATCATGAAGCGCCCCCGCCGAGAATCGAACTCGGGTCGGAGCCTCGACAGGGCTCTATGCTAACCTCTACACCACGAGGGCATAATTAATAGGGAAGTCAGGAATTTTTAAAGCTTTCTCATCGCTATCTTACTTCCTTCTTTTCTTGTTCTTTTTGTGGAAAGGTTTGAAATGATCTACAATTAATTCACTTATAACAGCAAAAGGTAATGATACTAATGCTATAATTCCTACAATATGCCAAGTTATTGTTGCTCCTGTTGCTAGTCCTATTGCTATAAGATCTTCGATTATTCCTAAACCCATACCAACAATAAAAAATTCTAATAAGCGTCCTAATTTCATTTTCTTTTTTTTATTTCTTGAATATAATCTTGGGCTGATATTGCGGCTGTGGCGCCTTGAGCTGCTGCAGTTAGGATTTGTTTTAATTTTCTGTTTGTTATGTCACCTGCAGCAAATATTCCTTTAATGTTTGTTTTCATTTCTTCATCTACAACAATAAAACCACCCCCATCTAATTTTATATCTAATTGTTTTACAAGTTCTGTTGAGGGAGTCATACCTATTTCAATTATTATGCCCTGAATTGGGAGCTCTTTTTTCTGTCCAGTTTCTTTGAATTCCTTATCCTGCCATTCAACTTCTTCTATTTCTATTGCATTGACAAATTCTTTTCCCTTGATTTCATTGACTTTATGACTGCTTAAAATTTCAAGCTTTTCTTTACCTTCTTTTTTTAACTGCTCTAATCTGAATGCTTTTGCTCGAGGTTTCTTTTCTATATCTATCATATAAATCTTGTTAGCATATTTTAACATTAATAATGCTGCAATTACTGCTGAATCTCCTCCTCCAATTATTGCTACATCTTTGTCCTTAAAAAAAGGAGCATCACATAATACACAATAGGTAATCCCCTTTCCCTTAAACTCTTGTTCTCCTTTAATGCCTAGCTCTCTCCTTTTGCTGCCTAAAGCAAGAATTAGTGTTTTTCCCAAGTAAGTGTCTTTATTTGTTTTTATTACAAATTCATTTTCTACTTCTTTAATTTCTAATATTTCTTCCTCTATTTTGATGTCTATGGCTTGAACTTGCTCATACATCTTTTTTGCCAAATCCATGCCAGAAATTTCCTTAAATCCAGGATAGTTTTCTATTAAAGGAGTTTCAACTACATAGCCTCCTACTTGTTTTCCTACAAGAAGAGTATTGAGTTTTGATCTTTCTGCATATAAGGCTGCTGCAAGTCCTGCTGGTCCTATGCCCAAAATAATTAAGTCATATATCATTTTTTATATTTTATTAGTAAACCCAGCCAAATAATAAAGCTATACCAATTAACACAAGCAAGATACCAGCAATAAGATGCAATAATCTTAGATTCTTCTCACGCCATCCATAAACAGCGTCAATAGTTGAAAAGCCAAAATAAATTATTAAGGTTATTGCTATCATTGGCAAGACAAAAATCAAATTATAAACCAAAAGCATGGGGACTATTTCCAGAAGCGTTATAGGTTCGAGAATTCCACAACATATTATGTAAGGGCCCATAGTACATGGAGTGAGGAATAAAGAACAGAAAATACCAATAATAATAGCTCCCTTTACTGAAGTAATTCTTGAAATGAGATCTTTCATTCTTGGACGCCATTTTCTTGGCACCTCAGTAACAAAACCTCCTGCTCCATAAGAGAAGAAATCTTTTATGTTAAATCCTCCTAATACAATGCCAACAATACCTAGAGTACGGTAAAGCCATATTTTAAACACAGCAAGTTGGGTTAATGCTTTGAAAAAATTAATTAGGATAAGACCATAAAAAAAATACATTACAAAGATAGCAGCTGTAAAAGCAAATCCTATTTGTAAAACTTTTTTTCTTTGTCTTGGAAATCTTGTAAGTATGGCTATGAGCGCAAGAGTTAGGACTGCTAGCTCACAAGGATTCACAGCATCAGCTGCAGCAAGTCCTAATAATGTTGCCCAAGTTAGATCTACCATTTTATTCAGCTAAAATTGCCTCTTTATATTGCTCTTTACTTCTGACACCAACATAAACTTTACAATTTATAATTATTGTTGGTATAGCTTCAGGAATTAACCCTAAACTTAATATTCTTTCTTTATCAGCATCTATAGCAAGATCATAATAACCAAATTCCATTTCTAGTTCTTGTTCCAATTCTTGTAATCTTGGAATAGCTATTGCGCAAGCCCCACAGCCTGCTCCATGAATTGTAATGACTTTTTCCAATTGTGAACATTTTTCTGAAGGAATGATCATACCATCCTTTAATAAAATATCTTCTGTGTTTTGATTGGAAAATTTAGGGATAAGTATTAGAATAACAATTATCAAAACTGCGATAATTAATGCTACTATGCCCAAAAAAAGTTTTTTATTCATTTTATTCTTTTATCTTGAGCAGTTGTTTCAATTTATTTATATCAAAACCTACAATAAATCGGCCATCTATCTCTGTTACTGGAACTCCCATCTGCCCAGTTTTTTCAACCATCTTTTTTGCTGAGTCTAGATCAATACTTACATCAATTTCTTCAAATTCAATATTTTTTTCTTTTAGCCAATCTTTTAATTTACCGCACCAAGGACATATCGGCGTTGAATAAACTTTTACTTTCATTTTTCAAAGGCATATTTTTGATTTTAATTTCATTAGTGCTCTTAACTCTTTCATCGTGTTTTTCAGCGAAGGAAGTTCTTCTGATTTCTCAAGCAAAGACTCCTTAATTTTCCATAAAACCCAAGTTATCATTAGAATAAGAAGTGCTTTTTTCTCCTCATTGTTTAATCTTATACGTTTTTGATATATCTCAAGATATCTGGAAGCTTTTTTTGTATCAAATTTTTTTGTTATGCACAAACTTAAAAGTGCCTTGGAAAGGTCATAAGCAACATATCCATATGCTAAATCATCAAAATCAATTATCCCTATTCTTTTATTGAAGATGATAGCATTCTCTTTTTGTATATCATTGTGCACTATTTGTTTTTTAAGTTTGACCCAATTGATTTTTTTGTATTCAAACTTGACAAAATTATAGGCTTGCAAAGTTAATTTATGGTTTATCTGCTTATGTCTTCTTATTTTATTTAGTTCTTCTTTGCTTAGAAAGATTCTTGGATTATCGAATTTGCTTATTGGCTTTATTTTCTTGAGGTTTTTTGTTAATCCGCTATGTGAATCAGCTATTAATTCTATTTCCCTCAAATTTGGAAACCTTTTCTTGAATGTTCTTCCAGGTATATATTCAAGAAGAGCAGTTCTTCTTGGTTTAGTTGGGTTTATTAGTTCTTTCTTCTTTGTTCTTGTTGGCCTTGGAACTGATTCTACTGAAAGTTTTTCAAGAACTTTAAAGATATCGTCTTTCTTCATTTTTGGGATCCCAATATTCCAACCTTCTTTTATTCTTCTAAAAACATATTTCTTATCACCATCATAAATTAAATAAGATTCATTTTCAACTCCTTCAGTAAATCTTTTAATTATTTTTGGATTTTTTAGCTTCCAGGCAGATAGCTCTTTTTTAGTTGGTTTCATTTTATATCCTTACAAAAATTTTTAAAACTTCTATCATAAGTGGCTTCAGCTTCTTTTGAAAAACAGCAAGCTGGAAGTTCATTTCTTGATAAATGATAGGCTATACATTCACAACATATTCCTTTTTTATCACAATCATAAGTGCAAGGACATTTTTTTAAATTTTTTTCTCTGTTAATACAATCTTTGGTCATTTTATATTCTTAATTTTTCTACTTTTTCTTTATTAATTGGAAAAATTTCTATTGATTTATTAAGTTTTCTCTTTCCATACCTCACAATGCATTTTTTCTCATGTTTTGCATCTGAATGTGGTGCTGTAAGGGCTGCAGCTAATTGTATACTTCTTTTATTTACTTTTCCTTCTAGTAATGTTATAGGACTTGGCCAATCTTTTACTTCAAATATCAGGTTTTTTGCTAGCTTCATTAGTTTTTTATTCTCTTGTTCATTTCTTCCAATGATTATTTTATTTTTCTTATAACGAAAATGTCTTCCTATCTTTAGTAATTCAATATCTCTTGGCTCAATTTTCTTTTTATGCTTGAATAGATCTATAAGTTTAGATGCAAAAACCTTCTCACATAACAGACAGCCTCCTGCTGGTGTTGGATATGAAATTTTGTATTTTTTTGCAAGAACTATCTGTTGTATTCTTCTTCTACCTTCTATGGCTAATAATTTATTTCTATCAACAAATTTTTTCTTTTCAGCTTCTGTTTTAGGTAATAATTTTGCTGAAAGCGGCCTGAGAATTTTTCCTTTCAAGCCAGCCTCTTTTTCTATTAACATTAAAGCATGTTTTGTCTGGCTCATTGGCCTTTCATTAAGAACTTCCCCTGTTACTATAAATGCTGCTTTTTCCTTCTTCATGACTTGTTTTGCTTTTTTAAACATGAAAATTTTACAATCAATACATGGATTAACAGCTGAGCCATAACCATGTCTAGGTCTTTTTATCATTTTAATATATTCTTGAAAATCCTTCCCTTTATTTAGGTCTACTCTTATTAATTTAGTTTTTAATTGTCTTGTTGCTTCTAATGCTTTTTTTTCAGAAAAGAATGAAGATGAGAAATTTATTGTTATAACTTCTATTTTTTGATCTTGCAGAAGTTTTACAGCTAGAATTGAATCCAAACCACCGGATAAGAGAGCAATAGCCTTAGCCTTAATCATTTTCCCTTTTTCTTACTTTTCTTTTGATAGTTTTTAATTGCAAGATGTAGGGCATCAGCAGCAAGATTCGAACAATGCATCTTTATTGGTGGCAATCCTTTCAAGGCAGAAGCAATATCATTTCTTGTTATTTTTTTTGCTTGCTCCAGAGTTTTTCCTTTAGCTAGTTCAGTTATCATTGAAGAACTGGCTATTGCAGCAGCACATCCTAAAGTCTTGAATTTTATTTGTTTGATGTAATCTACCTGCTTATCTTTCACTTTTTTCTTGCTGACTTTGATATAAACCCACATTATATCCCCACATATAGGATTTCCAATCTTTCCCATACTATCAGGGCTCTTTATCTTACCAACATTTTTTGGGTGCATAAAGTGCTGTATTACTTTTTTGCTATAGTGGTATGGCATTTTCTTTGTTTGGATCATATCCTAAGCATTTAGTTTTAAATCCATTACATTCTCCACAGAGATAGATATAATTGATTAAGGAACTTCTGTAATCATCTATTCTTCTTTCTGCTTCTTTAGATTTTTTAAGGAGCATCTTATAATTACAGATCTTTATACCTTCTTCATTCTCATCTTCAACTTCTTCATCTAATGGCATTTTTCAGACAAGTTAGATCTTTTATTATAAATTTTTGTTTTCTTTTTTTGAATATTGCTTTATCCCAAGAGCAAGCTAGAACAATTATAATTTTACAACCAACTTTTCTTGCTGTTTTTACATCACTTTTTTTATCAGCAACATAAATAATTTCTTTTTTCTTTACTTTGTATTTTTTGGCAATATATCTAATGGCTTCTTTTTTTGTTTTAAAATTTTCAGCACAGAAAATTCTGTTGAAGAATTTGTCTAGTTTATTTCTTTTTAAGAATAAAGTGGTATATTTTCTTGCAGAATTTGTTAGAAGTACAATCTTAACTTTTTCTTTTTTTAATCTTTTAAGGGTTTGTTTGACATAAGGGCATAATTTTAATTTTTTTGTTTCTTTTACAATCCATTCATTGATTTCTTTCTTTAATTTATCTACAATTTTTGGATCAAATTTTGCAATATTTTTGAGAGTAAACTCAACTTTTGGTCCTAAGGATTTAGCAATATGACTTTTTGGAAAAATAAGATAATTCTTAAGTAGAGAACCGTGAATTGTTTCTATGTAAAGTTTTTTTGAATCAACAAGAGTCCCATCAAGATCAAAAATAATTAATTTTGTTTTCATTTTTTCTTTTTTAATTTTTTATTTAACTCTTCGATTAATTTTTTTGTGCTGATGCCATGGACTTTTGCTCCTTGTTCTATTGTTTCTTGCATTGCAAAAGGACATCCAACACACATCATTCCATGTTTAAAGAAAATCTCTGCTGATTCAGGATACTTTTCTAAGACCTTAGCAAAAGTCATATCTGTTGTTATTCTTTCTTTTTGTTTTATTTGTTTTTTCATCTTTTCTTTTTTAATTTTTTTTGAAAATCTTTTACTTTAGTTTTCTCTATTTCAGGAAAAATTCCTCTAGCTCTACAATCAAGACAATAATCTCTAAAAGTCAATTTTAAATCCATTCCTGCAGGAGGCATCTTCACTTTTGTTGAGCCACATTTAGGACATATTTTAATAAATTGCTTCTTGCTTTTTTTCTTTACCATGGGCTTATTTTTCTTAATGAATTTATAATTTTTTTAAGTTGTTCTAAAACATAATCAATATCTTGTTCTGTGTTATCTTTTCCTAAAGTAATTCTAAGAGAGCCGTGAGATTGTTCTGCTGTTAGACCTATTGCTGTTAATACATGACTTGGTTTAAGACTTTTTGTTGAACATGCTGAGCCAGTTGATACTGCCATTCCTTTATCATTTAATCTTATCAATAGGGCTTCTCCTTCTATTCCCTTTATACTCACATTAATATTATTTGGGAGTCTTTGTGTTCCATGGCCATTTAATTTTGCTCCTTCTATTTTTAGGATTTCTTTAATTATTCTATCTCTTAATCTTATTTCTCGTTCTGCTTCTTTTTTCATATTCTTGTCTGCTAGCTCTATAGCTTTTGCAAAACCAACTATTCCAGAAGTATTTTCTGTTCCACTTCTTAAACCAGATTCATGACCACCTCCATGTGTTATTGGTTCTATTTTGACATCCTGCTTGATGTACAGAAGACCAATACCTTTTGGTCCATATAATTTATGAGATGATGCACTTAGAAGATCAATATTCATTTTTTTTATGTCTATTGGAATTTTTCCGAATGCTTGAACAGCATCTGTATGAAAATAAATTTTATGTTTTTTGCAAATTTTTCCTATCTCTTCTATAGGTTCAATTGTTCCTATCTCATTATTTGCGAACATGATTGAAACAAGAATAGTGTCTTTTGTTATTGCTTTTTCTAATTGTTCTGTATTTATTAGGCCTGTTTTATCTACATCTAAGTATGTTACTTTGAAACAATGTTTTTCTAACCATTCGCATGGCTTGAGTATTGCTGGATGCTCTATTTTACTTGTTATAATATGATTCCCTCTGTTTTTGTTAGCAAAAGCAATTCCTTTTAGTGCCAAATTATCTGATTCTGTTCCGCCGCTTGTGAAAATTATCTCTACTGGCTTGGCATTTAGAAATTTAGCTGCTGTTTTTCTTGAATTCTCTACAGCTTGTCTTGCTTCCTGACCAAATGAGTGTAAGGAAGAAGCATTTCCAAATTTTTCTGAGAAATATGGTTGCATTGCTTTTAGAACTTCGCTATCTACAGGGGTTGTTGCAGCATGATCTAAATATATTTTTATTTTTGACATTTTTTACACACTATGCAGATATATCTTGTTTTTTTCATCTTATTTATTATCTTTAAAATTTCAGTGTTAGCATCTTTTCCTTTAGATATCTCTTTTGCAGATTTTTCTATTTCTTTTTCTATATCTTTTGGAAATTTGAGATGTTTGCCTCTTTTTTTGTGTTTATATTGGCTTACTGCTGCCTTTGTAATATTAAATCTTTTAGCTATTTCTGAATCTTTCATGCCTTGCTTTTCTAGAATTTCTATAAAATGAATTCTTATCGCTGGAATAATGTAATTCAATTCAATTTTCTGTGTTAAACAATTAAATAATTTCATAAAAATAGTTAACGTTGATAACTATTTAAATATTGTGGATGGTAAGATTTAAATATTCATTCTCTTATTTTGTTGTATGATATGGTGGCTAATAGTTTTAATTATAGTAATTGTATTGATTTTGCTTATTGTTTTTGGCTACTACAACAGATTTACAGTTTTGCAAAATCGCATTAACAATTCTTTTGCACAGATAGATGTTCAACTCAGGAAGAGATCGGATTTAGTACCTAATTTGGTTCAGGCAGTGAAAGGCTATATGAAACATGAGCAAAAGATAATGAAAGAGGTTACTGAAGCAAGAAAAGCTCTGCTTAAAGTTATACCTTCTAAAGATGTGGCAAGTAAAATGAAAGCAGGAGACGCATTGCAAGGAGCTTTGAAGAGTTTATTTGCTATCGCTGAAAATTATCCTAACTTGAAAGCTAGCGAGAATTTCTTACATTTACAAAGAGAGCTTAGTGCCATAGAGGATAAGGTTGCTTATGCTAGACAATTTTACAATGATTCTATTTTAGGTTACAATAATCTATGCAAAACTATTCCAGGAAGATGGTTTGCAGCTATGTTTAGCAAAAAAGCAGGCAAGTACTTGGAAATACCAGCAGCTTCAAGAGCAGTTCCAAAGATAAGTTTCTGATTAAATGAAGAAAATAAGTTTTCATGACCAAATAGCTAGAAATAAGAGGAATTCATTTTTCTTGGTTATTATTGTTTTTATTGTCATGATTGTTCTTGGTTATGTTATTAGTATGGCATTTTCTCCAGATTATTTCTTTTTTATTATGATTCTTGCCATCATAATCTCCTTAGTTTATGTTCTTATTACATATTATAATTCTGATAAAATTGCTCTTGCTTCTGTGAAAGCTAAAAAAGCTGACTCTGTAAGGCATAGATCTTTGTATCATGCAGTAGAGAATATGAGTATTGCTTCAGGAATGCCGATGCCAAAAGTGTATGTTATGCCAGGCTCACAGATTAATGCTTTTGCTACTGGTAGAGATCCTAAACATGGGGTGGTTTGTGTTACAGAGGGCGCATTGAATAGATTAAATAAACAAGAATTAGAAGCAGTTGTTGGACATGAGATGAGCCATATTGCAAATTATGATATAAGATTTATTACAACTATTGCTATTGTAGTCGGCGCTATAGCTATATTTTCTCAATTATTTCTTAGGAGTTTATGGTTTGGCAGTGGGAGAAGTAGAGGAAGAGGACAGGGAAATATAATTTTCTTTTTAATTGCCATAGCTCTTGCAATTCTTGCTCCAATTATTGTTAAACTTGTTCAGCTTGCCATTAGTAGGAAAAGGGAATTTATGGCAGATGCTGGCAGTGTGAAACTTACAAGATATCCTCCGGGAATGGTTAATGCCCTAAAAAAGATAAAAGCAGATCATGAGCAATTAAAAGTTCCTGATGCTGTTGCTCCAATGTTTTTTTCTGACACAACAAAAAGAAGAATGGCTAATTTATTCCAGACACATCCACCAATTGAAAAAAGAATTTCTGTTTTAGAAAGAATGTGATTGAAGAATATAATCAAAAGGACTCGTTTTCTTGGTTTTTGATATATTTTTCAATATAACGTTTCTCATATCCAGGGAATAAAACATTAATTATTTGTTTTTTTAAACCATTTTTTTCATAGATTCCTTTTCCAATCCCATCATATAATTGATCATTTAATGACTGATTTACATTAATGCCCTCTTCATATCGTGGTGTTTTATCATTTAATTTTCTTACTAATTCTAAATTACTCCTATCACTTTTAAAACCCATATAAATTACCCCACATAACCCAACATACAATATACCCGCTAGGGCTAGGGCAATGCATGTTACTCTATCCATAATTTTTTGTTTATCTTTTAAACTTTGTTTAGTTTCCATTTCTATTTTACCTTCAGTTGTTTCTGTATAAAAGGTATATTTAACATATATAAATTAATGTGTGGGATTTTCCACACCATTAGAAAGATTTAAAAATATATATTTCTCCTTATTCTATATGGAAATAATAAACAATTTAGAAAAGTTAGGATTGACAAACACAGAGTCAACAATATACCTCGCATTATTAAAAATAGGGGAATCAACTGCTGTTCAATTAGCTAAGGAAATAAAGATTCATAGAAGAACAATATATGATAATCTTAATATACTTCTAAAAAAGGGTTTGGTTGGTTATAAAATAAAAAACAATGTAAGATATTTTGAAGCTAATAATCCAATAACATTTCAATCATTTTTAGAAGAGAAAGAAAAAACGCTAACAAATATTTTGCCAGCACTGCAGTCATATTATAAAAATAAACAAAAATCTCCACAGATAAATGTTTATATTGGAGTTCAAGGAGCAAAATCAATTATAGAAGAAGCCATACAAACAAAACAAACACTTTATTGGGTAGGTGGAGGCTTGTATTTTTTTGATGCAATTGGATACTCTAGAAAGTTTATTGAGGAAAAATTGTCAAGAACAGATATAAAAATTATACAAACAGCAACTCCCAATATAAAAGAAAAATTAAAAATATTCAAGAAAAATAATATTAAGATTTTGCCTGAGAAATATTCATCAAAAGTGGGTTATCTGATATATGGTAACACAATTGCTATTGGGTTGTTACAGGAAAAAGAAATGATAATAATAAAAATAATAAGCAAGGAATTTTCAAAAGGATATAAAAATTACTTTGACATAATGTGGAACCTTGGAAAAAATATATAAAAGAAAACGAATTCTCTAAAAATAAAATTTTTTTTATCAATTGAAACTAACAAACTTTTAACGAAATCCCTTTATTTTTGGGCTTAAAGTCTTTATTTTTGAACAACGACTATGAAAATTTAATGATCTTAGAATAATAATTAACACTGTCCGCCTTGATTAGATGTTCCCCAACCAAATCCTGGATTTGGATTTTCTGTGCTTAGAGTTTCTGAACATTCACTTGGTTTTGTTGAAAATGCCTCGCATAATTTTTGTTTAATATCTTCAGGACTTCTTGGCCAAATCTCAACAACTTGACCATCAATAACTGTAGTTGGACTTCCTTTTACATCATATTTATCATTAAGAGTTTTATCTTCTTCAAAATAACTTTCTGCTTTTGATTCCATACAAGAGTTAAGTTTTGATTCATCTGTACCTATTTGTGTTAAACAGCTTTCATAATCACCAGATCCAGCATAACATTTTAAGTAGGGTATTAATTTTGAATATTGTTCTTCTCTTATGCAAATCATTCTATAATTCTCATCTTCTTCTTTTTGGCCATGCATTGTATAACTTACAAACCTTAATTCTATGTTAGCCTTGTCTTGGAATTTTTCCATAACTGGCAACATACCTTTTAACATCTGTAAGCCATAAGGACAGTAAGACATTATGAAAACTTGCATTGTTGGTGCTCCTTGAATTTTTGTTGCACTTCCTGTAGTACTTCCTTTTTCAATATATTTTTCGTGAAGTGTTACTTTAATTGTTATTTTCTGGCCAGCAAATTCAGGATTTGCATCCAAGAAAATGTGAGTATCATTCATATCTGTAACAATGGCTTCTGGAAAATTTGGTAATTCCATTTCTTGTCCAATTTCTGGGGTTAGTGTCAGGGTGATTTTATTTTCTGTAAAGTTTATGTAAAGATCTCCGTTTGGTGTAGGGATAATTGAATCTACACCAAGAAGTTTTAGCTTGATTTTATCTTCTGTGATTCCTATGACTTCAGCTGGGAAATATCCTAATGAAGCAATTTCATCACCTATTTTTGTTTCTATTGATAATTTTACTTTTGTGTCAGTGACTTCCAGAACTTTGTATTTCCATTGTGAGAATTGTAATGTATATATTTTGTCCACTTCTGGCTGTTCCTTAAATATCTCTATGAATTCATCTGTTGTTAGGGTATCTGTTCTATTTATCTCATTTATTCTATCAATTTCTTCTACTCTAACATATTCAAATACAAGCTCTTTATCATATTCTCCAAAAGCATCACTAGGTTCGAGCGTGATAGTTTTATCTTCACCTTCCTGCATGATTTCAATTTCCTGGTCAAGTTTATCTGTTTCAAATCCAAGAGATGAGGCAATTGTTCCTGGCATAAAACTTTTTGTGCCAGAATCAAGAATTGTGCCATCTGCGAGCTCAATACTATAGCTTATATTAGTCATTTCTTGAGTTGGTGTTGTTTTTGTTAAGATTAAAATTAGAACTATTATCAAAATAATTACAACAATAGCAAAAATACCAATACCAATTCTCTTCCAGTTTGGCTTTATTTTTGTTTTTGGCTTAGGATTAGGATCAGAAGTTGTTTCTTCTTTGTTTATTTCTACATCTCCCTTAGCCTCGTCTGTTTCCATTTCTGTTTTAGACTTATATTCTTTAAAAATCTTTCGAACTAAAAATTTATAAGTTACTCCTTCTTGATTTTTTTGAAAAAGAGGTTGAGATGCCAGAAGATATTATTATTGGAAGGAGTGAGGCTGATAAAAAAAGATTTGGTTCTGAAGCTTTGATATATCTAGGCAAGCATTTTGTGAAGATGGGCCAGATTACTAGTTTGAGTAATAAGATTATGATGGATGTTGCTCGAGCTCACATAGTTCTTGTGGCAGGAAAGAGAGGAAGTGGAAAATCATACACCTTAGGTGTTATTTCTGAGGAAATAAGTAATTTGCCTAGGGCTGTCAGTCAAAATATGGCTGTGCTGATTTTTGATACTATGGGAATTTTTTGGACCATGGCTTATAGGAATGAGAAGGAAAGGGAGTTGTTGAAAGAATGGAGGCTTGAGGCAAGGAAATTGGATGTAAATATTTTTGTTCCTTTTGGTTATGCTGAGAAATGGCGCGAGAAAGGAATTCCTGTCACTAAGGAATTTGCTATTAAAGTTAGTGAGATTGAGGTTGATGATTGGATTTTGACTTTTGGATTGGATTTTATTGATCCTATTGCTATTGTTATTGCAAGAAATGTTACTAAGTTAAGAGAAGGACTTGAAGAAGAAACTATCAGGGATTTTGATGTTGATGATATAATTAAAGCTATAAGGCTGGATAAAGACGCTGGAAAAGATGAGAGAGATGCTGCTGTTAATTTATTTGGAGGGGCTAAGACATGGGGGATTTTTGCTTCTAAAAAACAGAAAGGAACCAAGATTTCTGAGCTGATAAGTGCTGGCAAAACTTCTGTTCTGGATTTAAGTGCTTATTCAAGTGTTGGAACTGTAAATATTCGCGCTTTGGTTATTGGCATTATTTCAAAAAAATTGTTTAAGCAAAGAATGACTGCAAGAAAACATGAAGAAATCGAGGCTGTCAGGCATGGTTTAGATTATTTATATTACAAGGAGAAGAGAGAGATGCCAATGGTGTGGATTTGTATTGATGAAGGACACGAATTTCTGCCATTGACAGGCAAGACTGCTGCAACTGATGCTCTTATACAGTTGCTTAGAGAAGGAAGGCAGCCTGGCATAAGTTTGGTTATAGCAACTCAACAGCCTGGTCAAATCCATAAAGATGTTATGACGCAGTCAGATATTGTTGTAAGCCATAGAGTTACTGCTAAACCAGATATAGATTCCTTGAATTATATAATGCAGACTTATTTGCTGGCTGATATTAAAACTTATTTAGATAATTTACCTCGGTTGAAAGGTTCTGCAATCATATTAGATGATAACAGCGAGAGGATTTATCCTATGAGAGTCAGGCCAAGATTCACATGGCATGGTGGTGAAGCCCCAACTGCTGTTAGAGTAAAAAAAAGAATTTGAGGAAGGGAATAGTTACTATTGTTTAATGACAATAAACGAAAAGTTTATAAGTTAGAAATTCTTATTTTTTCTGATGGCAGAGTTAGAAAGTCTTTTTAATGGAAATGGAAAACCTCTAGTTAAAGGCATTAATTTCTCATTTAGTGATCTTCATCTTTTTGAAAAAGGTGAACCAAGATTATATATTGAGAAAAAGATACAAAGGCAAGAATTTCTACCAGTTATTTATGTAGAATATGCTCTTGAATTAGGTGAAGCTTTAAAAAGTCTTTTTAAAAGTATGGTTGGTAATTTTTCTACATGTATTAGTGATTTGGGTGAGAAATTAAGTAAGAAAGAAGAAAAATCAAGAAAAAAATATTCAAGGAGAGAAGAGCAGGAAGAACAGCAAAGAAAAATAGATATAAAATTTGCTGGTAGAGTAAACCCACTATTTAATTTTAAATTAATCTGGCCTAAAGAAGAACTAGAATTTTTTGAAAAAACAGCTTGGCAAGATAGAGATTTTAATGCTTTAGAAGAAGTTGTATCAGAGGTTAGGGGAACTAGGGGATATGATCTTGTAAAGGAACAATATATAAAAAATATATTAGAAAAAATACCTCCTCAGGCTGAAGGAACTGAAAAAGCTAATATGGCTCTTCTTTCAATCGTCTCTCATGCTCATAATTATTTCAAAAAAGTTGAGAAAATGCTGAATGGCGTTCCTATGTGTAATAAAAACTTATTCAGATATAAAATTGCTTGTCCTATCTTAGAAGAAATTTTGGGAGAAAAAAATATAGAAGAGATTACAAAAAAATCTTCTTATTCCTATTTTTCATCCCCATTTTTTATAGTTTCAGGAAATGATTTTGAAATTTCTGATGTTATGCTTTACTTAGGAAAAGTGGATCCTATAAATTATTTGCTTATGGATAGAGAAGTTAAAAGAATTGTAAAACAGAAATTTAATGAAGAAGATTATTCTATTTTAGATGTATTTCCAGAAAGAGAGAAAAAAACAAGGAAAAATATTTTAAAAAGAATATTGGGTGAAGAATTAACAGAAATAAATAATGAGATGGAAACTTTTGCCAGAGACCCAAGAATAGCAAGTAAAATCTTAGATACTATGTCTAGTGATTTAAAAAATAAAGGAATTAATGGAGAGGAAATAGAAAATTATATTTCTACATTGAAAAAGATCAAACAATCAGAAATTATTAATTTTCTTTCTGGTGTCATAGAAGAAACAAGCAGGGTGGAGAATAAAGAATTATATGAAAAAGGCTCTATTTATATTATAAATAAAAATGCGCCGATAAGAAGGTCAAGAACAAAAGCTGTTTGCCAATCTACAGACATGAGGCATTCCCAATCATTTGATGATGAGAATAGGCAACAGGTGATTGATGAAGTTCTAGGAGCTGGATCTATATTAGATAAACTTTTCAAAAGATATAGAATATGCAAGCATGATGTTTCATTGGGAGATGCAATAGAAGGAGTTGATATAACTGAATTCAAATACCTAAATACTCTTCTCTCACAACAAGATTTTTTTAGAGATCTAGAAAAATGGATGAAGGAGGGTAGGATTCCGAAATCATTAAGAGAAGAAGCAAAGTTTGGTAGCGTGATTTGTACTGGTGAAATATATGAAGATGATCTAAAAAAATACGTTAAAAATACTTGGAGTAATTTAAGATATTTAACAGAATCTGGAAAGCCTGAGTCTGGGTTGATTATTAATGGTCAAAAGACCCGCTTTGAGAATACAGGCCTCATAGTTACTGGGGATTTTATAGATGGCCTTAAAAAGAACATTGAAGAAGTTGTAGGTTACATGAAGAAAGATGAATCCAGATGGATAGTCCCAGAACGTATAAGGTCTTGGTATGAAAATAAAATAAGAGAGATAAGAGCACAAATAAAAGACAAGAAACAGTTTGAGGGTATTAATCTTTATTTAACAGATGGTATTACAAATCCTATACAAATACTAGAAGACCTAGGCAAGAGAATAAAAGAAGAGAGAAAAGAAGCTGAAATTTCTATGCTGGAAAATATCAAAATAAAATATTGGAGAACCCCTCTTTTAGAAACTATTTATCATCTAGGGCGTCCCATTAAAGGCAAGGGAGATTATGATATATATTTCATACCCATGGGTGAAGAGCAAAAGAAAGATTATAACAGGGTTCTTATATTCGGCGAGGTCTAGATATTAAACTTAAAGAATAAAAATGTCATCACTCAAAAATAAAAAATTTTATAAGATAAAGAATATTAGTTAAAAAATGGCAGATAAAAACGAAAACCTTTCAATAATAACCTCAAAAATTGTAGAGGCAGAAATAGGCTGTATTATAAAAACAAAGAAAGGAGATAAATACAGGTTAGTTGGGACAGCACCGATAACAAAAATAAAAAAAGATTCAACTTTTGGCCCTAGAATTATCGAAATAATAGCTTATAAAAAAGGGCAAAAGAAAGGAAAGAAGAAATTAGATAGAGATAGAGAAAAAGAAATGAAAAATGAAATTAACAAGATGACTGAAACACTATTTGGTAAAAGCTATGATTATAACAATGAAATCCCTCTTGATATTCTTTACGAGATGCTAGATAGATATAAGGTAGGTGCTCTTAGAGAATTTGATGAAACTGCAAGAAAAGAGATTTACAAAAAAATTGGGTGGTATGTAAACTCTAATCCAAATACTCGGATGCAGCACTGTAACAATGAAAACCCTAAAGATAAAATAAGTTTCTCTGAAATTAAAAATAATGATGAAGTTAAAGTTAGTACATATTTAACTTACGAACCTTATTATTCATTAGAAGACTGCCTTAGAGATATGGACTTGAGCGTGGAGAGTATATATGAAGTTATTGAAAAAAAAGAAAAAGACAATGATAAAGAAAGAGAAAGAAAATTTGAGGCAAAGAAGAAATTATATTGGAATAAAACAATAAAAGCATTGAGTAACAGGGAATTTCCTTTAAATCTTGCTTTAGTTCTTCTTTCTTATTCAACTAGTGAAAATATCAGAAGAAAAGCAAAAGAAAATCTTTTTTCATATATAAAGGATGATGTTGTAATAGATGGTCCAAGATCTAAACAAGATGCACAGCAACTAGATTTTACATTTACTAGGGGAAATGGTGATCATCAACTTGTGGTATATTGGTTAAAATATCTGAAAGAAGGAAATCTTCTGAATTCAATTATTGGAAAAATTGCTGAAGATAAAAAGAAGTATCCTGGCGAAGATTTAGAGAGAAAAAAGAAAAGAATTTATGATCTCTATAATGCTCGTGAAAAAGAAACCTTATATGAAGTTAGTATCAGAGCTAGTGATGTGTTGAAACAGAAAATTATGATTGGAATGATTAAGGAGGGTGTTGATTATAACTTCTTGGATAGCGCTCTTTTTTCAGACTTATTTGTGTGGAAGGGTAAGAATGATAGAAGAATTATTATGTTGAGACCTTATGATGAGAGTTATTTATCTGAACCAGTAAACTTAGATGAAAGGACTAGAAAACTTTCCAAAGATTTGGATAAGTTAAAAATAGAAACAGAGTTACGTAATGAATACTACAAAATATTTAGGAATGTAGGTGTTGGAACACAGATAATTAGCGCAGAAGGGAAAGATCTAGTGGAAGTAAAAAATACATTCTTTAAATATATTATTCCTTCTATTCTATGAGAAGATTTTTAAAAAAGAAAAACTTCTTCTATTTATGCTTTGGACACATGTAGTATTGTATATTATTGCATATTTTGGCCTGTTTACAGCTAGTTTTTTTCTCTTGACTTATTTTGGAGGCAGAAAAAAAGAGCGTGATCCTGAACCAAAGCGTTTTCCTTTTGTTTCCATAATCATAAACATGTGGAATGAGGAGAAAGCGATAGCTAGAACTATGAGATCTATACTTAACTTAGATTACCCAAAAAACAAGTATGAGATTATTGTTGTTGATGACGGTTCGACTGACAGAACTTATGAGATAGCAAAATCTTATTCTGGATCTTTACCCCATGTTCGTGTATTTAAGAAAGAGAATGGCGGAGCAGCCTCAGCAAAAAATTATGGTTTGAAAAAAGCTAGAGGAGAGATTATTGCTACTCTTGATGCAGATTCTTTTGTTTCAAAAGATGCCTTAAAAAAGATGGTGGGTTATTTTGAAGATAAAGATGTATGGTCTGTTACAGCTGCTTTAAATGTTTACAAGCCCAAAAGATTCCTGCAACATTTACAGTGGGCAGAATACATAATGAGTATCTTTCTAAGGAAGGTTTTCAGTATAGCAGATGCTATCCATGTTATTCCTGGTCCTTTTTCCCTGTTCAGAAAGGAATTCTTCAAAAAGCATGGAGATTTTGATGAAGGTAATATAACAGAAGATACAGAAATAGCAATGCGCATACAGTCTTTAGAATATAAAATCAAGAATAGTGTAAGTGCAAACATCTATACTCTCTTACCAAGCACACTTGGCGGATTAATGAAGCAAAGAATAAGATGGTATTATGGTTTTATACATAATTCTTTACAATATAAACAACTTTTCAATCCAATCAGAAGAAGAGATAATCTTGCTGTTTTAATTCTTCCAGCAGCACTTATCTCAGTTGTTCTCTCAATTCTTGCTGTCTTCATATTCTTTTATGAAAATATAATTTTGTTGGAAGATAACGTAATAAGGCTTATGGTAACAGATTTTGATATTTTGCCTAGTTTATTGAGTATTGATTGGGGATATATCAAAGAATTTATTATTAGTTATGTTTCAAATCCACTTATTGCTTTTATTATAATTGGTATGGCATGCGCTGCTATGCTTATTATTTTAGGGAAAAAAGAATCAAAAGAGAAAAGAAAAATGGTCTGGGCTTTTGTTTCCTTTTTCCTTACTTACTGGTTTTTTTATGCTTCGTGGTGGATAGGAACTTTTATTTATCGTGGTGTTTTAAGAAGAAAAATTAAGTGGGGGCCCAGATATTATTAAAAAGAAAATGATAATTGGAAAAAGAGGTATAAGTCATTTTGAATTAATAACAGCGATATTAATTTTTATTTTTGCTATAGCTGTCATTGTTTATTTTATAAATACTGGTATGAAAATAGACACTTCACAAGCTGTTCTAGATGCTCTTGAAGCCAATCTTAAAGAAAATGCTGAAATTGAATATGGAAAGATTTTATTGTTTGCTGATTCTGATGCAAATTGTTTTAATATTTCTCTTCATTCTGATTTAAGTGAGGATTTTCTTACTTTTATTAAAAATGGGGATGGTGTTGCTTTTAATTTTTCAAATGGGTGGCTTTTAATAAATAATACAGGACAAAATCTTTACAAAATTTATTTTTTTCCTGTTAATATGACTAAAGATATAAGGTTAGAAGATGGAGAGTGTACTGAATTAACACAAGGCCAAGATTATAATTATAGCATAATATATCGTGGCAAAATTTTTACAGAAAAAAATCTTTCACAGCTTGAAAATATGGATTATGGAAACTTAAAATCAATGTTTAATTTAGGAAATAAGGATTTTGAGATTAGAATTAATGCTTTAGATATTCATATTGGTGAGAAAATTCCGCCAGAGCAGGTTGAGGTTCAGGTAAGAGAGATTTTTGTGGATATTATTTTGGAAGATGGAACAATAATCAAAAAAGCAAAAATAAATATGAAAGTTTGGTAAAATAAAATGTTGAAGAGAAAAGAGGGATGGATATTAATTGTTGAATCTGTTATTGCAATTATGATTCTGTTTGGTTTTCTTTTTACAACAATAGCCAAGCAGTCAGAACAGATAAAAGTTGTGGATAAGGGAGAGTATCTCTATAATGTAGTTAATGAACTTGCATTTAGAGCTGAAAAAAATGAAACAATAAGAAATTTTGCTCTAAAAGAAAAAAAAGATGAAGTTAAGTCATTATTAATCATTGAACTTAGTGAAATGAATGTTAAAGGAATAATCTTAGAATCAAAAATTTGTAATCCTGATGATGAATTTTGTGATATTCCTGTATCAGAAGATGTAGGGGATATTTATAGCTCAGAGATTATTATAGCTACAAATTCAACAAGTTATGAGACAAAAAAATTAAAAATTTTTATTTGGGAATAAAAAATGAGGAATAAAAATGAAGAAATATGAATTTCTCGAGCATACAGCTGATGTTTTTATAGTTGGAAATGGCAAAACATTAGAAGAGGCTTTTCAAAATTGCGCACTTGGTTTGAGTCAGTATATGGTTAATCTGGGGGATGTTGAAAAGAAAATTCAGAAAAAAATTATGGCTAAGGGAACTGATTTAAAATCTCTTCTTGTTGAATTTCTAACACAATTTCTGATTTTACATGATTCAGAAAATCTTGTTTTTTCATCTATAAAAGTAACTAAATTTGATGATAAGAATTTTGAAATCGAGGCTATTATTGAGGGAGAGGAATTTGATCCAGAAAAGCATAAACAAGGAACTTTAATTAAGGCAATAACATATCATGAGCTTGAGATTAAAGAAAAAGAAGGCATTTATTCAGTAAAAGTCTTAGTGGACATATAATAAGATGGAAATTAAGTTAAAGAAAATTTCAGATATTGAATGGGAAATACCTAAAGGCACAATCCAAGGGATGAAGGTTCCAGGAATTGTTTTTGCTTCTAAAATACTTCTTGAAAAAATGAAATTAGATAAGACATTGCAGCAGACAGCAAATGTAGCAACTTTGCCTGGCATCTATAAACATGCAATTTGTTTGCCAGATGGTCATGAGGGATATGGTTTTCCTATAGGAGGGGTTGCTGCTCTGGATTTCAAGGAAGGAGGTATTTCTCCTGGAGGAATTGGTTATGATATAAATTGTGGTGTTCGTTTGCTGAGAACTAGTTTGACTGATAAAGAGATTCATGAAAAATTAAAAGAGCTTGTTATGGCTATTTTTAGAAATGTTCCTTCAGGATTAGGTTCAAAAGGGAAGGTTAGATTGAGAAGCAGAGCTGAATTAGATGAAGTTTTGAAAATAGGTGCAAGATGGGCAGTTGAAAAAGGTTATGGATGGAAAAAAGATTTAAAACACTTAGAATCAGAAGGCGAACTTAAGATAGCAGAACCAAGATATGTTAGTGATACTGCAATAAAAAGAGGCTTGCCCCAACTAGGAAGTCTTGGTGCTGGTAATCATTTCTTAGAAATCCAAAGAGTGGGCGAGATTTTTGATGAGAAGACAGCAAAAGTCTTTGGTATAGAAAAAAAAGATCAGATTACTATTATGATTCATTGTGGTTCTCGTGGATTGGGACATCAAGTGTGTACAGATTATTTGCGTGAGATGGAAAAAACATTTCCAGATATTCTTAAAAAACTGCCTGACAGAGAATTGATATATGCCCCAGCAGGATCAGAACTTGCTGATAGATACTTGAAGGCAATGAGCTGTGCTGCAAATTATGCATGGGCAAACAGACAGATGATAGTACATCAGATAAGAGAATCTTTTGAGAAAGTTTTTAACAGAAGTGCTGAAGATATGGGCATGGATATTATTTATGATGTTGCTCATAATATCGCAAAAATCGAAACTCATAAAATAAATGGAAAGGATGTGAAGGTTTATATGCATAGGAAAGGTGCGACAAGGGCTTTTGGCCCAGGACATCCAGAGATTCCTTCAGATTATCAAAAAGTCGGCCAGCCTGTTTTACTTCCAGGATCAATGGGAACAGCTTCTTTTGTTTTGGTAGGTTCAAAAACTGCTATGGAAAAAACTTTTGGCTCAACAGCACATGGTGCAGGAAGATTAATGTCAAGACATTCTGCACTAAAACAATTTAGGGGAGAGGAAATAAAAAAGCAGTTGGAAGAAGAGAAAAAAATGTTTATCAGGAGTGCGTCTTGGAAAGGAATTGCTGAAGAAGCACCAGGAGCTTACAAAGATGTTGAAGAGGTTGCAAGAGTCAGCCATAAGGCAGGCATTGGAAATCTCGTTGTAAGATTAAGGCCAGTAGGAGTTGTAAAAGGTTGAGAGTTAAGAAATAAAAATCAAAAAAATTTATATAGCATATTTGCCCTTTGTTATTATAAAAAGATGGTCATTTCAAAAAAGATTGATCATAGAAAGAGAAAAAAAAGAGAGAATTTTTTTGGAATTCCTTTCCTGCCTTTGGCTTTTTTATTATTACTTTTGATTGTTCTTTTTCTCTTGCCCCCAATTAAATTGCAGACTTCTGGCATCATGCCTAGCATTACTGGAAAAGTAGTTGATGATATTTATTTAGAAGAAACAACTTATAGGCCAGATAGACCTTTAGAAGGAGGTCTTAATTTGAGATTTTATTGGGGAGATTTAATTCCTCAAGAAACTAATGTCACTTTTGATATCACATCAATAAAATGTAAACATTTTTATGTTTGTGGTTCAGATGGTGGTTTGATTGGGTGGGAGGTATATAATTTTACTAGCGGAAAATGTGAGAATGTTTCTGTATGGGTTTATGGACCCTGGGATGAATGCGGGGAAGATAAATATTATACATACCCTAATATATTTAGTAATATTAATTGTGCTGGTTTGGGAGGAGCTTGCTGTAAATCTGGTGAAGGTTTGGGATATTTCTATCCTAACTTGGATTGCAATACAAAAGAATGCTGGGATGAATGCAAGATAACAAAGAAGAAAACATTGATTGAATCAATAGCTTTATCAACAACACCTTGGAAGGGAAATCATACTTCTGGGATATTTAATAATGTGAATGGTTCTAATCCTCCTGTAAATTCTGGGTGGGGTTTTGGCGCATGTCCTTCTATTGCCCCTGCTCCTAATTATACTTATCCTGTTACTTATGCAATTAATCCTACAGGCTATATTGTCCAACAACCATCACCACCACTGCCAGACTTAACTGTTTTAGATATTTACACTTCTGAATATGCCCCTCAACCACCACAACTATCATTATACGCTATCCAGCAACCAAGCCCAACCAAAAGACTCTACACAAAAATAAAAAATCTTGGAGGGCCAATTGGAAGTAAAAAGGTAAAAGCAGGAGCATTCACTGTTGTTGGCTGTTGGTATGATTATACTTCTCCAACACCACTAGGACGGGCAGGGCCTATACCTTCTAATTGTTTTTTTATTAAGAGGATTAATAATATGGCACAAAATCAAGAAATGATTTTAGATATGGGTAGTTGGAATATACAAGGCAAGGCAGTTCAGGTTATTGTTGATTACTATAAAGAGATAGATGAAAAAAATGAATATAACAATGAGATGATAAAATATTTCCCTGGAGTAGTGCCGCCAAAACCAGACCTAGTTGTTTTAGATATTCAAAAAAAACAATATGAATCAGTAGAAGGTACGAAGATAACAATGAAAAATATTGGTCCTGGTTCTGTTCTTGTAAAGTCTTTCTGGGTTAAAATTACTTATTATATTGGAGCTGAAAGATGGGAAAATGAATATCAGATACAGAATCCAGGAATTGCGCCTAATACAGTATTTACTCTTGATGTTAGAGACAAGGATATAACTGGTAAGGCAGTTAATGCCACTGCTTTTGTTGATTCAAGATATAATGTAGATGAATTGGATGAGAATAATAATGGGTTGACTAAATGGCTATTACCTTATTCTTGTGAGAATTGGAATAATGTTTATGTTATTCCTTTAGATGATATTGGTTTAAAAACGCCAGATTATGAAGGAACATACATCTTAGATATCTCTCTTGTTTATGGAGATGTTACCATGTACAGTTCTTCAGTATTATTCGAAGTTGCTGAAAAAGAACCAACACATAATGTTTGTCAAAACCAAAAGTGTGTAGAGGTAACTGGTGCTGGAACTGATCAGTGTCAGACTAATGCTGATTGTAAGACTACTTGTAATGAGAACTGGCAGTATGGTGTTTGGAGCGATTGTATAGGCGGACAGAAAAGAAGAGAGTGTTATGATGCTAATAACTGTAATACAACTTATAGTAAGCCATCAAATTGTATGCTTTTTGCAGGTAAATATTATCAGACTGAGAGCTGTTGTGTTTCAGAATGGCAGTGTGATGAGTGGAGTGTTTGCTATGATTACCAAGGAGAGAATGTTCAGAGCATGACTTGTGAGGATCTTAATAAATGCAGTCCACAGAATTACACTTACCTACAATTGAGAGATTGTTGCATAGAAGAATGGGATTGTGAATGGAGTAGTTGTATTGATGGTAGGCAAGAACTTTTATGTGAGGACTTAAATAATTGTGGTACTGAATTTACCAAGCCTTCAGAAACAAAAGATTGCGAAGAAAGAGCTATAGCATGGTGGGTTTGGTTTATAATAATCTTGGTGCTTGTTGTAGTAATTCTTGCTGTTCTTATTGGAACAAAACGATTACCTTGGTTCAAGAAGAAGCCTAAAGTAAGAAAATATCCTCAGCTTGATGAATATATAAGAAAAGCAACTGAAAGAGGCATGTCAAAAGCAGAAATAAAAACAAAACTCATTGAAACTGGCTGGCCAGAAGATGCAGTTAGCGAAGCTTTAAAATAAAAAAATTTATATAGCATCTCTACCGCTCTTTATTAATAAAAGATGGAAAGATGGAAAGAAAAAAAGAATTTTTTTGGAATTCCTTTCCTGCCTTTAGCTATCTTATTATTACTTTTGATTGTTCTTTTAGTTTTGCCTCAAGTTAAATTGCAAGGTGATTTCATTACTGGAGAAGTAACTAGCAACATCCAATTAACAGAAACAGATTATGGGCCAAATGAGAATTTAAAAGGCAAGACAAACATAAAATTTTTCTGGGGTGATTTAATTCCTGGAACAACTAATGTTGAGCTCATAGTTTCTGGTGGTGATTATGGTTCAAATCTAACAATGCAATTACCCCAAGCAATAGCTCTCTCAAGCACACCTTGGAAAGGAAATTTTACTTATGGGCCTTTTAAAAATATGAATGGTCCTTCTCCTGTAGGAGGGGGTTATGGTTTTGGAGCTTGTTCTTCTATTATTCCTGCTCCTAATTACACTTATCCTGTTACTTATGCAGTTCAACAGCCAGTACCAATCACACCAGACTTAACTGTTTTAAATATTTACACTTCTGGTCTTATCCCTGTTCCAACTTATCCTGCAGTAACAGGTATGATTACTCAACAACCAAGCCCAACCAAAAGACTCTATACAAAAATAAAAAATCTTGGAGGGCCAATTGGAAGTAAAGAGGTAAAAGCAGGAGCATTCACTGTTGTTGGCTGTTGGTATGATTATACTAGCCCTACACCAACACCTTTAGTAGCAGTTGATGGTTATATTCCTAGTAATTGTTTTTATATTAAAGATATTTCACAAATAAGATATGGTCAAGAAATAATTTTAGATATGGGATACCGAGCTGTTGAAGGCAAAACAGTCCAGGTTATTGTTGATTATTATGATGATATACATGAGACTAATGAGCAGAATAATGAGATGATAAAGAATTTTCCAGGAGTAGTTCCCCCTCAATGTATAGATCCTGATGGTTTGGATTATTTCACAAAAGGAACATGCACAGATATTGAAGGGAGCAAAGTTGATTACTGCAGTCCTGATGCTGAAAATCTTTTAATAGAATATTATTGTCCTACTATAGTACCATCACCTTTATGTGCCCCAACACAATATGTTTGTCCTAATGGTTGTGAGGATGGAAAATGTCTTGAACAAGAACCTACGCCAGCATGTAAAGACAGTGATGGTGGTAAGAATTATGGATTAAAAGGCACATGCCAAGATATTGATGGCATGTATACTGACTATTGTCTAGAAATAAGTCCTGGACAAAATGAAGGAAATCTTGCTGAATTCTATTGTACTGGTAATAATTTAATAATGTGGGATTTTTGTAGTGATTGTTCTGAGCCTTATTGTGCTTATATTGGATCTAGAAGCGAAGGATGGTATGCCAAATGTCCTAAGGGTGAGAGATTGATTAATTATGAAACATGTTCTATCAGAGAGAAATTTAAACCTCAATGCTTGTATAAAGGATCAAAAAGCGAAGGATGGTATACTCCTGATGTTTGTGATAGGGAAGATTTCAATTGTTATTATGGCTGTTTAGATGGTACTTGTAAAATAAGTAATTATTCTTGTGAAAATTGGAATAATATTTATGAGATTAATTTAAATAATTTGAATATAAAGACTCCTCAAGAAGATGGAACTTATAATTTTACTGTAAGATTAACATATGTAGGAGGAGTGCCAGGTATTCGTAATGCTGTTCCAGCAAAAATAATTCTTTATTCTTATACTACTTCCTTTAATGTGCTTTCTCATAAAGCATGCCAGAGTTACCAGTGTATTTATATGGCTGGAAGCGGAGCTAACCAATGTGAAAATGATAATGACTGCCGACCAACTGGTGGAGGTGGCGGCGGTGGCGGCGGAGGAGGCGGAGCCTGCAATGAATATTGGCAGTATGGTGATTGGAGTGAATGTATTGATGACAAAAGACAGAGAGAGTGTTTTGATGCTAGAAATTGTGGAACAATTTTTGCAAAGCCTTCATATTGCTTGCCTATTGAAGATAAATATTATCAGACTGAATCTTGCATACCAGGATGTCAGGAAAACTGGCAGTGTACTGAATGGAGCTATTGTGATGAGCAAACACTTGAGCAGAGTTCTATTTGTGAGGATCTTAATAAATGCAGTCCACAGAATTACACTTACCTACAATTGAGAGATTGTTGCATAGAAGAATGGGATTGTGAATGGAGTAGTTGTATTGATGGCAGGCAAGAACTTTTATGTGAGGACTTAAATAATTGTGGTACTGAATTTACCAAGCCTTCAGAAGCAAGAGAGTGCAAGCCAGGACTTGCGTGGTGGATGTTATTGATAATAATTTTAGTGTTTGTTGTAGTAATTCTTGCTATTCTTTATGCGGCAAAGACATGGCCCTTTAAGAAAAAAGGGTTCAAAGCTGTTGGAAAAACAGAAGAAGCTGCTTTTAAAGAAATCAAAATATAATTCATAATTTTTTTTCTAAAAAACTTTATATATCCTATTTCTTTTAAAAATTTTGTAGTGTAAAAGAGGGAAAATGGCATATAAACGTTATATTAAAATAGGTAATAAAGTCTATGGCCCTTATGAGTACCACAGTTATAGAGATAAAAATGGTAGTGTAAAAAGCCATTATTTGAGAAAAGTAGAAAAAGTAAAGAAAGAAAATGTAGAACTGAGAAAAAAACTGCGTTTTCTTGAATTAAGTGCCAGTATTCTTCTAATTTTAGTTGCTCTTTTTTTAATTTTTTATCTTACTACCTTTCCAATAACTGGAAGACTTGGTCTTGAACTTGAAAAATCTTATTTTTTTGTAAATGAAACATTAAGTGGGTATGTTAATTTGGAATTTACTGAAGGAGAATTTTATCCTGCTGATTCTATCATAAAAATAAATTTTAATGGACAAATTGAAGAATTGACTTTAGAGGAATTCATTGCTCTTTCTGGAGAGGATAGTCTTGAAAAAAAAGAAGAAAATTTTTACACTACTATGGATGATAAAATTGAAGGACATGGGGAAGGATATGGTCTTATAGGTTCAAAAGATATTCCTGTTGATGTTTCTTTCAAATTGATAACTATGAAAGAAATACTTGGAATAGAAGAAGCTATTGAAAATATAACTGAAGAAAATATCACAGAGCCATTAGAAGAAAATATCACTGAGATTGAAGAAGAACCAATAGAAGAACTAGAAGAACCAGAAGAACCAATAG